>CAWBWL010000001.1:0-443569 GCA_963792485.1 uncultured Alphaproteobacteria bacterium
GCTGTGGCGTGGGATTTCCGCGCCATAAGCTTTTTATCAACCCGGTCATCGACTGACTAAAAAGACGGCCGCAGGCCTTGTGCCTGAAGAGCCGACCGAACAAACCGAAAGGGAAAAAAATGTTCGCAGTCATCAAAACCGGCGGCAAGCAATACCGCGTCGCCGCCAACGACCTGCTAAAGGTCGAGAAAGTCACCGGCAATGCCGGCGATATTGTTCATTTCAACGAAGTGCTGATGGTCGGCGAAGGCGAAGGCGCAGCTGTTGGCGCGCCAACGGTTGCCGGCGCTCTGGTCACGGCGGAAGTTGTGGAACAGGGCCGCGCCGCGAAGGTCATCGCCTTCAAAAAGCGCCGCCGCCAGAATTCCAAGCGCACCCGCGGCCATCGCCAGCATCTGACGACCATCCGCATTGCGGAAATTCTGACGGGCGGGGCCAAGCCGTCGAAGACCGCGGCTGACAAGCCGGTCAAGGTGGCGAAAGCCGCGCCTGCATTGGCGGCGGCCGCAGCAGCTCCAAGCGTGGTTGATGACGTCGAAATCATCGGCGGCGTCGGCCCGGCTTTGAAGAAGAAGCTTGCTGGCGCAGGCATCACCACACTGACCCAGATTGCAGCCATGTCCGCCGCCGAGATGGCCAAGGTTGACGAAGACTTGAAGCTTGGCGGGCGCACAGAGCGCGAAGAGTGGATTGAGCAGGCCAAGGAATTGCTTGCAGGCAAGCCGCCGCGCGCTAAAGTCGATCAACAGGCCCAGTCGGGCGAATAACGGCAGTTTAGGAGAAAACCCATGGCACACAAAAAAGCTGGCGGTTCATCGCGCAACGGCCGTGATTCACAGTCGCAGCGTCTTGGCCTGAAGAAGTCGGGCGGCCAGTCGGTCGTGTCCGGCAACATTATTATTCGTCAACGCGGTACCCAGTGGCATCCGGGCACCGGCGTTGGCATTGGCAAAGACCATACCATTTTCGCAACCACCGCCGGCATCGTGTCGTTCGCCTCCAAAGCGAACAACCGCACCTATGTTTCGGTGATGCCGAAAGCGGAAGCCGCAGAATGAGCCGGTAAGTTTTTCAAACACCGGCGTCCCATTGGACCCGGTGTCTGGAAACTCCAGAGATCAAAAAAGGGAAAGATGGGCCGCCATCTTTCCCTTTTTCGCGTCTGGAGGACAAAATGGACATTCTGGTCACCAAGCGGCTGACGCTCCGGCCCCCGCTCGAAGTCGATATCGACGACATCGCGGAATTCATCGGCAACCGAAATGTCTCGCGCATGCTCGCTCGCGTGCCGTACCCGTATTTTCCGAAAGACGCGCAGGAGTGGATCGAACACACCGCGCGGAACATCGAGGCGGGCCAGGATATGGCCTTCACCATCCACCGCGAGAGGCTGATCGGAGCCGTGACGCTTGAGGGTCTCGATGGGGTGCCGGAACTCGGCTATTGGCTCGCCGAGCCTGTCTGGGGCCATGGCTATGCGACCGAGGCGGCGGCGGCACTGCTCGCCCATGCCTTCAACACACGGCAGATCGACAAGGTCAGATCCGCTGCTTTCAAGGAGAATGCGGCCTCGCTCAAAGTACAGATGAAGCTTGGCTTCAAGCTCGTGGGTTCCGGCATGAACTATTCGCTGGCGCGCGGCGAGCCGGTCGAGGATTTCCGCACCGAGTTGACCCGCCGCGACTTCGCCAGCGCCGGGCACAAAGTCGGTCAGGCAATCCCGGTCACCTGGGACGCCGCCCTGATCGCCGGCGCCGCCAAGCGCGCCTGCCTGTGCCTGTGAGGGAAGGATGAGATGATTGCCGAAAGCGAAGACTCCCGTCATTGGGAACCGGGCCGGGCGCATTGCCCGGTCCTGACAACGGAGCGCCTCACTTTGCGCGCGCCCGTTGCGAAAGATGCAGGCGACATCACGCGGCTCGCCAATAATCCGAAGGTGGCGTCCATGATGACCGCCATGCCGCACCCCTATGCACTCGAGGATGCGCATCAGTTCATCCGCCGTGTGGCAGAGCCGGACCGGCAGGGCTGCACTTATGCGCTGACCGAGCAGAGGACAGCCGCATTTCTCGGCTGCGCCGGTCTGTCAATCGATGGCGAGGGCCGTATGCAGCTGGGCTTCTGGCTGGGCGAGCCGCATTGGGGCAAGGGCTTTGCCACCGAGGCCGCGCATGCGCTCACAGACTTCGCCTTCGAGCGGCTCAAGATCGAGCGCCTCTTCACCCGCTGCCGCCTCACCAACACCGCTTCCCGCCGAGTCATCGAAAAATGCGGCTTCCAGTTCACCGGCATCGGCATGCTGAACTCACTGGCGGCGGGGCAGTTTTCAGCGGAGCATTTCACCCTGGAGAGAAGAGTATGGGCGGGGTTGAAGAGCTGGCGGTGATGGGATATTCGGCGCTAAAGCCCGATAGATATGTTGTGTATGAACAAATTCAACATTTTTTTGTTGAAAATGTCTTTTCAATGGAGCATTTATGTAGGTATGTTGTACCGTCTAGAGATCGAAAACTTCTATTCAATAAGAGATTTGCAAATCCTTGATCTGCGAATTCCTAGAGGCGTGGCGGAGTACCCCGAACGGTTTGCCCCGGTTTTTGATGGAGTGATTGAACGTGTTCCAAAAGTGGTCGCCATATTTGGCGCTAACGGATCGGGCAAATCCACGGTCCTGAAGGCCTTGGCGTTCATTTCCTGGTTTCTCAAGCATAGTTTCCAAAACACAAGTAGTTTGCCGTGTGAGCGATTTAATGACGAGGCCTCAGCTAACGCCCCCATTCGTCTTGCCGTCGAACTTGGCGGTTCAATGGACTTAATTTCAAGCGCAGAGAGTTCCACGAAATTTAAAGAGAAGTTTGCAACCTATCGTTATGAGCTTGAGCTACATCCAGTCGAAGGAGCGATTAATACGGTCGGACGGGAAGCACTGCTTCAGAGGCCAAATGGTCAGGGCAGATGGATCCGTGTTTTCGAGCGGCAAGGCGAAAACACGATCTTGGGGTCAAAGGCATTTCCGCTCACGGGGTTCAGCAAAGTAATCGATAAAGTGCGCCGAAATGCAAGCGTAGTGGCTACTCTTGCGCTTTTTGAACACCAGCCGGCCATGGCACTTCTGCGATCAGCAGAAGCCGTGTTAGGCAATATTTTGATTGATCGCACCGACCCAACAGATATCGATGCCATCCAATTTCTCGCTGTGAACCCCTCGATATTAGAGGCTCTCAACCGAGAGCTAAAGAGAATCGACGTCGGCGTCGAGCAAATGGAGATAGTTGCAACTGCGACGGGACCTGCCGCGCTTTTCAAGCACGAAGGACTTCACTTTGAAATGCCATGGTCTTTAGAAAGTCAAGGTACGCGTTCGTTTATCCGGCTGTTTCCGTTTCTTTTGCTTGCCCTTCAACGCGGCGGAATTGCTGTGATGGATGAGCTAGATCAATCTATTCATCCATTAATACTGCCGGAAATTACGCGCTGGTTCTATGATCCGATCCGCAATCCGCACAACGCCCAACTTTGGATGTCTTGCCACTCAGCCACTCTGCTTGATGATCTAGCAAAAGAAGAAGTCGTCTTTTGTGAGAAGGATCACCGTGGAAGGTCCCGCGTGTTTTCCCTGATGGATGTGCAGGCTGTTCGCCGAGTGGACAACCTATACAAGAAGTATTTGGGTGGGACTTATGGCGCAGTCCCGCAAATAGGATGAGCCGGCGACGATCAATAATTCAACCTCGCACTCCAGTTTTTCTCGGGTGCGAGGGAGAATCTGAACAGTCTTATGGCCAATTTTTGAATGACATCATTAACGAGAGGAGGCTTCCCTATCACATCGAGGTTGTCAACCTTAGTCCAGGCGCAGGTGATCCGCGGAGTCGCCTGATGAGAGCGCAGAAGGAAATCCAGAAGCATGCGAGAAATCGGGTAAAATTTCGATACGCGGCGCTGTTGATGGATTCTGACCAAATTGACGGAATATCCGGAATGCGCGAGCTGCTAAGTGCAGAAGCCGCAATTTGCGAGATTGGGATAATTTGGCAAACGCCATGTCACGAGGCATTTCTGCTCAATCATTTCGATGGTTTTATGAGTAGTGCTCCGCCTACAAGCGTTCTGGCCGAACGCGAACTACGCCAAGTTTGGCCCGAATATTCCAAGCCCATGACCAGACAGCAGCTTCGTCGCAGGATTACATTTACCAACGCGCTTCGGTTATCCGCTAGCCACCCAACATTCGCTGCACTACTGCAAAATATCGGTCTTCTATGAATGAATTTCGAGGTCACTTAGCTCCATAAGTCTCGGCAAGATGCAGAACCAATTACATGCCCGAAAAACTCACCTCCTATGACCCGGCCGCCGCTTTGGTTGATGACAAGGAAATCGCGTTCTTCATGGCGGACGCGCTCGAGACGGGCAATGCGGCTTTTATCGCCAAGGCACTTGGTATCGTCGCCCGCGCCAAGGGAATGACGCAGATTGCCAGTGAAACCGGCCTCTCCCGCGAGCAACTTTACCGTTCCTTCAGCGAAAACGGCAATCCCACCCTCAAGACAATTCTCGCCGTGATGAAGGCGTTGAATATTGAACTGACGGCAAAGACGGCGGGTTGATCTCGATCCGCCTTTGCCAAAGTGCCTCGCTAGGCGCACTATGCAGCATGTCCGGTATTCAAATCATCCCGCTCCTTATGGGCGTGTTCGCGGCAGTATTCGTCCTCACCTCCCCAGCCGCCTCCCAATCACTTGCGCCCACCCCAACCCTGCCGCCCTGCCTCATCCGCCTCGCAGCCATCGGCATCAAGGCCGAGCAACCGACTGCTCCGCCAGCGTCGCCTCTCCCCGCCTGCGTCATCGATGACCCGGTCGCGCTCATCTCCGCCGCCCCCCGCGCCGGAGACTCCATCATTTTCTCCGACCGCCCGCTCCTCTCATGCGCCATGGCAGGGAAGCTGGGGCGGTTCTCCGTGGAGGTCGCCTCGCCCATGGCGCTCAGCGCATTCGGCAAACCGATTGCCTCCCTCTCCACCGGCCCCGGCTATGAATGCCGCCCGCGCAATCGGCGGGCGGGGGCGAAGGTTTCGAGTTCACGGGCAGGGCAATGCGGTGGATATCGCCGTGATGGAGATGGCCGACGGTCGCACAATTTCCGTTGAGAAGCCGGACGGCGCGGCAACAGTCAAATTTCTGGCAAGTCTGCGCGTTGCCGCCTGTGCCGCGTTCAACACGGTCCTGGGGCCGGGCGCCGACGCGTCCCACGCTAGTCACATCCACATCGATATCGAGCCGCGCGGCAAAAAAGGCGACTCGAAATTCTGCCAATAGACCTGAGGCAAATCCGCTGTGCGGGAAACGCCGTAGAGTGGATATACCCAAACATCGAGAAAGCTCCCGCCCATGCTCCGCCTCACTCTCGCCTCTCTCCTCGCCGCCGCTGCGCCTTCGCTTTCGCAGGCGTCACAGGCGGAGGCGTTCACGCTGGAAAGCTATTTCCAAGGCGTCACCCGCGCGACCGGCTCGTTCTCTGCCATTAACGGCGTCAAACGCACCTTCACGGTCCGCCTGTCCGGGAATTTCAACGGCCATCTGCTGACGCTGGCGGAGGATTTCGTCTATGGCGATGGCGAGAAGGACCGCAAGACCTGGAAATTCACCAAAAAGGCCCCCGGACTCTACACCGGCACGCGCGAAGACGTGATCGGCTCCACAACTGTGCGCATCTCCGGTAACACCGCCAAATTCACTTATCTCGTTGATCTCGACACCGGCCCCGGCCAGAACATCGTCCGCTTCTACGACACAATGGTGCTCTCAGGAGACGGCAAGACGATCAAGAACCGGGCGCTCGTGACCAAATATGGCGTGCCGGTGGCACGGGTGAAGGTGGACTTTACGCGCTAGCCGGAAATCCGGGTCACGCGCAAGATAGAGTCTCCAATAAGGGCGCTGGCGGCACCCGCAAAACAGCGTCCAGCAGCGCGCTGGTTGTTGCCGGCATCGCAGCGCCAGCGATGCTCTTTTCCCCAATCTTGAGCGCGAAGCGGCAGAGTTTGGCTGAGTGCGGACTTATGTTCTGTGCAAAATGGCCTGCAAGCTGCAGAGCGGCGCAGGTCTTCAGCCAGGCAAAGCGGGATGCTGCCTCCGACCCGTAATCCGTAAGTGCGGCTCTGCGCGCTGCCCTGCGCACGGCAGACGCTGCGCGCAGTCCTACGAGCCCGGCGCGCGCCGCCACCGAGGCTCTGAGGTGCAGCATGGCAAGGTCAAAAAGCGGATCGGCGAGTGCAAAGCTGTCGAGGTCCAGGAAGGTAACCTTCTCCCGGGAAAACACCATATGCTCGAGCTTGAAGTCACAATGCGCCGGCTGCTCGGCAAGGCGCACGTCGAACCCAGTGAGCGCGTCCGCGAGCGCCAGCGCGCGGCTCGCTGACCCCGGCTCGATCTGTCCAATGCGCTGCGCCGTCGATTGCGCACGATTGAGCAGATGAGTGCGGTCCTTGCGCAAGCGCGGGACAAATCCGCATTCATGCAACTCCTTCAGCGCGCGCAGCGCCGTTCCGGTTATGGCGCGCGCTTCGTAAGGCGAGGCGTCGGCCAGGCGTTGGCCAAGTGTGTCCCCCAGCGCCTCCTCCATTGCCAATGCGTTGATCTCCTCACAGAATCCAATTGGCCGGGGAACCGAAAAGGACTTTCCAGCGCTTGCAGCATGCATGTCTTCGAGCAGTCCAAATTCAGTCCGCGCATCGCAATCTTTCTGAATTTTTACGAAGGCCCCAGGCCTGCCGGCATCGCCCCACCTAAACGTTGCACCAAC
Organism: uncultured Alphaproteobacteria bacterium; assembly: GCA_963792485.1. Taxonomy (GTDB): domain Bacteria; phylum Pseudomonadota; class Alphaproteobacteria; order Rhizobiales; family Rhizobiaceae; genus JANOYJ01. Next base: position 6,808 of record CAWBWL010000001.1, read on the forward strand.
GCCGGGGCGAAAACGCGCCAGTTCCGGCGCGCTGGAGGGAGCAGCTACACCCTTCAGAAGCAGCGCCCCAAAGCGCTGCGGGTCGGAAACGAACTTCGAAATTTCCGGCACAAAAGGGTCGGATGGGAAAAAGTAGATCAGGGCCCCTGACCCTGGCTCATAGACCGGCGCACCCGGCGCCTGGCCCGCCGCAGCCTTGCGGCCGCGCCGCGCTGCCTTCTCCGCCGAATGGAGCCAGATGGAGGCGGGCAGCATCTTCCCATCCGGGCAATTGAAGTCAAACTCGGCATGAATGACGGCGCGCTCGCCCTTGCGGTGCCGGATGCGCACAATCCGCATGGAGGCGGGTGGTCCGAAACTGCGGGCAGCGTCCGTCAGGGCGCGGGCTAAGGCAGGAAGGAAGAGCTTCGGGGCAGAGACGACTTTGAGACCGGGCAGGGCGTCATCCGAAACATCTGCAAGACTCATTGCCCAGCCTCCAAGATAAGTCTTTCGACGACATCTTTGGGTTCACTCGAAAAGGCGTGGATCGCTGCAAGGCGCAGCAACGCCGCGCGCTTCCATGCTGCATTTCGTGCCGCTTCTCCGGCATGGCCTGTCCCGGCGCAGGCTTGAAATCGTGCCTCGAAGTCCCGCGCAGGTCCGTTGCCCCGTATTTCCGATAGCCGGACATGGGCACAGAAATTGCCGATGTCGAGCGCCGGATCAGCAAGGCACAGGGTGTCAAAATCCAGGAGGCCGCACCCGCCGGCCCCGAGCAGCAACTGCCCTTCATGAAAATCACGGTGGCAGGCTGCGAGCGCCATCTTGGGGAGGCTCTCAAGAGACCGCGAAACTCTTTCAAGCGCAATTTGAAAGGGAAGTTCCAAATCGACCCGGTAGCGGCTGATGCGCGCGTGCCATTGTTCAAGCCCCGCAATCTCATCGCCCGCAGTCCACGGCTCTCCGTCTCGCGCGCCGCGTTCGCGCAGTTCCTTAAGCGCCGTGCCGCAGAGGCTTGCGTCTTCCACCGCTCTGGGTCCGGCCAGCTCCGGCGGACGCCCGGGCAGAGCTGAGTACACCGCCGCGCCCAGAGGCGTATCGTAAGCCAATGCCTGGGGCAAACGGATGATGTCAGACGCGCTGAGCCGCTCCGCAAGGCGCTGATGCTGGAAATAGGCAAGGCTTCCGGCCTCGTAACTGGTTGGGCGCAGACGGATATAAACCCGATGGTTCCATCCCTGCCAGTTCCAGAATTTTGCGGCCAGCACAGCGCGCTTGCCGGACCGGTGCGCTTTCAGCTCAATGCGCGCCAAGCTTCCGGTTACCGGCTTGTCGAGAATGCGCGCGAGGAACCCAATGGCGAAAGCCTCATCATGAAGAAGGCGCAGCCCGCCGAGCTTTGGGTCAAGCCCGGGCGTTCTGATCACGAGGCCGGGGTCCTCCAAGGCAAACAGCGATGCCTCATCGTCCGGATGCAGCTGCGCGCGGCGCGGATCGCAGAGCCGCTTGCGCTCTGTCTCATAATGGGCGCGCGTATGCGCTCCCGTCACCTCGCCCATAAATGTGTTGTAATCTGACACGCCGCGCAGCCTGTACTGATAATGGATCGTGACTGGACGCGATGCGCTGAAATGCGTGCGCGCCACGCGAAGTTCAGCGATCTCGGCCAATGTCTTCTTGGCAAACTCCACACGCATATGACCGGTATCCAAGGCCCGCTGCAAATCCTGTGGCTCCGGCTCCCGCGCCGCCGCGTGTGCTTTTGGATCAAACTGGTTCATGATGCCTGCTCTAGTGGCGCGCGCGCTTCCCTTGGATAGAGCCCCCCATTGAACACCCGCACAATTTTGTCCGCCATCGCCAGCGAGAGTTCGTCATGGGAGATCAGGATTGTGGTGCGGCCCTTGGCGGCGAGGGCGAGGGAATCTGCAACCTCGCGCGCCATGCGTGCATCGAGACCCGTCAGCGGCTCGTCAAGAATGAGGATGGCAGCGTCGCGCAAAATCGCGCGCGCGATCGCAATGCGCTGGCGCTGTCCGCCGGAAAGCGTTGCGCCGCGCTCGCCAACCACGGTGTCGTAGCCTTCCGGCAGCGCACGGATAAATTCGTCCGCGCCGGCCTCGGTGGCGGCGGATATGACTTCCTCATCGCTCGCATCCAGTTTGCCATAAGCGATGTTGTCGCGGATCGAGGTGGCAAACAGAACCGATTCCTGCAGGACGACGGCGACCTGTTCGCGCAGGCTGGCGAGCTTGTAGCGCTTGATGTCGACGCCATCGATCTGAACCTGTCCCGACACCGGATCGTAAAAGCGCAACAAGAGCTTGGCGATGGTCGATTTGCCGCCGCCGCTCGCGCCGACAAAGGCGGTGGTCTTGCCCGCCTCTATTCTCAAATTGGCGTTTCTGAGCACTTGCGTGCCATTGGCATAAGCGAAGGAGAGATCATGAAAAGTGATCTCGCCGCGAAATCGCGGTGCATCAATGGCGTCATCGGCTTCGCGCACGTCAGGCTTCAAATCGAAGATTTCAAGAAGCCGCTCGCCGCTTGCCGCCGCTTTGGCCACCGAGCCTGTCATATTGGCAAGCTTGCGGATGGGCTTGTAGAGAGTCTGCAGATAGGCAGTAAACACCAGAAGATCGCCTGGCGTGATCGCACCCGCCCGCACCCGTCCGATTCCATACCAGAGAACAATGCACGCGCCGAGCGCCAGAACAATCTGCACGAGGCGGTCCATGTGACCCTCCAGCCGCGTCGCCACGAGGCCGGCTTGCAGCGAGGAATCGTTCTGCTTGGCAAATCGGCCTTCCTCGAAGGCTTCACGCGCAAAGCCCTTGACCACAGTGATAGCCGAAATGCTCTCGCTCATCACATTGGCGATCTTGCCTTCCTTCTTTCGCTGTTTGCGCGCCGCGCCCCTGATCCGCTCGCCGAAGTGGGAGGAAACAAAAAACAACAGGGGGAAGACGACGAGCGCTGCCAGCGTCAGCCGCCAGTCCATCCAAGCCATCACCGCGACTGTCCCGCTCACCACCAGAATACGCGCGGCGAAGAAGATCACCGCGTTGATCAACAGATCACGCATCATCCGCACATCGGCGGTCAGGCGCGCTACAATGTCGCCGAGGCTCGACTGGTCGTGAAATGAGTGCGATAGGCTCTGGATGTGGCGGTAAAGGTCAAACCGCACGCCCGCCACAACCTTCTGTCCGGCGCTCGCCATAAGGTAAGACTGCGCAAACGTGAATATGCCGCCGAATATGGCGAGCACGAGTATAGCAAGCGCGACAGCAGCCACCAGCCTGTCCCCGCCACCGGTAACCCCAATTGCATAGGCCGTGACCGGATCGAGATTGGTCTGAGGGATCAGGAGGCCGTCAAACACGATCTTCATCGGCCAAGGCGCCGCGATTTCCATCGCCGTTGCAAAGATCATGCAAACTGCCGCAAAGGCGAGCTTGCGCCAATGCGGACGCAGCCGCGGTCCCAAAATCCGGAACAGCCGCCGCAGCGAACCCTTCTCAATGTGACGCCGTTTAACTGTATCTGTCATCACGCGGCCTTTCGCAGTTCTGCACCCATGCCAAGCGCCTGGCTTGCGTTGCGGCTCCAATTATGCCGCGCGCCCTCACGCGCCGCTGCCTCGCCAAGGCGTCGCATCCGCAGGGGATCGGCCATCACGCCGAGTACCGCCTCGGCAATCGCGTCCGCGTTTCCGGGCGGCGTCAGAATTCCAGTTTCGCCATGTCTGATGACCTCGGAGATCTGCCCGATTCGGCTCGCAACCATCACACGCCCGGCTGCAAGGTATTCGAACACCTTCAGCGGCGAGAAGTAGAAGTCTTCCGTTTCGGGGTAAGGCGCGAGCGCTACATCCATGGCGGTCAGAGCCGCCGGCATCTGCGCATGGCCGATCCAGCCAGCCATTGTGACAGACGACTCAATGCCGGCACCGCGCGCGAACCCTTCGATCCAGCCGCGCTCCGGCCCTTCGCCAATGACGAGCAGCCTTGCTTGCGGCGCCGCGCGCAGGATCATGCGGAACGCTTCCATCATGACATCCACGCCATGCCAGCGCTTCAGACTGCCGCTGAAGCCGATGGTAAACGCGCCATCGGGCATCCCAAAATCCATGGGCGGCACGGCGGCATGGAACCGGGTCGTGTCGACGGCGTTGCCCATGATAATCGCGCGTCCGGGATTGGCTCCTTTTGTGATGGCATAGTCACGCACTTCGGACGAGACACAGACGAGACCGTCCGCCTGGCTGAAGACCGCGCGCTCGATTGCTCCCGCACGTTCATGCAGCGCAAGTCTGCGGTACTGTTCCTGCTCCAAAAGTATCGGTGCGTTGACTTCAACAATCAGCGGCACGCCAAGCCTTCGCGCGACTTTAACGCCTGCATCGGACCACAGCGAATAGCGCTCATAAATCATGTCGAAGGGCCAGTCAGCATAGAGACCGACCAGCGCCTCTTCTGCCGCCCCGGCATCGGCGATATTCGCCTCTTCGCGCGCCTGGTCACCGCCATCCTTGACGTCGATTGCCCTCACTCTGAAGGCATGGACGACCCCCTCATCCTCTCCATTCCGGGTAGGCGTACCAAGCCGCGTGGCCACAACGCGCACGTCTGCGCCTTGCAAGCGCATGGCGCGCATCATTTCCTGGATGTGAACACTGGCGCCCTTTGAACCGAAAACCGGAATGCCGCAGTCAGCGCTGAGATAGGCGACGCGCATCATACCGCCTCCTTAAGCAATTGGCACTCAAGCCCAGCCGCGTCCTGGAACCAGTCCGCGAGCGTTGCTACATTCGTGTGCAGAGAGAACAGGCTTTCGGCCCGTTTGCGTCCGGCAGCGCCCATCCTCAAGGCGATGGCGGGGTTTTCGAGCAGGGTCTCAATCGACGCCGCGAGCGCCTCCGGATCGCCGGGTTCCACAATGAGGCCGGTTTCGCCATGCGCAACGATCTCTGGACCGCCTGAAACACTGGTGGTCACGACCGGAAGCGCAAGCGCCATAGCCTCCAGCAGAACCGTGGGGAGCCCGTCCCGGTCACCGCTTTCCGAGACGACGCACGGCAGGACCGCAACGCTCGCCTGCCGCACCATGCCAATCAGGAGCTCCTGCGGCTGAGGTCCGGCAATCTCCACCGACCCTTCGAGCGAACACTGGTTGATTTGGTTCTGAAGTTCGCCCAATAGCGGCCCGTCGCCGATGATTGTGCAGTGAAAATCGACGTCGTTATCACGCAATATTGCACATGCCTTGATGAGATCGGAAAAGCCCTTCTTCTCGATAAGCCTGCCGACGGCGACGATCTGGCCCGGTTTGCGCTCCGGGGGCTCTGGCGTGAAACGGCCAAGATCAATGCCGTTGTAAAGGCGGCGGACGCGCGCGCCATGTGACGGTGCGACCTGCCGCAAGTGGGAGCGGTTGTAGTTCGAGACCGTTGCGACAAACTCCGCCTCGGCAATCTTCGCCCGCCGCATCGCATTGTCGGAGGCGATGGATTTGTAGAGGTGGTATATGTCCTTGGCATGGGCCGTGAACGAGAATGGAATACGGCTCAGGCGCGATGCAAGGAGCGCGACGGTGGCGGCATCCGAGGCAAAGTGCGCGTGCAAATGGTCGACGCCGCGCGCCTGCGCCAGCGCCGCCACCGCTGCGGCCTTGAATTGTAGCGCTGCAGCTTCTTCGACGGATGCATTGTTGAAGACTGGGTCACAGGCGGCGCCGCCGCCTGAGATCGCGCCCGCCAGATCGGATGTCTCTGCCTCAAGGCCTTCCTGCAGCTTGGTTTTCATGAGGCTGCTGGCTGACGGCAGGTAGGTGACGCGTGCCTTGACCTCTTTGATCAACTCATGCCTCGCCTCCTGTGGCGGGCGCAGCAGCGAGAAGACCTCAACGCTATGGCCCTGGCGCTCAAGCTCGAGTATCTCGTTGAGCACAAAAGTTTCGCTCAGCCGCGGAAAGCGCTTGAGCACATAGCCAAGGGTCAGACCATCAAGCTTTTGCATGCTTCATTTCCTTGTTGTTTGCTGGGCGTACCGGCATGTTTTTCTCAACGAGCCTGCAAATAAACGCTGCCGCCCGGTCCGCCCCGCCCAAATCAAGTGATGGTTTCATGCGTGGCGCGCCTGGGCGTATTTTCTTGATTTCAGAAGCCAGTCGATTGGCGTCAGCGTCATTGGCTGCGATCATTTCAACAGCCCCGCGTTTCGCGAGGCACTCGGCGCGCATCCTCTGTTCGGCGCTCGGGCCGATGCGCGGAACAACCAGTGTCGGGCATCCGGTGCTGACCGCCTCTATGATGGAGTTATAGCCGCCCATTGTGATGAAGAGATCGGCCTCTGCTATGAGCGCGGGGATATCGGGGTGCGACTTCATGAAATTCGCGCCAATATCAGCCGACGCTTTTTCGAGCGGCCGCAGAAGTTCTGCGTCCATCAGCGGCCCTGCGATGATGTCGGCGTCAGGCCGCTCCTCCGGCGCAATTGAGGCGAGTGCTTCGAGTGTCGAAGCCAGCAGAGGAAATGCATCGCGCCCGCCGCCGCCCGCCACGACGATCCGCGCTCTCACCGGTTTGGCGGTTGACACTTTGCGGGGACCGTCCACGCTTGTCACATAGCCGCAGCTCGACACTTTGCGGGGCTTCAGCCTCTCAAGGTTATAGAACCGACGTGATGCAAAAACGCTTTCATCACCATAGACGAAGATACGGTCGTAGAGGCGTTTGACGACTTCATTAGTGCCGCGGGACTCCCAATTCTGCAGGGTAACCTTTGGCTCATCGAGAATATCGCGCAGCCCCAGAACTATTTCGGTCTTTTCAGCGCGAAGCCGCTCCAGCGTGGGGATGAGTTCATCCGACACGCCTGAAGGTTCGTGATCCACAAGGAACAGGTTTGGTGCAAAGCTCAGCGCTGCCTGCTCGATCAGCGCCGCCCTCAGGGAAATGACGTCGGACGGGCTGACACGCAGGCTTTGCGGACGCCAGAGTGCGCGGCCGACCTTCGTGAGCGACGGAAGCTTGACGTAGTCGACACCGGAAGGAAGTGCGAACGGGATGCCAGACGGGCTGCCGACCAGCATCAGGACACTGGCGCGCGGGTTTTGCTCGACAATGCGCGCGGCAATCGCCGAATTGCGCCGCATATGGCCAAGGCCGATTGTGTCATGGGAGTACATAAGTATGCGCGGCGCGTTGGCGCGGGACTCGCTGCCCTGTCTCTCGCGCAGCATGGCGGCGACCATATCGCGGAACCGATTCAGCGGGAAAGGCTTGGCGATAAAGGCAGACGCGCCGAAACCCTCGGAGCGCAGGCGGTTGTCGGTTGTGTCCTGTCCAGTCATCATGATGACGGGAAGGTCGGGCCTGTCCCGGCGCATACCCTCGCAGAAATCCAGCCCGCTGCCATCGCCGAGTTGGATGTCAGCACAGACGAGGTCATAGTCCGCGCTGCTGATTCTGCCGGAGGCTGCTGCAAGCGAGTTGGCAATGACGGAATCAACCCCGCCACGGGCCAGCGCCGCCGCCAGATTATTGGCAAGGCTTGTCTCGTCTTCGATGATCAGCACGGTCTGGTTCATGGGCTTTCTCGCTTTGCAGATGGAGTTGCACGCTGCGGGCCAGTTTTAGATTGAGCCGGAGAATATCTCCTAGGTATCTGATATTGCTTGGGAAACGCTCAAGAACACCCCTCCTTTTGCTGATGCTCGGCAATCAAGCTCGAAAGAATCGGGTGATATCCCCCATCGGAGCGGGCAACACCAAACTGACAGAATCCTGACTGTCGCTGTCAGGTTCCTGTCAGCTACGCCGACTTACTTTCAGCGCAGGCAAAGTAAGTGTGACAATGAATTCTTCCGGGGTGAACCGTGAAACAGCCACAATGGACCAATATCAAAGCGATCCTGAAATCTTGGCTGTTGGACGGGCATGGCGCGGGCTTTGCCTTCCGGCCCGTCGCCCTCGCGGCGGTGATGATCGCCGCCAACGCGCTGCTGTTCTCTTATATAGCCTCAGGAATGGTGGAGCGCCGGATCCTGGCGCGAGACGCTAATGTATCGTCGCAATATGTGAATTCGATCGTCAAACTGGCAGGAGCCATCTCTTATTTTCACGGTGATGCATTCAACCCCAAAGCGCCTGAAATGGAGGCGTTTTTCCGCCAAGTTTCGGGGTTGCCGGAAGTGCTTGGCGCCAATGTTTACGGCTTCAACCGCACCGTCCTCTGGTCAAGTGACACCGCACAGATCGGCAAACGCTATTCAGGTATTGCTGCACTGGAAGCCGCTTTCCGCGGCGAGCTGCATCCGGAAATTGAGTCGGTCGGCGAGCACGACGGTGAGGGTGAGGGCGAGCATGTCGACTTCCCGGGCACCGTTGCCAGCTATATCGAAACCTACGTGCCGATCTGGACCGCAGACGGCAAAAGCGTCGCGGGCGCTGTGGAAGTTTACCGGTCCGCAGAGTCAATCCTTGGTGAAATCAGGGCTGTGCGCCATGTGATCTGGCTTGGCTCAGCCATCGGCGCTGGCGTGCTTTTTCTGACGCTGACGGTCGTCGTGCTCATCGCAAGGCGCCTCATTGCCGAGCAGCAGCAGCGAATGGTGGAAAGCGAGAAGTATGCGGTTATCGGCGAACTCACGGCGGCGGTGGCGCACGGTTTGCGCAACCCGCTTGCCTCGATCCGGTCGTCAGCGGAGCTGGCCTTGGACGATGAGCTTCCTGACAGCGCGCGTGAGCCGATCACGGATATTGTCGGCCAGTCTGAGCGGCTTGAATCCTGGATACGCTCCTTTCTCGTCGATCCGGGTGCGGTTGTCGGCAAAACGCTCGAGCCCGCCGCCCTTGACCGCGTCATTGAGGAGTGCCTGAAGGGATTTGCCGCGCAGGCGCAAACGCGGTCCATTCGCCTCAGCTTTGCTCCATCCGGACTTAGTCCGCGCGTCGCGGTCAGACCTGCGGAGCTGTCACAGATCATCACATCGCTTGTTGCAAACAGCATGGAAGCCATAGGCAGCGGAGGCGAGATCATCGTTCGCCGCGCTGTTGACAGGGCTGGACAGGTTACAGTCACAATTGAGGACAACGGACCCGGAATAGCGCCCGATATGCAGGGACGTCTGTTCAGCGAAAACATCACAGGCAAGAAATCCGGGCTTGGCGTGGGGCTGACGCTTGTCAAACGCATTCTCGACCGCTGCGGCGGCAAGATCGAACTGGTGAACCGCAAGATACGGGGAGCGCGCGCGACGCTGAATCTCCCCCTGCATGGAGTACGCTAGCCATGACCAAAGTACTCGTCATTGACGATGAAGAGGTTCTTTCAAGGACGATTTGCAGCTATTTGCGCAAACGCGGCATTGAGGCGGATTTTGCGTTGAACGCGCGCGAGGCGGTCACAAAATTTTCAGTCATGCGCCCGGATCTGACATTTCTGGATTTCAAGCTGGGAAATGACGATGGTTTGGAGATTCTGGAGCGGCTGCGGGCGCGCAGGAGCGACGCCCACATTGTCATGATGACAGGACATGGCGATGTTTCCGTTGCCGTGCAGGCGATGAAAATGGGTGCGCGTGATTTCATGACCAAGCCCGTGCCGCTGGGAACGATCGCTTCGATTGTCGCGGGCGCGGCGTGTCCTGAGCCTCGGCCAAAAACTGCTGCCCGGCCGGTCAATCCGGCGTCGGCAACGGATCTCATTCTCGGCCGGTCTGGCGCCATCTGCGAAGCGCGCAAATCCATTGACCGCATGCTGGCCGCGCTGAAGCCGATGAAGGAGCCGCCGCCGCCCGTGATGATCACTGGCGAATCGGGCACTGGCAAGGAGCTCGCCGCCAAAGCGCTGCATGAGGGCGGGCCGCGCGCCAACGGGCCTTTCATTGCCATCAACTGCGCCTCCCTGCCTGCGGCACTGGTCGAGTCCGAGCTGTTCGGCCACGAGCGCGGCGCGTTCACCGACGCCAAGGCGCCCAAGACCGGGCTGTTTGAGGCTGCCAATGGCGGCGTCCTGTTTCTGGATGAAATCGGCGACATGCCGCTAGACGCGCAGGCCAAACTGCTGCGCGTTCTTGAAACCCGAAAAGCGCGGCGGATTGGCGGAGTCAAGGAGCACGATGTCGATGTCTGGGTGATCGCCGCCACACACCGCGATCTGGAAGATCAGGCCGCAAAGGGAGAGTTCCGCCGCGACCTCCTGTTCCGCCTGCAAGTGCTGTGGGTCAACCTGCCGCCCCTGCGGGCCAGAGACTCCGATGTCCTGTTTCTTGCGGAACATTTTCTGGCGCTTGCCGCCTCAAAGTACCAGACAGACACGCCGGAGCTTTCGGCGGATGCGCGGTCCAGACTTGTGGCGCATGACTGGCCTGGCAATGTGCGGGAGCTGCGCAATGTAATGGAACGGGCCGCGCTGACAGCTGGCGCGGGCTTGGTGACTGCCGAAGTTCTTTCATTGCCAGCCGCACAAAGGTCGCCTTACGCGCCGCCGGAGGAAGGCGCTACACTTTCGCAGATTGAAGTAGGTGCGCTCCAAAACGCTTTGGCTCGCTCTAAGGGCAATGTCTCACGCGCGGCAGGCTTTCTCGGTGTCTCGCGCGACACCTTGCGCTACCGCATCCAGAAGTTCGGATTGCAGCGCGGTCTCAACCACTAGAAACGCCGCCAAGTGCTGCAAGGAGTTCCGGATTGCCGCCTTCCCGGAACTTCAGCGCGCGGCGTATCAAAGCAAGCCGCCCATAGGCGCCTGCAAGCGCAGGACTGACACATCCTCCAGCCTCGCCATAAGCGGCCAGCGCCGCCTGTAACCAGTGTGACAGCGATGCGTGTGGATCCATGCGGCCAGATTTGTCTCGCGTGGCAAGATGCGCGGCAAAATTCCCGATATCCGCCGCCGGATCACCAGCGCTCAGATCATCCAGGTCGAGGAGCCAGGCGAGCCTGGCTGTATCGACAATGAGCTGTCCGGCATGCAGATCGCCATGGATGACCGAGTTTGAGTGTTCGAAACCGTCAATGACTTCCAGCGCACCGGCCACGGCTGGCTGGAGCAGGGCGGCGGCCTCGTCATCAAGGCGTGGCAATATCTTGGCGAGCGGATCGAAGCGTGGCAATGGCAAAGCGGGTGTGAGCGCGTGCAGCGCAACAACCGGCTGAAGCAGCGCGGGCTCAATGCGGCGGGTTTCAAAGTCAACAACGGACAGTCCCGGCTTGCCGGAGATCATCGGGAATTGCGCCAGGCGGCCACGTCTGGCGAGCACGCCGCCGGGCGTCAGCACACCGTGCCGGCCCAGCCAGTCGGCGCGCGCCAGAGCGGTATCGGCCTGTGCCCGCGACGGGTAACGCTTGAACACCCTGAAGCCACAGACCCGCACGCGGCTCATAGCAAAAGCTCCAGAATGCGGGTTGCGGCCATGCTGGCGCCAGATGGGCCGATGTCAACTTCAGGCCTGCGCATATGTGTTGCAAGGACATTGGCAAGAAAGCGCGCTGCTGTTTCATGGCCATTTTCAACAAAGGCCGCGCCCAGTCTCGGTCCCCACTCAGCGGCCCGCGCAGCCTGGTCATCAAGCGTGCGGGCAATCGAAATCAGGAGAGCCGGCGTCGTCGCAACGGCGAGTTCCAACACCGAATTATAGCCGGCGGTGCTGATTACAGCATCGGCATCGGCGAAATACTGGTTTAAGTCACCGCCTGGGTCAACGATGCGGTCAACACCTGCAATGAGCGCCTCTGCGGGCGCGCGCGGACCGAGCGCCTGGACCGCCTCGAACGGGCGCGGGCAAAACGTCCGGCAGAGCGCAATAATTTGAGCGGCATGTTCCGCCAGATTTGATGCGGTCTGTGCCGTGCCACCGCCACCTGCGGCGACAAGCAGCAGCGGCCTTTTGCGCAGGCTGGATACCCGCCGCTGCGCGTTCCTGTATATCCAGCCTGCAGCCAGAATATTCTTTGCAAATCCGTTTCCGGGCTGCGGCATCCAATGGGATTGGGGATTGGGAACAAGGACCAGATCCCAGGGCACGCCGTCTGTAAGTGCGAGTTGCTCAAGCCTGTCCTGCGGCATTTCCCGCAGAATGAGGACACGCGCTGCCGGGAACTGCGAAATGCCCGCTGGCGCCATTGTGTCCGCCACAATAATCTTTGGCGCGTGTGCCAGCGAGATATGCATCATGTCCGCGCGCTCGGCTATGACTATTCGATCAAATGCCGCCATATCCTCATCCGGCAGCCCTGCCACCACCGCATTGGTGAACAACGCAATCTTCATTTCCGACCGCTGCGCCCTTACGGCGAGCGCAATGGAGGCGGCCCGCCGGATATGGCCAAGACCAGTGCGACTGGTGGCCATGAAGATGATTTCGGTTCTCTCGCTCAAGTGAATGCTCGCCTTGCAGGTGTGTACGGTCTGCGCAGCAATATTCGGGCCAGTTTTGATCGCCGGATTTTCCGAATATTTTGCCCTTGTGTGGCTCTGAGTGGATGAATTGGGCCAGTCGATGTGTCAAATCCCCCAATACGTCTGGGGTCGGGACCTATGACGCGGACTGCGCTACTGGCCGCGCGCACGCCACCTCTTCAACGCTAAAGCGGCAGTTGCTCGGTCTCTTCCAAGTGTTGCGGTGACAGGCGATATCGGTGGCGCGTCAACCCTGCGGCTGTCGGCAACTGCAGATTCAGGCGGCAAACTGGCATTCGCTGACGCCAATCAAGGCGGCCCGCTTGCGGATTTCGATCCTGCGCATGCTGATCAGTTTGATAATGCCCTTCGCCCTCAGTTTGGTGAGAACCCGCGACACGGTCTCAATCGTCAATCCGAGATAGTCGCCAATGTCCGCGCGCGGCATTGGCAGGTCAACCTGGTTGGTCCCGCCCTGCCGCTCCGCCATATCCGCCAGAAAGACAGCCATGCGCTCGATCGCGTGTTGCTTGCCAAGCACCAGGAGATGTTCCTGCGCCCTGGTCAGGCTGCACAGCGCCAGTGGCAGCAGTTCACCCGCCATGTCGGAGCCCGCAGACTTGCGGTATGCGCGCAGGCCGGTCGGGATGATCGCTTCGGCGAAGAAATGATGCGTTGAATCAGACTCAAATCCAAACGTATCGCCAGGCAGATGAAAGGCGCTGATCTGCCGTCGTCCGTCCGGTAGCAGCCGGTAGACGCGCACTGCGCCGAACTCCACCAGATAGACGGGGCCGGCAGTCTCGCCCTGACCGTAGATCTCCGACCCGCCCGGGTAAAACTGGAGATGCAGGCTGGTTGACGGCTGAACCGCTGGGGTTACGGGAGTTGGTTCGTTTGCGAAGGGCCGGAAAGGCAGGACATTGTTAGGTGTCAGTTGGACTTGCATGGCTTGCTCCCAATGAAAATCTCACTGGGTTATGTTGCGCCAAAACGACATCTTCGAAATTCGTTTACATCCCTAAGTGAAAACACTTAGAGTGAGCTTCCTGCCCGCAGCCGCCGCAGCGTCTCAAGCAGCATCCCGCCAGCCAGGGGCTTTGCGAGAATGTGGACTGGCACAGATTGTGAAATGGCGTCGAGCCGCTCTGGCCGCTCTGCCAGAAGAACGACGGGCCAAGGCAATTTTTTGAGATGTTGCAAGGCCGCCTTTTGCGGACGCACGGCGTCTTCATCAACCACGGCGCAATCCGCCACTTTCAAAAGCGGGGAGTCCACAGCCGATGCCAAATATGCATGGGAGTCAACAACTATCCCCTCCGCCTGAATGACGAATTCCAATGACCGGCGCACCGTGTCGTCCGGCGCCACGAGCAGGGCTATTGCGATTCCGTTCAATTATGCCAGTCCAAATAAGCCTGCCGCAGCAGGTGATTGACAGCCTGACCGAACATTATGCGTGACAATCAGGCCCCGGCATTGCGCGAAATCAATTCCGGCCGGGCGCAAGCGTCAGCTGGACATCGAGCCAGCCGCGATACACTGGCGAACCAGTTCGGGCAAACTCTTCGCCTGCATCTTCTGCATGACATTGGCACGATGCACTTCCACCGTCCGCGGGCTGATATTGAGGTCATAGGCGATCGTCTTGTTGGGCAGGCCTGCGACAACGCCCGCCAGCACTTCCCGTTCCCTTTCGGACAGCAGTTCCATCCGCCCCTTGACGGCTGAGGCGCTGTCGTTGTCGGCAGAGTGGCCGGTGATCCGCAGCGCTGCCAGCCTTATGGCGTCGATCAGCACATCATCAGCGAAGGGCTTCTCTATGAAGTCGAGCGCTCCTGCCTTCATCGCTTCAACTGCCATTGGCACATCGCCATGTCCGGTAATGACAATCGCGGGAATGTGTCTGTTGTCCGACTGCAGTCTGCGCAAGAGCTCGACCCCGTCTATGTCGGGCATTCTCAGGTCAGTGATGAGACAGCAGTTCTGCAGGTCTTTGGCGATCGCAAGAAAATCGGCGGCGCCTTTGTGCATCCGAACCGTGAATCCGGCGGTCGTGAGAAGAAACGCCAGCGATTTGCGCACCGCTTCCTCATCATCGACAACATGTACGATATAGTCACCGGTTGTCATTTGATTTCCCAAGTTGAGCGGAAGGCAGCTCGATGCGAAAAGTTGCGCCGCCATTGTCGTTCCTGCTTACCGATATCAGGCCGCCATGCGACTCTACAATGCGTTTTGATATTGACAGGCCAACCCCCATACCGCCGGGCTTTGTTGTCACAAACGGCGTGAAAAGCTGAGCCTCGACTTCATGTGAAATTCCTGGCCCGGTGTCAGCAATCTCGATGACAACAAAACCGTTGGCCCCTAGTGAAGTGCGGATGGAGAGCTCCTGCCGCTGCCCGCCCCGCATCGCTTCCATGGCGTTGCGGATGAGATTGAACAAGACCTGCTGGATCTGCACATGATCGACGTCAACCATCGCCGCCTCCGGCGCGAACTGATAGAGAGTGTTGACGCCGCGCTCCCTTGACCCCAGCAGCGCCAAGACTCCCGCCTCTTCGATAAGCTGCCGCACAGAGTGCGGCGCCCGCGCTGTATCGCCGCCAGTGACAAATTCCCGCAAATGCTTGATGATCTGGCCTGCCCGGAGCGACTGTTTGCCCGTTTCCTCCAGCGCCTCCCGAAGCCGGACAGAGGTCACGTCGCTCTTGTCGCTCAACATTCTGGCGCAGCCCTGAACATAGTTGGCGATCGCCGACAATGGCTGGTTCAATTCATGCGCCAGTGTCGAAGCCATTTCGCCAAGCTCGTTGATGCGCGAGAGCCGGGCGAGTTCGCTTTGCGCCTCCTCATAGCGCGCAGCAGACGCTTCGCGCTCGCTGAGATCCCGGATAAAACCGGTATAAAGCACGTCCCCGCCCGACCTCATTTCGCTGACAGCGAGCTTCATCGGAAAGGTTGTGCCGTCCTTGCGCCGCCCAACCACAACCCGGTCGACGCCAATGATTCTCTTCTCGCCCGTCGCATGATAGCGCTGCAAATATCCATCATGCTCTTTGCTGTATGGTTCGGGCATGAGGACCCGGACATTCTCGCCAATCATGTCCGCCTCTGCATAGCCAAACTGGCGCACGGCGGCCTTGTTGAATGATACCATCTTGCCCTGCTTGTCGATGACCACAGCGGCGTCGATAATTGTGTCAAAAATGGACCTGATGTAAGATTCGCGCTCAAGCAGAATCAGCTTGGCCCGGTTCGCTGCTATCTCAGCATATCGCACGATCTCACCCAGCGCGGCCACACTGAGCGCCAGCAATCCGCTTGCGATCAACTCTGCGGCGCCAACCGCGCCTAATGGCGGCCCGCTTATGGCCGTTTCAGCCCCTAAAGAAGCGATAACGGCCAAAAGTCCCGGACCGACCCCGCCGACCATCGCCGACGCCAGGACCGCCGGCAGGAAGAAGCAGAAAGCCAGCCTGCTGTCCAGGGCGCCGTGCAATGCGTATCTGGCCGCAAGCGCCAGCCCAAAGGCCAGCAGCGCGAACAAATGACCCCTCACCCCCAGCTGGCGCGCAGAGCGCACAGCGCCCAGGAATTTGTCCTCCAGTCGCAAGGGTTGCCTCTACTGCACGTGCGGCCGACAGCGGCCAGCGGATTTGCGCGACAACATCGTCAATCGAACAAAGCAGCAAACCGAAATGGATGTCAAACGTGCGTCATTTCATCCGGAGGGCAGCGCGTGCGTTACGGCTTTTCCACCACCGCCACCTGGTAAGTGTGCATGACGCCTGCGCTGCTGACCGAAATATATTCTCCAACGGTGAAGCGTTCCGCCCCAAGCTTGAACCCAATCTCATTGTCGCCGTCGCCCTGCGCATAGTCAAAATACCATTGCCCTCCGGGCTTGCGGCGCAACAGGCCAATCCGGTCTTCGGCGGCAGTCCGGAAATGCCGGACCCTGCACGCCTTTTGATGATGTTTCCATTCCCCTGCGTCGAGTTGCCCCTCCCGGTCCAGCGGGACAAGCAGATCGTAGCCTTCATCGCGCGCGCCCGCAGGATGGCCCTTCTCACGCGCCAGCAGGAGCCGGACATGGCGGAACTTTGGTGTGATTTTTGGCGCTTCGCTCATTTTCTGATCCCTCGCTTGTCTTGACGAGCCGCATATTGCGGTCACTGGCGAAGAACACGCTAAAGAGATTCCACGAAGCCGCCTTGATCAGGGTCAATGAGCGCGCGCGTTGGACCACTAGCCTGCTCAAGAAACTGAAGAGTTAGCTGATGACAATACGAAACCTGAACTTTGCACTGCAACCAAAGTCAGTTGCGGTCATTGGTGCATCGCTCCGCCAAGGTTCAGTCGGCAACATCGTCATCCAGAACATCATTGATGCCGGATTCGAAGGGCAGGTTTTTGCGGTCAATCCGAAGTACCGGGAGGTCGCAGGACTGAAGTGCCACAGACGGGTCAGCGATCTCCCTGCCGCACCTGATCTTGCAATCATCGTCACGCCTGCGATCACCGTTCCCGCAATTATCAGCGAACTGGGAAAAAAGGGAACGCGGGCCGCTGTCGTCATCACAGCCGGGCTGACGCGGGACAACGGGCTGAGGCAGGCGATGCTGGATGCGGCGAAGCCATATCTGTTCCGGGTCATCGGGCCAAACACGCTGGGACTGATGATCCCCAGGATGAAGCTCAACGCGAGTTTCGCTCACATGGCGGCAAAGCCGGGCGAGATCGCGCTTTTGTCGCAATCGGGCGCCATCGCCACGTCGCTGGTGGACTGGGCCGCCGACAAGGGCATCGGCTTTTCCCACATTGTCTCACTCGGTGACATGGCGGATGTGGATGTCGGTGACTACCTGGACGTTTTGGCGGCGGACCCGGGAACAAAGGCGGTGCTGCTCTATCTGGAGTCTATCCCTAACCCCCGCAAATATATGTCTGCCGCGCGGGCGGCGGCGCGGATCAAACCCGTCATCGCTATCAAGTCCGGCCGGCACGAAGCTGCGGCGAAGGCCGCCGCCACACATACGGGCGCGCTGGCCGGGGCAGACAAGGTGACACAAGCTGCCTTTGACAGGGCCGGCATACTGCGCGTGCGCGGCCTTGCAGAGCTGTTCGACGCAGCTGAGACGATGGCGCGCTTCAAGCCGCTGGACCGGGCGCGCGTCGGCATAATTACCAACGGCGGCGGCGCAGGCGTTCTGGCTGTCGATCAGATCAATGACTGCGGCGGTGAGCTTGCTGCGCTCTCGGTGGAAACGCTTGTGCGCCTAGACAAGCTATTGCCGTCCACATGGTCGAAAGCCAATCCTGTAGACATGATCGGCGACGCCGATGCGGACCGCTACAAGGCCACTGTCGAAATCGTCGCTGCCGATCCTGAAGTGGACGTGCTGCTGATCTTGAACTGCCCGACCGGGCTTGCGTCTCCGGTGCAAGCCGCGTCCGCGGTGGCGGGCCTGACTGATAGCGGCGCAATCAGCGGCAAGCCTGTGCTTGCCTGCTGGCTGGGTGAAAAGACGGCGCGCCTCGGCAGGCAAGCACTTCAGAACGCCGGTGTCGCCAGTTTCGAGACCCCCTCCGCCGCAGCCGCAGCCGTCTCATATCTCAGTGATTGGTCAAGGTCACAGAAGGCGCTGCTGCGCGTTCCGCCGCGCCATTCAACAAGTGCCCCGCGCGGGTGGGACAGTGCTCTGCAAGTTTTCCGTCAGGCGGCTGGCGAAGGACGGTCAATGCTGAGCGAGGTGGAAGCAAAAGCAGTGATCGCGGCCTATGGAATTTCCGTACCTGAGACCATCCTGGCGCGCTCCGCCGAAGAGGCTGGACACGCGGCAGAAAAGCTCCTGCAATCGTCAGCGAAAGTCGCGGTCAAACTGTCCTCAAAGGTGCTCACACACAAGTCGGATATTGGCGGCGTCATCCTTGATATTGAAACCGCCGATGACGCCCGCCGAGCTGCGGAACTGATCGCGCAAAGGGCTCGGAAGCTCGCGCCTGAGGCCGTGATTGACAGCTTTACAGTGCAACCCATGATCGTCCGAAAGCAGGCACAGGAACTCATAATTGGTGTCAGCGAAGACCCTGTATTTGGTCCGGTCTTGATGTTTGGCGCAGGAGGCACCGCTGTGGAAGTGATGGATGACACCAGTGTCGCGCTTCCGCCGATTGATGAAGCAATTGCATTTGAGATGATCGCTCACACGCGGATCGGAAAGCTCCTGGCGGGATACCGGGACCGCAAGCCCGCAGACCAGGCAGCGATAGCGCAGGCGTTGTGCGCCATGTCGCAGATGGTGGTGGATTTTCCATGCATAAAGTCAATGGACGTCAATCCGCTGCTCGCCGACAGCAGCGGTGTCATCGCGCTTGATGCGCGCATTGAATTTGATCCTGTCCTGGTCGAACGAAAAGGCCCGCATCCCGGCTTGGCGATCATGCCTTATCCATCCGGATGGGACAAGGAAATCGCCGCTGGCGGCGACCACTACCTTCTGCGGCCAATCAAGCCATCCGACGCCTTGTTATATCCGGATTTTCTGTCCAAAGTTTCACCTGACGATTTGCGGCGTCGGTTTCTGGCACCCCGCAAAGAATTTTCGAGCCAGATGCTGATGCGGCTCACGCAGCTTGACTATGACCGGGACATGGCTTTCGTGGCGCTTGATTCAAAATCAGGCGCACTGGCTGGCATAGGCCGCTTGTCCGGTGACCCCGACAAAACCGTCGCCGAGTTCGGACTGCTTGTCCGCACGGATCTCCAGGGACGCGGACTCGGCTGGTCGCTCCTGCAGCAGGTGGTCGCCTATGCGAGCGCTGACGGGATCGCAGTCATCGAAGGCACTGTTCTGAACGAGAACTCCAGCATGCTGGCCATGTGCCGGGAATTTGGATTCAAGGTTGCCAATATGAGGGACGATCCCGGACTGTCGAAAGTGTCGCTCGGCCTGCTTCCGAACGACAAGGCGGCAGCGCCGGTCTCACGGCTCAACTCGACATGAACCGGCTGATCCTGATCTCATCAAGCAGTGAAATGGTCACACCGCCGAACATCCATTCCTGAAATCGGCTGTGTCCATAGGCTCCGGAAACGATCAGGTCGGCGTGGATGGATCTGGCAAGTTTCAACAGGTCCTCCGCTTCGTTCTTGCCGATGATACGCTCCGTTTTCGCGCGCACTCCATGGCGCGCGAGATATGCAGCAACGTCTGCGGCGCTTTCCTTGGCTGTGGCGCTCTCCTTGCGTTCAGCCGTTGCAATGATAACCTCGTTCGCGCCGCTGAGAAACGGCAGCGCGTCCATCACAGCGCGCCGCGCCTCCCGGCAGTCCTTCCAGGCGATCAGCACTTTCCTTGCCGGCAGGTGCTCAGCCCCTCCAGCCGCAAGCAGAACAGGCCGTCCGGCCTCCAGGATGAGATTGCCAAGGTCGGCGGATCGGTATGAATCGGCTGAAATGGCTCCTTCCGGCGAGCCTGTGACGATCAGGTCGGCGGCACGGGCGATCTGGGCGAGGAATTTCGTGGGATTTGCGAGTTCGCCTCTCCACTCGATCTCGACGCCGGACCCGGCGACGTCGATGAACTTTTGCTGCAGTTCCCCGAGGCGGACCTCTATCGCCTTGCGCTGGCGCTCAACTATCTCGCGGTCGATCAACTCAGTCTCGCCAAGCGCAATTGGAATGACAATCTCGGCGCTTGAGCTGCCGATAAGCTTTGCATCAAACCGTTTTGCCAGTTCAACGGCAAACTTGATCAGCGATGTGGCGGGAGCGTCTATATCAATGTTCAAGAGGATCGACTTGCAGCGCATTGAACTGTTTCCTTTTGGCCTGCGACACTTGCCTAGCCGGTTTGCGAAGCGCGGGGATTGATATGTGTCAACGATTCAGAGCCCAATCTTCCGGGCTGGCCAGCACGTGACTCTAATGGCCGGCGGCACGCCGCGAGCACCGCTTCAACATTCGCTGAAATGGCCCCACGCGCATCGACTTTTGTCCAGCAGATCTTTCCGGCGCCGCGTTGAAGCTGCTTTTCAAGAACCTCAACTGTCGCGTCAGACGGACCAGTCTTGCGCTTGGCGACCCGTTGCCTCAGCAGGCCGGGATCGGCGTCAAGCCAAATTCCGGTAAAGCGAGCCGGAACCCCGCTGGTCATCTTTTCGATATCTTTGCGGCAATCCGCCCGGTCGAAGACAGCTGCCGCAACCACGTCGCCACCATCGCGAAGAATGCGCTGCGACCGTTCCAGAATATGTCCGTAAACTTGAGCAGAGACTTCAGGCCGGTAAGCGGACATCGCCAGCCGGGTGCCAGGCGATACGCCGAACATCGCTTTGCGAACCCTGTCGCTTTCGATGATGCGCGCACCGGGTGGCGTGCCAATGGAGGGAGCAAGCGCTTCAGCGACTGTCGTTTTTCCAGAGCCGCTGAAGCCGCCAATTGCGACAAGGTTCGCACTGCGGATTTCGAGCAGATCGCGCGCCAGTTTGAAATAGGATCGGGCAGACACGCCAAGAGCCGCTGACTGCGCCGAACCTTCCTCTATTTGCGTCGCGGTGACATGCGCCCGCACAGCGGCGCGCACTGCCATGAAAAATGGCAGCAAGGTGAAGCCGTCCTCTTCTTCCGCCTGGTCGAGATAGCGGTTCATGATGAGGTTGGCGCCTGCTGGAAGGTCGCGGTGCCAAAGGTCCATCAGGAGGAAGGACAAATCGTAAAGAACGTCAATCGTGGCAATGGCGTCATTGAACTCAATACAGTCGAAAAGGCGCGGCGTGCCTTCAATCATGCAGATATTGCGCAGATGCAGATCACCATGACAGAGGCGGACTTTACCATTCTTTGCCCGTTGGTCGAGCAGAGCGGAATGACGCTGCAGAGCGCTTCGGAACGCTGCGTGGAAATCGCTGAGCTCACCAGCTTGAAACAAGTGGCTTTCAGCGAACCCGGCTTCATTGATCGATAGAACATTCGAAATGTTCCCGGCGCCGCCGTCAGGCACAATAGGCGCCGACGCGTGAAAGTCCGCGATCATCCGCGCTGCGTCTTCCATAAGTTCCGGCGTCAATTCGCCGGCGACAGCCATGCGATCAAAGAGGCAGTGCTGGTCAAAGCGGACCATTTCAACGACAGCGTCAATGACTTCGCCGCCGCCACCAAACGCCAGCGCCCCGTCGGCGTTGCGGGTGATGCGCCGCACGCCGAGATAAAGTCCTGGCGCGGTCTTGCTGTTACGGACGACTTCCTCATGGCATGCCCGCAGGCGTAGCGCCGGAGTTGAAAAATCGGCGTAAGGCAGATGAACCGCGCGCTTCAGCTTGAAGACGCGAGGCCCTGCAAGAAAGATCATGGAGATATGGGTCTCCATGGTTTCAACAGCGCCTGACAGACCATAGGTTTCCGGCCGGGACAGGAAAGCGAATGCTGATCTCTGGTCTTCAACGATCATTGCGTCAACTCACGGCAGACTAGCTTGAACCGGCAGTCCTCACAGTAAGGGCCGCGCGCAGCGCCTGATTGACGTGGATCAATGACGCAGAACCGTCACGCGGTATTCCTGTCGGCGGCATCCAGGCGCGCAGCTTCAGCAATGGCGGCGTAAGGTAAAACCAGAAAGGACCTCGGTCATGGCCATCAGGACTGTTCTCAGCATTATCGGCGCCGATCAATCAGATAATGATCTGGAGTGTGCCGTCACCTTGTGCGGATCATCGCAGACGCATCTGTCCCTCCTGGTTGTCGCCCTCGCCGCGCCGCCCCCCATTGGCGACTACGCGGTTTATGTTTCGGACCCTTGGTATGAAGAAAGAGAAAAGGATATTGCCAAGCTGAAGAAGCGAACGGAAGGCGCCAAGGAAGCGGTCGCAAAGAGCGGCATTTCCGCTGATGTCAACAGCGCCTATGTTGAAATGGCCTATCTCAACAGCAAAGTCGGTGAACACGCCATCTACGCCGATCTCACACTGCTTGGATCAGAGCTGCTTTCCAGCAAATACATGCAGGAGGCCGTCTTGGACGGCGCATTATTCCATTCAAGAACCCCGGCCTTGCTATTGAGCAAGAAAGGCAAGCCAACATTGACTCCCAAACGTGTTCTTGTGGCGTGGGACTCGAGTGTGGAGGCATCGCGTGCGCTGAGCGAGTCTCTTGGCGTTCTCCAAAAGGCTGAAGAGATCCATGTCACAATGGTTGATCCAGACGTGTCGGAAAGCGCGAGCGGGGCGGAGCCGGGCGCGGACATCGCGGTCTATCTTGCACGTCACGGCCTGAAAGTCATTGTTGACCGGCTGCCAGGGTCAGGACGCGCGATTGCCGACGTCTTGAAGCAGCATGCGGTGGACATGGCGGCTGATCTGATCGTGATGGGCGCCTACGGCCATTCACGGCTGCGGGAGCGGGTCTTTGGCGGCGTGACCAAGTCGATGCTAGAGGCACAGTCTCTGCCGTTGTTCATGGCACGGTAAGGCTCGGCCTCCAACCCAAAACATGTTCACCTGGCATCTGGCACGTCTTTAAGAATCTGTCGCGCCAGAATGGTTTTTTCCGAACCGGTGTTTTGGATTGGCGTCGAACCAAGGGACGATGTCGCAAGTCTGTCGTGCGTTGCGGCGTTCGGTCAAGAAGGCGATCGCGCTTTTTTTGAACTGCTTGCAGCATAATGGAGTGAGTCGTGAAAGTCTTGCTTGTTCTAATCGCATTGGCGACCGCAGGCATCGTTGCATTGATGTTCCGACCTGGCGCAAATCTGCGCGCAGAATTCGACCGGCGCCGCCTGTCGCTCAACTCCGGCGCAAGCGCCGAAATACTGACGCAGGGGAACATCGCCCACCTGCCATCGCCTGTTCAGAACTACATCCGGCGATCCGGCGCTGTCGGCAAGCCGCGCATCACATCCGTTCATACAATGTTTGACGCCACTCTCTACAGTGCGCCGGGCGGCGCCGGCATGTCCGGGACGGCGCATCAGATCGATATTATTGATCCGCCCCGCCGCATCTTCTTCATGCAGACGCGCATGTACGGGCTGCCGGTGGCGGTCCTCCATGATTATGATGGCGACAAGGCATCCATGCAGGTCCGCCTTGCCCGGCTCTTTAACGTCGTGAACCTGTCCGGCCCCGAACTGTCCAAAGCCGAAACAGTCACCATCCTCAATGATCTTGCCGCTTACGCCCCATCTGCGTTGGCGGGGCCACAATTCAGATGGAAGGCAATCGACGGCATGCAAGCCGCAGTCACGTTTCAAAACGGACCGCACACCGTCGGCGCAACGTTGAAATTCAACAGCGAAGGCGATCTGGTTGACTTCCATTCGCCGGACCGGGCCGAGCTTCAGAACGACGGCACCTTGAAAATTCTCCCCTGGTCAACGCCGCTCTCGGATTATCGCGAGTTTCAGGGCCGCCGCGCTGCGGCAAAAGGTGAAGCCGTGTATCACCGCCCGGACGGGCCGTTCGTTTATGGGCGGTTTGCGGTCACGGACATTCGGTTCAATGAGGCTGAAAGGTGATGACGATTCCCACATCGAGTCATGAGGCATCCGCCGCATGAATGACAAGGCTAATCCTGGCCATCTTTCCGTCGACGCGCTCTTGCCAGCCGAGCTTGCCAAGACGGCTGAGTCCGTTGGAGTTCGCAAGACGAGACTCGACGCGTCAAGCCTTGTGGCGCTCTCGATTCTCGGAGGCGCATTCATTGCCCTCGGCGCCATGTTTGCAACGACCGTTCTTGCTGGCGCTGAAGGACACATCCCGTTTGGATTGGGCCGTTTGTTGGCTGGTGTCCCGTTTTGCCTTGGTCTGGTTCTGGTCATCGTAGGCGGCGCTGAGCTCTTCACCGGCAACACGCTGATGGTGATGGCATTGGCGGCCGGCAGGGTGCGCCTGACAGAAATGCTGCGCGCCTGGGTCATCATTTATGCCGGCAATTTTATCGGCGCGGCCGGGACGGCGGCACTGGTCTTTCTCTCCGGGCAATATCTGCAAGGACAGGGATCTGTCGCTCGCGTTGCGCTCAAACTTGCCCTTGGCAAGGCAACGCTGCCTTTTGATCAGGCGTTCTTTCTCGGCATCCTGTGCAATGTGCTGGTCTGTCTCGCCGTCTGGCTGAGCTTTGCCGCCCGCTCTGTCAGCGGAAAAATCCTCGCGATTGTGTTTCCCGTTTCGGCCTTTGTCGCAGCAGGATTTGAGCACTCGGTCGCCAACATGTATATCATTCCGTTGGGTCATTCTCATCAGGGACTGGGCGCCGGTCGCGAACTGTGGCCTCAGCTTGGCGCAAGTGCCGCCGAATACGCCGGGCTGACATGGCCCGTCTTCCTGCAATCGCTTATTCCCGTCACGCTCGGAAACATCATCGGCGGCGGCGGCTTGGTTGGCGGCGTCTATTGGTTCATCTACTTGCGCAATGACCGCAGCGCGGTGCCATGATGGGCGCCGTCGTGAGGCAGGAGCCGCTTCACCGATGCCAGCGCCAGCAGGACCACAATACCTGCGCCTGCCGCCAAGGTCAGATCATCAAGATGCAGGGGACCAAAGCGGAACATGCTGCTCGCCAGCGGCCAGGCGAGCGTCAGCGCCAGCATGCCGCCAACAGCGATCAACACCCGCGCCAGCGCGCGGTTTGGACGTCTGATTGAAGCAAGCGCCGAAGCTCCAAATGAACGGTTCACAAATACCAGGCCGATTGTCGACAACACAGTTGAAAAGAAGACCAGCGCGCGCGCTTCGGCCTCCGGCATTCCCAACCGCAGCGCCACGATGTAGATCCCGGCAATGAGCATGAGCACGAATGCGCCTTGCGCGATGCTCCAGCCAATCAGATAGCGCGAGAACAGCGGCGCATCTGGCGCGCGAGGCGGCCGTTCCATGATGTCGCCCTCCTCAGATTCCGCCTCATAAACAAGTGTGCAAACCGGATCGATGATCATCTCCAGGAACGCGATGTGCACCGGGCCGAAAAGGATCGGCAGACCGGTTACCAGCGGCAAGAGGGCAAGGCCCGCGATCGGCACGTGCACCGCCACGATGAAACCCATCGCCTTTTGCAAATTGTCGTAGATGCGCCGGCCAAGCCGCACTGCCTTGACGATTGAACCAAAATCATCGTCGAGCAAGACGATCGAGGAAGCTTCACGCGCCACATCCGTGCCGCGTCCGCCCATGGCAACGCCGATATGGGCGGCCTTCAGCGAGGGCGCGTCGTTGACGCCGTCGCCCGTCATGGCGACGACTTCGCCATCGGCTTTCAGCGCATTGACGATGCGCAGTTTCTGTTCCGGCATGATGCGCGCGAACACTGTCGCGGTCTTCAAAAGAGTGGCCAGAGCCGGGTCATCCAGCTTGGCCAGATCATCGCCCGTCACAACCTGATCGCAATGGATCCCTGCCTGCAGCGCGATGGCCTTGGCGGTGGCCGGATAATCGCCCGTAATCATGATGACGCGTATTCCCGCAGACAGGCTTTGCGAGACCGCCTCCGGCACGCTGTCACGCAGCGGATCCCTTAATCCCACAAGGCCGGCAAACTCGAAGGCGAAGCCCCGGGGCGACTTCGGCAGGCTCTTGCCGCTAAAGTTCGCGCGTGCAACGCCAAGCATCCGCAGCCCTTCGCCCGCCATTTCGTCGACGGCAATATTCATAAGTTCCCGGTCTTTGGCCGAGAGCTGGCAGAGCGAAGCGATGGCCTCCGGCGCGCCCTTTGCGGCGACGAGAAATTGTCCATTGTGGCCGGATGCGCTCCACACCTGCGTCACCGCGAGCAGGTCGGGACGAAGCCCGTATGTGCGCTCAAGCTTCCATCCCTTGACCCGCGCCAGCTGGCGCTCTTCCATCGCCCGCCCGGCGAGCTCGTGAAAGGCCTTGTCCATCGGGTCAAACGGGTTCTGTGCGCTCGCCAGCAGGCCACCTTGGACCACATCGCGAAACACCGCCGGCATGGCTCCGTGCGCATCGAGGTGAAAGTGCGTTTCCCTGCCCTTGATGCGCCTCAGCTCTGCGACGGTCATTTTGTTCTGTGTCAGCGTGCCGGTCTTGTCGGTGCAGAGAACGGTGGCGGAGCCGAGCGTTTCAATCGCAGCGGCGCGGCGGGTCAGAACACGCGCTTGCGAGATGCGCCATGCGCCCATGGCCATGAAGATGGTCATGACGACTGGGAATTCCTCCGGGAGCATGGCCATGCCGAGCGCAATGCCCGCCAACAGTCCCTCAAGCCATGTCCCGCGCAACAGCGCGTACAGCACGGCAGTCGTCGCGCAGGCCACCGCCCCGATCCCGCTGAATATCCATACGAGCTTCTGAATCTGGGCGCGCAGCCGCGGCGGCTCGATCTCCAGAGTGCTCAGTGAAAGCCCGATCTTGCCGATTTCGCTTTTGACGCCGGTTGCCACCACTTCGCCGAGCCCTGATCCACCAACCGCCAATGAGCCCGAATAGGCAAAAGGCAGGTCGTCTCCCCCTGGCCTTTGCCCGCCTGTGTTTTCGCCGGCTGCTGCAGGAACGCTTGCGTACGGGAACGGATTCCCCCGTCAGAAGCGACTCGTCAGTGCGCAGATCATGTGTTTGCGTAAGCAGGATGTCTGCCGGCACCCGGTCGCCCTCTTCGATGACAACCAGATCGCCGCGCACCACTTCGCGTCCGGCAATCCGCTTGCGCTCGCCGTCCCTGATGACAAGCGCGCGCGGACTTGTCAGATCGCGCAATGCTTCAAGCACGCGCTCTGTCCGCGATTCCTGGACAATTGTGATCACGATGGAAAACATTGCAAAGACGATCAGGATCAGCGCCTCTTTGAGATCACCGAGCGCGAGGTAGATGAACCCGCCTCCGAGCAAAAGCGCCAGCATGGGTTCACGCAAGACCTCGAACATGATGCGAAGTGGCGTGCGCTTCTCAGTTCTCGGGAGTTCGTTGTAGCCTTCAAGCCGCAGCCTGTTCTGCGCTTCGGTTTCACTGAGGCCGCGCAGCTCCTGTGACGGGGCGGATTGCGCCAATTTGGCCGCGGCTTTTATTTTCATTCCTGAGCCTCCTGCGCGCATGGATCGGGGAAGTTCTGGCTAGCCGGGAAACGCTCGGGTGCCCTTGACGTGAGTCAAGCTGTCACATCGGGTTCATTCCAATCGGACATGCCGCAACCGCAGTGCATTGCCGATAACGCTGACCGAACTCAGCGACATCGCCGCGGCGGCGATGATCGGCGAAAGCAGAACGCCGAAGAACGGATAGAGCAGCCCGGCTGCGACGGGCACTCCGGCGGCATTATAGATGAAAGCAAAAAACAGGTTCTGCCGGATGTTGCCCATGACAGCCTTGGAGAGTTTGCGCGCCTTCACAATTCCCATCAGGTCGCCCTTCAACAGCGTGATGCCGGCGCTTTCGATTGCCACATCCGTTCCTGTTCCCATGGCGATGCCGACATCGGCGGCCGCGAGCGCCGGGGCGTCATTCACGCCATCGCCCGCCATGGCGACGACGCGGCCCTCTTGCCTCAATCTGCTGACGATTTCCGCTTTTTTCTCAGGGAGAACGCCGGACCTGAAATCGCCAATTCCCAAGCGCTTTGCGATGACGCCCGCAGTGATTTGATTGTCGCCTGTCAGCATGATGACCCGGATGCCGGTTGACTTGAGCGCCGCCAACGCTGTCTCGGTTGTTGGTTTGACGGGATCAGCCATGGCGAACATCGCAGCGGGCTTTCCGTCCACCGACATGCCAAACACCGATGCCCCTGATTGCCGGAACTCATCCGCACTGCCATCAAGCGCATCAACGTCCTCGCCGCGCTCTTTCAGAAAAGCGGCAGTCCCCACAGCGATATGATGTCCGTCAACTGTTCCCACCGCGCCCTTGCCGACGGGCGAGCTGAATCTTGTGACCGGAAGCAGCGGCAGCGATTTCGCTTTTGCGGCGGCAACAATAGCCGATGCGAAAGGATGCTCGCTGGCCTGCTCCAGGCTTGCCGCCAACTGCAGAACCCGGTCGCTGTCAAACCCTTCGGCGGCAATGATTCCTGAAAGTGCCGGCCTGCCCTCGCGTGAGCGTGCCGGTCTTGTCGATCACAAGCGTGTCGACATTCTCCATGCGTTCCAACGCTTCCGCATTCTTAATCAGAAGTCCCATTTGCGCGCCGCGCCCGACGCCCACCATGATCGACATCGGCGTTGCCAGTCCCAACGCGCAGGGGCACGCAATGATGAGCACCGCAACGGCGGCAACCAGCCCATAGGTAAAGCGCGGCTCCGGCCCCCATACCGACCATGCGGCAAATGCCAGAAACGACACTGCCATGACGGCAGGCACAAACCAGCCCGCAACCTGATCTGCAAGCCGCTGGATCGGCGCGCGGCTGCGCTGCGCGTCCGCCACCATCTGAACAATGCGCGCAAGCAGCGTGTCCTTGCCAACTTTGTCCGCAGCCATGACAAAGCTGCCTGACCTGTTGAGCGTGCCGGCGATCACGCGGCCTCCGGCCTCCTTCGGGACGGGAAGGGATTCGCCGGTGACCATCGACTCGTCAATGGAAACGCTGCCTTCCCTGATCACGCCATCAACTGGAATTTTCTCGCCGGGACGCACCCGCAACAGGTCGCCCACCACGACATCTTCCAAGCTGATTTCAGCGTCTTCATTGTTGGTGCCAACGCGCCTTGCCGTCTTCGGAGCAAGATTCAAGAGCGCCTTGATTGCGCCGGACGTCTGATCGCGCGCCCGCAACTCCAGGACCTGGCCAAGAAGAACCAGAACGGTAATGACTGCGGCCGATTCAAAATACACTGCGACCGAGCCGTCATGTGACCTGAACGCCTGAGGAAATGCGTCAGGGGCCAAAGTGGCCACAAGGCTGTAGGTCCAGGCCACGCCAGTGCCCAGCGCAATCAGCGTGAACATGTTGAGATTTCGGCTGACAAGTGATTTCCAGCTCCGGACAAAAAACGGCCAGCCAGCCCAGAGCACAACAGGCGTCGAAAGCAGAAGCTGAATCCAGTTCGAATTCTGCATTCCTACTCGCATTGAGAGGCCGGTAACATGGCCGCCCATTTCCAGGATCAAGACCGGCAGCGTCAGGGCAAGTCCAACCCAAAACCTTCTGGTCATGTCTGCGAGTTCGGCATTCCCGCTGACCTCTGCGCTTGCCATGACGGGCTCCAGCGCCATGCCGCAGATCGGGCATGACCCTGGCCCGATCTGCCGGATCTGCGGATGCATCGGGCAGGTGTATTCCACGATCCCTTGCGATTCATCCGCATTCGCGGGCGGCGCTGGCGCAAGATATTTCCGTGGGTCGGCAAGAAATTTGTCGCGGCATCCTGCCGAACAGAAATAATGCGTCTGCCCGGCATGATCGCCTTTGTGCCGCGCGGTGGCAAGGTCGACGGTCATGCCGCAGACAGGGTCATTCACGATATCGACGCCGTCGCCAGGCTTGTCCATTTGACTTCACTTCCTTTACTTGACCGTCATAACGGTCCACATGCCCGCCATGAAATGGCCTGGGATGTTGCAATAAAGAACGTAGAGTCCGGGCTTCAGTTCCAGCGTCAGGGAACCGGTCTTTCCGGGATCAAGGTCGGCGACCTCGCCTAGATCATGCGCGGCCTCCTCGTCCACCCGGTTTTCGTTCGCATTGTAAGGAAGGACGACATCCACGTCTTCAATCGGCGCGACGATCATTTCGTGAACGGTCTCCTTGGAAATGTTCGTCACCTCAAAAGTCACCTTGCCCGCCGGCACGCTCCAGGAATCCAACTTAACTCGCATCGGGCCCATACCCATCTTCTTGTGCATGCCGGGGCCCATGCCCATGCCCATGCTCTTGCCCATATCCATTTTGCCCATCATGTCTGCCTTGTCCCAAAGCGAAACCTTGATGACCGCATCTGCTGCGCTGGGAAGCGTCAAGCCAAGGGTCAGTGCAAGGGCAAGTGCAGCCGGGAGCGCCAGCTTGTGAGTGCGCATAATGTTTCCTTTCTGATTGACTCAAGACTTCTGTCTGAGACCTCGGAGCAAACTGCGCGCAATTGAACCGCCTGCATTGATCAGGGTCAAAGCATATGGCGTTTGCCAGTCGCACTATCTGCCACATTAAACTTTCAGGAGCGAAACCTCATGCCCCACACCGGCATCCCCACGTTCTCGCACGCAGCCCAGCAGGCTCAGCAATGGATCAACGAGCTCAGCGAGGATCTGAAATGGAGCGACCAGGGCCGCGTGTACAGGCTATTCAAGTCGGTGCTTCATGCCGTGCGCGACTGGGTCAGCCCTGAAGAGGTGGCAGACCTTTCGGCGCAACTGCCAATGCTGATCCGGGGCGTGTATTTTGAGGGATGGGACCCGATGAAAGCACCCGTTGTCTACCGCAAGCGCATTGACTTCATCGCGCGCATTGAGAGCGACTTCATCAATGACCCGCTTGTCATGCCAGCGGAGGATGTCGGCAAAGTACTGGAGTTTCTGGGGCGCAAACTGCCTGGTGGCGAAATCAGACAGGTGCGTCAGTCCATGCCAAAATCGCTGCGGGCGCTCTGGGCAGACGGATGAGCGCTGATGACCTTTCAGGACCGGAAGCACGCGGGAATAGAGCTTGGGCATGAACTTGCCAAGCTGAACTTGCACAGTCCTGTTGTTCTTGCCCTGCCGCGCGGCGGCGTGCCCGTCGGCGCGGAAGTCGCGGCGATCCTCAACGCGCCGCTTGAAGTCCTGATCGTCCGCAAAGTCGGCGCTCCGGATAATCCGGAACTGGCGGCTGCCGCCCTGGTCGCAGGCGACCCCGACGACATTGTGCTGAACCCTGACATCGTTGAGGCCTATGGGCTGACAGACAGCGAGTTGCGCGTCTTGATCAATCGCGAGCGTCCGGAACTGGCGCGAAGGGTCGCACTTTACCTTGGAACCCGGCGTCAGGTTCCGGTGACAAACAAGACCGCGGTTCTTGTCGACGACGGCATGGCGACCGGCACAACTGCGAAGGCAGCGATACGCGCGCTGCGCCGGCGCGGACCGGCAAAGATTGTGCTGGCGCTGCCGGTGGCGCCCGCCGAAGTCATTGCGGTGTTGATGCCGGAGGTCGATTTGCTGGTCTGTCTCAACCGGCCTGCCAGCTTCCGGGCGCTGGGGTATCACTATCTCAATTTCGAGCAGGTGAGCGACGAGGAAGTCCTTCAGGCACTTCAAAAATCCCATGACGCCTATCGGGAGGCAAATGCCCCGAAGCGCATCCGCGCCAGACTTCCCGGCAAGTGAACGGAAATGCGCACCGCAACTCGACTGGCATTTTTTGATCCAAATCAAAGAAAGCCGGTTTCCGGCATTCCATGAGAGCAGGCAAGGGCCGCCGCGTGGGGCAGTGCGCTGGTCCACATGGGTGAGCACTGAGGGGATGTCATGAAACACGCAGGCGCTTCTATCGCTTTGGGAGTCGCAGCTTTCCTAGCCCTCGTGGGCGCAGGGCTTGGCCGTGACGATGCTTTCCAGGCCCATATGTGGGTGCTGTTCTTTGTGCTCGCTGGTTCGGTGGTTGTTTTGCTGCGTCAGGAGGACTTTCTTCCGGCGCGCGCCGTGGTGACCTCTCAGTCGGATTACATGGACGGTCCGGTGCGCTTTGGCGTCATTGCCACGCTGTTCTGGGGACTGGCTGGATTTCTCGTTGGCGTCATCATCGCCGCACAGCTGGCATTTCCCGACCTGAACATCGAGCCCTATCTCAATTTCGGCCGGCTGCGCCCGCTGCATACGTCAGCCGTCGTGTTCGCCTTTGGCGGCAACGCGCTCATCGCGACGTCCTTTTACGTCGTCCAGCGCACCTCACGGGCGCGCCTGTTTGGCGGCGATCTTGGGTGGTTCGTGTTTTGGGGCTACCAGCTCTTCATTGTCATGGCGGCGACGGGATACCTTCTCGGCATCACGGAGTCGCGCGAATATGCCGAGCCCGAATGGTATGTCGATATCTGGCTGACGATTGTCTGGGTCGCCTATCTCGTTGTGTTCCTTGGCACGATCGTCAAGCGCAAGGAACCGCACATCTATGTGGCCAACTGGTTCTACCTGTCCTTCATCGTGACGGTGGCAATGCTGCATATCGTCAACAATCTGTCGATGCCGGTCTCGCTTTTGGGATCAAAAAGCTATTCGCTGTTCTCCGGCGTTCAGGACGCGCTGACGCAGTGGTGGTATGGCCACAACGCGGTCGGCTTTTTCCTGACCGCTGGCTTTCTCGGCATGATGTATTATTTCGTGCCCAAGCAGGCGAACCGCCCTGTCTATTCCTACCGGCTGTCGATCATCCACTTCTGGTCGCTGATCTTTCTCTACATCTGGGCCGGTCCGCATCACCTGCACTATACGGCGCTGCCTGACTGGGCGCAGACGCTCGGGATGGTGTTTTCCATCATGCTCTGGATGCCCTCCTGGGGCGGCATGATCAACGGGCTGATGACGCTCTCCGGCGCCTGGGACAAGCTGCGCACCGATCCGATCCTGCGCATGATGGTGCTCGCCATCGCCTTTTACGGCATGTCGACATTCGAGGGCCCGATGATGTCGATCAAGGCCGTCAACTCCCTGTCGCACTATACAGACTGGACCATCGGACATGTCCATTCCGGCGCGCTCGGCTGGGTCGGCATGATCTCGTTCGGCGCGATCTACTACCTGACGCCAAAGCTCTGGAACCGCAACCGGCTCTATTCGCTGCGGCTCGTCACCTGGCACTTCTGGCTCGCAACGCTCGGCATCGTCATCTACGCCGCCGTGCTTTGGGTGGCAGGTATCCAGCAGGGTCTGATGTGGCGCGAATATGACGAGCAGGGCTTCCTCGTCTACTCCTTCGCCGAGTCGGTGGCGGCCATGTATCCCTACTATGTCCTGCGCATGATCGGCGGCCTGCTCTACCTCATCGGCGGCCTCATCATGGCCTGGAACATCGCCATGACAATCCTTGGCTACAAGCGCGAAGAGGCGCCAATCGGCGGCGCTTACCAAATGCAGCCTGCGGAATAGGAAGCAGACATGTCCATTCTCGACAAACACGCCACAATTGAACGCAACGCGACCTTGCTTCTTGCAGGCTCACTCTTTGTAGTCGCCATTGGCGGCATCGTGGAAATCGCGCCGCTGTTTTACCTGCAGAACACGATCGAAAAAGTGGAGGGTATGCGGCCCTATTCGCCGCTGGAGCTGATGGGCCGCAACATCTATGTCCGCGAGGGCTGCTACACGTGCCACAGCCAGATGATCCGCCCGTTCCGCGACGAAGTGGAACGCTACGGCCACTACTCGCTGGCGGCGGAGTCAATGTATGACCATCCGTTCCAATGGGGATCAAAGCGCACCGGCCCGGACCTTGCCCGCGTCGGCGACCGCTACTCCAATGAATGGCATGTGCAACATCTCATTGAGCCGCGCTCCGTCGTTCCGGAATCGATCATGCCAAGCTATGCCTTCCTGAAGACCACGCCGCTGAAGATTACAAACATCTCCGCCCATCTGTCCGCGAACGAGGCAGTCGGCGTTCCCTACACCGACGAGATGATCGAAAACGCTGCGGTCGATCTTGCCTATCAGGCTGATCCAAATGCTGACACAGCCGCGCTGGAGGCGCGGTATCCCAAGGCAAAGATCGGCGATTTTGACGGAGACGCCACTGCCTTGAGCGAGATGGATGCGCTCATTGCGTACCTGCAAATGCTCGGAACGCTAGTCGATTTCAAGTCCTTCAACGAAGCTGCAAGCGACAGGTAGGAGCCGCATGATGGACTATAACGACATGCGCCATTTTGCCGACAGCTGGGGCCTCCTCGCCATGGCGGTCTTTTTCATCGGCGTGGTTCTTTTCGCCTTTCGGCCCGGCAGCCGCGCTCTTGGCAAGGACGCTGCAGACATCCCTTTCAAGGAAGACTGATCATGGCTGACAAAGACATTGATGAAGCCACAGGCGTTTCCACCACCGGCCATGAGTGGGACGGAATTCGCGAGCTGAACAATCCAATGCCGCGCTGGTGGCTTTGGACATTTTACGCCACCATCGTCTGGGCGCTGATCTATTCAATCGCCTATCCCGCCTGGCCGATGCTGACATCGGCAACCAAGGGATGGCTCGGCTATTCGAGCCGCGCTGCCGTGCGCGAAGACCTCAATGCCGCTGACCTTCTGAAGGCGGACTACCGCGAGGCCATTGCCGCCAAGCCACTTGCGGAGATCGTTGCCGACGAAAAATTGCGCACATTTGCCGTGGCCGCCGGCGCCGCTGCGTTCAAGGTCAACTGCATCCAATGCCATGGCACTGGCGCACAGGGGTCCGCCGGTTTCCCAATCTCAATGACGACGACTGGCTCTGGGGCGGCAAGCTTGAGGACATTCACACAACAGTCATGCACGGCGTCCGCTTCACCACCGATCCCGACACCCGTGTTTCCGAAATGCCGAAATTCGGCGAGATCTTGAAACCGGAGGAGATCAGCCAAGTCGCCGCTTTTGTGCAGAACTTGACAACGCCCCATGCAGACACGGCAGCGGTGACGGCAGGCAAGGAGATATTCGCCCAGAACTGCGCCGCCTGTCACGGCGAGGACGCCAAGGGAAACCGTGAGTTCGGCGCGCCCAACCTTGCAGACGCGGTATCACTCTACGGCTCGGCTCCGGATCAGATCATCGCTCAGATCAATG
Organism: uncultured Alphaproteobacteria bacterium; assembly: GCA_963792485.1. GTDB lineage: Bacteria > Pseudomonadota > Alphaproteobacteria > Rhizobiales > Rhizobiaceae > JANOYJ01. The sequence continues at coordinate 41,860 of CAWBWL010000001.1, forward strand.
CCGCCAAGCATGGTGCCATGCCCGCCTGGGGGACGAGGCTTGGCGACACCGTGGTCAAGGAGCTTGCAGTCTATGTCCATTCGCTGGGCGGTGGAGAATAGCGGCACAGGTCGGAGCAAGCGTATTGGCGATTACAGAAACCCGGGACTTGGACGTTGACCGTATCGAAGTCGAGGCGGTCAATTCCGCGCGCGTGCGCCAGCCGCTCTATTCCGCCCGCAAGAAAATCTTCCCCAAGCGCGCATCTGGAACATTTCGCCAGTTCAAATGGATCGTGATGCTGATCACCCTGTCGATCTATTACCTGACGCCGTGGATCAGATGGGACCGGGGTCCGTATGCGCCTGACCAGGCGGTCCTCCTCGACATTGCGAACCGTCGTTTCTACTTTTTCATGATCGAGATATGGCCGCAGGAATTCTACTACATTGCCGGACTTCTGGTCATGGCCGGGTTCGGCCTGTTTCTCGTCACCTCCGTGGTCGGCCGCGCCTGGTGCGGTTACACGTGCCCTCAGACAGTCTGGGTCGACCTGTTCCTCGTCGTCGAGCGCGCCATCGAGGGCGACCGCAATGCGCGGATCAAACTGGACGCCGCGCCGTGGTCGGCGTCAAAACTCTCCAAGCGCATCGCAAAACACGCGATCTGGATCGCAATTGGCGTGCTGACCGGTGGCGCATGGATTTTCTATTTTGCCGATGCGCCAACGCTGCTCGACAGTTTCGTACATGGCGACGCGCCTCCCATCGCCTACATAACCGTCGCCGTGTTGACCGCGACGACTTATGTTTTCGGCGGGCTGATGCGCGAGCAGGTCTGCACTTACATGTGCCCATGGCCGCGCATCCAGGCGGCGATGCTCGACGAAAACTCTTTGACTGTAACCTATAATGACTGGCGCGGCGAGCCGCGCACGCATGGCGCAAAGAAGGCTGCCGCAGCGGGCGTGACCGGCGGCGACTGCGTGGACTGCAATGCCTGCGTTGCCGTCTGTCCGATGGGCATCGACATCCGTCACGGACAGCAGCTGGAATGCATCACCTGCGCGCTCTGCATCGACGCGTGCGACAGCGTGATGGACAAGATCGGCAAGGAGCGCGGCCTCATCTCCTACGCGACATTGGCGGATTATAATTCGAATATGGCGCTCGCGACCACAAACGGCACAAAGCCGATTGATCCGCTGCGCGTGCGCAAGCAGGGCGCTAAATTCTCGGACCAGATCGAGCATTTCCACATCAACAAAATCTTCCGCCCGCGCGTGCTTCTCTACTTAGCTGTCTTCTGCGCCATGGGCCTCGGCCTGCTCACCACATTGATGATGCGCGACCGGCTGGAACTGAATGTCCTGCACGACCGCAACCCGCAATTCGTGGTTCTGTCCGATGGCTCGATCCGCAACGGTTACACAGTGAAGATTTTGAACATGGTGCCACAGAACCGTTCGATGGAACTGTCGCTGGAGGGCCTGCCCGGCGCGACCATGGTGACCGAGCCAGCCACCCAGCCGGAAGGGCGCTCCGTTAATCTTGAGATTGGACCGGATCAAACCCACCCCGTCAAAGTGTTTGTCAAGCTGCCAAAGTCCCAAAACGACGAAGACGAGAGGGAAGAGAAATCTGAGTTTAGCTTCGTGCTCACTGACGAGACGCTTGGCGAAAGCGACACCTACAAGGCGGCATTCAACACTCCGGAGACAGATTGATGAGGCAAGTGCGCACAGCGCCTAAAGAGTTCACCGGCCGGCACATGCTCGCCATCATGCTCGCCTTTTTCGGCACCATCATCGCCGTCAATCTGGTGATGGCCATTTTCGCCAGCAGGAGCTGGACGGGGCTCGTGGTCAAGAACTCATACGTCGCCAGCCAGCAGTTCAACGAAAAGGCTGCGGAGGGGCGCGAGCAGGCCGCGCGCAACTGGACGCCGGTTCTTGAACTGCAACCCGGCGCAGTCGCCTTCCATCTCAATGACCGGGCAGGTGCCCTCATCGAACTCGCCGCGGTCAAAACAAACTTCCGCCGTCCAGCCTACGAAGCAGAGGATTTTTCAATTGAACTCACGCGCCAGGCCGGAGGCGCATTTTCTGCCAAGGCCGATATTCGCGACGGCATCTGGATCATCGAAACAGTCGCGGATATTGGCGGGGAGCATGCTTACCGCGACACCCGGCGCATCGTCCTCAAGGGAGGCAAGGTGCAATGAGCTGCTGCGCGCCCGGAGCAGAGTTTGTTGACATGACTGGCCCGTCGGACGAGGAAATCCGGCTGGCGAGCCGCGAGGTTTCGGACGGCGTGCTTCAGACCTGGCTGTCAGTTCCGGCGGTCCATTGCGGCTTGTGCATCTCAACCATCGAGCAGGGGCTCACGAAACTGCCGGGTGTTGAGGAGGCGCGCGTCAATCTGACAGCAAAGTCCGTGTCAATCCGCTGGCGCGGCGCAGGCAATCAGCCTCCTTTTATCGAGACGCTGGCGCGCCTCGGCTATCCAGCCCACCTTGTCGACTTCAGTCCGGACCAGCGCGATCCGGTTCTTGGCGAACTTCTGCGGGCGCTGGCGATATCCGGTTTTGCCGCAGGCAACATCATGCTTCTCTCCGTCTCCGTCTGGTCCGGCGCAGATGCGGCAACACGCGATCTGTTTCACTGGATCTCGGCACTTATCGCCATACCGGCGCTGGCCTTTGCAGGGCGCATCTACTTTCGCTCGGCATGGAGTGCCTTGCGGCGTGGCCGGATGAACATGGACGTGCCCATATCGCTCGGCGTATCCTTGGCGTTCGCTCTGAGCATTTATGAGACGGCCACGCATGGGGAGCATGCCTATTTCGACGCCGGCGTCACGCTGCTGTTCTTTCTGCTGATCGGCCGCACGCTCGACCATGTCATGCGTGAGAAGGCGCGCGACGCCGTCAGAGGCCTCGCCAGGTTGGGCTCGCGCGGTGCGATGGTCTTGCAGGCGGACGGCGCGCGCAGTTTCATGCCTGTCGCGGATGTTCGCGAGGGCATGACCGTGCTTCTCTCCGCTGGCGAGCGTGTGCCGGTTGATGCAGTTGTCTTGCGCGGTACATCTGAAATCGACACCTCGCTCGCCACCGGCGAGAGTCTGCCCCGGACTGTTGCTGAGGGTGACCGGCTTGTTGCCGGAACGCTCAACTTGAACGGCGCGCTGGAAATCCGCGCCGCCGCCGCGGCGCAGGATTCCTTCCTGGCAGAAATGGTGCGCCTGATGGAGGCAGCCGAAGGCGCGCGCGCCCGCTACCGGCGCATCGCCGACCGTGCTTCTGCGCTCTATTCGCCAGTCGTTCATCTCGCCGCGCTCCTCACCTTCCTCGTCTGGCTGCAAATCTCTGGCGATCTGCATTATGCGCTGACGACAGCTATCGCCGTTCTCATCATCACTTGCCCCTGCGCGCTCGGCCTTGCCGTTCCCATCGTTCAGGTCATGGCCGCGCGACGGCTGTTCGAACAGGGCATCATGCTGAAAGACGGCAGCGCGCTGGAGCGGCTTGCGGAGGCAGACTCAATCCTGTTTGACAAGACGGGCACACTGACGCTTGGCAGGCCAAGGCTGGTGAACACGGCTGCCATCAGCCCTGCGCATCTGGCGATTGCTGCAGCCATGTCCGCCTATTCGCGGCATCCCCTCTCAGGCGCGATCCTTGCCTCGGCTGGCCACGTCTCCGATGCCATCAAATTTGATGCGCCAGTGACCGAGACCCCCGGCATGGGGCTGGAAGCGAAGTCCGGAAATTCGGTTTACCGTCTCGGCCGCCCGTCATGGGCGCTATATGGCCAATCCGCTCCTGTTGGCCTCGAAGACACGGTTCTGTCCTGCGGCGGCAAGCTCCAGGCGGCGTTTCGGTTTGAAGACTCAGTGCGCGACGGCGCACGGGAGGCAGTGTTGTTCGCGCGGCAATCCGGCATGCAAACCAGGATCGTGTCCGGTGATGGTTCAAGCGCGGTCGCGCGTGTGGCAGGCGCGCTGGGGATCGCAGATTATGACGCAGCCATGCTGCCCGGCGGCAAGGCGGAAATGGTGCGGTCGCTTGCAGCGTCTGGTTCCCGTGTCTTGATGGTCGGCGACGGCATCAACGACGCGCCCGCAATGGCTGGCGCGCATGTGTCGATGGCCCCGGCTACCGCCGCCGACATAGGCCGCAACACCGCTGATTTCGTCTTCCTGCGCGAGAGCCTCGCCGCCCTGCCCGTCGCCATAACCGTGGCGAGGAAGTCGGATCGTCTCATCCGGCAAAATTTCGCGCTCGCCATAGGCTATAATTTGATCGCAGTGCCAATCGCCGTGCTCGGTTATGTCACGCCTCTGGTGGCTGCGGCCGCGATGTCGCTGTCTTCCATACTCGTTGTCGCCAATGCAATGCGGCTGATTCAAAAGCCAAGAGCCGGCAACTCGCCATCCATGGCGCTTGCGCCGGTGTTGAATCTGGAAATGGCGAAATGAATCAGTTGCTCATTCTCATCCCGGCGGCGCTGACCCTTGGCGTCATCGCCGTGGCCGCTTTTCTCTGGTCGCTGAAGAGCGGCCAGTATAATGACTTGGACGGGGCCGCCGAGCGCATGCTGGATGATGACGGCGCGCCAAAAGATTGATCTCAGCCGCAGCTGACAACGAAATCACTTCTGCTCTTGATTGATCCTGGTCAACGCATCGCGCTCCCGCACCGCTTTAGATTTATGCCCTGAACAGGAGTGCAAAAAAATGGAAAACGAAAAACCTCAGCCAGTCTCAGACACATCAACCTCCCCCCATGCGGAGCATGGGCAGAAGCGGACATGGACGGAAGAGATCGACGTCGCCGGCGAAGAACTTGTGTCGAGGATCAAACATCTCGCCACTGAGGGCCAGGTCCGCCGCATTCGGCTGGTTGAGCCGGATGGCGACATTGTCCTCGAAATGCCTTTGACCATTGGCGCCATAGCTGGCGGCGCGGTTGTTCTGGCCGCACCCGTGCTGGCGGTCATCGGCGCGATTGCCGCCTTTGTCACCAAGGTCAAGCTTGAGATCGTGCGCACGGGTGACCGTCCGGACGATAAGCCAAAGACCGGGACGACAAGCGCTTAGCCGATTGCTGCTAATGCCGTGTGGCGGGAGGAGCTTGACTCACATCAACGCATTTCTCCCCGGCGGTCCTTAGTGATGAATCAGCATCAAGGACCGCGCCATGCCGGAACCGCTGTTTGAAACCAAAGGCCTCACCAAAGTCTACCGCTCCGGCGAAGTTGAAGTCTGGGCGCTGCGCGGCATTGACCTTCAGTTGAGTGAAGGTGAAATGGTGGTGCTGCTCGGCCCCTCCGGCAGTGGCAAATCAACTCTTCTCAACATTATGGGCGGACTGGACCGGGCGACCAGCGGCACAGCGCGGTTCCGTGATCATGAGCTTGCAAATTACACCGAAAGGCAGCTCACAAAGTTTCGAAGGGATCATGTCGGTTTCGTCTTCCAGTTCTACAATCTCATTGCCAGCCTGACCGCGTGGGAAAATGTCGCGCTGGTCACCGAAATCGCAAGCAATCCCATGGCGCCGGAAGAGGCGCTTGAAATGGTCGGCCTCAAAGACCGCATGTCGCATTTCCCGGCGCAGCTGTCCGGCGGCGAGCAGCAGCGGGTCGCCATCGCACGCGCCATCGCCAAGCGCCCTGAGGTTCTGCTCTGCGACGAACCTACAGGCGCGCTGGATTCAAAGACCGGCATCGTGGTTCTGGAGGCATTGTCGCGGATCAATGAAGAACTGAAAACCACAACAGTCATCATCACCCACAATTCAAGCGTCCGCCAGATCGCCAACCGGGTTTTCTCGTTCCGCGACGGCCGCATAGTCGAAGCGGTCACAAACAAAACACGCCTAAAGCCTTCGCAAGTCAGCTGGTAGGGCCATGTCCATGCTTGACAGGAAACTCGCCCGCGATCTCGTCAGAATCTGGGCACAGGTGTTGACCATTGCGCTGGTGATGGCCTGCGGGGTTGCCACCATTATCATTGCGGTCGGTGCGTACCGGTCCCTCGAGGAAACGCGCAGTGCGTTTTATGACCGCAGCCGGTTTGCCGATGTTTTTGCGGCCGCGTCGCGCGCGCCACTTGGACTGCGCCAGACCCTGAGCGCAATACCGGGCATGAGCAGGCTGAAGTTGCGGGTGGTCAAACCCGTACTGTTGAACATCGAAGGCATGATTGAGCCGGCGACCGCCATCGCGGTTTCCATCCCAAACGCCGGGGATTCGGCAGTGAACGGACTGTATATCCGCAGCGGTCGCCTGCCAGACCCGCTGAGACCTGAGGAGGCGGCTGTGCTGGAAACGTTCGCTACCGCTCACGGGTTTCAAGCGGGCGACAAATTTCAGGCAAACATGAATGGCCGTATGCGCACGCTCACCATCAGCGGGATCGTTCTGTCGCCTGAATATGTCTACGCCATCGGACCCGGCGACATGGTGCCGGATCAACGCCGGTTCGGCGTTCTTTTCATGCCAAAATCATCGCTCGACAGCATTTTTGACATGGACGGCGCTTTCAATGACCTGGCCGCAAAGGCGCTGCTCAATGCCGACAAACTGGATATTTTCGACCGTGTTGATGCGTTGCTGAAACCCTATGGCGGGATTGGCGCGCATGGCCGCGATCAGCAGACTTCGCACATGTTCCTGGACAGCGAACTCTCGCAGCTGCGCGGAATGTCCAATTTCATTCCTCCAATTTTTCTTTTTGTGGCGGCGTTTCTCGTCAACATGATTTTGTCTCGCTTAATCACACTTGAACGCGAACAGATCGGCCTCTTGAAAGCGCTAGGCTATGACGAATTCGCCATCGCCTGGCACTATGCAAAGCTCACAATCGTCATCGCGCTGATAGGTTCGGTGATCGGAGCGTTGGCTGGCAACTGGGCAGGGCGTGGCTTGACGCGCCTTTATGCGGACTTTTTCACGTTTCCATTCCTGATCTTCCGGCAAAGTCTTGATCTCTATGCAATTGCCATCGGCGTGACGGTGCTCGCGGCCCTCGCAGGGGCTGCCAAGGCAATCTGGAACGTCGTTCAGCTGCCTGCCGCAATTGCCATGCAGCCAGCTGCGCCGACGCAGTACCGTCGACTCACCTCAAGCAGCAGACGCTTGCTCGGCTGGATCTCCCAGCTCACCGTCATGGCGTTCCGCCATCTCGTGCGCTGGCCTGTGCGCTCGGCGCTCACAATCATCGGCGTTTCGTTCTCAGCCGCGCTCTTGGTGACGGCACTCTTTTCAGGCGACTCCATCGAGTACATGGTTGACACGGTTTTCTTCAAGACCGAGCGGCAGGATGCGACGCTGGTTTTCGGGCGCGACCGGTCCGTTTCGGCCTTGAGCGAAGTCAGGGCGATGCCGGGCGTGCTGCGCGCTGAACCGTTCCGCTCGGCCAGCGTTATCTTGCGAAACGGTCATCGCGAGCGCCGGTTGGCCATATCAAGTGCGCCTACGGATGCAGACCTCGCTCGTATCCTCGACACAGGCCTCAATCCTGTCGAGCCTGCGGAAGCGGGCATGCTGGTGACGGAGCGTGTTGCCTCAATTCTCCATCTCGCAATCGGTGACAAGATCGAAGTGGAACTTACTGAAATGAACCATCGCATTGAGCGCGTCGCCGTCACCGGCATTGTCCAGTCGCTTGTGGGCCTAGGGGTCTACATGAAGCCCGAGGCGTTGGACCGGCTCATGGCCGATGGACCTAAAATCACAGGCGCGCGCGTCTCGATCGACGCGATGAAACTGCGGGGACTCTTTCAGTCCGTCAAGGAAACGCCCGCCGTGGCATCCATCGCCATCCAGTCCATTTCACGCAGGAAGTTCCGCGAGACCATCGAGCAGAACATCTCCATCATGATGTCGGTCTACATTGCGCTGTCAGTCATCATTGCTTTTGGCGTGATCTACAATTCGGCGCGCATTCAACTCTCCGAACGCGCCCATGAACTGGCAAGCCTGCGCGTGCTCGGCTTCACCAATGGCGAAGTTTTCAGCGTGCTTCTGATCGAACTGGCGGCAATCGTCGCGATGGCGCAGCCATTGGGATGGCTTTTGGGCGTGGCCTTCGCCTGGTGGGTCACGCAAGGCTTTGCGAGCGATCTGTTCCGCGTGCCGTTCATCATCGAGACATCGACCTTTGCCATAGCCAGCCTCGTCGTCCTCGCATCCGCCAGCCTGTCGGCGCTCATTATCCGCTGGCGCGTTCAGCGTCTTGATCTTGTGCGCGTGCTCAAAACAAGGGAGTGACCTCATGAACCGCCTTTGGTTGAAACGTATTGGCATGGCCGTGCTTGCGGCGGCCGTTGTTGGCGGGTTTGCCTATACTCTGCGGGAAAAGCCGGTCCTTGCCGATGTCGGCGCGGTTGTCAGCGCGCCCATGAAACTTGTTATCCTGCAGGAAGGGACGGCGCGGGTGCGCGACGTCTACGCGGTTTCCGCTCCCATTGCCGGACATCTGGCGCGCACGGTGCTGGACGAGGGCGCCGCCGTCAAAGCCAACGCAACGGCCATCGCAGCCATCCATCCGCTTGACCCGCCCCTCATCGACCGAAGAACACTTGCCGAGCTTATGGCGGCGCGCAACGCCGCGCGCGCGGCTCTTTCAATGGCGGAGCTTGAGAACAAGAGGGCGCAGACTGATCTTGCGCAGGCGCTCAAGGATGAGGCGCGGGCCGAGAGGCTTGCCAAGACCGGAACCATTGCGGAAACGACGCTCCAGCGCGCGGCAAACCTCGCGGCAGCGCTCCGTTCGCAGGTCAGCGTTTCCCAGACCGCAATTGAGCTGCGCCAGGCGGAGCTTGCCAGCGCCGAGGCGCGCCTTGCCCAGCCTTCGCAGGCGGAAGCCGCAGACAAGGACAATGCGTGCTGCGTCACCATGACTGCGCCGGTTGATGGCGTGGTTCTCGCCGTCTACGCCAAGAGCGAGCAACCTGTCGCTGTAGGAGCCAGGATTGCTGACATTGGCGACCCGTCCCGGATGGAAATTGTTGTGGACCTTTTGTCGAGCGATGCGGTGCGCGTTGTGCCAGGCGCGGCGGCGCAAATCACACAATGGGGCGGGGAGACAAATCTTCACGCCCGCGTCAAGCGCATCGACCCCTCCGCCTATACCAAAGTGTCGGCGCTGGGCATTGAGGAGCAGCGCGTCAACGCCGTGCTGGAGCTGACGGACAGCGACCCGCGCCTCGGTCACGGGTTCCGTGTCTTTGCCGAAATCCCGATATGGGAATCTCCGATGGCGTTGCAAGTCCCGATCAGCGCCTTGTTTCGCATCGGCAACCGCTGGAACACCTTCGTTGTCAAAGACGGTCGCGCAAGTCGGGCCGAGCTGGAACTCGGCCACATGAACGACGACACGGCGGAAGTGCTCGGCGGACTGTCCAAAGGGGATATTGTCGTCCTGCATCCGAACGACACGCTTGAAGACGGGGATCTCGTTGAGGCGCGGGAGAACTAGTCGAGCATTCTGGCGGCGAGATTGTCCGTCTCCTCCAAGGCCGTGCGGATCTTTGCCGCCCATTTCTCAGTCTCCTGCCGCGCAAGTCCGCGTGGGACAGCAATCGGCGCGCCGACCGTCAGGGCTACGCGCGCAAACGGCATTGGCAGCTCACGCCGGTCCCATCGCCTTGCCAGAACCAGTTTTGGCCAGCTGGCCACCGAAACGGGCACGACCAGCAGGCCGAGCTCAGACGCAAGTGTGACCGCGCCGGCGTTCACCACATGAAACGGTCCCAGCGGCCCGTCTACGGCGAGCGCGCCAAGGTCTGCGGATTCGTAGACCATGCGGATGCGCTCCGCAGACCGTCCATCATGATTGGCGGCAATAAGCTGCGCCTCATAGCCAAATCGGCGCGACAGGCTCGCAATGACCTCTCCGCGAAACGAGTTGCCCGCAAAGACGGTTGCATGAAGTCCCTCGGCAAGAGCGAAAAGCGGGAAGTATGCGCCATGCCAGAATATGACAAGGACGCGCGATCCGCCCGCAATGAGCCGCCGGAGTTTTTCGAGCTGGCGCGTGTCTTTGCGCCATGACCAGCACCATGCCCGCAGAACGGCAGCCAGCGTGATTGCGGTCAGGCTGACCAGAACCGCCCTGAAGAAACCGCCAGCCGTCATGATGACCCTATCTCGAAAAACGGCGCTGAGATCACAGTCCGCGCGGGCAACTTACATTTCCCAAATGCATCAGCCGCCGCCGGGCAGTACGGAAGAGACGACCGCGCCGCCAACGGCTTGGGCGACGTTGCGAAATATTTTCCATTCCCCTTCAATCTCGCGTTTCGCCGTTTGCCAAACACCTGATTGCACGTCCTTGTTGGCCGCCTTCATGGCGATCCGGGCTTCGTACAGTTGAAGCATGCGTCGGGTGCTGATGGTGTGGGAGTAGCGCTGTGCGGTCTTGTGCGCTGCTTTGCGCAGGTTCTGCCAGCGAAGCGGCGGGCACTTCTCAATCCATGCAAGACCCTCGCAAAACTGCGCCGCGGAAACATTCGCCGCAAGCAGCCGGCCATTGCGGGTGTCGCTCACCATTTCGCGCGCGCCAAACGCATCAAGCGCGACAACGGGCACTCCGGCCGCCATCGCCTCGGCGAGCACAAGCCCTTGTGTCTCGGAGTGCGAAGAGAATGCAAAGACGTCCATCGCGGCGTAAACATCAGCCAGCCGGCTGCCGGTCACGGGACCAAGCATGTGCAAGTTCGCGGAACGGCCAATCACCTCAAAGGCGGATAGCATGTGATCGGACAGCGGACCTTGGCCAGCCACCACAACATGGGCAGCCGCATTGGCGTTGACGAAACGCGTGAGCGCCTCTGTGAGGAGTTCCAGATTCTTTTCCGGGGCAAGCCGCCCCACATGACCGATGACAAATGCACTGTCAGGTATGCCAAGCTCGGCCCGCATCCGCAACCCATTGCCGTTCTGAAACTTCGCCGCGTCGATACCCGTCGGAATGACCGTCACGGGTGCGCTGACGCCCTGCTCGGCAAGGAACGCCGCCATGCTCTCGCTTGGCGCGACAACCGCATCACACAGATCACAATAGCCGAGCGCCAGGTTCAATGCCGCCTGTTTCAGGGTTGGCGAATCCTGCGAGACATAATGCGAGTAGAGTTCGTAACGCGTATGGTAGGTATAGATGATCGGCACGTTCAGCGCCGCAGACACACGCAGCGCCATGCCGCCCAGCAGAAAGGGATGGTGCGAGTGCACAATGTCGGGCTCGAACTGCTCGATCTCGCTGAACATGTGGCGGCTCAGAACGATTGGCACCGAAAAATCGCTGCCGGCAAATTTCTGCAGCGCCGGTACGCGAACCACATGCGCCTCCTCGGGTGGCGCGCCGTCAAACTCGGGGGCGACGACCAGCACGTGATGCCCCTTTGCGCGCAAGTCCGCCGCAAGCCACCCCACACTGTAGGCAACACCGCCAATGTGCGGAGCGAACGTGTTGGTAAACATGGCGATCTTCATGACTGCACGCAACTCTTTCGACCGGATCTGCCTATCGCTGCTGCACATAAGTTCCTGGCGCAGGACAAAGCGGCGGCAACGATCCTTGAGCCGACTGGCACTGGCGCGGTCTCCGGACCGGAACGCTCCGCCAGCCACGCCACCCATGCCGGCCACCACGACCCCGGAACCTGATCGGCGCGCGCTGCCCAGGAGTCCGGATTGGGGTGTGCGCTGCCGTGCTTTTGATCAAGCACCTGAAATGACCGTTTTTTATGTCCCGGCTCCGACACGACACCGGCATTATGTCCCCCGCTTGTCAGAACGAAAGTCACGTCGCTCTCAAACATGCGCGTGACCTTGAACACCGACCGCCAGGGCGCGACATGGTCGCTGGCCGTTCCGAGGGCAAAGACCGGCGCCCGGATGTCCGCGATGTGCACAGGGGTAGCGCCGACCTCAATGCGTCCCTGCGCGAGGTCATTGCCTAGAAACAGGCTGCGCAGATATTGCGACTGCATAAGGCTGGGCATGCGCGTTGTGTCCGCGTTCCACGCCATCAGATCGGTCATCAGCGGACGCTCGCCCATGAGATATTCGCGGATCATGCGGGACCAGACGAGGTCCTGCGACCGCAGCATCTGGAACGCGCCCGCCATGCGGCGCTGGTCAAGGAATCCGTCTTTCCACATGATGTCTTCAAGGAATGACAGCTGGCTGTCATTGATGAACAGGCCCAGCTCGCCGGGCTCGGTGAAATCGAGCTGCGCGGCAAACAGGGAGAGCGAAGCCAGGCGGTCGTCTCCGTCGCGCGCCATCGCCGCCGCTGCGATTGAAAGTAATGTCCCGCCAAGGCAGTAGCCGACGGCATGGACCTTATCGGTGCGGGTGATTTCCTGCACAGCGTCAAGCGCCGCCATCACGCCAAGGCTGCGATAGTCGTCGAACGACACATTGCGCAGTCCGCTACCGGGGTTGATCCAGGAAATGCAAAATACTGTGAAACCCTCGCCGACGAGATGCCGGATCAGCGAGTTTTCCGGCGACAGGTCTAGGATGTAGTATTTCATGATCCAGGCAGGAGTGATCAAGATTGGCTCCGGCCTGACCAGGTCGGTTGACGGGCTGTATTGGATGAGCTCCATCAGTTCGTTGCGGAAAATCACACTGCCCGGCGTGACAGCTACGTTGACGCCAGCTTCAAACGCATCGGCTCCCGACGGTGGAGCGCCGTGCGACTGACGCGAAATGTCATCCAGGAGATGCTCCATTCCGCGGATGAAATTGCCGCCGCCCTCGCTGGCCGTCTTTGCGATCACTTCCGGATTGAATGCGGCAAAGTTTGACGGTGAAAAAATATCGAGGAACTGGCGGCTGAAAAACTCCACCATCCGCTCATGCTGCGGCGTGACGCCGGGAATGCCGACCGTGGCATTGTGCCACCATTGCTGCGTGAGGAGAAAGGACTGATGAAGCTGATTGAACGGGAATTTTTTCCAGTCGGGATGGCTGAACCGGCGGTCCTGCGGCAGAGGCGAAATGCACTGTTCCCCCTCTCCCCGCAGCGCGCATCCGGTCATGAAGTCCATAAACCGGTAGAGCTTCTCAAAGGCTTTGGCCCCAATTTCCTGCTGCTTTCCCGGAGATATTGCAAGATGGAGCGCCCAGTCCTGCCATGACTCAAGCAGGCTGATGGGCGAAAATCCAAACGTCATCGACGCCAGTGCGGCATGGAACTGCCGGTCGGCATCAAGAAATCCGGCGCTTGCGTCTTCAGCCGCTCTAAATTTCGGCGGCGCTTCTGCCCTGGGTCCGCTGACGGACGCTGGGCGCAGAGTCTTGCCCCCCGCCTTCTGCCTTGGCTCGCTTGCCAAAGCCCTCAGTGGTGACGTGGTCTTGCGCATGTTAAACCCAGCCTCCAAACCCACACATGAAGCACTGCTTCCCAAACAAGTCCTATCGGCAGGGAAGGGTATGGCAGAGCATTCCAGTCAGCCGGCGAGGCAATCAGGCGACAGACTTTTCTGCCAGCTCCTCTCTGATCCTTTCAGCGTCCTTGCGAACGTTGCTTGCGGCCTCTGCCGCCAGTTTGGAGCTGATGGAGACAATTTTTCCCGCCTCATCGGAATATTCGTTTACGGTCTCCTTCCAGAACTTCGAACATGCGCTGAAGGCGTCACTGAAGCCGTCCGATCCGGTCAGCATCTCGACCAGCTTCAAGTCCTGTTCATAACGGTGCTTCAGAAATCCCAGAGTCTCGATCTGCATATTCAAGGCGGCCCTCATGGCATGGCCTTGCATGCGCGCCATTGTCTCAATCAGTTTCTGACCGTTCAATACCAGCGGCATTTGAGTTGCGGCGCCGCCTTGTTGCGGAGTGCCATTTGTTGTCGGCATGGAGCTTTCCCTTCAAGTCAGAACGCGCCAGCCGGGCCGGCAGCGAATTGTGTCATTGGTTGAAACAGGTGCCGGATCAGGACTTGACGGCGATCTTTCTGGTCTTTTCGACCATCTCCGCCGGCTTTGGAATCGTCACCGTCAGCACGCCATTGGTCAGCTTGGCCTGCACCTTGTCGCCGTCAATGGTGAACGGCATGGAAAGCGAGCGGCAGAAGGAGCCGTAAGAGCGCTCACTGCGATAGAGGTCGCCGTTCTTTGTTTCGGATTCCGACTTCTTCTCGCCGGTGATCGAAATCATCTGACCCGAGGCGGACACATCAATGTCCTTCTCGGCAACGCCCGGAAGTTCAATGCTGAGCTTGATCTCATTCTCGCTGTCGGCGACATCCATCTCGGGCGCAAAGTCAAAATCTCCAGCTTCGGCCAGTGTGCTGGGCAAACTGAACCCGCGTGAGAAATCATCGAAAAGTCGGTCCACTTCCCGGCGGAAACTGCTGATTCCCGCTGGCACCTTCTCATCCCTGTTCCACAGAGTGGGCAAGACTGCGCGCATGTTCATGGCATGATCCTCCATGTGAAAGCCATTTATGAGATATTTCGACGGACCTTGAAGTGTCCGGCTTGCTGGACGATAATCCTCTTCGGCATAAGCGCTTTGATGTAGATCAACATCGGACCGTTAAGGTGACCGAAGTTTGGGAGTCTTGAACGCCCTGCATCCAGGGTTCACGCTGCACGCCCGCCAAGCTCACTTATCTCGTCGATCTTGATCCGGGCCCAGGCGAAAACATCGTGCGCTTCTGGGATACGATGATCCTGCCAGCCGACGGCAAGACTGTGGAGAACCGCGCGCTTGTGACGAAGTTTGGCCTTCTGGTGGCGCGGGTGAAGGTATATTTCATACGCTGGCCAGCAATCCGACCGCTACGTAAGCAGTCGCCGCGCGCCGTGGGTCAGGGCGGAAGGCGAAGCGGTCAGACATGGCGATAACTGTGACGCCTGCCATGGCAAGGAGCGGCTGATTGCCCAGAAACGGCAGCAGCATGCCGGGTGCGCATGCCCGGCAGCAAACGAGCGCAGAGCGCCAGCCATAGGCAGCCGCGTCAATATAACATCCCGGCGCAAAAGCGCGCATCGGTTCCGTCCGGTGACAGGCCCGCAACGCCGCCTGCGCGTGCGCGCTCAGCCTCCAGACAGCTATGCCAAGCGCAAACGCAACAGGCGCGGATCCCGATGGCGCAAAATCGGATGCCCACGCGCGCGCAAACACGCCTGCGATGGAAATTGGAACCAAAAACAGCACCCACGCGCCCGCAAACACCGCAGCGAGCACAGCGCTCGACAGCCACGCCTCCTGTCTGAAACTGCGTGAATAGACAGAGAGGGCGGGCCGCCAGGCGAACGGAAGCGCCATGGCGGCAGCCATGAGCATGGAGGTGCTCACAAGGCGCTGCACCGTCATATCCGCCAATATGTCTGACGCGCCGCTCTGCGCCGATTTCCCAATGCTGATACAAAGGTCAATCGGCGCGGATTGAAGCGCGGCAGCGCCAAACACCGCCCAAGCGAACGCGGCCGGGAGGAAGACGGCGCTGGCGACCGGCGCATATTGCCAAGCCAATGCGCCAGTCACAGCTTTTCCCGCGCGGATCATTCGGCGTAGAGGCTCGCGCGGCCGATAGTGAGTTCCGCCGGACCCTGCTTCATCATGTCAGCATAGGGATGATCTGCGGGCAGGGCTTCGACTTCACCATAGTCCACCGGTTCAAACGTCAGCCGCAATTTGCCGAAATCCGCTGCGCCTGCGCCAAGCTCCTCAATTGCCGCTGTCACATCGAAAACCTGATTCAGGCCCGAGCCTCCATGCGCGCCCTTCGGGTCGCTGCACGCTTCCACGCCAAATGTTGCCAGGACGCCAAGATAGAGTGGCATGCGGTCATCATTCGGCAAATCAAGGAACACTTTGTAGTCGCGCGCCGGTCCTTTGGCGGTCACGTTTTCGAGCGCGAGATAGTATTGGAGGTCGGCGGCGTCGGCGCCTGGTGTCCCGGCGCTCTTCTGTTTTGGCCCCGGCAGGATCATCATCTCATCGCGGCTGGCCGCCAGAGCCAATGGTTTCCCGCTAGCCGCCATAAGCACTGCCAATCCGCTGCCTTCTGTCATATCCGCCGCCTTTTTGGCCGCCTGCGCCGAAGCGGTGACCGCAGGAGCCGCCGCCGGAACAACCGGCGTCACTGTATCATATCTGTAGCCATGCAGAAGCGTCAGAGTGTTGCGCGCTTGACTTGAGGTGAAGGTGAACTTCACGCCATTGTCGCGCACAAGCTTGAACGGCACGCCAGTCAGCCACTGCGCAGCGGCGGGATCGCGGGGCGGAGTTATCTGGCGGCGCCAAACTTCCCATAAGCGGTCAATATTGCAGTGGTGGAGCCAGAAAATCGGATCAAGCGCGGCGGTGTTGGGGTTGCTCATGAGGCCGCCAATATTGGTATGCACGACATTATGGGGCAGGGATTCAAGAGCGCCGCTTGTTCCGCCGAAATGGCTGAACCCGGTCTGCGGTCCGCCAAAACTCGTCGCCTGGCTGCCCGGCGGTCTGCTGAATACGGGGACCTGCAGGGCGGACAGGCTGACATTTCCTGCCAGGAGCGTGAGCGCCGTTGCCGGTGGCACAGGCTGGTTCCGCGGCGACCAGAGATGATTAACCGACCCATCCGCCATGAACCGGTTGCGAAAGGCCGGCGGCAGACGCCGGGCTTGCGGGTTGGCGGAATCGCTATAGTTCCAATACGGCAAAGCCCAGTTGGCCGGGCCTCCCAGTTTCACAACCTGATCGGCGATCAGAGCCTCGAAAGCGGCAATATAGCCGCGGTGCCACGACAGAAAAAACCAGGTCTGATGCTGGCATTGGTTCCAAAACCCACTGGCGGCAGCCGGGACCGGAACGCTGGACGAAATGCCATGGCAGGCTGCCATGAACTCCCAGCTGCCGGGCTGGCTGCGCGGCAGCGCCTTTAGCGCGCCGATGGCGCGGCGGTACCAAGTCAAGGTCGATGAGTTCGCGGGAAGAGAATAGACACTGCGTCGGATGCGTGCGGCCATGATGCTGTCCTTTCGGATTTGCATGAGCGACCCACTCCGCCAACACACTACCCCCCATGGTCGAAATTTACAAGGCTTGACGCTGCGGTGAAGCGGCGCCGAAATGCCATGGGAGCGCTTCATCGGGCAGATTCAAAGTTCAACGGCCCCACTTCCCTCATCCGCCCTTTTCCCCTATTGCCTCGCCTCCAATTGAAGGCGTTGCAATGAAATTTCTCGACCAGGCAAAGGTTTACATACGCTCCGGCGATGGCGGGGCGGGGTCTGTCTCGTTCCGGCGCGAGAAATTCATTGAGTTTGGCGGGCCGGATGGCGGTGATGGCGGGCGAGGTGGGTCTGTCTGGGTTGAGGCCGTCAACGGGCTCAATACTTTGATCGATTACCGCTACCAGCAGCATTTCAAGGCGGCGACCGGCACGCACGGCATGGGCCGTAACCGCACCGGTGCGAACTCGGACGATGTGGTGCTGAAAGTGCCGGTGGGCACGCAGGTGTTTGAAGAAGACAATGAAACGATGATCTGCGACCTCACCAAAATTGGCCAGCGCTTCAAACTGGCGCAGGGCGGCAATGGCGGCTTTGGCAATGCGCGGTTCAAGTCATCGACCAACCAGGCGCCGAGCCCATGCCAATCCGGGTCTGGAGGGCATTGAGCGCACGGTCTGGCTGCGGATGAAACTGATCGCCGACGCCGGGCTGGTCGGACTGCCGAACGCGGGCAAATCCACCTTCCTCGCCAGCGTCACGGCAGCACGCCCGAAGATCGCCAACTACCCATTCACAACGCTGCACCCCAATCTGGGCGTCGCCGCCATTGACGGGCATGAGTTCGTCATCGCCGATATTCCGGGCCTGATTGAAGGCGCGCATGAGGGCGTCGGGCTGGGCGACCGTTTCCTCGGCCATGTCGAGCGTAACCGCGTGCTGCTCCACCTTGTCTCGGCGCAGGAGGAGGACGTCGCCAAGGCTTACAAGACCGTGCGCAAGGAGCTGAAAGCCTATGCCGCCTCGCTCGGTGACAAGCCGGAGATAGTCGCGCTCAGCCAGATTGACACGGTGGATGATGAAACCCGCACAGCCAAACTTGCCGCTTTGAAGAAGGCTTCCAAGAAAACGCCGCTGGCCCTGTCAGCCGTCAGCCGCGCCGGTCTCCAGGATGCGCTGTACAAACTGTCTGCGGCGATCCGCGAGGCCGAGGCGGCCGGATCGTAACCCGCATGAAGAAGCTCGGCACTTATAAACGCATCATTGTCAAGATTGGCTCGGCTCTGCTTGTTGACCGGACGAGCGGTCTCAAGCGCGCATGGCTTGATAGCCTTGGCGCGGACCTCGCCGCGCTCGCCAAATCCGGTGTTGAAATTCTCGTGGTCTCCTCCGGCGCGATTGCGCTGGGGCGCACTGTGCTGAAGCTGCCCAAAGGCGCATTGAAACTCGAGGAAAGCCAGGCAAGCGCCGCCGTCGGCCAGATTGCGCTCGCGCGCGCCTATGACGAGGTGCTCGGCGCGCATGGCATTACCTCCAGCCAGATCCTGCTGACATTAGGCGACACCGAAGAGCGCCGCCGCTATCTGAACGCCCGCGCCACGCTGGACACGCTGCTCAGGCTCAAATCCGTTCCCATCATCAACGAGAACGACACGGTGGCCACAAGCGAAATCCGCTATGGCGACAATGACCGCCTCGCCGCGCGCGTTGCTACCATGATGGGCGCTGATCTGCTCGTGCTGCTCTCCGACATAGACGGTCTCTACTCCGCCCCGCCGCATCTTTTCCCCGATGCAAAACACTTCCCGGAAATTGACGAAATCACGCCGCAGATCGAAGCGATGGCCGGCGCTGCGGCGTCGGAAATATCGCGCGGCGGGATGAAGACAAAGCTCGACGCAGGGAAGATCGCGACTTCCGCCGGAACAGCGATGATCATCGCTTCTGGCGCGCGGATAAACCCGCTCGCCGCCATTGATGCGGGCGAGCGCGCAACTCTGTTCAAGCCAAGCCCCAACCCAGTGAGCGCCTACAAGAAATGGATTGCCGGACATCTGGAACCGGCTGGCCGTCTGACCGTGGACGAAGGCGCGCTCAATGCGCTTTATTCTGGCAAATCGCTTCTTGCCGCCGGTGTGCGCGCCGTGTCCGGCAGCTTTGAGCGCGGCGACACAGTCGCTGTGATCGGGCCGGATGGCAAGGAAGCCGCGCGCGGGCTCGTAGCTTATGACGCATCAGATGCGGTGAAGATTGCCGGCAAGAAATCATCGGACATACCAGAAATTCTGGGTTATGAAGCCCGCGCGGCGATGATCCACCGCGATGATCTGGTGATGAGCAAGGGCAAAGGCTGATGCTCGACAAGGTGAAGACAATCGGCATTCCCGAGCTGATGCTCGACATGGGCAAGCGCGCCCGCGCGGCTGCGCAGCCGCTCGCTTTGGCCAGCGCCGAGCGAAAACACGCCGCGCTCACCGGCATGGCGCAGGCCATCATCCGCGACATGAATTTCATCCTCGCCGCCAATGCGCTCGACATGGAAGCCGGCGAACAGGCGGGGCTCACACCCGCCGCGCTCGACCGGCTGAAACTCAACGAAGCCCGCATCCGCGCCATCGCGGACGGCATCCGCGCCATTGCGGAACTGAAAGACCCGATCGGCGAAGTCATCACGCAATGGGACCGCCCGAACGGCCTGCATATAGAGCGTGTGCGCACGCCGCTCGGCGTCATCGGCGTCATCTATGAGAGCCGCCCGAATGTGACGGCAGACGCGGGCGCATTGTGCCTGAAGGCGGGCAATCCGGTGATCCTGCGCGGCGGCTCGGATTCGGCCCACTCGTCCGAGGCCATCCACGCCTGCATGGTCGAAGGCTTGAAATCAGCCGCCCTGCCGCAAGACGCCATCCAGCGCGTCCCTGTCACAGACCGCGCAGCGGTCGGTGAAATGCTGAAAGGCCTTGGCGGCAATATCGACGTCATAGTGCCGCGCGGCGGCCGCAGCCTGGTCGAGCGCGTGCAGAACGACGCGCGCGTGCCGGTGTTCGCGCATCTGGAAGGCATCTGCCATGTCTATGTCGGCAAGGATGCGGACCCGGAGATGGCACGCAAGATTGTGCTGAACGCCAAAATGCGCCGCACCGGCGTTTGCGGCGCGGCCGAATGCCTGCTTATCGATTGGCAGTTCTACACCAAACACGGCGCGCCCATGATTGAGGATTTGCTGAAAGCCGGATGCGAAGTGCGGGCTGACGGCGAACTGCAGAAAATCACCGGAACAGTGAAAGCCACGCCGGAAGATTTCGGCCACGAATTTCTCGACAAGATCATTGCCGCCAAACTCGTCGACGGCGTCGACGAAGCCATTGCGCATATCAACCGCTATTCCTCGCACCACACCGAAGCCGTCATCACCGAAGATGCGGAATTGGCAGAGCGTTTCATGAACGAAATCGACTCAGCCATCCTCCTGCACAACGCCTCCACCCAGTTCGCCGATGGCGGCGAGTTCGGCATGGGCGCCGAGATCGGTATCGCCACCGGTCGCATGCATGCGCGCGGACCGGTCGGAGTCGAACAGCTCACCTCGTTCAAATACCGCGTGCGCGGATCGGGCCAGACACGTCCGTGAGCCTCGATGGCGTTCCCGCGCGGTATCTGAAAATGCCGCACGTCGAAACCGGCATGGCCATCGGCCTGTTCGGCGGCTCGTTCAACCCGCCGCATGCCGGCCATGTTCTGCTCGCCGAAATCGCGCTTCGCCGCCTGCGCCTCGACCAGCTCTGGTGGATCGTCACGCCCGGCAATCCGCTGAAGAGCCACAGCGAACTGATGCCGCTCAACGACCGCCTCGCGGCCTGCGGGAAGTTGGCCGAAGACCCGCGCATCAAGGTCACGGCTTTCGAAGCGGCGCATCAGGTGCGCTATACCGAGGACACGCTGAAACTGGTGAAATCCCGCAATCCCGATGTGCATTTCGTCTGGCTGATGGGCGCTGACAATCTGAAAAGCTTCCACCGCTGGCAAAACTGGCAGAAGATCGCCGCGACCTTCCCCCTCGCCGTCATCGACCGCCCCGGCGCAACTTTGTCGTACATCTCCGCAAAAATGGCCAAAACCTTCGACTACGCCCGCGTCGACGAAGACGACGCGCCGAGATTGGCGCGCATGAAGGCGCCTGCCTGGACGTTTATCCACGGGCCGAGGTCAAGCTTGTCATCCAGCGCAATTCGCAGCGCGCAAGGGCGATGAACTGTCATTTGATCCCGTGAACGATAGCGTCTTGAAACTGTTACCGTTTCGGGATTATCTAGTATCCGCCGGTTCGGGTGAATCGGCCTAACTGTAGCGAAAGGACAACCACTGAGAACTGCCACGTCAAGGAAGGCGACGAAAGCTCCTTCTCCCGCTGAGATCGGTGCGGTTACGCCCGCTTCTCAAGCGCTCAACACGATCCTCGCAAGTCTCGAAGACGCCAAGGCCGAGGAAATCATCTCCATCGACATTCAGGGCAAATCTGCGCTCGCCGATCACATGGTGATCGCCTCCGGCCGCTCGAACCGCCACGTGTCCGCCGTCAGCGACCAGGTCATCTCGGCGCTGAAGGACGCAGGTCTTGGCAATCCCAAAATCGAGGGCCTCGAAGGCGCCGATTGGGTGCTGATCGATGCGGGCGATGTCATTGTGCATGTCTTCCGCCCGGAAGTGCGCGAATTCTACAATCTGGAAAAGATGTGGACCGCGCCTGATCTCGGCGAACCCACGCGTCACTGACAGATAGTCAGTGCGCCTCGCCATCCACGCCGTCGGGCGCATGAAGTCCGGCCCGGAGCGCGAGCTTGCGCAGCGCTATCTGGACCGCCTGTCCAAATCCGGCCCGGCGCTGGGACTGGAATTTGCCGGCGTGAGCGAGATCGTCGAAAGCCGGTCGCGCGAGGCGATGCAGCGCAAGCAGGAAGAAGCCGCCAAACTCCTCGAAACGCTGCAGACCGGCACAATTCTTGTATTGCTGGACGAGCGCGGCAAAAACCCCTCATCCGCAGAACTCGCAGCCCTCATCGCGAAGCACCGCGATGCGGGCGCGCGGACCATGGTCTTCGCCATTGGCGGTCCGGATGGACACGAACCCGCGCTTCAAGCCAAAGCGCAGCACGTGATTGCGTTCGGCGTGATGAGCTTTCCACACCAGATCATGCGCATTCTGCTCGCAGAACAGCTCTACCGTGCAGCCACCATACTCTCCGGTCATCCGTATCACCGGGAATAGAGCGCAGCGCGATGCTGTCCGCACTTGCCTGCCAGCATCAAATCTGATTTGCAGCGGCGGGCTGATTTGCGGATGAGACGACCTCACACATGTTAGAGATCGGGTGGCAATCGGCTGTTTCCTTCCTGGGCGTCCTGGCGCTTGCCAGCCTTTCAGGTATGGGTATTGCCGGCCGCGCGCGATGGCTCGACTGCGAGTTTAAGTCCGGCCTCTCTTTGGCGGTTGGCGTGGCCCTTGGCCCCTTTTTGATCGGATTGGCGACGGTCTTGGCGCTGCGCCTGGCTCCCGGCGCGAGCCATATGACGCACTTTTGGACTGTCATCGCGCTGCTCGCGCCTTTGGCTGCGCTCGGGGTGAAACCGGCCCTGTCTGCGGTCCGGCGGCTCCACCAAGATATTCACGGATTGCGGCTTGGCTTGCTCGCCCCGCTGGCTGCGTGCGGTCTTCTTCTCTTCATAACGCTGTTCACGCCCCTCACGCAGAACGACGCCCTGGAATATGCCATTATTGTGGACCGGATATTCGAGCTTGGCTCGCTGGCATCCTATCCCATGCTGCATCCGGAGACCGAACCGTCCGGCTTTTTCGCCCCCTGGACGCATCCGCCGCTCTTCCCGGCTTTGCTCTATTTTACCAAGCTCATGAACACGGCCGCGCAAATGCCTGCGCTGGAGCGGCTGATCGGGCCTTGGGCGCTGATCCTGTGCGGTCTTTTGTCGGCGTCCCTTGCGCGGCTGTGCGGGTTCAGGGCAAGCGGGCTGGCATGTGTCGCTGTGGTGACGCCGCCGCTGGCGTTTCTCGGCGCCGCCAACGGCCTGATCAATTCGCTCGCCATGCTGGGCTTTGCGCTGCCCCTGTGCCTGGTGGCGGCAGGCGTCCGTTCCGGGGAGCGCCTTGCCATTCTGACCGGTCTTGCGCTTGGCGCAGGCGCCTGGGCGCATTCGCAAAGCATATTGCTTTTTCCCCTTGTGATGGGCGCGCTGATCGTGCGCGACAGGATCGTCAGGGGCAGCATTTCATGGCGTCCGTTGATCCTGACCGCCGCTGCGGGGATCGCTGTTGGACTATGGCCCTATCTATGGAATTTCATGCTGTTCGGCGCTCCAGTATCCGACGACTGGGCGCTTCGGTCCCATCTTGAACAGGACTGGATCAGTTACTTTGAAATTGACAGGGGTCTCAGCGCATGGCCTGCAAAAATAGTCTATGGCCTGATGAAGATGATTACCGCGCCCGAGGCCTATGGCGCGGTATTCTTGCTGGCGCTGCCCCAGGCCGTTGCGCTCATTCGTCAGACCAGAGCGAGCGGCGTGCCATCATCTGCCGGCGGACCGCAAATCGAGCAGCAGAGGTCCATCGCCCTTGTTCCGGTGATCTTCATCGCGCTCTATCTGCTGGGAGTCTGCGCCACTTTGCTCGCGGGCGATGTCACCATTGTCAAAAACGAGCGCTACTTCCTCATCATTCTGCCCGCAGCCGCTGTTCTGGCGGCCGGATTGCCCGGACTTCTAGGCAGGAACTCGCCCTCCTGGTCCCGGCTCGCACGGAGGGTGCTGACTGCCGTGCTGCTCGCCCAGGCTGGTTTTCTCACCGCTTATGCGTTTGACCGCAACCTGATCTTGAACCGGAGTTTCGGCCAGCCGCTTGAAACGTCCCTGAGGGCGCGCGGCGAGTTCGCGCTGTCCTATTTCCTGCGCGATCACGCACCCGAACAGGCAATTGTTCTCAGCCTCAAGGCCGCGGATATGTTCTATGCCAAACGCAAAATGGTCAGTCATCTCGACCCGCGCCTTGCAAATTTCTACGCAGCCCCATCGCCGCAGTCGGCGCGGGACGAACTCGCCAAGCTCGGCGTAAGCTTTGTCCATGTGCCGAGCTACGCCATGCCGACTTTCTACAGCAGCCCCCTCAAACAAATTCTCGCTGATCCGGCCCAGGCGTCGCTGCGTTTTGAAAACAATGATGGTCAGGTGTTCGAACTTGTTACCTCAAATCAGAGCCTCGCCAGATCGGTAAATGCCACCCCCGGCGCATGGCCGTGGGAAGAAGCGCAGGGAATTGTGTTCGGAAGCCGCAAACGAATGGGCAGGCTCACCGGCGGTTTCACGCCTGTCCAGGGGTCGCAACTCAAAAGTGATTCTTATCTTCGACACGCTCTCGCGCGCCATTTTTCCGCGACCTTCCGGATGGGCAAGGATGGAGTTCCAGCTTTCGCGGCATTTTCGCCCGGTGATGAAGTCGTCGCCCGGCTTGTTTTGTCAGGCAAATGCCATTTCATGATCCATGCGATCGAACAGCCCGTTGACGGCGGAGATGCGCCTCAACCGCGACTTGTGGCGACGGCTCTGGTGGAACCCCGAACGAGCCCGCTTGAATTGCCTGTCCGCTTCAAATCCAACGCCAAGGGGATTGCACTGAGCCTGACCGCGTCCGGCGATTGCGCGGTTGACGTAAAAAATGTTGAACTGTTGATACTTTCCGCTGATAAGGCCATGGGTCTTTCAAACTAGCTCTCCGGCATTTAACCGGCATTCAAGGAGCATCTGCACAGCGCCTCGCGTCCCACCCAAGCTGTCCGGTTCCGGGCGCCGTTGGACATTTGTCTCTGGGGCGCAGTTTCATCAGGAAAAAAATGTACAAGAAACACTCAATCGCCGTTGTCGTGCCAGCGCATAACGAGGAAACCCAGATCAACAAGGTGATCGACACCATGCCGGAGCTGGTGGACAAGATCATCATCGTCAATGACTGCAGCCGCGACCGCACCGCGCAGGTCGTGATGGACAACCCCGCCTCGGCCCGCGGCAAGGTCATGCTGATTTCCCATGAAGTCAACCAGGGCGTCGGCGGCGCGATTGCCACCGGCTACAAATGGTGCCGCGACAACAAGATTGACATTGCCGTGGTCATGGCGGGCGACGCGCAGATGGACCCGGATGATTTGCCGGCGCTTCTTGACCCAGTCGTCGAAAACCGGACCGATTATTCCAAAGGCAACCGGCTTGTGTCTGCTGACGCGTTCACAAAGATCCCGAAAGTCCGGCTGTTTGGAAACGCCGCTCTTTCGCTGCTGACCAAGATCGCTTCCGGCTATTGGCATGTCGCCGATTCCCAGACGGGCTACACCGCCATCAATGCGCTCGGTCTGAAATTGATTGACTGGGACAAGATGTACAAGCGCTACGGCCAGCCGAACGATGTTCTGGTCAAGCTGAACGTGGCGGGGCTGCGCGTGCTCGATATTCCGATCAAGCCCGTTTACAATGTCGGCGAGCAATCAGGCATCCAGGTCAGAAAAGTTCTGTTCTCGATCAGCGGCCTGCTGCTGCGCCTGTTTTTCTGGCGTCTCAAGGAAAAATACGTCATCCGGAGTTTCCATCCGCTGGTGTTCTTTTACCTGTTTGGTTTTTTTGGAATGATCCTGGGCAGCCTCTTGTTCCTGCGGATCGCCTACATCCTGTTCGCCACCGGCAGCGTCCCGGAAATTTCGTTCTTGACCTGGCTGTTCACGCTCGGAATGACGTTCAACTCCTTCGCCTTCGCCATGTGGTTTGACTATGAGGAGAACAAACATTTGAACCCGCCTTTGCAGAGCCAGGATCTGGCGCAATTGGGTCACACGCGTTGAACATGCGCGGCGCGGTCCGCAGCCTCTGGGATCAATCCTTCAGGGTGGGCATGGCGCGCAACATATCGCTGACCATGATCAGCTTTGTCATTCTCGCGGCGAGCGGGATTTTGATCAATATTTTTGTAGTGGCGGCACGGGATTCCGCCTCGCTTGGCGTGTTCAACCAGGCCTACTCGATCTACATCGTCGTCTCGCAGTTTGCCGTGTCTGGAATTCATTATTCCGTCATGCGCAATGCGGCCTTTCATGAGGATTCCCGTCTCGAGCTCGGACGCATATTGTCCAGCGCCATCCTGCCCTCGGTGATTTTGGGTGCACTGTTTGCGATTGCTCTGTTCTTCGCCGAACCGTGGCTTTCGCGGATTTTTGACAGCGCGCAGACGGGCCGGGCCATTTCGATCTCGGCGCTTGGGCTGATCCTGTTTCCGTTGAACAAGGTCCTGATTTCCTTCATCAACGGACTTCGCCACATGGCGGCCTTCGCATTCTTGCATGCGCTGCGCTATGTCATCGTCGCGATTGTGGCCATCGGTGTGGCATTCTCCAGTTTTCCGTTTGAATACGCGCTTTACTGCTTCCTCATCGCCGAAGCTGTCACCTGTATGCTTGCCCTCGCCTATATCGCCTCACAACGGCTTTGTGAGCTGCGGCTTCCCGATATGCACTGGATCACGCGCCACTTCGTGTTCGGCGGCAAAAGCATGGCGGCGGGGCTGTTCGGGGAAATCAACACCCGCATTGACGTTTTGATGCTGGGCCTGTTCCTGTCCGATTCGGATGTGGGCATTTACAGTTTTGCCGCCTTCGTTCTGGACGGCCTCTTTCATCTTCTTGCCATGCTGCGGGTCAACTTCAACCCCTATCTGGTCGGAGCCCTGCGCGACAAGAAACAAGACGATCTGGACGCGCTTCTGCGCAAGACGCGCGTCAGGGTACCGCTGGCAATGGCGGTCTTGTCTATCCTTGCAATTGCCGCCTTTTACATCCTGTGCACGCAGATACTGCCGGGCCGGAACCTGCTCGAAGGCATGCCCAGCCTCGTCATTCTGTTGACTGGCATGGTCGTCGTTTCAGGCTTCGTGCCTTACGACAATCTGATGCTGGCAAGCGGCCGGCCCGGCTACCAGACCCTGCAGCAAATGACGGCGGTTCTCGCCAATGTTATTGGCAATCTCCTGTTCATTCCGCTCTTTCACATCGAAGGCGCGGCGCTTGGCACAGCTTGCGGATTTATTTTGGGAACTCTAATGCTGATCTTCATGTCCAGGCGGATGCTGGGCTGGAATCTTCTGTCGGCGTAATTTTGCCGAGGGGGCGCACAAATATGGTTTGGCGCGGAGGGAAATAGATGATTGCTCACTCCGCTCTCTGGTACGCCGCCGCCGGTCTTGCGCTGCTGAGCTCCTACCTTGTTTTCGCCGCAGGATTCCACCGGCTGATTGCTCTTTCGAAACTATTTCCGGAGCCGTGCGCCGGACAGCGTTTGAGCATCGCCCTTTTGTTTGGACCCGTCGCCGGAGCGTGGACTTTCGGAATGGCCCTCAGGCTTTATCCCGGGGCTGGAAGCTGGCTTTACATCGCGGTCTGCGCGGGCATCTGGCTTGCCATAGCCTTCACCGGGCGGCGTTTGCTGTCCCGTGACATTGGACAATTCCTTGCACGCCTGAAGCGGCAGTCGCTCACAGCGCTGCATTTCTGGTCGCTTGTCATCATTGTGCTTGTTCTGCTTGGCGCGCTGGCGCGGATCGCCTGGGTCAACATATGGGTGCCGCCCTATGGCAATGATCCGCTCGAATATATGACCGTCGCCCGTTTGATCACAGGCAAGATGGCGCTTTCCGGCGTCTATCCGCCCATCGACACATCGGTAACGGCAGGTTTTTTCGGCCCCTGGACCCACCCTCCGGGCTTCGTGCTTCTCATGAGCTGGGCGCAGCTGCTGCAGGGCGACTATTACAATGCGGGCGCCATAAAGTTCATCGACACCTATTTTCTGGCCGCGGGCGCATTCGTCGTATTTGTGTTCGCAGGCGGAGCCCTGAATTTCAGGGGCATCATCGCGGCAACACTTTACATCTTGACGCCCCTGCTTCTGACACAGGCATTTGAGCATCATATCGACATCAGCCGGATCGGGCTGTGGACCGGCGCGTTCCTGGCGGTGACGGCCTGGGCGCGCGATCCAAGACCGCTCCCGAGCATTGCGCTTGGCATCCTGTTTGGACTCGGATGGTTCCTGCATTCCATCGGACTGATCGCGCTCCCGATATTCCTCGTGCTTGCCGTTATCGTCGGGCAAGGAACGGTTCGAAGCCGGCTTGCCGGCATTGCAATTGTCTTTGCTTCAACCGTCGCAACCGTGCTGGCGGACCTTGTCACCAACTACCGCCTGTTCGGCAGACTGATCGGCGATCATGTGGACCTGCTCGACTACGCGCCGCTGCGCATTGCCGAGCATTTGCGCTATGCGCGCGGCATCAACACGCCCTATGAAACGCTGATGAACGGCCTTCTCTCGCCGTTTACCCGCTATGAGCTGGCTGGAATTGTGCCGTGGCTGCTCCTGGTCCTGGCGGTCGTCGTGCCGGTTCTCTGGCTGATTTCAGGCAGGACATCCTGGCGTCTGTGGCTGCGCCGCGCCATGCGGCCGGGCGTGGTTCAGGTGACCGCTCTCGCCTGCCTCGGATTTTTCGGGATAACGGCTCTGTCGGCGCTGCTCGGCTCCGAGCTCATCGTCAAGAATCTGCGCTATGCGATGACCAATATCGGATTGGCCAGCGTGCTTGTGGCAATCCCTGCGGACCTCATTTTCCGGCTGATCCGGCGCAGAATGCGGCAGGAGCGCAGCCAGACCCCTAATACGATTCTCTCGCCGCAGATCATGGAGAAACCGGCAACGAAGAAGCTGATCCAGTGGGGCATCAGCCTGCGGCAATACGCGGCGAAAATCGCGCCGCACATCTCCCTTGTCCCCGCATGGCTTCTCGCCGTCGCCTTCGCCGCGTCCGCGCTGTACATGTCTTACAGGATCACAGGTTTTGCCAATCTCGACCCGCTCACCAGCCGGGCGTCGGATGATGTGAAATCCGGAATGACCGATCACGCCCAGTTCCGCATGATCGCGCGGCTGAACCGGATGATTGAGGAGGGCAAATGGAAACCGTCGGGCAAGGTTCTCGCCTTTCGCGTCGGTGATATCGCGTACTATGCCAAATTTGACTATATGAGTTATATCGATCCGGCTGTCATGCCGGCGTTCAGGGCGGCGTCGGCGCAGGACGCCTATGGCGAATTCAAAAAGCTCGGTGTCTCCTACCTGGCGCTGCCTTCCTATCCGCTCCCGGAAATCTACAATTCGGCCATCGGCGCGCTTCTGGCCGATGCAGCGGCGACCCGGATTGTCATTTCCGATGACGGGTACCGCGTCTTTGAATTGCTGCAAACACCAGACACGCCGGAAATGAAGCAGGTGGCCAAACAAGGGCCCATCCCTGTCCTGCAGTTCCCCAAGCCCGCGCGCACCGTTCTGCGCACGCTGCCCGGTTCGGCGACGCCGGTGCAGCTGGACGCCGAATCGCGAATTACCTCAGTTTATGGCGCGCTGCCCGACGCCACGTTCTTCAACGGCTGGGACCCGCTCTACAACGCGTTCTTCGTCGGCGCGCCGCTGATGACGTCCAATGGCGAGCATTTGCTCACTGCCAATATGTCCGGCAGCGGATTTGCCCGCATTGCCCTTGTCTACCAGGGTCAGGAGATACAGCTTCTCTGGGAAGGGCTCATTCCTTCTGAGCAAAGGCAGATGAGCGCCCATTTTGACCTCGCGCAGATCCGCACGCTTGCCAGTGAAGGCAAGACGGGACCCGAAGATGACTACGGGCTGACTGTCTCCCTCAAGGCTGGATCATCCATGCGGCTGCAGGACATAACATTCTCAAAGATTGGAGATCGGGCAAGCGTCGAGGTAACCCGTGCCAATATCTTGTCCGGGCTTCTCTTGAGCGGCCATGATCTTGCCGTGTCCAACTATCCTTCGGACAAGCTGTTTCTGGAGCCCGCTTCCGGCATGCTGGAAGCAAAGGATCTTGACGGGCGCAGACTGTCTGTCTCGTTTCCGAGACTGCATTCGCCCGACGGAGAGCTCATAAACCACCTCTATCCCGTCGGCAGGCTGGACAGCACCCTGACGCTTGGCGGCATCGGCTACCGCGACGTCTCCCTGTCGGCGCAATGCAGCCGGTTTGAACCGCAGGGCGCGGCGGAGTTCTCTGATCTCGAATTGTTCAAGGACCGCTATTTGCTGACCGGCACGGACCGCGTTTACGCCTTTGCCGCCGACATTGCCTGCAAGGCCAAATCCACGCGGGCGGCAGTTGAGTTGTGGCGGCCCATGATTGGCTTCGATGCGGGGGAGGATTGGCCCGTCTATCGCTTTGGCGAGAACAAGGCCCAATACAGTTTCACGACTGGCGCCGTCACGCGCCAGACTTTCGAGTTAAAGCCGCTGTCTCAGTGAGGAGCGCTTACTTCAGTTCGAACCGCGAGAGCCTGACCGGATCAAACGACCCGTCATCGCTCTGCACGGCCATGAAAACACGGGCATCAGCGATCTGCGCGGTTTTCCCGAAGAAGGCGGAAAAGTCGTCCAGCTTCACCGATTTGGTCCAAACCTTTGCGCCCGCAGCCCCGGCCTTCGGTTCCTCATTATTGATCGCATAAAGATACGGCTTGCCGCCAGCTCCGGTCAGCGCCTTGCCTGCCTTGTCATAGGCGAGGAAGCCCGCATAAAGCTTGACCTCGTCGCTCACGCCTTCCGCCGTGATCGACAGTTCGAGCGGATCGTCTTTGTCCACCACGACTTTGCGATCAATGAACAGCGTCGTGTTGGATTTCACCTCCAGTTTGCCGTTCTTGACCATGGCCGCCATATAATCGTTCTTGTTGGCCCAGTTCTGGTCGGTCCGCATGCCGCTTGCCAGCTTGCCGAAATCGGCGCTCATGGACCGCATGGGCCCCGTTCCCAATGGATCTATCAACCCGGCCATGGTCGCAACTGCAGCGGCGGCAATGACGGCGGCAGCGCCGCCGAGAAGCCACAGGAGCGGCGAGTTTGAACGGCGCGGCGCGGCCTTTGCTGCTTTTTCTTCCCAGGTCACATCGTTGTCGCTCATAATCCATATTCCTCAATAAGTTGCTGCGGCAAAGCCGCCATCTTGCACTTGCTTTCAATGGCCGCCATGGCGATTTGATGGCAGCGGGGTTCTGATGCCTCCGGCTACAACCTTCCTGACGGGATGAAAAGCCCGGGACCGGGTCAGAATTAACAGGTCCTGATCCTAAGCTACAGCGCTGTTCTGCCAATGGCTGACAAAAGGCTCTGCCGAATCTTGTCCGGCAATGCAAGGCTCGCCCACGCCATGGCTTCGTAGCAGCCGCGCCAGACCACATGCCGCCAGGACGCGTCCTGCCCCGTCGCCAAATCCGCCAGGGCAAATTCCAGATTGAGACGCGCAATTTCATGGCGGATGCGAACCAGGTGAAACGGATCGCTGACCAGGATGACGCGCGCCGCGCCGTTTGCCTTGGCCAGACTCGCAAGCGCTGCCACATTGGTTCTTGTATCGTGAGAGTTCCGCTCTGACCGAAGCCGTTCCTGCCCCACGCCAAACCTGCGGAAGGACTGCGCCATCTCCTCGGAGCCAAAATAGTTCCTGAACGGACGCGCGCCGCCGAGAAGAAATACGAGAGACTGCGGGCAGGACGCGCGCATGCATCCAGTCCAGCCCTGATCCGCGCGTCGCGGTCCAGCGGATCATCGGAATAAAAAACAGCAATGGCGGCGGATGCCCCGCCTGCGCAGTCAAGCGCGCCGGCCTCCTCGCCCGATCGCGCGAAGGCCAAGTTCCATGATGGCGATGGCGGCGGCAGAAAAGTCGATGAGCAGTCAGGAGGCCCAAGAGCAGCGACATGCGGGCCGTTCGCTTTGGATTTGCGGTTGACATGGCGCCCGCATGTGTAGTTTTGTACGGTGCCAAATGGTTTGCGCTGATGTTTGATCATATGACTTCACCGGCAGCGCCGCGTTCCGGTCGCTGCTCCGGCAGCTTATCATCCCACCTGTCCAATCCCCGAGCAGACCGTCGCCGGCGGTCGCTCTTTGCAGGCAGAATGTGTCAGTGATCTTCACAACGGCTGACCCGATCGGGCGCCCGTTGAGCGAAACGCGCAGATAGTTCTCCGTCAGCTCGAAGGCGAATTCATCGCCCGCGCGAATCCCGCCCTCCAGCGAAACGGCGAACTGGCCGCTCGTGGTGAATTTGTGCACCGCGCCATATTCATTGAGCTGGGCCTCGCTCAGTCCAGCCTTGGCGGCGAAATCCTTCATGTAGCCGTCCTTGGCGGCAGTCATGACATAGAGCGCGTCGCGGTCCTTCTTCATGCTGACAATGCGCTGGCCTAGCTGATTAGCGCCGGTTTTCTTGACATATGGCTCATCCAACCGCTCTTGATCGGTCAGCGCATTGACATCGGGATGGCTGAAAAGGCGCTTCACAAGTGTCCATTTGCGCGTGGCAAAGTCCCATGACCAAAGCTGGCCCCAAGGCCAGGTGCCCGCAAGCATGCGGTTCTTGAAGAACCCGACAGTTTGGACTTCGCCATAGTTGAACACTTCTGGCAGCGGCGAGTCAAAGTCCGCAAGTGTGCCATCGCTCCGGTATTTCTGGGTGATGGAAAACGGGATAGCCGCCGAGAAAAATGTCGCCGTCCGATGCTAAGCGAAGAGTAAATTTGGTAGGAGGTCGTCCCTAAATTCTCCAGCGGTTCATTTGCTTTGCGTATTTCTTTGACCGATTTTTCGCGGGCATTGAACCTCTTGACAGAGCCATATGTGGAAAAGACGACAAGCTCCTCGCCGGTATCGACGATGCTATAGGGAAAGTCCTGCAGATCGCCATAGGCGGAACGAAAGCAGTCGCCTTGCTTGGGAAGACCGCTCTCGCGTTGAGAGCGGCACACCACAACTCCAGTGCCGGCTTTTGCGTCAGCGATATAGCCGAGAACCAAGCGCCTCGTCTGAAGCATAGACGGGTGCGAGGTTTCTCGCCATGACTCCCGGCAAATTCGGTGAGACCGCGCTCAAGCCACACAAGACGGCCGTCCACCGCCGCGCAGCGGCGCATGCGCAGCACTGTCTTGTTGACGTCCAAAAGCTGGTCGCAACCGGAGCTCAGCGCAGCGCAAAGTTCTGCATTTGCCCCGCAATACAGGTCGATGACTCGCTTGGAGCTCACTTCGGCCCACTCGTTTTGCAGCCTCAATGCGCTCGTAAGTCTTTTCGCTGAAACTGTCGATGATGAATGTGTGATTTCCCAGCCGGTAAAGCGAGCCATGATACACTGCCTTGGGCCCTGGAAGGTCTCGCTGACAACCGGCTCCGCACCGTCGTCAAAGCTGACCACAAGCTGCTTCGGATCGCTTTGGCTGTTGGTGTTGTAAGACCGCTCAATGCCTGCGGAGAGCCGGATGCGTCCGAACTGGTCTTTAAGCTGGACGAGCGTGCCTGTCGGGTGGCCGGTGCCGGTGGCCGTCACCTTTACGGCAATCTTGTGCAGCATGGTCTCGGCGGCCGGCGTAAGCAGATCAATGCCAAGCCGCAAACAAAACCACACATATCAAAAAGGTGCAGGCACGGAAAAGCTGCGCAAGATATTGGTCGCATTTTTTTCCTCTTTATTGTTTGCGATCCAAGCCGGATTAAGGATTCTATCTACACGTTTCTGCCAGCCGAGTCTCTTGAAAAAAGTATAAAACTGCCCGCGTATTTTATTCAATTTGATCTTGGCTCAACCACATTCAATTAGGCATTGCCGGACGTTCCTTCTTGCATCCGAACGATCGGCTTTTTGGAGCGAGGTGATAATTCCTCAAACTTTCCCAGCGCTAAAATGCCCCGAGCAACGCGCTGTCGCTTGGGAATCTGCAATCGCGAAAACTCGGCGCCAAGCATTTCCGGATAGTGGCGATCCAGAAACTCGACTTGTTGCCTGTCCGTGAAGGTGCAGATAGCCCGCGCCTTGAAACCGCGAGCCATGCGCCGCATCAAACCCCAGCGCCGCCCCAATTCGCGTGCCACATAGTCCTCCGGTGACGCGGACATGAGCGCCAGAAATACGCGCCTTTGCGCGCCAGCTCTCGATAAGTCGCGGCGGGCTGGAATGATATCCGCCACGACTTCGTCTGCGATGGCTTGCAACGCTTCACCCGCTAGAGCTGGAGATCAGGCGGCGATGCGCCATGCGCGCAAATCCGGCGCGGGATAACAGGCTGGTCTTGCGCGCAATGCCCGCGACAAGCCAGCTGCGGATGCGCTGCAAGATTGCGGCGCACAAGTCGGCCGAAACTGTCATAAGGGATCAGCGTGCCATCAAGGTCGAAAACGCAAAGATCCCTCATGCGCCCCTCATCAGGAGAGCCAGAAATCCCAGCGGGTCGGTCAGCGGATTGATGTCGAGGCGATGGCCGCGCAGCGGGAGGATGATCTCCCTCAATTTGCCAAACCGGCCCGCCCGCGCATATCCGAGCGCCGACAGGATGTTGAGCGGCAGAAGCGAGGTCTTTGCGCCCGCAGCCGATGGCGTATTGCCGCGCTTTGCCCTCGCCCAGCAGAGGTTCAAAGTAGTCGCTGCCATCCGCCAGTCCCTGATGAATCGAGCCCCAGATGCGCGGATTGCATTCGATGAACACAAAGTCGCCCGGCCCGCGCCGTTTCAGTTCAAACATGGCAAAGCCCGACCAGGGCGCAGCCTGCAGCAACGCGCTTGATCAGCGCTTCAAGCTCCGGCAGGTCCGCATAAGGATAGCGCTCGCGCACCGCGCTTGATCCGCCGGAGACCGGGTGTTCGGCAACGCGCCGGTGCGCATAGGTGACAAGCGGCCGCCCTTCCTTGAAAAAGCCGGAAAAGCCGATTCCCTCTCCGGTCACATACTCCTGAATGACATAGTCTTCAGGCGCATGCGCCTGGCCGGCCTTGAACGCAGCGCGCTCCGCCTCGTTGGTCAGATAGACCACGCCTTTTGCCGAGGAGCCCCGGCTCGGCTTCGACCACCAAAGGCAGCGGCGCGTCGAGCGTCTGATAGAATTTCGGCTGCGGCAGCCCGGCCCTGTCGAGCAAGCCGCGCGAATGCCGCCTTGTCGTCGAGCTCATCGTAAAGGCCGCTCGGTCCCATATAGGAGAGCGCGTCGCCGAGGAGCTGCCCGAAACTTGACGAGAACGCGGATTTCCTTGCTGTTGACCGGGATCAGCACATCAACGCCATGCTGCGCGATCAGCTGCCCGAGCGCCGCCGCATACGCCTCGCCGGATTCCGGGGAAACCGGAATGATATGAACGTCTTTGGCATGGCGGGTGTGCACGTGTGCGCACAAACGGCCGGTGGTCTGTCGTCAGCACGCGCACATCCGGATAATACCGCCGCAAGTGCCGCACGGTCACGACGGCCTTGTAGCTTGAAATATCCGTGACGAGGACAGTTTTCACTTGGGCGTCAGATCAAGCGGCATTTTCGCGACCGCGAGCCGCGTGCCGGTGACGATTGAAACCGGAATGCCCGTTTCCTTCGACCATTCATCCACGGCGCGGCTGACATCTTCAATCATGCCGTAATCATGCCAGATGATCAGCCCGCCCGGCTTCATATGCGCGGCGCAGTTTTTCGTGTCGACCTTCACATAATCGTAGAAATGGCAGCCGTCGATAAAGGCGAAATCAAACGGTCCTGCAAGCTTGCCGTAATCGAGCTTGGCGGAATCGCCGAACACCTGGGTCACCTGGCCTGCAAACGAAGACTGGCGGTACTGGATGCCGACCTTGGCGCGGTCGGTGACGTTCTTCAGCATTTCCGGCACGTGGATTTCAAACCCGCCCTGCCAGTCTTCCGGCAGGTCCAGCGTCGTGATCCGCGCGCCTGCGGCCCCGTTGGCGACAAGGTTCAGCGTGGTGTTGCCGTCCGATGTGCCGACTTCGATGAGAGAAGCCGCCTTCACATGCGAGACAATCGCGCACATCGCCAGCACTTCCTGCGCATCAAGCGACAAATCGCGCTTGCGGTCATAGGAGCGGAAGACCTTGATGTCGGCGGCCTCGATCCCGGGGAACATCTCCTTCAAATCAATGCGCGGCGCGTCTCCATAAGACCACGAGCCAATCCGGTAGGCTTCCGGGTCTTTCGGCTTGATGCCATAGGGAAACATCCGCCGCCAGGCGAGGCTTGCCGCCCGCTTCGGGTCCGACAAGGCGCGGGGGATGTTGGTGACGATCTTCTTGACGCTCGGATACACTTGTCTCTCCTGCCCGGCAGTTTCAGCGCTTGATCAGCACCGCGTGCCCATTGAGGTTGTGAATGTAGAACATGTCGCTGCGCGCCCGGAATTCGTCAACACAGCGCGTCACGCCTTCGCAGCCCGGAAATCCATAATCATCGAACACCACAACAGCGCCCTGCGGCATAAGTGGCCACAAATACTCGACGCAGTCCTTGGCCGACTGATAGACATCAACATCGATATGCAGAAGCCGCACGCGCTTTGCCGTCAGCTGGCTGCCCGTGTCGTTCGGGAATATCCCGGTCAGCGTCCTGATATTGGAGACGCCAAGATCGGCGGCAAGTTTCTGCACGATGGAAACATCCGTGTCGCTGTGCTCACCGCCCTTGTAGCTCGAATCCTCGCCGCCCGCCTTCACCACGCCCTTGAACGTGTCACACAGCCAGACTGTGGCCTTGCCCTTGCCCGCAAGCATTTCGTTTTTCGCCATCAGGCAGCCCGTGCCGCCGCGCCAGACGCCGACTTCGACAATGTCGCCGCCGATCTTGGCGGTCTCGGCCACCAGCGTCCACAGATCAAACATCCGGTAAATATCGACCAGCGTGTTATGCTTGCGCGCGCGCATATGCGGCCATGAACTCCTTGTCGCCAAGCCATGGGGCAAGCGTGGCGTTCGGATGGGCCTGCGCATAATGATAGCCGCCTCTGGCCTCGCTTTCGCCCTTTGGAATGGCGTAGATGGCAAAACCGGCCTGGCGCAGCAGGGTCTTTATGATCGTCTTCAGGCTCATGCGGGACAGATTCCAGATTTCGTTCTCAAATGCTCAAGCCTGCGCATAAAGCTTGGGGACGCGGTCCACAACCCGGATCGTCTCGTCAAAATCAATATTGATCATCTGCGTATAATCCCGGATCGATTTCCAGCGCGGCTGGTTTTCCTCCTGCACCAGATCCCAGGCCGCTCTCCCGGTCAATCGTGCCTTCGCGGATCTGGTTTGAGCGGAACGTGTCATATTCGGTGAACCCGGCCACCGTGTAATAGACATAGTTGTAAAACGGCGCCGTGCCGTCGCCAATGCGCCAGGTGCTTTTGGTATCGGGCGATGTTTCCCACTCATAGCCGTCAATCAGCGCGCTGTTTATCTGCGCCTCGTCCCAGGGCAGATAGTCAAACAGCGAGAAATAGTTCTGCTTGATGCACATAATAGGAGAAGAACGCGAACAGCGTGTCCGGCATCGACCGGTTGAAATAGGCGGGGTTCTGCAGGAAGCGGCTGCCATATTTCCACAGCATGCCGGCTTTGCCCGCAAGCGGCAGCGAGGACGGTTTGTGGATTGTCGTCTCGCGCGCGTCAATGCCGAGAAATCCCTGCTTGAAAATCGTCTTCTCAAGATCATTGGTGCAGAACACCATCTCGTTGATCTTGTAGCTCTCCATCAGATTATTGGCGTGCCAGAGCACTTCCTTGTCGCCCGCCATGAACAAGCGGGATCAGGCCGAGATCAGGCTTTTTCAGCCAGGCAAGGACGTTGCGCCTGATATGCGCCCGCTTCTGCTTAATATCCGCCGACACCCAGATGTGCTCGATCCCAAGCTTGCCGCACATGCGCGCCTGATTGCGCCGCGCAAGATCCGTCACCATGCCCCAATCATAGCTGAACGTCAGCGGCGTCATGCCGTATTCGGTCTTTAGAAGATGCAGGCCATAGGATGAATCCCGCCCGCCGGAAAACGCCACAATGCAATCGGGCGATCCGTCCTTGGAGCGCACCTTGTCAAGCCGGGCGCGCAATTCGCTTTCCGGCCGCTTCTGCCACGGCTTGTAATCATGGCAGTAATTGCACACGCCCTGCGCGTCATAGGCGATATACGGCATGGTCTGCGGCAACAGGCATTTCGTGCAGCGCAGCATCATCTTCTGCGCCGCAATATTGCGCGCCGATTTCTCTTCGACATTGCGCTGGACGGCGAGCAGAGGCGCAAGCTGCGGAGCGGCAAGCGGCTCCGCCTTGGCGTTCAGATCAAAGACGGTGACTGTCAGCGTCTCAAGATTGACCGTCGCGCCCTGTCCCGGCGGCAGCTGGGTGACGGTCGCGCCGTCAAAACCGGGCACAGCCTGCGGGCCCTTGATCATCTGCTCGCAGATCAACCGCTCGGACGCGAAGAAAAACGCCGTCCCCGCCGCATTCGCGCACAGATACAGCGAGCCGGTGTTGGTCGCCAGATATAGCGCGCCCATGTCGCGCAGAAAAAACGCAATCGAGGTCTCACCATAGATGTCGTCAAATATCCGCCCAAGCGCCGCTTCAACGCTCAGCCCCTCGCGCCGGTAGCGCGAAAGCAGCGCGCCAATGACTTCCGTGTCAACTTCCGCCTTCGGCTCAAGCCCGTTCGCCTTCTCGCGCGCCCACAACTCATCCACATTGACCACAATGCCATTGTGAATGAGAACGACCTCATCGCGCCAGACCGGCTGGTTGTTGGCGTCAATGCCCTGCAAGCCATTGGTGACCAGCCGCGAATGGCCGATCGCCGCAAGCGCGGTTTCGCCGGGTTTCTCAAACCAGTCAGCCGTGCGGCCAAGCAGGTTGGAGAATTCCTGTGTTTTCATCATTTGCGACGCCGAGACCGAATCCTTGGCGACAAACAGCTCGTGATCTGTGGCGATCGCCAGTCCGGCCGCCTCCTTGCCGCGCGTTTCCGACAGGATGAAGAGCCGCTTGACCGCCTGTTTCCAGGCGTCCGCGCCA
Organism: uncultured Alphaproteobacteria bacterium; assembly: GCA_963792485.1. Classification (GTDB taxonomy): domain Bacteria; phylum Pseudomonadota; class Alphaproteobacteria; order Rhizobiales; family Rhizobiaceae; genus JANOYJ01. The sequence goes on from CAWBWL010000001.1 coordinate 80,777, forward strand.
ATCCTGCTTTCAGGCGTGACCGCAATTCCGAAAATGCCGCACATTCAAAGATTTCCCGCTTGCGATCCTGTCGCATCATTCCGGCCATGGGCTGCTGGCAGAAACCGCCCGCGCCCGCGCCGGACACATATTGCAATGTCCAGAGTGTCTCTCACGCGGCGGCACGGCTAGCATTTGCCCTTTTGTTTCTCAAGCCGGACCGTCCCCCGATTCTTCACGCACCGGCGCGTTTGACCGCACATTCGGGCGGACATAAGACTGATCCGCAATGCTTGGCGCATAATTGATCTGCATTCTGGAGACGATGTTGGATTTTACGCTCGAAAAATATGAGATGATTGTCCGCGCTGCGCTCGAGGCCGGATACAGTATGTTCCCGGTCAGTGACTGGGCAGACTTGCCGCAATCGCAGCGCCTTGGCGTGATGATGCGCCATGATGTCGACCGCCGCCCGCAGAACGCCCTCGCCATGGCGCAGCTTGAGCACAGCCTTGGGGTGCGCAGCACCTATTATTTCCGCATCCTGCCCTGCGCCTTCGTGCCGCAAATCATTACGGCCATTGCCGCGACTTGGCCATGAGATCGGCTATCATTACGAAGACTGGCACCTGGCAAAGCGCGATCCGGCAAAAGCAATCGCGCTGTTTGAGTCCCATCTTGCCCGCCTGCGCGAACTTGCGCCTGTGCGGTCCATCGCCATGCATGGCAGCCCGCTGTCGCGCGAAAACAACATGAATATCTGGAAGCACTTTCCCTACGCCAAGTCCGGCGTCAACGACGCCATATTGTCGTTTGACTATAGCGGCTATGTCTTCTTCACCGATTCCGGCCGCACATTCGGGCCTTCCAGCGCCAATTTGCGTGATTATCTGGGCGATGCGCAAACCGTGCCGGATGTGCGCACATCTGATGAACTGGCCGCATGGCTGGGCAAACGTCCGGCAGAGCGCGTCCAGATCAATGTGCACCCCGAGCGCTGGAACCCTCCGGGACTGGCTTGGGCCAGGCAATGGGCCCTGGACTTGGCTGCCAACACCGCCAAACGCGGCCTGAAACTCGTGCGCGGCAGCCGCTGATGCGATGCGCACCGAGCCGTTTGTGTTGGATCCTCACAATTTTTGCGATGGTTTTCCTTGTGGGTCTTGCTGGCCGGATAACCGGTTCCAACGCCATCGCCGCGTCCCCAGACACATGTGAAGCAATGACACCCCTGCCTTTTGCAGGCCGGGCGAGCGGCCAGGACGCATGGCAGCTTCTGCATGCGGGCGGCGCCTATTGTGTCAAGTCCGGCGGGCAGATGATTTTAACGGATGACGTTATCCCGCTCTCGGTGGAGCGTTTGGGAGAGAGGTTGATCATCGCCGGCCGCCGCCGCATTTCAGGGCATTTGGCCATCCTGTCCGTATCCGGGAATGACGAGCCAAGAGCACTCGAAATGACGTTCGACCAGCGCTCCAAATTGCATTTGGAAGCCATGTTTCCACTTGGCGGAAAAGTCTTTCTGCTCGCCTATGACGTCAGCCAAAACCTTCCCTCCGGCAGGCGGCGTGAGAAGCCAAGTGAGGCGCACGGTCTGTTCAGCGTCAAAATGGAGGAAAATGAAGCCAGTTTCAGCCTGATCGAAGAGAGCTTTCTGAGCGCCGGTCTGGAGGCGGGGGTTCTGACATCTGTCAATAATGGCAAAGTCTGGCTCTGCCTTGCGGCGAAATGCAGCCGATATGGTCCAGCTGTTGACGGAGCGCCGGTTCTTGAAACCAGCGCGGAAATTGCATTTCCGGGCGCAACAGCGCGGGTGATTGAGCTGGTCAGCGACGAGTTTGGCAACGGCTTTGCGCTCGCGGGACTGGGATTGGATGACCGCACACAGCCAATGCCTGCTTCAGAGATAGCAGCCTATCATTTGTGCAACCTCACGCCAGAACCTGTGTGCACGGCCCTTGCGCGCAATGAAGTTCCCTATCGCCTGCGGCTCGAAAACGGGAAGCCGCGATGGGACGCGGCAGTCTCCCGGCGTGATGCGCAGGCACTGTTTGTCTTTGACCTCACGCGCGCGGGCTTGAACGGCGTCGCAAATTTTGCGGAAAACAATTTGGAAGGCCGGCTTGCCTGGTCGCAGTCCTATTACCTCAACGGCTTGCTGTCGGCGCTTGAGCTTTCAGGCGACCTCGCCTACGGGGGCGCGGTTCAAACGGATATTCGCAACCGTTACCTGGCCGAAGTCGACGAACTCGCCGCATTGATTGAACAACCCTATCCCGGTCTCCTGTCCAAGCGATACAGTCTGGACCGGGAGCCTGTCGTGTCCCTGTTGCACAATGCGCGCATCTTCAAGGCAATCTGGCGAGGTTTCCCGATCCTCGATGCTCAATTGCGTCAAAGATTTCAGGGACTGAACCTTGGCGCATCGCACAATGATGACGCATTCGAATTCTTTGGAGAGGCCAGGGGGCTTGCCGTCGCCATCGTCAAGAAACACATGCCGTTCTGGGCGGACGGAGCTGACCTTCCGTGGAACGCGCGCTCAGCCTGGATTGAGGGCATTGCATGGAGCCCTGACCCTGATGGCGAGAGCAGGACCGTTGCCGCAAGTCTGGCGCAGGACTTCATCACCGGCGCCTTGAGAGATAAGCCGGACAAATGGCCCTATGCCGCCGGAAACCTTTCCCCAGGATGGACAGCCAAGGACAATGTGTCAGCGAACACGCCCGTGTTCGCCGGCGACACATCCAATCCGAACGGCGCGCACATCTCCTACCGCTCCATGGATGGTCTCGCATTGCTCGCCGCCTTCCGCGCGGGTCTGGTTGAGGACAAGGACGGCGTAACAGCCTATCTTGCAGGTCTGGTTGAGCGCGGCCTGCTCTACCCCTTTGTCAATGAAGAGTTTCACCGGCTCGGGAACGCGCGCGCGATACCGTTTTCCGCCAGCCGCTTCTACGCCCGCGCCAGCCTGCCTTGGGAAATTGGAAATATGCCCTGGTCGCTGATGTCACTGCCTGATGGGTGAGGAGGCATACAGGCGGAAGGCATCTCCCTGCCCCTTGTGGGGTGGGATGAGGCGCTCAGAGGTCTGCGCAGACGCCGCCAACACCAAGGACCGCCATGCTGAGGGGCCGTAGGCGGGCGAGACCTGCGGCTCGTCACGGGAGTGGCGCGGGCGCATCCCGTGACGTCGAGGGACGCCAGTGTAGGATAAAACCAGGCCGGGAAGTCACAAAAACACGAATTAACCGAGCAATATCAACGGCCCTCAAAAAATACTTATCCCACCCCTTTCATCCTGCCCCATAATCCGCCCCGTGTGTGGAAAGGCAGGGCATGTCGGATATTGACTGGAAAGGGGTGATTGAGCGGCAGTCGCGGGACTTGTTCTTTGTCATGACAGAGATGTTCTTCATGGCCGGTCTCAACAAGGGTGTGCCGGTGACGGTGCTGACGCGGCGGGTTTACCGGCGTATCTTGATCCTGCTGCGCCCGGCGGAAGCGGCGCTGCGCCGGCTGATCATCATCGCCGCGCGCGGCATTGTGCTGAAGGTTACGCCCAGCGGCCCGTTTCCGAAGGAACTGGCGGCGAAGCTGAAGAAGATGGAGCGCGCTTCAGATGCGGCTTCAGATGCGGCTTCGGATAAAGCGGGGCGCATTCCGGTGTTCAATCTGATCGAGCCGCTCAAGCATTTCGCCCGGCCCGGCGATCGCAAGCCGTTCCAGGGCAGGCCCACCTCGTTTCCGCGCATCAGCGTTCCGGGCTGGTCCACACCGTATTTTCCGCCCGAACCGGTTCCCCTCACCGGCGAGGACCCGATCAATGCCGCGCGGCTCATCCGGCGCATTACAGCGTTCAAACACGCGCTGGCAACGCTGCCCAAACAGGCGCGGCGCTATGTGCGCTGGCGCGGCAAGATGTTACTCGAAATCCGCAAACTCACCGCGCGCAAACGCGGCTCGCGCATCTCGACCATCCGTCCCGGCTATCCGCTGGGCCATCGCAAGAAACAGATCCATGAGGTCGACCGGGTCCTGAGCGACTGCTGCTATTTTCTGCGCGAACTGCGCAAGGAGCAGGATACGTCTTGAGAATTTTCGCGAACATCTTTCGCCCCGGTCCTGTCTCAGCCCGTCCGCTTGCGGACGCGGCGCTGCAAAAACGCGCCCTCACGCAATTGCGGTTTTAATTCAGTCGGTTATGAAACCCCAGTCCGGAAAACCCACATATGAATTTCATCCCCGACACCGCCATCCTCGCCCAGTTCGCGCTGGCGACCATTGTCATCACACTGACGCCCGGCCCGGACATGACCTTGTTTGTCGGGCGGGCTTTGTCGTCAGGCCGGGCGGCGGGGTTTGCGTGTTTCTTCGGCGCAACGACCGGCATTCTCATCCACACATCCTTGGTCGCGCTCGGCCTGTCGGCGCTTTTGGTCGCCGCCCCCGCCGCGTTCTGGGCATTGAAAATCGCCGGGGCCGGCTATCTCGTCTGGCTGGCCTATCAGGCGCTGCGGCATGGCTCGGCCTTTTCGCCCGCAAACGAAAAAGGCCCGGAGCGCACGCTGGTCAAACATTGGGCAACCGGGCTTGGCATTAATCTTCTCAATCCGAAGATCATCATCTTCTTCATGACCTTCCTGCCGCAGTTCATCACCCAAGGCGATCCGCACGCCTCCGGCAAGCTGTTTTTCCTCGGGGTTCTGTTCATAATAATCGCCATTCCAATGACGATCCCGATGATCGTAGCGGCGGATTCATTTTCCGGCGCGCTGAAGCGCAATCCGAAAGTGACGCGGATGATTGATTATCTGTTCGCCGGGGTGTTTTCCGCCTTTCGCGGTCAAGATTCTTCTGACCGAGGCGAAGTAAGATCATCCGCAATCCGGTCGAGCATCCGCCCGGAATTGCGCCCGGCAATCAGCCAATAGACTGATCCTCCCACCGCCCCAGCCGCCAGCGCGGCAATCATGATGCCGGAGCCCGGATTGCCAAGATTGCCGGAATTCGCCCGTACCGCCATCGCCGCAATAGCCACCGCCATGCCACTCAACGCATGGAAAAGCCAGGAGCGGCGGCTGCCAAGTTCAGCAATAAGCGCAACCAGCATCATCGGAAAAAACGCATAGCGCGCCGCAAAAGCGCTTATGATGGGAAGCGAAAATCCCGCCGCGACGCCAAGCGGCGTCTGCAATTCCTCATCCCCCCGCACAAGTCCGCCCCAGAGCAGGAACAGGAGAAACGCGCATGCGGCGGTGACGGCAAGAACATAGGCAACGCAGACAATGAAGAATCGGCCGATATAGGAGAAGACGCGGGTCATGCGCTTGCCTCTGCAATTGCGGTCGGCTTTGCCAGCTTCCATTTGCCCGACAGCTTTCCTACCACCGCCCAGTAGGCGAGCCCGCCACATAGTCCCCCAATAAGAATGGCCGCAATCATGAAAATGTCAGCGAAGATCGTGTAATTCACCCCGCCCGAGAGCATCTGCGCAAGCAGCGCAGTTAAAAGACCTGCAATGGCAAACCAGTATTTGCGCCTTTCATTGCGGATCTCCGCCGTCACCACCGAAATCAGCCAGCCGGGCAGTCCATACATGGCCGTCATCATTGTGCCGAAAGCAAACATCATCGGAAAATCTTTGAGATAGCGTTGAAATGAGCCCCATGCGCCTTGATCGGGAAAAACCGTTGGCAGACCCATTGCAATGCAGACGACTGTCGTAGCGGTAAGGACGGCGAGCGCGTAGCCGAGTGCCATGAAGAGAAGGTGGAGAAGCAAGGGGCGGGTCATGTGGGGCTCACTCCTAAGCGGAACTGTCTTGGATGGATGGCGACTGCGGACTGCGCCACTGGCCAGACCTGCGCCCAGCGACGGCCCAATAGACCATAACGCCACAAAACCAGCCGATGGGGATGCCGCCGAAATACACGGGCTGGGCAAGCATTTCTTGCCAACTGCCGGTGATAATGCCGACGCTGGAAACGATCAGGATCGCAGTCACAGCTCCGGCCGCTGCAAACCATCGCCAGCGCCGCTCCTTCCTCACCTCCGCGATGATGACTGTGACGAGCCAAAAGGGAAACGTCTGGATCGCTGCCAGAAAAACACCGAGTGTGAAGACCGATTGAAAATTGCGCGAGCCTGCGAGGTACCATCTCGAACCACCGAAAATCGACCTCGGACTTGCAATGCTCATGAAGACGAGTTCGACAGAAACGCAGACCAGTACCGCGAGCGCGTAACCCAGGAGCATGAAAAGGAGGTGGACATCAAAGGGGCGAAAACTCATTCCTCCCCATGCCCCGCAATCATCATCGCCTCAAACGCGATCCGGTCGGTTTTCCGCATCCGCTCGGACTCGCTCTTCAACTGCCCGCAAGCCGCCAGAATGTCCCGGCCCCTCGGCGTGCGGATCGGCGAGGCGTAGCCGGCCTGGTTGATGTAATCGGCGAATTTCTCGATCTGCGCCCAGCTGGAGCACTCATAGTTCGAGCCCGGCCATTTGTTGAACGGGATGAGATTGATCTTGGCCGGAATGCCCTTCAAGAGTTTGACCAGCTGTTTGGCGTCTTCCAGCGTGTCATTGACGCCCTTCAGCATCACATACTCAAATGTAATGCGCCGTGCATTGGAGAGATTGGGATAGGCGCGGCAGGCTTCGAGCAATTCGGCGATCGGGTATTTCTTGTTGATCGGCACCAGAACATCACGCAATTCGTCGCGCGTCGCATGCAGCGAAACCGCCAGCATCACGCCGGTTTCCCTGCCGATCTCGCTTATCATCGGCACAACGCCAGACGTCGAAAGCGTGATGCGGCGCTTGGACAGCGCCAGCCCGTCGCCGTCGGAAAACAGAAGCAGGGCGTCGCGGACATTGTCATAATTATACAGCGGCTCGCCCATGCCCATCATGACAATGTTTGACACAAGCCGCCCCTCAGACGGCACAATCGCCCCGGCGGGCGTGTCGCGCTGCGGGAAATCGCCGAGCCGGTCGCGCGCGACGAGCAGCTGCGAAACGATCTCCTCACTGGTCAAATTCCGCACCAGCTTCTGCGTGCCGGTATGGCAGAAAGTGCAGGTCAGCGTGCAGCCGACCTGGCTTGAAATGCACAGCGTGCCGCGCCCTTCTTCGGGAATATAGACTGTCTCGATTTCAACGGGCCGACCTGCTCCGCGCGAAGGAAACCGGAACAGCCATTTGCGCGTGCCGTCATTGGAGATCTGCTCCTCGACGATCTCAGGCCTGCAAATCGTGAAATGCTCCGCAAGCTTGGCCGTCAATTCCTTGGAGATATTGCGCATATCCGCAAAATCCGACACGCCGCGCACATAAAGCCAGTGCCAAAGCTGCTGCACCCGCATCTTGGTCTGGGCCTGCAGGAATGCCAATGCCGGCCAAAGCCTCGCCGAGTTGCGCGCGCGTGAGACCAATCAGCGACGGCTTTTCGGTGAGGGGCGGGCGAAGGGCTTCGCGCGCCGCTGGTTCAGTCAGATCAAGTGTAACGCTCATGGGATCGCCAAATTGTTTGGCGCGGCTTTATCAGCAAACTTGGTGAAGGTCACCCAAAACGTCGGCGCCGCAATAGTCCTGACCGCTACTTGCACACCTTGATCGCCTCAAGCGCCTTGGAAATGCCCTTCAGCGAATAGGTATAGTTCGTCGCGGTGCCGCGCTTGGACGTGGCGGCGACGGACATGGCCTTGCCGGTTTTCATCGCGGAAATCAGCAGCGGCTCCTCGGCGGCGTTTTCCATCCAGGCGGACTTGCCCGAAGTGAACAGCGAGAAACTCTTGGCGTCGATGGTGAGCGTAACTTTGGTATTGGCCTTCAGCTCATAGCCGGCCATGAATTGCGGCTCGAACGAAACATTCTGTCCGGGCTTCTGGCTGACCAGAAAGAAATTGTCGCCATGATCGACCGCGTCCGGCTTCTTGGTTTGCGGCACAGTCAGCACATAACAAACCTTGCCGCCGCCAGACACATAACTATAGGCGCCCCAGGCCTGATATTTGCCGATCTGGCTCGGCGATTGCGCCAATGCGGAGCCGGCGAATGCGAGAGAAACCGCAGCAGCCGCAAACAAAGATTTCATGCGCATTTTCGTTAACTTCCTTTTGCCCGCAAGGAGCATACAAGACAAAGCGCGGCTTGTGACCCTTTTCACTCAATTTTGAACCATTTCTGGTTACTGATTGGTGAATGGCGTCAAACTCTTCAATAGGCGTTCAGGTCTTGCAAGCCCCGATGATATTGCATCCCTGAAAATCACATGCTTGAAAATAACGGCGGCATTTTGACTGGGGCGGCTGACAAGCGCGGCCAAAACAGCTAAGCCTTTTCAACAAGATAACCGGATTGCATTAAGTGAGGGCAGGATAAGTGGAGGCGAGAGACCGTTTTGCGCAGCTCGCCGAACGTGTTGCCGCGGCCCGCGACCGGGCAGCCTTTGCCGAGCTGTTCGATTATTTTGCGCCCCGCATCAACAGCTATTTGCAGCGCCTTGGCATGAAACAGGGCTTGGCCGAGGACCTCGCGCAGGACGTGATGCTGACGCTTTGGCGCAAGGCGCATCTGTTTGATCCGGCCAAATCCTCGCTCTCCACCTGGCTGTTCCGTGTTGCGCGCAACCGGCGGATCGACGTTTTGCGGCGCGACCGCTCGGCGCTGATTGATCCGCTCGACCCGATCTTTCAGCCATCGGAAGTGGAGGCAGCAGACATCTCCATGGACTCCGTCACGCGCGACCAGCGGGTGCGGATCGCGATGCTGGACCTGCCGGGCGAGCAGCTCGAACTCATCAGGTTTGCGTTTTACGAGGGGCTTTCCCATTCCGAGATCGCCGAGCGCACCAATCTGCCGCTCGGTACGGTCAAGTCCCGCATCCGCCTGGCCTTCGGACGTTTGCGCAAAATCATCAGCAATGACGAGCAAGTGGACGTGGGTTAAATTTCCTTCAAAGCATCCCGTGCCGCCTTGCGGTGCGCGTCCCTGATTTCGCCTTGCACGGCGGCAAAAGCGGCGGTCAGCACGGCTATGTCATCTCCGAAGCCGAAGAACAGAAGAAAATCAGGCACCATGTCGAACGGCAGGATGAAATAGGCAAGCGCGCCCAGAAGGATGCCGCGAACTCTCAGCGGCGTATCCGGGTCCATGGCGCAGAAATAGGCGGCGACCACTTCTTCCATGAACGGAATGCGGTTGGCGGCGCGTTTGACCGCCGACCAGAACTCAGATTGCACATGTTCCTGCTGTTTGGAGCCCTTTTCCGGCTCCAATATCTCGTCGATCCGCTCGTTTTTCAAAGACTTCATCTCCCATAGCCACTTTGAGATGGGACCGGGACCTTGGCAGCACAAGATGCCGGTCAGGGCGAAGGCGTTATCTTGTCGATATTTTTGGCAAGCTCAATGTCGCGCACGGAAACACCGCCCGCATCATGCGTGGTCAGGACAATGTCGACGCGGTTATAGACATTGCTCCATTCGGGGTGATGATCCGCCTTTTCGGCGAGCAGCGCCACTTCTGTCATGAAGGCAAAGGCCTGCCGGAAGTTTTTGAACTTGAAACTCTTGCCAATCGCATCGCGCCCGGACAGGCGCTGCCAGCCGTTGAGTTCGGCCACTGCGCTGGACAGTTGATCTTCGGCTATTTTATCGACGGCCACGATCAATGCCCCCAGACTGCGGCTTGGGCTTCTCCAGCGGAAACGGCTTGCGGTTCCCGCAACGGATAGGCTTCTTCAATGATATAAGGCCCGCCGCCGACCGAATCCTTGGACGACATCAGCACGAAGCGCGCGATTTTGAACGGCAGCGTGGAAAAATCGCCGCGGCCAGTCAGATAATGGGCAACTTGCTCCGGTGCGGAATTCTTGAGCCTTGCAAGAGTGATGTGCGGGGTGAACTTGCGCGGGTCCGCTCCAAGCCCAAGGCGCTGGCAAATCCGCTCCTGCTCCGCTTGAAGCTGCGAAAGCCCCGTCGACGGCGCGACACCGGCGAAAACCGAATGCGGCTTCTTGCCGCCGAAGCAGCTGACGCCGGACAGGCTTATCGAAAAGGCGGAGCGGCTGACTTTATCGAGCGCATAGGCGATATCATCAGCCAAATGGCTGTCAATATCCCCGATAAATCTCAATGTGATATGGTAGTTTTCCGTGTCAATCCAGCGGGCGCCGGGCAGGCCGCCGCGCAGCAAAGAGAGCGACAAAGCCGCATCACGCGGCACTTCGAGGGCGGTGAACAATCGCGGCATGCTGGCCTCCTCGAATCAGGGCTTGGCTTGAAACAACCATCCTTAAGCCACCCCGGCAAGCCAATTATTGTGACAGGGCGCTTAACGAATCCTTAACCACCGGAAGGGTGTTTTCGACCATTTTCTTCACCCCTTCAGGGTTAGGATGCATTCTGTCGTCGAGCTGCAATCTCGGATTTCCAGCTACGCCTTCCAGAAAAAACGGAATGAGGGGCAGATCGAATTCCTTCGAGAACTCTGGGAAAATCCGGTTAAACGCAGTTCCGTACGCTTCACCCATATTTGGCGGGGCGAGCATTCCTGCCAGGATTATCTTGATATTGCGCGCCTTCAGTCTTTCGATCATCGCCCGCAGATTTGCCGCAGTTTCCTTGGGATCGACGCCTCTCAGTGCGTCATTGGCCCCGAGTTCCAGAACAACCAGATCCGTTCCTTCCGGCACCGACCAATCGAGCCGCGCAAGTCCGCCGCTGGTGGTGTCTCCAGAGACCCCCGCATCCGCGACTTCAACGTCAAATCCCTGTTGTTTCAAGGCATTCTGCAACTGGGCCGGAAAGCCCTGTCCGCCTTCCAGTTGGTAGCCAGCCATCAGGCTGTCGCCCAATCCCACAATTTTGATCGGCTGCGCCGTGGAAATTGCGGACGTCATGGCCCATATGATGAGACTGAACAGCGCCGTCACGAAACTTTTCAACACGATTTTCCGCCTTTCAGTCTATTCACGCATTCACCTACACCGCGATTACGCTTTCGCCCGAGGTTTGTTCCGCATGCAGGACGTTTCCATTAATCTTCGCAACGTCCATCTGACATTAGGTGCGGGGCCTTCCGAAGTCCATATTCTGGACAATGTGTCGCTGGAGGCGCGCGCGGGGGAATCGCTTGGCATTGTCGGCCCGTCCGGCTCCGGCAAGACCTCGCTGCTCATGGTGCTGTCCGGTCTCGAGCGCCCCGACAAAGGCAGTGTGACCATTGCCGGCAAGGAACTCACTTTGCTCAGCGAAGATCAGACAGCCGCCTTTCGTGGCCGCATGATTGGCATTGTGTTCCAGTCTTTCCATCTCATTCCGAACATGACTGCACTCGAAAATGTCGCCGTGCCGCTCGAGCTTGCCGGTCACCCAGACCCGATGGCAAGGGCTCTGGTCGAACTCGCGGCCGTCGGCCTCAAGGACCGCGTCACGCATTATCCGGGCGAACTGTCGGGCGGCGAGCAGCAGCGTGTTGCAATTGCGCGGGCGCTGGCGCCGGAACCCAAGATCCTTGTTGCGGACGAGCCCACTGGAAATCTTGACCTTGTGACCGGCGAGCACATCACCGGGCTGATTTTCAAGGCGCAGCGCGAGCGCGGCATGACTTTGTTGCTGGTCACACACGACCAGACGCTTGCTGCCAAATGCGACCGGCAGGTGCGCATGCTCTCCGGCAGAATCGAGTCTGAGTCCCTTGAACGCACGCGGTCGGTGACCGCCTGATGCAATCGCTTTCGCTTGTGCCATCGCTGAAACTTGCCCTGCGCTTCGCCTTGCGCGAGATGCGCGGAGGCCTTGCGGGATTCCGCGTTTTTCTGGCCTGCATTGCCATCGGCGTTGCGGCAATTGGCGCGGTCAATGCGGTTGGCAATGGCATTACCGACGGGATCGAAGCGGAGGGCCGGTCGATTCTCGGTGGTGATTTGCGGTTTGAACTGGTTCAGCGCACGGCCAGCGAGAAAGAGCGGCAGCACCTTGCTGGACTTGGAACGGTTGCCGAAAGCGTCTCGACCCGCTCCATGGTGCGGCGGCAGGATCAAGGCGATCAAACACTGTCGGAGGTCAAAGCGGTTGATGACAAGTATCCGCTTTACGGAACGCTCGTGACCAATCCCGCTCTGGACTATTCCAGCCTGTTTGCCGCGCGCAATGGCAGTTTCGGCGCAGTGGCGCCGCATATCCTGTTTGACAGGCTGCAGCTCAAGCCTGGCGACAAAGTTTTGTTGGGTGATGCCACATTTGAACTGCGCGCCGTCCTGACCACCGAGCCCGACGCGCTGTCGGAAGGGTTCGGCTTTGCGCCAAGGCTTCTCATCTCGACCGAAGGCATGGCGGCGACAAAACTGGAACGGCCGGGCAGTCTGGTCGAATATGGCTATAAGGTGCGGTTGAAGTCTGGCAGCGCCGCGCCTGCGGATATCAGGGAGGCGACGGAAAAGGCGTTTCCGCAAGCCGGTTGGCGCATCCGCACCAGCTCAAACGCATCCCCGGCGCTTTCCTCAAATATTGAACGGTTCTCGCAATTTCTGACGCTGGTCGGGCTGACCGCGCTGGTCGTCGGTGGCGTCGGTGTAGCCAATGCCGTGCGTGCGCACCTCGACGGCAAGCGCAGTGTTATTGCGACGTTCAAATGCCTCGGCGCGCCCGGCAATTTTGCCGCGCTTGTCTACCTTATCCAAATCCTGATCATCGCAAGCATCGCCGTCGTCATAGGCCTTGTGCTTGCCGCCTTGAGTCCGTGGGCGGCTGCCTCGGCAATCCGGTCGCTGTTGTCGCTCAACGTGTCTGGCAGCTTTCAGCCCGTGGCTTTGATCCTTGCCGCAATCTTTGGATATTTGATCACGCTCGTCTTCGCGCTCCTGCCGCTGGGCCGGTCGAGCCTTGTCGCGCCGACCGAGCTTTTCCGTGAGAACGGATTTCAGCCATTGGCCTTGCCAAAATGGCCGTGGTTGGCTGCAGCCTCCATTTTTGCGGTTCTCGTGGCAAGTCTTGCAATATTGACGGCGAAGGACCGGTACGTCGCCGTGATTTTTCTCGGCGCGGCAATCGCCGCCTTCATCGTGCTGCGGCTGGTGGCTTGGGGCATACAGCGCTTGGCCCGAAGCGCCCCGCGCGTCACAAACCTGCCACTGCGGATGGCGATGGGCAATATCCACCGCCCCGGCGCGCTGACGCCGTCTGTGGTCTTGTCGCTGGGTCTGGGGCTGACATTGCTCGTTGCGCTGACGCTGATTGATCTTAATCTGCGCAATCAAATTTCCGGCACGATCTCTGCAAAAGCGCCGAATTTCTTCTTTCTCGATATTCAAAGTTCCGAAGTTGACAGCTTTGCCAAGCTGTTGGGCGAACGGTCGCCGCAAGGCGCCGTGCAGCGCGTGCCCATGCTGCGCGGGCGCATTACCCAGTTGAAGGGCGTTGACGTCGACAAGCTGACAATTCCGCCGGAAGCCTCCTGGGTCACGCGCGGCGACCGCGGCATCACCTATGCGCCCGAGCCGCCGGACAATGCCAATGTCGTTTCAGGAGACTGGTGGAAGCCGGACCATGCAGGCGAGCCGCTGGTTTCCTTTTCAGAAGAAGAAGCGGGCGAGCTTGGCCTCAAGCTTGGCGACAGCGTGACGGTTAATGTGCTTGGCCGCACGATAATGGCGAAGATCGCCAATTTCCGCCGGGTTGAGTGGGAATCGATGTCGATCAACTTCGTCATGGTGTTTTCGCCGAACGCCTTCGCTGGAGCGCCGCATGCATGGCTTGCCACGCTGAGTGATCCAAAGCTCGATGCGGCGGGTGATGCGAAAGTCTTGAATGCCGTCACCCGCGCTTTCCCGACAGTGACCTCCGTGCGCATCAAGGATGTGCTGGATGTGGCTGAACGGCTGGTGGGTCAGCTCGCCGGGGCAATCCGCGCGGCGGCGGCGATTGCGCTCATCTCCTCCGTGCTGGTTCTCGCCGGAGCGCTCGCAGCGGGCAACCGCACGCGCGTGCACGATTCCGTCATTCTGAAAATGCTCGGCGCCACCCGCCGCACGCTGATTGCGGCTTTCACTCTGGAATATTTCCTGATCGGCCTTGCGACAGCGCTGTTTGGATTGGCGGCAGGCGCTGGCGCAGCATGGTTTGTCGTGGTCAACATCATGAAGTTGCAATGGACATTTGATCCGCTGGTCGCGCTGGCAACGGTTGCCATCGCGCTCATACTGACAATTGGCTTCGGACTGATCGGCACCTGGCGTGTTCTCGGAGAAAAAAGCGCGCCTGTGCTCAGAAACCTTTAAGCCCCGCGCAGCGGCGTTGAAAAATTCCGTTAATCTATAAAAAGCGCATCTCTCTTGCCGAAACGCGAATAAATCACCATATTACCGGAAGCTTTGCTGGAGTCCCGCCAGCGCGCTCCAGACGTGGACACGAGACGGGACACAATGTGAGGATTACGATGTCTGACTATCGCAACACTCAGATCCGCACCGGCGCTGCGACGCAGACCGCCGGTGTGATCGATGAAGGCCTGCGCGCTTACATGCTGCGGGTTTACAATCTCATGGCCGCCGGCCTCGGCATAACCGGTGTCGCAGCCTATGGCACATATATGCTTGCCGCCAGCAACCCAGCTTTCGCGCAGCTGATTTACGCAAGCCCGCTGCGCTGGGTGATCATGCTGGCTCCGCTGGCTCTGGTTTTCTTCCTGAGTTTCAAGATCCACTCGATGAGCGTCTCGTCAGCACAGACAACGTTCTGGGCGTACGCCGCACTGCTTGGTGTTTCGCTGTCTTCGATCTTCCTCGTATACACCGGGGCGAGTATCACGCAGACCTTCTTCATCACCGCCACAACATTTGGCGCGATGTCGCTCTATGGCTACACGACTAAGAAGGACATTTCGAGCTGGGGCTCGTTCCTGTTCATGGGTCTGATCGGCATTATCATCGCATCCATCGTGAACATTTTCATGGCCTCGTCCGCCCTGAGCTTTGCGATTTCGGTGATTGGCGTTCTCGTGTTCACGGGCCTGACCGCCTATGACACGCAGCAGATCAAGGAAAGCTATTACGAGGCGGATGACAGCGATACAGCCGGTCGCAAGGCGATTATCGGCGCGCTGAACCTCTATATGGACTTCATCAACCTCTTCCTGATGCTGCTCCGCTTGCTCGGCAACCGCGAATAAGCGTCACGACAAATGCCATCAGGGCGGTCTTCGGGCCGCCCTTTTTGTTTGTGTGGGTTAAACACTGCGATAGTGTCAGGCAGGGGATTATCATGACCATACGCCAAGCCAAGCCCGCCGATATGGCGGACATGACCACGATCTACGAGCATGCCGTTATTCATGGCACGGGATCGTACGAACTCGACCCGCCGGACGAGGCGGAAATGGCCCGCCGCTTTGCGCATGTGACCGGCAGTGGATTTCCATGGATCGTCTATGAGACCAGCGGTATGGTGCTTGGCTATGCCTATGGCTCGCCCTTCCGCACCCGCCCCGCCTATCGCTGGATGATCGAAGACTCCGTCTATGTCGCGCCGGAAGCCAAAGGCAAGGGCATTGGCAAGGCGCTCCTCAGCGCACTCATTACGGAATGCGGCAGTCTCGGCTTCCACCAATTGGTGGCGGTCATAGGCGACGGTCAGGGTAATAAGGGTTCGGTTGCCTTGCACCAAAGCCTTGGTTTTCAGCATTCGGGATCGATTTCAGGCTCCGGCTTCAAGCATGGCCGTTGGGTTGACACAGTGATCATGCAGCTTGCACTCAACGGCGGAACGGACCGGATGCCGGATCAAGCGCGCTTTCCAGCCAGTGACTGGAAAGACTTGAAGTAGTCAGCCTTCCACCAGCCTCAGACTCTTGTTGAAAACCGACAAAACGGCATCCAGCTCATGACCACGCTTGAGAATGACCCCGGAAGCAGAGATCACGCTGAACGCGCCTTGCTTGCGGGCAAGCTTCGGACTCTTCTCCACTTTGTAAAGCGGATACTCGCTATGGCGCCGGTAGATCGAAAACACCGCCCGCTCGGGGTCGCTATCGATCGCATAATCGCGCCACTCTCCTGCCGCGACCATGCGCGAATAGATCTGCAGAATTTTGTCGAGCTCGCGCCGGTCAAACATGACAGGCATGGGCGGCAGGCGGTGCGACAGACGAACAATCTCGCCAGCACTGCCGGAATGTTGTGCTTCGCTCAGGTCATCCATGCCGGTTCGCCCCAAGGAGCGCCCTTGGCAATCTCAATGAAATCAACATGTTCATGAAACTGGACCCGCTCTTGCAGTTTTGCAAGCGGCAATTTTTGTAGAACCGGTTGGAATCAAAGGGTAAATAATTGCCTAACGATACCTTACGTTACGTCATCACAGTGTGAAACATCTGTCTTATATGGTGATGGGCCTGCCGCAAACCCGCCGCAATTTGGTCAAACCCGCGCCTGAATCCGGCGCGAACTTGAAGGCGTTACAAAGAACGGCCCGGTTGGAAGGTTGCTTCGAACCCCAAGCCCCCCGCCCTCGGAGGACTCTGACAACCGGGCCAACCCTTCTGCGTAACACCCCTTAGATTTCAGCCGGACCTTAGGGCCCGGCTATTTTTTTGGGGTTGATATTGATGGAATTTCAGGCGCCGGGTTCCTGGACCACTGCTGCACCAAGGATCGGGCCGGGTGCGCCGGATTTGGAGACTTGCTGCAACAGTATTGCGCAGCCCGCGCCTTTCTTTGGCGCATATTCGGAACCTGGAAGCTCAACTGTCAGGCTCTTGCCCTTCCACATGCCAATTGTCTGCGTGCTGGTCACTGACTGGCGGTAAGATACGGTTGTTCCGGCATTTTCGCCGCGTGCAATGGGGACGTCCTGCTTGCGGTCGAATGTGACAAGCACGATGTTGGCCTGGCCATTGCCATCGCCCGCATTCACCACAAGGCTGCCGTCTTGAAGCTTCGCGTCGACCGTTACCGGCAATGCACCCGACAGGGCTGAGGAAATGGAGGACCGGAAATTGGAATTCTGCGCGACCGTGTCGCCATTGACAATGACTTGCGGCGTGTAGACGCCGCGCTCGGCAAAACTGCGCGCATAGCCACGCTGGCGCGCGGTGGCTGCGGGGGACGAGAATGTGTCCTTCCAGCCAAGATAGTCCCAGTAGTCAACATGCCAGGCGAGCCCGAGCACGCCCTTGTCCAGTATCACCTCATTGAACACTCTGTCGGCAGGCGGGCAGGACGAGCAGCCCTGGCTGGTGAAAATTTCGACAACGCCTTTGACGCTTTCGGCTTGAGCCAGCGGCGCGGTGAACAGGGCGGCAGCAGCAACGGCCATGGCAAGATGATGACGCATAGGTCTTTCCCTTTTGTTGATGGGAAAATACGCCGCCGCTTTTTCAAGAGGAAGTCACGATGCGGTGAGAGGCGGGTGACGGGCAGCGCATATTCCCGCTTGGCAGCGCCGATGCTTGGGCGCAGAATAATGCGTGGCATCAAGGCGCGGAAGAAGAGCGATCATGGCCAACAAATTTGTCTGGTACGACGTCATGACGACAGATGTGAAAGCGGCGGAGAAATTCTATTCGGCCGTTGTCGGCTGGCGCTGCCAGGATTCCGGCATGCCGGGACCCGGTTACACGCTGCTCTTCAACGGCGACATTCAGGTTGGCGGCATCATGCCGGTGCCGGAAGAGAACAAAGGCATGCCGCCCATGTGGATGGGCTATATCGGCGTCGGCGATGTCGATGAATACGCCAAGAAGGTCACCAAAGCAGGCGGCAAAATCTGGAAGGAGCCGCAGGACATTCCCGGCGTCGGCCGCTTTGCCGTCGCCGCCGATCCGCATGGCGCTGGGTTCATCCTGTTCAAGGGCAACAGCGACGCCGCCCCCTCCCCCATTCCCTTCATGACCAAGGGCCATATCGGCTGGCACGAGCTGCATGCGGGCAATCTGGAGGAGGACTGGGCTTTCTATTCCGTCCTGTTCGGCTGGCAAAAGGGATTTGCCCATGACATGGGCCCGGATATGGGCCTCTACCAGACGTTCGGCGAAACCGGTGACGGTTTGGGCATGGGCGGTATGATGAAAAAGATGGACAGCACGCCGATGCCGGCTTGGGTCTATTATTTCAGCGTCGGCGACATTGACGCCGGAGCGCAGCGCGTCAATGACAATGGCGGAACAGTCATTATGGAGCCGCATGAAGTGCCTGGCGGCGCATGGATCGCCCCTTGCATGGATCCGCAAGGCGCGCATTTTTCGCTGATCGGCATGCGTGTCAACTGAAGGAGAGAACCCATGGCTTACATAGATGGCTTTGTCGCTGCTGTACCGAACGCCAACCGCGAGGAGTACATCAAATACAGCCGGAAGTTCGATGCCCTCTTCATCGAACACGGAGCTTTGAGTGCGACCGAATGCTGGGAAGATGATGTGCCGGAGGGCAGCCTCACCTCTTTCCCGATGGCGGTGAAACGCGAACCGGGTGAAAGCATTCTGTTCTCCTGGATCAAATGGCCTTCGAAAGAAGTGCGCACCGCCGCTTGGGAAAAGCTGATGAGACTTCCCGAAATGCAGCCCGGCACCAGCCCCATGCCGTTTGACGGCAAGCGCATGATCTATGGCGGATTTGAAACCATAGTGGAGCTGTGAGAACCCGCCATGCCCCAACCAGCAAAAATGAAAATCGAAAACGTCCTGCAGCCCGGAAAAACCTACAGCGTCGATGCCGCCAAATTCGAGGCGATGAAGGCGGCCTATCTGAATGTTCTGCCCGGCAAAGCGCCTGGCCTCACCCCTGCCGAAATTCAGAAACAGGTCTTGGCGCATCTGCCGCAGGATCTGTTTCCCGGCGGCGAGAAAGCCGGCTGGTGGAACAAGGCCGTGCAACTTGATCTGGAAGCCAAGGGAATCATCACGCGCGGCCTCGGCGCTCCGGTCAGGCTTTGGAAGAGGTGAGGAGGTCGCACTGCAGGAACTGTATGAGACAAACGCGGTCTTGAACTTTACCCCCCAATCAGAACCGCACCTGTCACATCCCGGCGCCGTGCGATGCGCAGTGCGATCTTTGCCAGCGTTGAAGTTATGTCATCTATGAACGGCGCGGCGCGATTGATGCAGGTCTTGATCTGACGGCTGGCGATCAAGGCGGCGAGGTGCCAGGAATAGGATGAACGGTCAATCGGAACTCCGGCAACAGCCTCATACACATCGGGAATGGCGCCGACAGCTTCGAGGCAGACGTCCCTGTCATCCGGGTGCAGCACTGACATCAACACCAGATCGCTGGCAAACAGCGCAAGGTCATAGACCGGATCGCCCAAGGTCACTTCATCCAGATCAATCAGACTTGCCGTGCCTTGGTGGAACAGAACATTTCCCGAATGCATGTCGCCATGCAACAGCCTGACGGACGGCGGCGATGGTGGGATATTTTTGCGAAGCTCGTCACCAAGAGTTCTACAAATCGGAAGAGTTGGCAAGTTGGCGGTTTCCAGTCTCCGCAGAAACATGGATTCATAACGCACCATGACATGGCTTGCATGAAAGGGCTGCAACGCCGGCGCAATGCCGCCCACCGGAACGGCATGCAGACCAGCGAGAGTGTTGATCAAAGAATGCGCTGCGGCCTGCACGCCAACGAGACTGGTCTGCTCGCCAAACGGCACGCCGGCCATGAGTTGTTCCGTGCGCATTTGGTTGCCGTCATCACAATGCATAGGCTCTGGCATACCAAATCGCCGCCCGGAACTATGATAGATCGCCATCTGGCGCTGGTGACACTGTGCAGCAGCGGGCTGGATTTTCGATACCGCGCCCGCCGCCAGGTCAAGAAATGTGCACCGTTCGCCGCGGCGGTAGTTCAACAGTTTCACGCCGTGTCCCGGCTTCGAATTTTCGAATCCCTGTTGCACTGGCGCAAGGTAGGGCAGGCCTGCATCCTCTGGAAATAACCAGGCAAAAGTCGCTTGATCCAGCACCATGATGCGGGTTGGATCGGCCGCCTTGATTCGCGCCCTGTCAAATTCACGCTCCCCGCGCTCACCGGTGCTGCAGCGCAATGTGACAGCGGCTACATCGCCTGAGCGCGCGGAGAAGGCGTAACAGAGATCAATCGCCTTTCCTGGCCGGGCATAGACATCGACAAGGCGCACGGACGACGCGTCGCTGATCGCGTCATGATGCGGAGCAAGCATTTGCTTTACCGCAGAACCATCAAAGCACCATCCAGACTGGTGATAATCCGGAAGCGAGGCCGCCCCGCTTCTGTAGCTCTCATAGTTCCAGTCAATGTTCAAAAGCGCGGGTCTCCATGTCCCCTGTTCATGATTGCCGGCAAAGCACGGCCGCGCATGAACAGCTCGGCATGAACTTGTAGTTTTCTTGCCTGCGCCAGACTATAGAAGGCAAAATGGCAGAACAAAACCTATGGCTGACAGAGCAACGGCCCTGGCCTCCGGAGGGCTTGGCGCGGATGTGCGCGTTCGGCGGCGATCTTCTGTCTTCGGAACTCAAGCGCCTTGCGCATATAATTTCCACCGACCTGCGGGCGCAAGAGATCGCCACAGCGGCTGATGGCCCGGAGCCTGTCTTCCGCATGGACTTTTCCACCAGCATCATGACCGATGGCGCGCTGCGCCTGCGCCGGCTTTACTGGTCGGTGCAGAGGCAGATCGGTGGCCGCTTCGTCGCCCGGACATTCGCTTATCACCGCAAGACCGGCGATGGCACCTGGTTTGATTTTCCCGAAGATCCGGATTTGCCGGGAGCAGCGAGCGTGCTGGCGGATTTGGGTGGATATGTCGTTCTGCGCTATGTTCCAATGCGCCGTCTGACGGTGCTGCAGCATTCGGAGGAAGCAGGTCCGAGTCATATTGAAATTCAAGCGGATGGATCGGATTACCGAAGCGGCAGGGCTGCTCGATGCAGTCAATCTGGCCGCGGCAAAATCCTGCGAGAGCTTCACCACGCCGCAATTGCTTTACATACAGCACGCTGACGGAATGTTTGCCCAAACTTATTTGCCAGGCATGCCGATTGCCAGCGCCATGCTGCTCAATGAAATTTCTCTCCCGCAGATTACGAGGGTGCTTGCGGAACTTGCGGCTCTGAAGGTCAGTCGGGCTGCCAGTGCTGACACATCGCCAGATGGCGCAGGACACGGCGGCTATGGCGCAATGGGTTGCCCGCATGCTGCCCGAGGCGGCGCCCGCTCTCACGGAAATTGTCGATGCTCTGGTTCGCGCCACGCCGGATGACGGTGATACGGTCTTTTGTCACGGCGATATGGGAGCCGATCAAGTTCTTGTCGATGCCAATGGGCAATGGGCACTGCTCGATTTTGACCGGGCCCATATTGGAAGCCCGTGCCGCGATATCGCCAGCCTATGGTGAAATGGCAGCGCGATCAGGGACTCGTACTTGTCCGCCGACAGATTGGCTGATGCCTTCAATGTTTCGGGACTTCGCACGCTCGACAGGCCTGCGCTGCACTGGCATCTGGCCTGCATGGAAATTCACCACTTGCAGCAGATTTTCAAGAAGGGGCGCGCCACGACAGACACGGCGCGCCTGGCCGTTGCCCGCATACAATCCGCTTGCCGGGAAAGCTGCGCATGACGAAGACTTCTGTTGGCATGGTGCTGAACAGCATGGGTTTTGGCGGCGTGACTGAAGTGGTGTTTCAGCTGCTGCGCGCTCTGCCACGCGAAGAGTTCGACTTCCATCTCTGCACGCTGAAACCTGACGATGAAGCCGATCCAGACCGGCTGGAGCGCTTCGCCTCTCTCGGCGTGCCCGTTCAGTGCGCCGCGCCTTCCGGCGGGAAGTTCGAGATGATCGCGGGCGTCGCGGACTGGGTAGACAAAAGCAGGATCGGCATACTGCACACGCACTCTTTCCGTCCCAATATCTACGGCCGCCTCGGCGGCCTGCTGAAGCGCCAGACAGGACTTCGCATTCTGCCGCATTATCACAACCAGTATGATGACAAATGGGACAGCGAGCCAGAGCTTCTGGCGCTGGAGCGGCACCTTGCAGAAAGTTCCGATGCGGCTATCGCCGTGTCCCGGTCGGTGCAGGAGCATGTCGCCGAACGTCTGGCAATTGACGCAAGCCGCATTGAGATCGTTCCCAACGGCGTTGCCGCCAATGAGTATCAATTCGCGGATCGGGCCGAAGCGCGGCGGCAGCTGGGCATCAAAGAGGGCGCACGTGTCTTCGGGCTTGTCGGCCGCATCTGCCATCAGAAGGGGCAGGACATTTTTGTTGAGGCGGCAATCAAGACTGCCGCCGAGATGCCCGATGCCGAATTTCTGATGATCGGTGACATCGAGGATGAGAAGCTGCATCGCCGTTTGAGCCAGCGCATTTTGAAGGTGGGGCTTGTTGAAAGAATTCGGTTCACCGGCCATCGCAGCGACATGGCATTGGTCTACAGCGCGCTTGATTGCGTCGTTGCGCCGTCCCGCTGGGAAGGATTTGGGCTGATGCTGATCGAGGCAATGGCCGCCGGCAAGCCCGTCATAGCGGCCCGGGTGGGCGCTATTCCGGAAGTCACTGTTGAAAATGAGACGGCGCTCCTCGTGCCGCCCGAAAGCGCGTCGGAACTTGCGGGCGCAATGACAAGGATCGGACAGGATGCGCAATTGCGCGCAGGGCTCGGCGCGGCGGGCATTGTGCGCCAACAGGGGTTTGGCTGGCAGGAATCTGCCGCAAGAATTGTGTCGATCTACCAGCGGATTCTGCGATGAGTGGACGGATCATTCTAATCCGACACGCCGAGACCGACGGCAACAAGACGCGCTATGTTGGCCGCGAGGACGTGCCGCTCAACGCGACGGGCGAGCAGCAGGCAAAGGACCTCGCACTGGCTCTGCGGGACCAGACGATCAACGCCATCTTTTCAAGCCCGATGAAGCGGACCTTGGCTACGGCTGGTCCGCTCGCCTTGCAACGCGGTATGGAAATTCGCCAACTTTCTGGCCTCATGGAAATCGACTATGGCAGCCTCCAGGGCAATCTGAAGGGCGAAAAGCCCTTCAATCTGCGCCGCAAATATTTCGATACCCCCATGCCAGGCGGAGAAAGCCTGCGCAATGTGTGGGAGAGGCTGCACGGGGCGAGCGGCGAAATTCTTGCTTCGCTGCGCGAACATGCCTGTGTCGCCATTGTCGGCCATTATTGGACAAACAGGCTATTGGCCAGCCAGCTTATTGGGCGCACTCTCGAGACCTCGCTGGATAAAGGCGGCTACCGGCCTGAAAATGCATCTGCCTATGTGATGGATGTTCATGACGGCCTCGTCCACACGGTCTTCTGGCTTCATCCGAACCTGGACCGGTGAGCGCCCGATATTGTGCGACACACCTCAAGTCCCGGCCTATGCCGCACGGGGGATGCGGTAACGCACCGCCTCATGCTTTAATCCGCTCAGTCCCGCGCAAGAAGCGGGGACGATGAACCGGCCGCGCTGAGGCGGCTTTGGAAACATTTTGTTTGCGTCATGATCGCCGAGGCAATGCGTCCAGGTCTCGGGCGGTCGAGCGCATACTGATCGGAGGCAGACATGACCAATGCAACACCCTGGATCGGGCGCAAACGCATCGCTTTTGTTCCGCTCTTCCGCACCAACGCCATCCCGCCGGACCAAATACCGCCGGACTGGGAAAACGCAATCCTGCGCCGGGTGATTTACGACCCACGCCGGGAGGCGAATGGCGCGGACCGCTCGCTGCGCGCCTGGCTGCGCGCCGTCTCGTCGGGGCTTGCCGATATTGATCCGGTGGTGCTGCCGATGCAGACGATCGACAGGCAGCACGTTGAGCCTGGAGATCTTGACGGAAGGCTTGGCGGACAGTTGCGCGATCAGGGCATGGATGCCGCAGTGCTTGTGATGCTCGGCGGGCGGCCGTCAGGGATAAACAGCGGCTTCTGGTCGCGTGTTGTGATGGCGGAGAGTAACGGCATCTGGCTGATGGAGCTGCTTCACGGCCTCACGGGCTTCAAAGACCTCTATAAATTCGACAACGACACCGACCCGCCAGAGCGTGCAATTGACACATTTGACGAGATGTCGGCGTTCAGCCAAACGCACCCGACCGCTTTCACCAAGAACGAGCTTGGCTGGCTGAACGCGGCGGTGATCCCGACGCACTCTGGTGCAAGCATTGACTATCAGCTTCAGCATATCAGCCTTCCCCTTCCGCCTGTGGCAGGCCGCGCGGCGGCACTGCGCATCGGAACCGGCTTCCC
Source organism: uncultured Alphaproteobacteria bacterium (assembly GCA_963792485.1). Lineage (GTDB taxonomy): Bacteria > Pseudomonadota > Alphaproteobacteria > Rhizobiales > Rhizobiaceae > JANOYJ01. The sequence goes on from CAWBWL010000001.1 coordinate 104,997, forward strand.
CTATGTCATGGTTGAATCCCGCAAGATGACTGACCAGTTCGAGGCAGGAATGCCGTCAACGGGTCAAGATCAGGAGAGGGGCATCGCCAGCGAGGGCGTCATTGCCTACCGCGTGCAAACCCGAAACCCGACTGTGCAGGTGCGGGAAGGCGGAAAATTGCCGCTCTACCTCATGACACTCACAGCGCTGCAGCCGAGCCAGTCCGCTGCTCTGGATGATGGCGTGACGCTCTCCGTCACCGGCGCCATTCCCGGCGGCTTTGCCGTGCGCATTGACGATCCCGGCCAGCACCTGATCGACCGCACCGCCGCCACTGGCGCGCGGAAAGCGGGCGGGCCGCCCTGCGCGCTGGTGCTCGACCAGCACGGCATCGAGAACATCGCCTATCTCGACACATCAAGCCATATGAACGAAATCTGGCGCGATCCAAACGGACAGGGCACAACGGACCTCACCGCCAATGCCGGCGCGCCGGGCGCGCGCGGCAATCCGTTCACCTATTTCGATCCGGCGGGCAATCAAGTCGTACTGATTTTCCGGGGATCGGACAATCATGTGCGCAGCCTCTATTGGCTGTTCGGCGCGGTTGGGCATGACAATCTCGGCGGCTCGATCAATGCGCCGAAAACTGCGGGCAATCCGGCGGGCTGGTTTTCCGCCCATGACGGGTTCCACCATGTCGTCTACCGCTCAAGCAATGGCCATCTGCAGGAGTTGTTCTGGCAAGGACAGGGCGGCGTCGGCCATGGCGATCTCACCGCAGCGGCGAACGCCGTGCCGGCGGCCGGCGATCCGTGGCCCTATTATGACCCGGTGCGCGCCACTAACATTGTCGCCTATCGCGGCACAGACGGACGAATCCGCAGTCTGTACTGGGGACCGGACGGGGCGGTCGGGCAGGATGACCTGTCAGGCACAGCCGGAACGCCGGACGCGGCAAGCGATCCGTACGCCTGGTTCACCCAAGCCGAGGACATGCACCGCGTCGTCTACCGCGCCGGGAACAATCATATCTACGAGCTTGCCTGGGCCAATGTCGCGCCGGTCGGCGGGCGGGACTTGACAGCGATGTCCGGCGCGCCTGCGGCCTTGGGTGACATTTCGGGCGGCTATAATGCGGGCGACAACACGCAGCATGTGATCTACCGCTCCAGCGGCGGCAGGCTGCACGAGCTCTGGCACTTCCTCGGCGAGAACGCGTCACACCATGTCGACCTCACCGCCGCCTACGCCGCCCCGCCCGCCGCCGACCGCCCGGTCTACTACGCCAGCGCCCGCGCCCCGCGTCAGCATGTGGCCTACCGGGGGACGAACGGGCATATTTATGAGCTGCTGTGGTGAGGAGATAACGGAGCCGCCGGGGTGGGAGCTCGGCGGTTTTCGTTGCATGAGAAGGGCTGTTGCCTAAGCCGCCAGATCCCGCAGCACATATTGCAGAATCCCGCCATTTTTCAAATACCCGACCTCCTCCAGCGTATCGATGCGGCAGATGATCGGGATTTCTTTGACTGTGCCGTCGCCATAGGTGACGACCGCCTTCATCTTCTGGCGCGGTTTGGCGGAAGCCAGGCCTTCGATGCTGACCAGCTCGTCGCCTTTCAGGCCGAGCGAAGACCAGCTTGAACCCTCTTCCAGCACGAACGGCACGATGCCCATGCCGACCAGATTTGACCGGTGGATGCGCTCGAAGCTCTGTGCGATGACGGCGCGCACACCTAACAGATTTGTGCCTTTCGCCGCCCAGTCTCGCGAGGAGCCGTTGCCGTATTCGATGCCGGCGAACACGACCAGCGGCACGCCCTCGGCCTTGTATTTCATCGCGGCGTCGTAAATCGACATCTCCGTCTTGGACGGATAGTGGATGGTGAAGCCGCCTTCCTTGCCGTTCGCGCCCAGCATGTGGTTGCGGATGCGGATATTGGCGAAGGTGCCGCGCATCATCACTTCGTGATTGCCGCGCCGCGTGCCGTACTGGTTGAAGTCGGCGACGGCCACCTTATTGTCGGTGAGGTATTTGCCGGCGGGCGAGGCGGCCTTGATCGAACCAGCGGGCGAGATGTGATCCGTGGTGATCTTGTCGCCAAACAGGCCGAGCACCCGCGCGCCTTTGATGTCGGAGACGGAGCCTGCGGCCTTCTGCATGCCGACGAAATAGGGCGGGTTCTGCACATAGGTCGAATTGTCGTCCCAGGCATAGGTCTGCCCGGCCGGGACTTTCACCTTGGCCCAGTTGGCATCGCCCTTGAACACGTCGGCATATTTTTCCTTGAACAGTTTCTTCGTCACGTTTTTGGTGATGAATTCCTGTATTTCCTTGGAGCTCGGCCAGATGTCTTTCAGGAAAACCGGATTACCCTTCTTGTCCAAACCGAGCGGCTCTTTGGTCAAATCCTTGGTGACGGTTCCGGCCAGCGCGTGCGCCACGACCAGCGGCGGCGAGGCAAGATAGTTGGCCTGCACATCCGGCGACACGCGGCCCTCGAAATTGCGGTTGCCGGAGAGAACGGCGGCGGCGATCAGGCCCTTGTCGTTGATGGTCTTGGAAATCTCCTCCGGCAGCGGACCCGAATTGCCGATGCAGGTGGTGCAGCCATAGCCGATGAGGTTGAAGCCAAGCTTGTCGAGATCCTTCTGCAGGCCGGAATTCTTCAGATACTCACCCACAACTTGGCTGCCGGGCGCAAGCGAAGTCTTGACCCAAGGCTTGGTCTTCAAACCCTTGGCGAGCGCATTGCGGGCGAGAAGCCCCGCCCCGATCAGGACACTTGGATTGGAGGTGTTGGTGCAGGAGGTGATGGCGGCGATGACGACGTCGCCATGGCCCAGATCATGTTCGCGGCCCGCCACTTTGTAGCGCTTGGAGATTTCGGCGGCCTTCTTGTATTCGGTTTCCATGGCTGCGGCGAAGCCTGCCGGAATACCTTCCAGCGCCACGCGCCCTTCCGGACGTTTCGGCCCGGCCATGCTTGGCACGACGGTGGAAAGCTCCAGCTCCAGCGTGTCGGTGAAGACCGGGTCTTTCGACGATTTGGTGCGGAACAGGCCTTGAGCCTTCGCATACTTCTCGACCAGATCAATGCGCGCCTTCTTGCGGCTCGAATTGGTCAGGTAATTCAGCGTCTCGCCGTCGACCGGGAAGAAGCCGCAGGTCGCGCCATATTCTGGAGCCATGTTGGCGATGGTGGCGCGGTCGGCTAATGTCATGGAATCAAGGCCTGGGCCGAAGAATTCGACGAACTTGCCGACAACGCCCTTTTTGCGGAGCATCTGCGTGACGGTGAGCACAAGGTCCGTGGCCGTGACGCCCTCCTTGACCTTGCCGGTCAGTTTGAAGCCGATCACTTCCGGGATCAGCATCGACTGCGGCTGGCCGAGCATCGCGGCTTCCGCCTCAATGCCGCCGACGCCCCAGCCAAGCACGGCAAGCCCGTTGACCATGGTCGTGTGCGAATCCGTGCCGACCAGCGTGTCAGGATAGGCGACTTCGACCGTCTCGGTTTTCTTGCCCTTCGTGACCTTCTCCTTGCGGGTCCAGACGGTCTGCGACAGATATTCGAGATTGACCTGATGGCAGATGCCGGTGCCGGGCGGCACGACGCGGAAATTCTTGAACGCCTGCTGGCCCCATTTCAGGAACCGGTAGCGCTCGCCGTTGCGCTGATATTCGAGATCAACGTTTTGCTTGAAGGCTTTGGCCGAGCCGAACTCGTCAACGATGACCGAATGGTCGATGACAAGGTCCACAGGCACCAGCGGATTGATCTTCTGCGGATTGCCGCCGAGTGCCTTCATCGCATCGCGCATGGCGGCCAGATCGACCACGGCCGGAACGCCGGTGAAATCCTGCATCAGAACGCGCGCCGGGCGGAAGGCGATTTCCTTGCCGGCCTTGCCCTTGTCCTTCAGCCAGCCGGCGAAAGCTTCAATGTCCTTTTTCGTCACCGTGGACCCGTCCTCGGCACGCAGGAGGTTTTCGAGCAGCACCTTCATCGAATAGGGCAGCGCGGAAATTCCAGGCAGGCCGTTTTTCTCGGCGGCGGTCAGCGAATATATGACGTATTTTTTCGCGCCGACGGTCAGCGTCTTTCGGCATTTGAAACTGTCGATGGATGACATGAGGTCTCTCCTTGATTGAGATGGACGCCGGAAGGGGCGGCAGGCCGGATTGCGCATGCTATAGATAATTTCGTATGCGTGTGCCAGTTGAACCATCGTTGAAATGCTGCGCCGCAAGAAAATTTTCCAGGAGTGGGAATGCGCCTGATTGCCGGAGATTTGAGTGCGGAGCGCGGCGGGGAATCAGTGTTCTCCGGCTTGAACTTTTCTTTGACCGATGGAGAGATTTTGGTTGTCAGCGGGCCAAATGGCGTGGGGAAAACCACGCTTTTGCGCGTCATCGCCGGACTGCTGCAGCCGTCGCAGGGAAGTGTTAGCCTGGAGGGCGGCGGGGAGGCCGGCATAGGTCTGAACTGCCATTTGCTCGGCGTGCAGAACGCGCTGAAACTTGCGCTGACCTTGTCGCAGAATCTCGGCTTCTGGCAAAACTTTGCAGGCAATCCTCTGCGCAGCGTGGACGGCGCGCTAGCCGCGGTTGGCTTGGGTGGTCTTAGCGAAACGCCTTTTGCCTATCTGTCAACCGGCCAAAAACGCCGCGCCGCGATCGCCCGCCTCCTTGTCAGCCACCGCCCGCTCTGGCTTCTCGACGAGCCGACCAGCGGTCTCGACAAACATGGCGAGGCGATGTTTGCCGGATTGCTGCGGGAGCATTTGAAAAGCGGCGGCCTGGCAGTCGCCGCCACGCATCTAAGCCTTGGGATTGAGGGCGCGCGGGAACTGCGGATGGCGCTTCCGGACTGACTGGGTTCGGCCCATGCTACTGTCGCAACCTTGTAAAATTAACGGTCGCCGTTAAATTTACGAGGTAAATCCCCAGTCACCAACCCGCTCCATCTCAAACCCGAACCTCCGATTCCGGATTCGCGCCGATATGATGGATCGACAGATCCGCGCCGCGCATTTCCTCTTCTTCGGTGAGGCGCAGGCCGCCCATCACAGCGTTCAGCACCCGGTACAGTGCAAAGCCCATGATCGCGGCGTAGCCGGCGCCAGCCAAAGAGCCGATCAGCTGCGCCCCAAATGACACGCCGCCCATGCCACCAAGCGCGGACTGGCCGAATATGCCCGCCGCAATGCCGCCCCACAGGCCGCACAGGCCATGCAGCGGCCAGACGCCGAGCACGTCGTCAATCCTCAGTTTTTCCTGGCACCAGGTGAAGCCCTTGACGAAAATAACGCCCGCCGCGCCGCCTGTGATCAGCGCGCCAATCGGATGGAACAGGTCCGAACCCGCGCACACCGCCACAAGTCCGGCCAGCGCGCCATTATGGGCGAAGCCCGGATCATTGCGGCCAATGACCAGCGCTGTCAAAATCCCGCCGATCATCGCCATCAGCGAGTTCATCGCGACAAGGCCGGTCGCCGTGCCGACGGATTGCGAGCTCATGACGTTGAAGCCGAACCAGCCGGTGCACAGAAGCCATGAGCCGAGCGCCAGCCATGGAATCGACGAGGGCGGCGTGGCGAACGACTTGCCAGATTTGGAATAGCGGCCGAGCCTTGGCCCGAGCGTGATGACCGCGCCCAGCGCCAGCCAGCCGCCAACGGCATGGACGACGATGGAGCCGGCGAAGTCGTGGAAAGGAAAACCGAAATTGTTCTTCAGCAATTCCTGAATGCCGAAATTGCCGTTCCACACAATGCCTTCAAAAAAGGGATAGATCAGCCCGACAATCGCGGCCGTCGCAGCGCTTTGCGGGCCGAAACGCATGCGCTCGGCAATGCCGCCGGAAATGATCGCCGGGACCGCCGCCGCAAAGGTCGTCAGGAAGAAGAACTTGACCAGCCCGAAGCCTTGCGCCGGGAACGGGCTGTCGCCGCCACCCGACAGGACAGTCGCGCTGTGGAGGAAATGAACGCCGTAGGCGACGAAATAGCCGATGGCGAAATAGGCAAGCGTCGAGATTGCAAAGTCACCGAGGATTTTCACCAGCGCATTGACCTGGTTCTTGTGCCGGACGGTGCCCGCCTCCAGAAATGCAAAACCGCCATGCATGGCGAAAACCAGAATTGCCCCGATCAGGACAAAGAATACGTCATTGCCGATTTGAACGTCCGCCATGTGTGTCTCCCCGAAATATGGCCGGGCAGGTGAGCCTGCCGCTTGTTTTGAAGGCTTCTGCCTCTCGCGCGGGCATTCCAATATTCATGCCAGTTGGAATCGCCGGTGAATCGCGGCATTGGAGGTGAGCTTATGCCCGAAAAATACGCAAACCCAAACCGAGATCAGAGCAGATGACCAATTTACAGGCAAAAAAGAGCCCGGTTACCCGGGCTCAGTTGCGCATGCTCTTGGGGAGAACGCGACGGGATCAGTTATAGGCGCGCTCGCCATGGGAGGTGACATCAAGACCTTCGCGCTCTTGCGCTTCGGTAAGACGCAGACCCAAGGTCGCCTTGATGATGTAGAGCGCGACGAAAGCCACAACCGCAGACCAGACTGCGGCGATAACAACCGCAGTTCACTGCTTAAAGAACTGGCTGGCAATCGAGTAATCCGCGCCGCCGGGGCCAAAGCCATAGAGGACTGGCGAAGCGACAACGGCCGTGCCGAGCGCGCCGACAATGCCGCCAATGCCGTGGACGCCGAACACGTCGAGCGAGTCGTCATATTTCAGCATCGGCTTGAGTGACACCACCGCCCAGAGGCAGATAAGGCCAGCGGCGGCGCCAAGGAAGATCGCGCCCATTGTGCCTGCGAGACCGGCAGCAGGGGTGATCGCCACAAGACCCGCTACCGCGCCCGACACTGCGCCGAGGAGCGAAGCATGGCCGCGAGTGATGCGCTCGCCCAAAGACCAGGCGAGAGCGGCAGCCGCAGGCGCGGTGATCGTGTTGAGCAGCGCCTGCGCGGTCAGGCCGTTAGCCTCGAGATTGGAACCGGCGTTGAAGCCGAACCAGCCGACCCACAGAAGGCACGCGCCGATCAGGGTGAAGGTGAGGTTATGCGGCGCCATGTTTTCTTTCATATAGCCGACGCGCGGGCCGACGACGATGGCGGCGACAAGACCGGCAATGCCGGCATTGATGTGAACCACCGTGCCGCCGGCGAAGTCGAGCGCGCCCATGGCAAACAACAAACCGGAAGGTGCGTCGGCCGCGCTCGGGCCGCCCCACCACCACACCATGTGCGCGATTGGCAGATAAGCGAATGTGAACCAGAGCACGATGAAGGCCATGACCGAGCCAAAGCGCATGCGCTCTGCGATCGCGCCGACAATCAGCGCCGGGGTGATGGCGGCGAATGTCAGCTGGAACACAACGAAGGTGAGTTCGGGAATGAACACGCCCTTGGAAAACGTTTCGACGACCGATTCCGGACCAACGCCTGCCAGGAACATTTTCGACAGATTGCCAATATAGGGCGTCAGCGCCGTCGCATCAGCGGCTGATCCTGCGCCTGCGAAGGCAAGCGTATAGCCGTAAATCACCCAGAGCAGGGCGATAATGGCAAAGCCGGCGAAGACCTGCATCAAAACAGAGAGCATGTTCTTGGCGCGCACAAGGCCGCCATAAAACAGGGCAAGTCCCGGAACGGTCATCATGATGACGAGGATGGTGGAGATCAGCATCCAGGTCGTGTCGCCCTTGTTGACGACTGGCGCGGCCGCAGCAACAGCCTCGGCGGCGGGAGCCGCTGCGTCCTGGGCAAATGCCGAGAGTGCGGCAAGCGGAGCGGTGAAGCCCGCCAGCGCGCCGGCTTTAAGAGTTGAAATTCGCATGGTCATGTCCTTTTCTCGCAGCTTCACAGCGCTACGCTGTCGCGTTCGCCGGTGCGGATGCGCACTGCCTGATCAATCGTGTAGACAAAAATCTTGCCGTCGCCGATCTGGCCGGTTTTGGCCGCGCCGGAGATGGCTTCGATGACTTTTTCCACCTGATCGGACGCGATGGCGACTTCGATTTTGAGTTTTGGCAGGAAGCTGACGGCATATTCTGCGCCGCGGTAGATTTCCGTGTGCCCCTTTTGACGGCCGTAACCCTTCACTTCCGTGACGGTTAGGCCCTGTATGCCCATGCCCGTGAGCGCTTCACGCACTTCGTCGAGCTTGAACGGCTTGATGACGGCCATCACTATTTTCATATGGCTTTGCCCCTTGAGTCCTGTTCAGTCGTTTTTCCATTGCGAGAGAGCGTCTCGCGCAACTGCAAACGACGGATACAAAAGCCGTGCCAGTTCGGAATTTCGTGCCCAAGCTGCTGGAATATAAGGGATATTCCAGCACGCATCTGGCGGCGGCGATAAGTTAACAAAACACAAACGACTAAAATATAGGCAACAATTGGTCTATGATTATAATTTATGCATTTGCCTTGATGCGAATCAGCCCTTCCTGCGCTGTCGAAGCGACGAGGGCTCCGGACCGAGTGTAGATCGACCCGCGCGCGAAACCACGGCCCCCGGATGTCGAGGGGCTGTCCTGTGTGTACAAAAGCCATTCATCCAGATCGACAGGCCGGTGAAACCACATGGAATGGTCAAGGCTCGCCACCTGCAGATCAGGCTCAAATATGCTGCGGCCATGCGCAAAGAGCGTGGCGTCGAGCAGCGTCATATCGGAGAAATAGGCGAGCATCGCGCATTGGATGGCGCGGTCGTCCGGCGCGTCGCCCACCGCTTTGAACCAGACGTTCTGCTGCGGCTCGAGCTTTTCCTTGGAAAAATAGTGATTGAGCGAAACCGGCTTCATCTCAAAGGGCCGCTCGCGCTCGAAGAACTTGCGAATGTGCGGCGGCGAGGCTTCCAGATATTTATCGCGGAAATCCCGGTCGCTGAGAAGTGTGTCCGGGTCAGGCACATTCAGCGGCATGGGGATCTGATGGTCGAGGCCAGTCTCATCAATCTGGAAGGAAGCCGACAGCGCGAAGATGGCTAATCCATGCTGGATTGCGACGACGCGCCGCGTTGTGAACGTTCCGCCATCGCGGATACGGTCGACTTCGTAAATGATCGGCACGGCTGGATCGCCCGGACGCATGAAATAGCAATGGAGCGAGTGAACATGGCGGAGAGGATCGACCGTGCGCTGCGCGGCAATCAGGGCTTGGGCGATAACCTGTCCGCCGAACACGCGCTGCCAGCCAACTTGCGGGCTGCGGCCGCGAAACAGATTGTGCTCCAGAGTCTCGAGGTCCAGGATTGAGATGAGTTCTTGCATGGCGCTGGACATGAAATGGCCCTTGAATTGACGTTTAGGTCAATCAATGGGACAGCCAAGCGCCCATAGTCAAGACCAACCGGCTACAGGATAAACCAGCTTTTGGGCACGGGGATAAATATGCGAAAAAATATTATCGTCGCGGGCGCGGGCTATGTCGGACTGGCTGCAGCGGTGGCGATCAAAGCTTCGGCTCCGGACCTCGACGTTCAGGTCGCCGACGCCGCGCCGCAAGGCGCATTCGCGCGCGACACCCGCGCCTCCGCAGTGGCATCGGCGGCCGTAAGGATGCTGGACCAGCTTGGCGTGTGGGAAGAGATCGCGCCGCAAGCGCAAGCCATTACCGAGATGATTGTCACCGATTCCCGGACGTCTGATCCCGTGCGTCCGGTGTTTCTCACCTTTGGCGGCGAGGCAGAATCGGGCGAACCGTTCGCGCACATGGTGGCGAATGCGGCGCTCAACCGGGCGCTGCGGCGCAAGGCGGCGGAAATCGGCGTCGAAATTACGGATGGCGCGGGCGTATCTGGCTTCGAGGTCAAGCCCGGCAAAGTCGAAGTCGCGCTCACCGGCGGCGAAATCCGTCGAAGCGCAGCTGCTCGTCGCCGCCGACGGCGTCAAATCGAGGCTGCGCGAGATGGCGGGAATCAAGATTGTGCATGTGGACTATGAGCAATCCGGCATTGTCTGCACGGTGGCGCACGAGCGCCCGCATCAGGGCCGGGCGGAAGAGCATTTTCTCCCCGCAGGGCCGTTTGCCATCTTGCCGCTCAAGGGCAATCGGTGCTCGCTTGTGTGGACGGAACGCACCAAAGAAGCCGAGACTCTGATTGCTTCGGACGACCTTGTCTTTGAAGCCGAGCTTGAGCGCCGGTTCGGGCTGAAACTCGGTGATATTCATGTCGAGGGCGGGCGGCGCGCCTTTCCCTTGGGGCTCACATTGGCGCGCGAATTCGTCAAGCCGCGCTTTGTGCTGGCAGGCGATGCCGCCCATGGCATCCATCCGATTGCAGGTCAGGGCCTTAATCTTGGCTTCAAGGATGCGGCGGCGCTTGCACAGACAATTGTCGAGGCCGCGCGCCTCGGGCTTGATATCGGCTCGCTCAGCGTTCTGCAGCGCTATGAGCAGTGGCGGCGGTTCGACACCGTGCAGATGGGCGTGACGACAGATGTGCTCAACCGGCTCTTTTCGAACGATATCGGCCCGTTGCGCGCCATCCGCGATATCGGCCTCGGCCTTGTCGACCGCATGCCGCGGCTGAAGGATTTCTTCATCGGGCAGGCGGCTGGGCTGTCTCCTAGCCAGCCCAATCTGCTGCGCGGTGAAGCAATCTAATGCTTCTCAATGCCCCGGTGCGCGTCTGCGCCGAACAGTGATTTGACGCGTTCGTCGCGGCCGCAGGCATTGCGGTAGTAGGAATAGCGGGTGCTGCTCTTCTTGTAGAAATCCTGGTGATAATCTTCAGCGGGCCAGAACTCCGCCGCATCCAGAACGAGCGTCGCAACTTTCTGACCAAGTTTTGCACTGATTTCCGCTTTGGTCTTTTCAGCCAGCGCCTTTTCCTCAGCATTCATGACAAAAATTGCGGGCGTGTAGCTCTCGCCCTTGTCGCAGAACTGGCCGGAGGCATCGGTCGGATCAGTCGAGTGCCAATACGCATCCAGCAGTTTGGCGTAATCGGTCTTGGTGGAATCATATTCGATCTTGACCACTTCCCGGTGCCCGCTCGTTTCTGACGTCACATCGGCATAGGTCGCATTTTTGACATGACCGCCAGTGTAGCCCGAAGTCGTTGACAGAACACCCGGCACATTGTCGAAATCCTTCTCAACGCACCAGAAGCAGCCGCCCGCAAAAATGGCGGTTTTGGTTTCGGCGAAAGATGGTGTGGCATAGAGCGGCATCGCAAGAACAAGAAGCCCGGCAAGTTTGGTCAGTCGCATGAAAATCTCCTTTTCCCATCCATGCCGGATTCCGCCAAGCCATTCAAATCAATACAAAACACAGTCGCGTGAGGGGCGGTTCATCGCCGCCCCTCAGCGTGATCTCACTGCCACTCAACTTTGCGCGTGGAGACCATGAGCACGGTCAAGAGCAGGAAGCCGGTGATTGCGCCGGCGAGCAGCGCCGTCTCTTCGAGGCGCAGCACCATGTAGAGAAGGCCGTAGAGAACCGCGAAACTTCCGAAGGCGGCAATCGTCCATCGGCGGCCCGGGAAAAGCGAGGCGACGAACCAGGAGATCACCGCGCCCGTCGCGCCGGAGGCGATGGCATAGGACAGGCCGAAGCCAACATGCTCGGCGAAGGCGAGCAGCAGCACGAAGAACATGATGATCATCAGGCCGGACATTGTGTATTGCACCAGGTGCATGCGCCCGCCCGACAAGAGCTCAATGGCAAACACGATCAGAAACGCCGCGCCGATGAAGATGACGCCATATTTCACCGCCCGCTCGACCAGCCGGTAGAAATCCACCGGCTGATAGAAACGCACGCCAAACACCGGATAGCTGAGGACCGAGGGCGTGTTCTGGTCGGCCAGCATGACCGGCGGGATGTTGCGGGCGAGTTCTGGAATGCTCCAGCTGGCTGAAAAGCCGTCAGGCTTGATGTCACGGGTCTTTGGCAGAAACGAGCCGGAAAAACTCGGATGCGGCCAGGTTGAGGTGATGGAAACATCCGTCTGCCGCGCAATTGGAACAAAGTTCAGCTCCTGTGACCCCTTGAAAGCAATCTCCATTTTGAACGGCAATGCGCCGCCCGCTGTTGCGAAGACCGGAGTCAAATCGATGGGCGTGCCAAAGCCTGCAAGGGAGCCGGTTCCGAAACTGGCACCCGGCTCGATCTTGACCGCGCTGCTGCCGTTCAGATTGATCTTGACCGATTCAATGCCGTTTGGTTCGGACAGTCCGGTGATCAGCCGCGCGCGCGCCCAATCCACCGAGATGACGCGGCTTTGCAGATTGGTCAAATCCGGTGCGGCGAAACTGCCCTCGACGGTCATGTTGGTCTGGTAAACCGTCGCATTGTGAATGCCGCGCGACAGCGTTTCGGTTTTCGCCTCAGCCTTCGCGCTGACCGTTTCCGGCACGATGATGAGATGGCGGTCCACCTGTTTTGTGCCGGAGCCTTCAGCGCCGGTGTTTTCCGCAACGACTGCCGGAACCACCAGGAGCGGTCCGGTCAATTGCTGCACGCCGCCCCATTGCTGGGCAATTTCCGTCGTGGACTGCCGGAACCGCGACTCGCGTTCCTGCACAAGGGCAAGGACCATGAAAAGCGGAATTGTCAGAAACAGCGCCAGCGCGCCGAGGAGAAAGAATTTGAGGCCGAGAAGCCTGCCCTTTGACAGGGCGAGCTGGGGTTTGGGTATCTGGAAATTTCCCGTGTTTGCGCCGGTGCCGCTTGTATCGCTCATGATCCATCCCTTCATTGAGCCGTGTCATCACGCGGCCATGATGGGGATGGATTTGGGTGGCAAATTGCTTGAATCACGATTTCATTTTGTCGAAACAATGCGTGAAGAAGCGTGTATTGCCGGGCATGACTTGAAAAAGCCCTGCTTTCGGCCAAATTGGCTCCGAACCCACACCCAAGGAGAGAAAAGATGAAACGGCACGCAAACGCGATCTGGTCTGGTGATTTGAAATCCGGCAAGGGCAACATTACCGCCCAAAGCGGGGCGTTGTCGAACAATCCCTATTCCTTCAACTCCCGCTTTGAGGACGAGAGCGGCAAGTCCGCGACCAATCCGGAGGAGCTGATCGCCGCCGCCCATGCCGGCTGCTTTGCCATGCAATTCTCGCACTTCCTCGCCGAAAACGGCACGCCTGCCACCAAACTTGACGCGACAGCCCATGTTGAACTCGTTCCCGGAACCGGAATCACCGGCAGCGCGCTGGCCGTGATCGGAACCGTGCCGGGCATTTCTGCAGACAAATTTTCCGAACTCGCCAATAAGGCCAAGGCCGAATGCCCGGTGTCGAAGGCGCTTGGGGCGATCAATGTGACGCTGGATGCGAGGCTCACCTGATCATTGACGATCCCCGTCATCACCACGGATCGGCTCGTCCTGCGCGCCTATGAGATGGCCGACTTCGAGCCGCTTGTGCGTTTTCATGCGAGCGCGCATGCGCAATATGCTGGCGGTTTGAAGGACCGTCAGGCGGTCTGGCGCGACTTTGCCACTGACATGGGGCAATGGCATCTGCTCGGCGTCGGCTCCCTCGCGGTAGTTTTGCGCGCGACGGGCGAATGCATCGGACAGGCGGGCCTCAATGCGCCGCCGGAGTATCCTGAGCGGGAATTGGGCTGGGTGCTTTGGGAAGGGTTTGAAGGCCATGGCTACGCCTTCGAGGCGGCATCAGCCATGCGCGTTTTCGCCTTTGAAACATTCGGCTGGACAACACTGGTCAGCTATATCGATCCGGACAATGCCCGCTCTATCCGTCTGGCGGAACGGCTCGGGGCAAAGCTGGACAAAGAGGCGGCGACGCCCAATGGCGACAACTGCCTGGTTTACCGGCACAGCCCGAATTCGATTTGATTTTCGCCCGAAAGAAAACCCCTCCGGAACATCCGGAGGGGTCATCTGTTTTCAGACTGCTCGTTCGCCGGGCTTAGTTGTTGGCGACAAACATTTTCAGATGCTTTTGCGCGGCGGCGTTCAGCGGACGCTTGCCGGACACCATGGCGACGATCTCGCCGGCCTTTGCCTTGGCTTTGTCAGCGGCTGCATCGGCGCGCAGAGCAGCGGCTTCTGCCTTTGCCTTGGCGGCATCAGCAGCGGCAAGCGCCTTTTGCGCACGCAGGCTGTTGGGGTTGCGCTCAGCCGCCTTTTCAGCAGCGGCCTGCGCCATTTCGGCGGCAGCGAGGCGTTTGTCAGCCTTTGCCTGGATCGCGAGGGCCGTTTCGACAAGCGCTGCCGACTTGGCCTTGGCTATATTTGCAAATGCCGGGTTGATGACCTGGGCGCGTGAGGTGGTGATTTCATCGGCCTGAGGCTTCCGCTTGGCGACTTCAGACTTTGCCGATGCGTGATCGACGCCTTGCGAAGCGGCATTTCCGGCCCCTGCTGCAGAAGCGTCTGCGCCAGTCGAATTCGCGCCGCCTGAATTGGAGGCGCCATTGCCAGCACCTGCATCGGATGCACCGGCGCCCGTTGAGTTTGCGCCGCCTGAATTGGAGGCCCCATTGCCAGCGCCTGCGCCGGATGCGCCCGCGCCAGTTGAGTTTGCGCCGCCTGAATTGGAGGCCCCATTGCCGCCACCTGCAGCCGAAGCCGATGCGCCGGTGTCGCGGCCGGCAGCTTTGGTTTCACCATGGCCCGACAGTGCCGGAGCGATGATGACACCAAAACCCAGAACAAGGGCGGCAGCGGAACTGAACAATTTTTATTGCATTTCTTCTTCCTCAAACGCGCCACCGATTTGGTGGTCACCAATGGAAGGGTGACACATGTTTGGGGTGAATCAATCGAATTGGCTGGTCATATTCAACGCCAGATTTCAGGTTTGATGACAGCTTTATTCAATCTGTTTTCATAGGCGCGCGGGATCGCACGCGGGCTGATGGTCCTGCGCCGCGTCATGTTCTCTTGTGTGTGCCCGGCTCCCGCCCCTACGAGGTATCCTGCTCCTTGCGCAATTCGCGCAGAAAATAGCAGCAGTCGCTCAGGACCCGGTCGACCTCATGGATCTGTTTCTTGCGATGGCCCAGCGGATAGCCGGGACGGATGGTCGAGATGCGCGAGCCGCGTTTGCGCGCGGTGAGTTTGCGGATTTCGAGTAACATCTTGCCGCGCCAGCGCACATAGCGCCGCGCCTGTTTGGGCAGCGTTGCCAGTGCGTGTTTGAACGCTGTAATGCGCCGGATGAGCCGCGCGGCGTTGATCGGGTCCTCGCCGGTGAGGGGAACGGGTTCGGGCGGAAAATACGGTGTTGACCAGCCCGGAACGCTGATGCGCGGGAACGAGGTGGGTCTGCCCTGGAACGGCTTGCGTCCGCCGGGCCGGGCGAAATGTTTGAGCGGCTCGATCAGATTGAACACCGGAATGCGCGCTGGCGTATCTGAAGCCGCATCCGAAGCGCGCTCCATCTTCTTCAGCTTCGCCGCCAGTTCCTTCGGGAACGGGCCGCTGGGCGTAACCTTCAGCACAATGCCGCGCGCGGCGATGATGATCAGCCGGCGCAGCGCCGCTTCCGCCGGGCGCAGCAGGATCAAGATACGCCGGTAAATGCGCCGCGTCAGCACCGTCACCGGCACGCCCTTGTTGAGACCGGCCATGAAGAACATCTCTGTCATGACAAAGAACAAATCCCGCGACTGCCGCTCAATCACCCCTTTCCAGTCAATATCCGACATATCCCGCCCTTCCACACACGCGGCGGATTATGGGGCAGGATGAAAGGGGTGGGATAAGTATTTTTTCCGGGATTGATATTGCTCGGAAAATTCGTGTTCTCATCCCACAGTTGGGCGGTTCAATGCTTGTGAAGCATGGCGCGAGGCGCCCCCCCTCTGCCTGTCTCTCCTTCACCTGTCTTGCTGCGCAAGACTGTGCTCTCCCCGCGGGGTCGAAGGAAAGGCGGAGCCGCTTTGCCCGGGCGGTGGACAAGGTTCATCATCTTCCTGGCGGCCATGATGATGAGCCGGCGCAGCGCCGATTCGGCCGGGCGCAGAATGGGGAAGATGGCGCGGTAAACCCGCCGCTCCAGTGTGGCAACCGGCTTTGCGTCCGCCATGCCGGCGAGCGAAAAGAGGTAGGCAGCGATCCGCAGCAGCAGACCGCGCTTATTCACCACAATCTCGTCCCACTCCCACACAGCCATCGGCCTCCGCTTCCAAAACTGCGCGGATGAAAGGCATGGATTGGGAGGTGAGGGCAGAACATTTTCGGGGGTGTTGATCTTGTTGGTTTATTTCGTGTTTTGGAGATTTTCTTCCCCGCGCAAGCGACATCCAATACTGGTTTTCAGAAACGAGTCCCCGGATGGCGCGGCCTGACCGTCTGCGCGGCCAATGGAAGTCCAGGCTGACAATTCGCTGACAGACCCGTCAGCTTTCCGTCAGCGGCTCGTCAGCGGACCGATGTTATCAGGGCGCATCGTGCCGAGGGCTTGAGTTGAATCCATGGAAGCCCGGACGATTTCAACCTCCGCAGCGGCCGTGCTCACGGTGAGGACGGCGGCGGACAGAAGGAATAAGGAGACTTGACATGGCTGATACCGGGAAAATTATCAAACGCGGTTTGTTCGCATCAACAATCGCTGGAACCTTCGCCATTGCTGGCGGAGCTCTGGTGGCCGAGGCCGCGCCGATACAGATGCTCGAAAATACCGCGGACGCACAGATGACTTCCGGCACGGGACCGGCGGTAATCCTCGCATCGACCCATGCCGACGGGAATGAAGGCAATGAGGGCAACGAAGGAAACGAGAACAACAGCGGCGACGAAGGCAATGAGAGCAATGAGGGGAATGAGAGCAACAGCGGCGACGAGGGCAATGAGAGCAATCAGGGGAATGAGAGCGACAGCGGCGACGAGGGCAATGAGAGCAATGAGGGGAACGAAAGCAGCAGCGGTGACGAAGGTAACGAGGGCAATGAGAGCAACAGCTCCGGCAGCGAAGGCAGCGAAAGCTCCGGCAGCGGCAGCAGCGGCGGCGACAGCTCGGGCGGTGGCGAAGGCGGTGAAGGCGGCGAGTAAAGAGCCGCGCGTGGCCTGAGCCAAGAAGGCGGCTCCTGACCGCCTTCCCAAGCTGAGCCAAACCGGTCCGCTGCCGGGGAGCGCCTGCTCCCCGGCAGCGGCTCCAAACGCCCAGACAAGCCGCTCGAACGAAGCGGGCGGGCAATCATGAAAGGGGAAGTGAAAACATGAGCGCGCACATTGAGGTCACTGAAGAATATCTGTTCCCGTCGATGGTCTGGTATGCGGACCTCGCCGCTGCCCGGGAAATGAACACGCAGCTGACCGCCGGCATTTCGGACCTGCGCACCAAGGTCAAATCGATCAAGCGCTCCAATGAGCTCGGCTGGCACAGCCCGGTCAACATGCACAAGCGCGACCTGTTCAAGCCGCTGTGCGATTGCATTGACTCGATGGCCGCGACGGTCGCCGGTTCAATGAACATGCGCAAGGACCGCAAGCTCGTCATCGAGACGTTCTGGGTCAATATCAGTCCGAAATACGCCTACAACGCCCTGCACGAGCACCCGCAAAGCGTCCTGTCCGGCGTCTACTACGTGCAGGTTGACGACAAATCCGGCAGTCTGCGTTTCCGCGATCCGCGCGCCGCCAAGCGCATGAGCCCCTGGCCGGTCGCCGAGGACAAGAAATCCGACCAGAGGCATTGGGACCGGGTGAGCTACAAACCGATTCCCGGGCGGCTGATCATGTTTCCGAGCTGGCTGGAGCACGATGTCGAGGCGACGCTTTCCGACCAGGAGCGCATCTCGATCAGCTTCAACATGAACTTGCACAAAATCGGCTGAAAAATTTCTGAGGGAGTGCGGCGGAGCGCAGCCGCTGCGCCTCAAATGCTGTGAGCGGCTTGCCCACATCATCATTCCTGTTATGAGGTGCCGCGAAGCGGCGCGGGATCATCTCCGACCCCGGCGCTGCCCCTCAACCGGCCTTTGGCACCTCTCCCCGTGAGAAGCGGGAAGAGGTGCCAAGAGCACCAACAGGAAGTGCCTATGTCCAAGTGGAAAGACGTGAAAAAAGTTGTGCTCGCCTATTCGGGCGGGCTGGATACTTCGATCATTCTAAAGTGGCTGCAGACCGAACTCGGGGCGGAAGTCGTCACATTCACCGCCGATCTCGGACAGGGCGGCGAGCTGGAGCCGGCGCGCAAAAAGGCCGAGATGATGGGCATCAAGGACATCCGCGTGATGGATGTGCGCGAGGAATTTGTCGCCGATTTCGTCTTCCCGATGTTCCGCGCCAATGCTTTGTATGAGGGCCTCTACCTCCTCGGCACCTCCATCGCACGCCCGCTGATTTCAAAACATCTCGTCGACATTGCGCGCGAGACCGGGGCGGATGCGATTGCGCATGGGGCGACCGGCAAGGGCAATGACCAGGTGCGGTTCGAACTGTCCGCCTATGCGCTGAACCCGGACATCAAAGTCATCGCGCCCTGGCGCGACTGGGAATTCAAATCGCGCACCGATCTCATGAATTTCGCCGAGCAGCACCAGATCCCGGTGCCGAAGGACAAGAAGGGCGACGCGCCCTTCTCGGTGGATGCCAATCTCCTGCACTCCTCTTCGGAGGGCAAGGTGCTGGAAGACCCGTGGCTCGAGCCGCCGGAATTTGTGCACCAGCGCACAGTCTCGCCGATGGATGCGCCGGATGCGGTCACCGAGATCGAGATCGAGTTCAAAAAGGGCGATCCGGTCGCGCTGAACGGCAAGACGCTTTCGCCTGCGACGCTTCTCGCTGCTCTCAATGACCTTGGCCGCGACAATGGCATCGGGCGGCTGGACTTGGTCGAGAACCGGTTTGTGGGCATGAAATCGCGCGGCGTCTATGAGACGCCGGGCGGCACGATCCTTTTGCAAGCGCACCGCGCCATTGAGTCGATCACGCTCGACCGCGGCGCGGCGCATCTGAAAGATGACATCATGCCGCGCTATGCGGAGTTGATCTATAACGGCTTCTGGTTCTCGCCGGAGAGGGAAATGCTGCAGGCGCTGATCGACAAGAGCCAGGAAGATGTGGAAGGGCTTGTGCGGCTGAAACTCTACAAGGGCAATGTGATTGTCACCGGGCGCAAGTCGGAGAAGTCGCTGTATTCGGATGCGCTGGTGACGTTTGAGGACGACCAGGGCGCCTATGATCAGAAAGACGCGGCGGGGTTCATCAAGCTCAATGCGCTGCGGCTGCGCACGCTGGCGGCGCGCCGCCGGAACAGCTGATGGCGAAAGTTCGGAACGCAGAAGCACGCATGTCAAAGCGGCTCGTGCTCCTGTTTCCGGGTTTCGAGCCGCTGGATGCTAAGGCGCATTTCCGGCGCTTTGTGCGGGGTGCGGAACAGACGGCCAAGGTCTGGGGCACGCGGATTGTGACCGGCGCGCTGACGCAGGACGGGCCGCTTGCTTCGTTCGAAATCGAATGTGACGGCGCGCAGACCGAACTCGTTATCTGCGATCTGGCGCCGGTGATGCGGGTGATGTCGCAGCGCAATTTTGCGGCGCGGATTGCGCGCGGGCTTTTGGCGCAAGCGGGCTTCATCTTGAATGGTACGCTGTTTTCCTACATGCGCACCAGCTGGCGCTACAGTCTGTTTTTTCTCTATCCGCTGGTGATGCTGGGCGTAATGGCGGGGTTATCCTATTGGGCCGGCACAATTGGCGGCCCGTTTGCAGCGCTGGGCCTGTTTGCCCTCCTTCTCTGGCTTGCCTGCCGCCATGCGCATTTCCTGTTGATGATGGATTTGTGGCATTACGCAAAAGCGCTGGCGGCGGGCGGAAAGCGGGAAGAGCAGAGGTTGACGGACGCTCTTTTGGATGCGGCGGAGCGCCGTGTGCAGGATCGGGCGGCGGCAAGCGGGCTCGATGAGATCGTTGCCGCCGGCCACTCCATCGGCGCGGCGCTGGCTGTCGAACTGGTCGACCGGTTGCAGGCGAAAAGCATGCAGGTTCCGGTGAACGCGCTGACGCTCGGCTCTGGTTTCCTGCAGGTCGCGCTTCATCCGAAGGCGTCACGCTTCCGCGACATGGCGAGGCGCCTGCTGCAGGGCGGCGCGCACTGGCTCGACGTTCAGGCGCTGATTGATCCGATCAATTTTCTGCACAGCCATCTGGACAGGACATACGCGATTGCGGCGCCAAACTATCGCGAGATCATAATCCGCATGAGACACCTTCTCAGCCCGCAGACCTATCACCGCATCAAGTTCGACATGTTCCGCGTTCACCGCCAGTTTGTGCTGCCGGTGGAGGTGAAGCAGGGCTTTTCATTTCACATGATAATTGCGGGCCCCGCGCCATTTTCTGCTATTGTCCGGCAGGGCGGGCTTGTTGATACTGAAATCTCACAGGGGCCACCGCATGCAAAAGCATCAGCTTGACACCGCGCCGCTGACAAACTGGAACGGCCCGCACGGCCTGCCGGAGTTTGACCAGATCGCTGACAGCGATTTTGCCGCCGCCTTTGATGTGGCGATGGCGGCGCATAATGCGCAGATTTCGGCCATTGCCGGCAATGCGGCCGAGGCGACGCTTGCGAACACGCTGGAGGCGCTGGAGCTGGCGGGCGATCCGCTGTCGCGGGTGTCGTCGATTTTCTGGCTGAAGGCGGGCGCGCATACCAATCCGGCAGATTCAAGAGACTGGAGCGCGAGATATCGCCGAAAATCTCGCGGCATTTCTCGGCGATCGGCATGAACAAGGCGCTGTTTGCGCGGGTCGATGCGCTGTATCAGAAGCGGGACTCGATGGGTCTGGACGGCGAGACCAGGCGGGTCCTGGAAAAATCCTGGAAAGGCTTTGTGCGCGCCGGGGCACGGCTGGAGCCGGAGGCGCAAAAACGCCTTGCCGACATCAACAGCGCGCTGGCGCTGAACGGGGCGCGGTTCGGGCAAAATGTCTTGGCGGATGAAAAGAGCTGGGCACTTTTCATTGAGCAGCCGGCGGATATGGCCGGGCTGCCGGGTGGTCTGACAGCGTCGATGAAACAGGCGGCAGCGGAGGCTGGCCGTCCGGACAGCCATGCGGTCACCCTGTCGCGTTCCATCGTGGAACCGTTCCTGACCTATGCGCCAAACCGGAGCCAGCGCGAGGAGGCCTTCCGCGCCTGGGGCGCGCGCGGGGAAAATGGCGGGGACACCGACAACCGCGCGCTTGTGGCCGAAACGCTGGCGCTGCGGGCGGAGAAGGCAAAGCTTCTCGGCTATGACTCGTTTGCCGCCTACAAGCTTGACGACACAATGGCGAAAACGCCGGATGCGGTGAACGGGCTGCTCACCGATGTGTGGGAGCGGGCGCTGCAGCGGGCGGGGCGCGAGGCGGCGGAATTGCAGGCGCTGGCGCAGGCGGGCGGGCAGAACCATGAGATTTTGCCGTGGGACTGGCGCTACTATGCCGAAAGGCTGCGGGCGCAGAAATATGACTTTAACGAAGCCGAAGTGAAGCCTTATCTCGAACTCGGGCGCATGATCGATGCGGCGTTTCAAGTGGCGCGGCGGCTGTTCGGACTGCGGTTCGAGGAGCTTTCCGGCGTTCCGGTCTGGCATCCCGATGTGCGGGCCTTCGCGGTCAAGGATGACAGCGGCGCGCCGGTCGGGCTGTTCCTGGGCGATTATTTTGCGCGTGGCTCCAAACGCTCCGGCGCGTGGATGAGCGATCTGCAGTCGCAATATACGCTCGGCGAAGGGTCCAAGCCAATCATCTACAATGTGATGAATTTCGCCAAAGCGCCGGAGGGCGAGCCGGCGCTGCTGTCCTTCGATGATGCGCGCACGTTGTTTCATGAATTTGGCCATGCGCTGCATGGCATGCTGTCGGATGTGAAATGGCCGTCAGTCTCCGGCACATCGGTGTCGCGCGATTTTGTCGAACTGCCCTCGCAGCTGTACGAGCACTGGCTGACGACGCCGGAAGTGCTCGGCGAATATGCGCGCCACCACAAGACCGGCGAGGCGATGCCGAAGGCGCTGATTGACAAGCTGACGGCGGCGCGCACGTTCAATGCCGGGTTTCAGACCATCGAATTCACCGCCTCGGCCATTGTCGACATGGATGCGCACAAGGATGGCGCGGCGGCGGGCGACCCGATGGCGGCTGAGGCGGCGGTTCTGGCGCGGCTCGAACATGCCGCAAGGCATCATCATGCGCCATCGCACGCCGCATTTTGCCCATGTCTATTCCGGCGACGGCTATTCGGCGGGCTATTATTCCTACATGTGGTCGGAGGTGCTTGATGCAGACGCGTTCAACGCGTTTGAGGAGAAAGGCGATCCGTTCCATGCTGAAACGGCGGACAAGCTGAAGCGGTTCATCTATGCGTCGGGTGGATCGATGGACCCTGAGGACGCCTATATCGCGTTCCGGGGGCGCATGCCGAAGACGGATGCGATGCTGGCCAAGCGCGGGTTGATCTAGACACACCACAAGGATTATGCTGCCGATGGGGCGCGGAACTTCCAGAATGGAGTTGCGCGGGTGTCGGATGTGGATGTTGTCATAGTCGGCGCAGGGTCGGCGGGGCTGGCTGCGGCGAAGGTCTGCCGCGCGAACGGGTTGTCTTTCAAGGTATTTGAGGCGATGAACCGGATTGGCGGGCGGGCGTTTACCTCGTCTGAGCCTTTCGGCATTCCATTCGACATAGGCTGCGCCTGGCTGCATGCTGCGGACCGCAATCCCTATTACCCTGAAGCGCGCGACGCCGGATGGACGCTGCAATATCACAATATGGCGCTCGACCATCTCTACTTTGGCAAGACGAAAGCCGATGGCGCGCAGATGAGCGCGATGAACGCGGCTGATGCGGAACTGTTCAAGGCGCTGGAAAGCTACAAAGGCCCGGACGACCGGATGAGTGCCATTCTCGCCAGGGGCCATGGCGCGCGGGCGGCGGGCACTTATGCCGGGCCGCTGGATTTCGGCAAGGATCTGGACGAGATTTCCATTGAGGATTTCAAAAAGGCGGCGGACCTTGAGCCAAACTATTTCACCAAGGAAGGCTTCGGCGCGCTGGTGGCGCGGTTCGGGGCGGATGTGCCGGTTGATCTCAGCACGAACGTCACGAAGATTGTCTGGGACGGACCGTTTGTCTCGGTCGAGACAAACCGGGGCGCTCAGCGCTGCCGCAAAGTGATCATCACGGTTTCGACCGGCGTGCTGGCATTCGGCAATATCGAATTTGAACCGGACTTGCCGGCGCATTACACCGAGGCTTTCTTCGACCTGCCGATGGGCATGCTGACCAAGCTGCCAGTGCAGATATCGCGCAAACATCTAGGGCTTGGCGCATTTGAAGACATTCTGATCGAGCGGCCCGCCCGGCACGACATCTACTTCCTGTGTTTCCCATTCGAGCTTGATCTGATGGTCGGCTTTGTCGGCGGCGATTTCGCCTGGGAGCTTTCAGTGGCGGGCGAGGCGGCGGGCGTGGATTTTGCCGTGGACCGCCTCGCAGGCATATTCGGCTCGGACGTGCGCAAGCGCTGGACCAAGGCGATGATGACCAATTGGGGGGCGGAGCCGACGGTGCGCGGCGCTTATGCGGCCGCAAGGCCGGGCAGAGCTGGCGCGCGGGATGTGCTTTCGACGCCGATCAACGAGCGCATCTATTTCGCCGGAGAGGCAGTGGCGGGTCCGCTGATCCAGACCTGCGGCGGGGCGCGGCTGTCGGGCGAGAAGGTCGCACGGGAGATTGTTTTGCAAGGTGTGCCGGTTTGAGTTTTCGGTCGAAGGACCGCGAAAGCTACTATCTCGCTGGCCAAGTCTTTACCCGAGCGTGGCGCTGGCGCAATAAAATCGCTAAAAATTGCATAAAATTACCCGAATTGGCGTGATAAGGCTTGCAATTGAGATTGCGCGCCGCTCTATCTGCCGCAACGACAGGCAAGATTTCGGCCTGAACACGGGTAAAAGGCCGCTGAATTGGGGATTGAATTCATGAAACTACGATCAATGGCAAGTTCAGCTCTGGTCCTTTCAGCGCTCGCAATGGCCGGATGCCAGAGCTCGCGCATGAGCAGCATTGACACCGGACCCGAGCCAATAGCGGCGGCGCCGGCCGGTGTTGTGCAGCAAAGCCAGCTCCCGCCGCCAACCAATCCGAAGGGCACGCCAGCCAATTCGGCAGAGTTTCCGGCTGCGCCAACCACGCCCGCTGCTCCGCCAGCAGCTGCGCAAGGCACGCAGGTCGCCTCCGCCGCCACCGCTGCCGCACCATCCGGTCCCGATTTGACGGTTGGCAGCGTCGCCGGCGTGTGGGGCGTCAATGTCGCCGGGCAGAACTGCAAGATCGCCACGCCGCAGACCAAATACGGCCAGGGCTTCCGCGCCGGTCCGCTGAAATGTCCGGGCGAAATGGCAAATGTGAAGTCATGGAACGTCGCGGGCAAGCAGCTCACGCTCTACGATGAGAGCGGCTCTGCGGTCGCGCGCCTGTTTGGCGCGGGCGGCGGCTTCTCGGGCCAGACCTCCGGCGGCAGCGCGATCAGCCTGACCCGCTGATCATTGCTTTCAAAATCAGCTTAATTTAACAGCCGGGATGTTTCGCATCCCGGCTGTTGACATTTATGGCTAAAAGTCAGGCCGGATCTCCGGTCACTTCCAGATATGATGATGAAGTTGCGGCGGACCGGTTTCAGCGCGATCCGGCGCAGGAAGCGTTTGCCGCGCGGCTGGACAAGCTTGATGCGCAGATAACGGCGCAAGCTCCCGCTCACGGCCTGATCGGGCGTCTGCTCGGCAAAAAGCCTGCGCTAGCCGCGCGCGGCCTTTACATCCACGGCGCTGTCGGGCGCGGCAAGACGGCGCTGATGGACATGTTCTTTGAGGTCTCGTCCGAGCCTCGCAAGCGGCGGGCGCATTTTCACGCGTTCATGCAGGAAGTGCATGAGCGGGTGCACGCGCACCGGCAGGCGTTCAAACGCGGCGAAACCAGCGAGGAAGACCCGATTGCGCCGACGGCGCGCGCCATTGCCCGGGATGTGCGACTCCTGTGCTTTGACGAGTTTCATGTGCTCGACATCGCCGACGCGATGATCCTGTCGCGCCTGTTCAAGGTTTTGTTCGAAGAGGGCGTGGTGCTGGTGGCGACATCCAACGCTGCGCCGGAGGAGCTGTATCTCAACGGCCTGAACCGCGAACTCTTTCTGCCCTTCATCAAAATGCTGCGGGACAATGCGGACATTTTCAATCTTGATGCGCGCACCGACTACCGCCGCGAAAAGCTGTCGCATTTTGCCGCCTATCAGACGCCGCTGGGCACGAAGGCAGATGCGGCGATGGACGAGGCCTGGGAGCTGGCGACCGCGCATGAGAGCGCCGCACCGCTGCGGCTTCATGTGCGCGGGCACAATTTCGACATTCCACTCGCCAGCGCGACTGCCGCGCGGTTTTCATTTGATGATCTGTGCGCCAAGCCGCTCGGCGCCGCCGACTATCTGGAGCTGGCGCGCCGCTATGGCACAATCTTCATCGACCACGTGCCGACGCTCGATTTCGCCCGCCGCAACGAGGCCAAGCGCTTTATCATTTTGATCGACGTGCTTTATGACAGCCACAACCGGCTGTTTCTGTCAGCGGCAAACCCGCCCGACGACATCTACCGCGTCCCGGCGGGGCTGAAAGCCGGCGAGTTCACCCGAACCTCCTCGCGCCTGATCGAGATGACCAGCGTGGCCTGGCTGGAGGCCTGGGCCGGGCGGCAGGCAGAGCCGGTTTGAACGGCTTCACGCAAGAAATGAAGGATAGACTCTTCGAACAAGGCCAATTTGATTGACGTTTACGTAATTCAATTTGATATTAACCGATTGAAATCATTCAACTCAAAATAATCATTTGTGATTTTCTCGAAAACACCCTATGCGATTGCGCATATTTCCCGCCAAGGTTACCCTCCCCTTCCCCAGATGACTGATCAGGACACGAGAAATGGCACGTAACAAAATCGCACTCATCGGCTCAGGCATGATCGGCGGCACGCTCGCGCATATGGCAGGGCTGAAGGACCTTGGCGACATCATCATGTTCGACATTGCGGAAGGCATGCCGCAAGGCAAATCGCTCGATATCGCGCAGTCGTCCACCATCGATGGCTTTGATTCCCGCCTCGTCGGCGTCAATGATTACAAAGGCATCGAGGGCGCGGATGTGTGCATCGTCACCGCCGGCGTGCCGCGCAAGCCCGGCATGAGCCGCGATGATCTGCTCGGCATCAATCTGAAAGTCATGGAGCAGGTGGGCGCGGGCATCAAGAAATATGCGCCGAAAGCCTTTGTCATCTGCATCACCAATCCGCTCGACGCCATGGTCTGGGCGCTGCAGAAATTCTCCGGCATGCCGAAGAATATGGTGGTCGGCATGGCGGGCGTCTTGGACTCGGCGCGGTTCCGCTATTTCCTCGCTGATGAGTTCAAGGTGTCGGTCGAAGACGTGACCGCCTTTGTGCTCGGCGGGCACGGCGATTCAATGGTGCCGCTGCCGCGCTATTCGACTGTTGGCGGCATCCCGTTGCCGGACCTGGTCAAAATGGGCTGGACCTCGAAGGAAAAGCTCGAAAAAATCATTCAGCGCACAAGAGATGGCGGCGCGGAGATTGTCGGGCTCTTGAAGACCGGTTCGGCCTACTACGCGCCCGCCTCCTCCGCCATCGCAATGGCGGAAGCTTTTCTCAAGGACAAGAAGCGGGTTCTGCCCTGCGCGGCGCATCTGGCCGGGCAATATGGCGTGAAAGACATGTATGTCGGCGTGCCGGTGGTGATCGGTGCCAATGGCGTTGAGCGGATCATCGAGATCGAGCTGAACAAGGCCGAGCAGAAATTGTTCGAAAAGTCAGTCGCGTCTGTCGCGGGGCTTTGTGAAGCGTGCATCGGCATTGCGCCGAACCTCAAGAAATAATCCTTCCGGAGCCTGACAAATGAACATTCATGAATATCAGGCGAAAGCCGTGTTGAAGGAATTCGGCGTACCGGTCTCAGCGGGTTTTCCAGCGATGACCGTGGACGAGGCCATCGCAGGAGCTAAGCAGCTGCCGGGGCCGGTCTATGTGGTGAAAAGCCAGATTCATGCCGGCGGGCGCGGCAAGGGCAAGTTCAAGGAACTCGCCGCCGACGCCAAGGGCGGCGTGCGCGTGGTCAAATCGCTGGAAGAGGTCGAAGCCAACGCCAAGGAAATGCTGGGCAACACGCTGGTGACCTTGCAGACCGGCGCCACCGGCAAGCAGGTCAACCGGCTTTACATCGAAGACGGTGCGGCGATCGACAAGGAGTTTTACCTGTCAATGCTGGTCGACCGCGAAACCTCGAAAGTCGCGTTCGTCGTCTCGACCGAAGGCGGAATGAATATTGAGGAAGTGGCGCATGAGACGCCGGAGAAGATCGTGACTTTCACCGTCGATCCCGCCACTGGCTACATGCCGCACCATGGCCGCGCGATTGCGAAGGCGCTGAATTTGACGGGCGACCAAGCAAAGCAGGCGGCGAAGATCGGCGGGCAGTTCTACCGGGCCTTTGTCGAAAAAGACATGGCGATGCTGGAGGTCAACCCGCTGATCCTGACCAAGGCGGGCGCTGTTCACTGCCTCGACGCGAAAGTGACGTTTGATTCCAACGCGCTGTTCCGGCATCCGGACGTTGTCGCCTTGCGCGACGAGACCGAGGAGGACCCGAAGGAGATCGAAGCGTCGAAATTTGACTTGTCCTACATTGCGCTCGACGGCTCCATCGGCTGCATGGTCAATGGCGCGGGCCTTGCCATGGCGACGCTCGACATTATCAAGCTCTATGGCGAAGAGCCGGCTAACTTCCTCGATGTCGGCGGCGGCGCGACCGAGGAGAAGGTGACCGCAGCGTTCAAGATCATCACGTCCGATCCGAAGGTCAAGGGCATTCTCGTGAATATCTTTGGCGGCATCATGAAATGCGACATCATCGCCAACGGCGTGATCGCGGCGGTGAAAGCCGTCGGCCTGCAGGTGCCGCTGGTCGTGCGGCTGGAGGGGACGAATGTGGAGCTCGGCAAGCAGATTTTGAGCGGCAGCGGGCTGAATGTGATTGCGGCGGATGATCTCGATGATGCGGCGCAGAAGATTGTCGGGGCGGTTAGGGGAGTTCTAGCAAATGTCCGCGCTTCTGCTTCACGTCAGCAAGCCAGATCGCAAGAAATTGCTTTGGGAAATTCCCACGGCGGTTGTGGGAGAGTGCGCGCACTACATGTACGACTCTGGGCTGCCTGTCCGGAGAAAATTGCGCGTTGGTTCATTGGTTTATCTCTACGGCACCATCGTATCAGGACGACACGGGCTATTCGCCAGCGCTGAGTGCGAAGTCGTTGACGATCAAAGTCTGACGGCTGACATGGAACATGACGCGTTTGTCAGCCTCAGACATAAGATCGTGACAAAATCGCCAATCACGCCTGTGTCGCTAAAAGATAATCACCCAAGAGTTTCTCGTCTCATTGAGAGGATTGAAGAATCAACTCTCTTGGAATTTTTTCCAGTTGATGCTGCTCAAGCGGCTGAGCTTGATCGTGCTTTAACTGCGGCCGCATCGTCGGCGCTGGAGTAGTTGCTAATGTCCATCCTCATCAACCGTCACATCAAAGTCATCTGCCAGGGCGTTGTCCTGACCGGTCTGCTTTCAACGCCCGCCTTTGCCGATGCCAAGTCGGCCATCGAAGAGGTGGTGGCAGTGTGCGCCGCCTCGATCATGCGCCCGGACACGTTTCAGGAAATGGTCAGCGGCACCGGATATGGGCTGGCTGCGGCGATTGAGGTGAGCGCTACGCAAAAGGCGCAGTCGTTCAGCAAGGGTGACCGCTCAGTCAATATCAATGAGCTGACGTTTTCAGATGCGTCCACGAAAAGCTGTCTGGTGACGCTGACTGATCCGTTCACACTTGATGATGTCAAGGCCTTGAAAACCCGCATCGAGGCTGACCCGGACATTGGCAAACTGGACGGAGAGCCCGGATCGCCGAAAGCGCCGGGAATGGCGATGAACATGCATTTCGGCTCCTTCAAGCGTCCGGGCGCGAACCCCATAATTACGGTCAACGTTTTCGCCACGGACCGCATCACCACGATTACTTTTTCCCGCACGGATCTCAAAGCGAAAGACTGACCTTACATGTCCATCCTCATCAACCGCCACACCAAAGTCATCTGCCAGGGCCTCACCGGCTCGCAGGGGACTTTTCATACGCAGCAGGCTCTCGCCTATGGCACCAAAATGGTCGGCGGGGTGACGCCGGGCAAGGGCGGGCAGAGGCATGAGGAGACCGGGCTGCCGGTGTTCGACACGGTGCTGGAGGCGAAGCAGGAGACCGGGGCGAATGCGAGCGCAATCTATGTGCCGCCGCCGTTTGCGGCCGATGCGATCTGCGAGGCGATCTCGGCGGAGATTGAGCTGATCGTCTGCATCACCGAAGGGATTCCGGTGGCGGACATGATCAAGGTGAAGAAGCAGCTGGCGGGCTCGAAGTCGCGGCTGATCGGGCCAAACTGCCCGGGGGTGCTGACGCCGAATGAATGCAAGATCGGCATTATGCCGGGGTCGATTTTCAAAAAGGGCAATGTCGGCATCGTCTCGCGCTCCGGCACGCTGACTTATGAGGCGGTGTTCCAGACCACCAATGAAGGGCTTGGCCAGACCACGGCGGTCGGCATTGGCGGCGATCCGGTCAAGGGCACCGAGTTCATCGACATGCTGGAAATGTTCCTCGCAGACGATGAGACCCAAAGCATCGTCATGATCGGCGAAATCGGCGGCTCGGCGGAAGAGGACGCGGCGCAGTTCATCGCGGACGAAGCCAAGCGCGGACGCAGGAAGCCGATGGTCGGATTTGTCGCCGGGCGCACCGCGCCTCCCGGCCGGCGCATGGGCCATGCCGGGGCGATCATTTCCGGCGGCAAGGGCGGCGCGGAAGACAAGATCGCGGCAATGGAAGCGGCGGGCATCCGCGTTTCGCCAAGCCCTGCGCGATTGGGCAAGACATTGGTTGAGCTTCTGAAAGGCAACTAAAATGGCTGAAGAAATTCGCCTCGACACGCTCTCTTTTCTGAACGGCTCCAACGCCGCCTATATCGAAGATTTGCAGGCGCGCTATCAGGCTGACCCCAACTCGGTTGACGCGCAGTGGCAGGCATTCTTCGCCGGGCTTGGCGAAGGCGCTTCCAACGGCGCGCGCGGCGCGTCCTGGCAGAAGGCGAACTGGCCACTGGCGGCGAATGGCGAGCTGGTCTCGGCGCTGGACGGCAATTGGCCGAAGGTCGAAGCCGTGCTGTTTGACAAGATCAAGAGCAAGGCGGCTGAAAGCAAGCCTGCGACGATTGGGGACGTCAACCAGGCGGCGCGCGATTCGGTCCGCGCGATCATGATGATCCGCGCCTACCGCATGCGCGGCCATCTGCACGCCAAGCTCGACCCGCTCGGCATCGCCGCGCCGATAGACGATTACAACGAGCTGTCGCCCGAGGCTTACGGCTTCACGGCGACGGATATGGACCGCAAGATTTTCATCGATAACGTGCTCGGCCTTGAATATGCGACCGTGCGCGAGATGGTCGACATTCTGGAGCGCACCTATTGCTCGACGCTGGGCGTCGAGTTCATGCACATGTCGAACCCGGAAGAAAAGGCCTGGATCCAGCAGCGCATTGAGGGGCCGGACAAGGCCATTGAATTCACCGAGAACGGCAAGAAGGCCATCCTGCAGAAGCTGGTCGAGGCGGAGGGGTTCGAGCAGTTCATCGATGTCAAATACAAGGGCACCAAGCGCTTCGGGCTAGACGGCGCGGAGGCGCTGATCCCGGCGCTGGAACAGATCGTCAAGCGCGGCGGCAATCTTGGCCTGAAAGAAATCATCCTCGGCATGGCGCACCGCGGGCGCCTGAATGTGCTCACCCAGTTCATGGCGAAGCCCCACCGCGCCGTGTTTCCACGAATTCAAGGGCGGCTCCTATGCGCCGGAGGAAGTGGAGGGCTCGGGCGATGTGAAATATCATCTTGGCGCCTCGTCCGACCGCGAGTTCGACGGTAACAAGGTGCATTTGTCGCTGACGGCGAACCCATCGCATCTGGAGATCGTCAACCCGGTGGTGATGGGCAAAGCCCGCGCCAAGCAGGACCAGATGGCAACCGTTTTCGAGGGCGACATCATCCCACTGCGCGAACGGGTGAAAGTCATGCCGCTTTTGCTGCATGGCGACGCGGCATTTGCCGGCCAGGGCGTGGTGGCCGAAATTCTTGGCCTGTCCGGCCTTCGCGGGCATCGGGTCGCCGGCACTGTGCATTTCATCATCAATAACCAGATCGGCTTCACCACCAATCCGCGCTTCTCGCGCTCTTCGCCCTATCCATCGGATGTGGCCAAGATGATCGAGGCGCCGATTTTCCATTGCAATGGCGATGATCCGGAAGCCGTTGTGTTCGCCACAAAGATCGCGGTCGAATACCGGATGAAGTTTCACAAGCCTGTCGTCATTGACATGTTCTGCTACCGCCGCTACGGCCATAATGAAGGCGATGAGCCGGCGTTTACCCAGCCGATCATGTACAAAAATATCCGCAGCCACGAGACGACGGCGACAATCTACGGCAAGAAGCTTGTCAGCGAGGGCGTGATCAGCGAGGCCGAATTTGACGCGATGAAAGCGGATTGGCGCGCCAAGCTTGAGATCGAATATGAGGCGGGCCAAGCCTACAAGCCGAACAAGGCCGACTGGCTCGACGGCGTCTGGTCAGGCCTGCGCAAGGCGGATGACGAGGACGATCCGCGCCGGGGCAAGACGGCGGTTCCTCTCAAGCAGCTGAAGGAAATCGGCAAGGTTCTGACCACGCTGCCCGAGGGCTTCAACGCACACAAGACGATCCAGCGCTTCCTCGAAGGCCGCGCCAAAATGATGGAGACCGGCGAGGGGATTGACTGGGCAATGGCGGAGGCGCTGGCGCTTGGCTCGCTCTGCCTCGACGGCCACAAGATTCGGCTGTCCGGTCAGGACTCGGAGCGCGGCACCTTCTCGCAGCGCCACTCGGTTCTCTACGATCAGGAAAACGAAGAGCGCTACATCCCCCTCGCCAATCTCTCTCCGGCGCAGGCGCGGTTTGAAGTGATCAACTCGATGTTGTCGGAAGAGGCGGTGCTTGGGTTTGAATATGGCTACTCGCTCGCCCGGCCGAATGCGCTGACGCTGTGGGAGGCGCAGTTCGGCGATTTCGCCAATGGCGCGCAGGTTCTGTTCGACCAGTTCATCTCGTCGGGCGAGCGCAAATGGCTGCGCATGTCCGGCCTCGTCTGCCTGTTGCCGCATGGCTATGAGGGACAGGGACCGGAGCATTCTTCAGCGCGGCTGGAGCGCTTTCTGCAGATGTGCGCGGAGGACAATATGCAGGTGGCAAACGTCACCACGCCATCCAACTACTTCCACATATTGCGCCGCCAGCTGCGCCGCGATTTCCGCAAGCCGCTGATCCTGATGACACCAAAGTCGCTCTTGCGGCACAAACGCGCTGTTTCGACGCTGGCGGACATGTCCGCCGAATCCTCGTTCCACCGCCTGCTGTGGGACGACGCGCAATATCTGAAGGATGAGCCCATCAAGCTCGTGAAGGATTCCAAAATCCGCCGCGTGGTGCTGTGCTCCGGCAAGGTCTATTACGACCTTTACGAGGAGCGCGAACGGCGCGGGATCAATGATGTCTATCTGCTGCGGCTCGAGCAGCTGTATCCATTCCCGGCCAAGGCGCTGATCACGGAGCTGTCGCGCTTCAAGAATGCGGAAATGGTCTGGTGCCAGGAAGAGCCGAAGAACATGGGCGCCTGGGCCTTCGTCGATCCGTATCTCGAATGGGTGCTCGCCCATATCGACGCCAAGCATCAACGTGTCCGCTACACCGGCCGCCCCGCTTCTGCCTCGACCGCGACGGGGCTGATGTCCAAACATCTTGCCCAGCTGAACGCATTTCTTGAAGACGCGTTGGGGAGCTGAGAATGCTTATTGTTTACTCCAGGCGCTGCCCCTCATCCGCTCTTCGGGCAAGGAATTTCGGTGACAGTTTACTTAATTCTTGCAACGGCGAAGGCAACTGGTCGCGGTTGATGGAAGAATTAAGTAAACTGTCACCGAAATTCCTTGCCCGAAGAGCGGATGACCGGCAGCGCTGAAGGTGCAGAACTATTTCGAACACAAGAATCTGGTCAGGAACGAAAATGGCTAAAGAAATCCGCGTACCAACCTTGGGCGAATCCGTATCTGAAGCCACGGTCGGCAAATGGCTGAAAAAGGCGGGCGACACTGTGAAGGCCGACGAGGTTTTGCTCGAGCTGGAGACCGACAAGGTCTCCATCGAAGTGCCCTCGCCCGCATCCGGCACGCTGTCGGAAATATCTGTGAAGGAGGGCGACACGGTTGCGCCGGGTGGGCTGCTGGGCACGATTGCCGAAGGCGCAGCGGCGGCCGCCCCTGCCCCGGCAAAGGCGGCGGAACCTGCCAAGGCTGTGCCAGCGCCAGCTGCGGCAACCGCCATGCCGCCAGCACCCGCCGCTGCCAAGATGATGGCGGAAAGCGGGGTGAGCGTTGACGAGGGTTCAGGCAAGCGCGGACAGGTGCTCAAGAGCGATGTGATCGACGCGATTGCCAAGGGGGCCGCCTCGCCCGGCGTCGCGCCAGCGCTCGTAGCCGCCGCGCCGCGCGTGTCTTCAGCGCCCGATGATGCGGCGCGCGAGGAGCGCGTGCGCATGAGCAAGCTGCGCCAGACTATCGCGCGGCGCCTGAAAGAGGCGCAGACAAATGCCGCCATGC
Organism: uncultured Alphaproteobacteria bacterium; assembly: GCA_963792485.1. Taxonomy (GTDB): domain Bacteria; phylum Pseudomonadota; class Alphaproteobacteria; order Rhizobiales; family Rhizobiaceae; genus JANOYJ01. Next base: position 138,758 of record CAWBWL010000001.1, read on the forward strand.
TGACCACCTTCAACGAAGTGGACATGAGCGCGGTGATGGATCTGCGCAACCGCTACAAGGATGTGTTTGAAAAGAAGCATGGCGTGAAGCTCGGCTTCATGGGCTTCTTCACCAAAGCCGTCACGCATGCGCTTAGGGAAATCCCGGCGGTCAATGCCGAGATCGACGGCACGGATATCATCTACAAAAACTTCGCCCATGTCAGCGTCGCCGTTGGCACGGACAAGGGGCTTGTCGTTCCTGTCGTGCGCGATGCGGACAGGATGACGATCGCCGAGATCGAAAAGGACATAGGCCGCCTCGGCAAAATGGCCCGCGATGGTCAGCTGCAATTGTCCGACATGCAGGGCGGCACGTTCACCATTTCCAATGGCGGTGTCTATGGCTCGCTGATGTCTACGCCCATCCTCAACGCGCCGCAGTCCGGCATTTTGGGCATGCACAAAATTCAGGAGCGGCCCGTCGTGGTCGGCGGGCAGATTGTCATCCGGCCTATGATGTATCTGGCGCTGAGCTATGACCACCGGATTGTGGACGGCAAGGAGGCGGTGACGTTTCTTGTTAGGGTGAAGGAGAGTTTGGAGGATCCGGAGCGGCTGGTGCTGGATTTGTAGGGGGAGAGCCTTCCCCCTTGCGGGAAGGTGTCAGCGGAGCTGACGGATGGGGGTGGTGAGGAAGATGCAAGCTCGCAGAACCAGACAGGAAGTCTTTTCTGCACCCTCGCACTTCCCTCGCCACCCCCATCCGGCCGCTGACGCGGCCACCTTCCCCGCAAGGGGGAAGGCTGAAGGAGAGCGTTTATGACTCAATACCTATCAGAATTCACCTGCCTCATGGCTGTCTTCGCCGTAATGGTGGTCGCGCTCGGTCTGAGGATAGCCTTCTCGCAGGCGAGGGTGGGGCGATGAGATCGCTTAACCGTTTGGCGCGAGGCGCCCCCCTCTGCCTGTCGGCATCTCCCCCGCAAGGGGGGAGATCGCTGCGCCGCCGCCTTGCCCTTTGCTTGCAATGGCGGAGGAAAGGGGAAGACCGTGACGCGAGCGATCTCTCCCCTCGCGGGAGAGATGTCCGACAGGACAGAGAGGGGCGCTTGGCGCCGAGCCTTGTGATTTCGCTTATGCTCTCCACCCCCGCATTCGCCGCCTGCCCGCAGGAACTCGCCATCTACGAAGACAGCATCGGCCAGTCGCTCACCTTCACCCCGCCGCCCGCAGAGGGCCAGGCCGCCGAGCATGCCTTCTCGATCCGCATAAATGGCCAGGAACTGCAAGGCGTCGTCATGTGGAGCGAAAATCCTGATCGCCCGAACGGGATTGTCATGGACAGCTGCCCGGAAGGTGATGTGACCGGTGAAGAGCTGGAGGCCTGCACCGTCTGGCAGGGTGTCATCTATGGCCTGACCAAAGAGGCAAGCGCGCCCTTGCTTGGCAAGCGCGGCTCGGATCATGCCGAAGCGCTGCTGCTGCCCGATTTTTCGCGGTCGGTTCAGGGCCACACATTCAAGAATTCCATGCCCTCGCCGCCAAAGGCTGAGGATGTGTTCAGGATGAAAGCGTGTCAGGAATAGGCGCGAAGTGAAGGACGAGGCTTATGGCTTATGATGTTGTGATAATCGGCTCCGGCCCCGGCGGCTATGTCTGCGCGATCAAGGCGGCGCAGCTGGGGTTGAAGGTGGCGGTCGTGGAGAAGCGCGACACGTTTGGCGGCACCTGTCTCAACATTGGCTGCATTCCGTCCAAAGCGCTGCTGCATGCCTCGGAAGTGTTCGATGAGGCGGGGCATTCGTTCGATGCGCTTGGTGTTGAGATTTCGAAACCCAAACTGAACCTCACAAAAATGATGGCGCACAAGGATGCGGTGGTGAAGGCCAATGTTTCCGGCGTTGCCTTCCTGTTCAAGAAGAACAAGATCGACAGTTTCATCGGAACAGGCTCGGTGCTTGGCCAGGGCAAGGTCAAGGTGACGGCGGCGGACGGCGCGGAGACGATTGTCGAGACCAAGAACATCGTCATAGCCACCGGCTCGGATGTCGCCGGCATTCCGGGCGTCAGCGTCGAGTTCGACGAGAAGACCATAATCTCCTCCACCGGCGCCATCGCGCTGGACAAGGTGCCGAGCCATCTGGTCGTGGTCGGCGGCGGGGTGATCGGGCTGGAGCTCGGCTCAGTCTGGGCGCGGCTTGGCGCGAAGGTCACGGTGGTTGAATATCTCGGCGCTGTATTGGGCGGCATGGACGGCGATGTGTCCAAGCAGTTTCAGCGCATGCTGGAAAAGCAGGGCATGGTGTTCAAGATGAACTCCAAGGTCACTGGCGTCGCCAAGGCCAAGAAAGGAGCAACGGTTACGTTTGAACCCGTGGCGGGTGGTGCGGCGGAGACGATTGAGGCCGATGTGGTCCTCGTCGCAACAGGGCCGCAAGCCGTTCACCGACGGGCTGGGTCTGGCGGAGGCCGGAATCGTCATGGACAAGCGCGGGCGCGTCGAAATTGACGGCCGATGGCAGACATCGGTCACCGGCATTTACGCCATAGGCGACGTGGTCAAAGGTCCGATGCTAGCGCACAAGGCGGAGGACGAGGGCGTCGCCGTCGCCGAGATCATGGCGGGGCAGCATGGTCATGTGAATTTCGATGTTATCCCCGGCGTCGTCTACACCGCGCCGGAAGTGGCGTCCGTCGGCAAGACCGAGGAAGAGCTGAAGGCGGCGGGTATCGCCTACAAAGCCGGCAAATTTCCCTTCACCGCTAATGGCCGCGCCCGCGCCATGCAGCACACGGACGGGTTCGTCAAAATCCTCGCCGACGCGGCGACTGACCGCGTGCTCGGCGTGCACATATTGGGCCATGCGGCAGGCGAGCTTATCCATGAATGCGCGGTGCTGATGGAGTTCGGCGGCTCGTCCGAGGATCTCGCCCGCACCTGCCATGCGCATCCGACGATGAGCGAGGCGGTGCGAGAGGCGGCGCTGGGGACTTTTGCGAAGTCGATCCATATATGAGACAGGCCCTGCGAAAATGGCTGAGCCACAGTGTTGTTGGATTGGGTATTGCCGCTCTGTTTTTGGAAATATTGAATAAGCTCTATTTTCAGGTCGGAATTGGCTACCTTTCAAAGGCGGCAATAGATTTGAGGTGGACATTTGCAGAGTCTGAGTGGGTGGCGCATGCTTCGACATCGTTGGACATAATTGCGTCAATCGCTGCTTGGTTGTTCTCGTTTGGATTCCTCTTTCGCATCATTGATTTGTTTGAGAAGAAGTAGATGAAAGACCGGGGCTTCAAAGTCGGAGGCCTTGGCGAGATCGCCATCCGCTGCGTGGATTTTGAGGCGATGTTCGCCTTTTACCGCAATGTGATCGGGCTGGAAGTGATGAGCCTTGCCGAGGGGCCGGGCATCGCCTTCTTCCGCATTTCCGAGGGCGTGGCCGGACATACAAATGTGCTGGCGCTGTTCCGTAACGGCGCTGGCACCAAGGATGCCAAGCCTAATGCGTCCAACCCGCCGCTCGCCGGGGCGCAATCTTCACTGCATCACATTGCCCTCAGTCTGCCTTTTGAGGAGCAGGATGCTTTGATGCGGTGGTATGAGGCGAGGGGCATTGCCTATGATGTCGAGGTTTTCGACTGGGTGGGCTGGCGGGGCGTGTTCACGCAGGACCCGGATGGCAACACGGTGGAGCTGGTAGCGTTCAACGAAGCGTTGAAGACGCCCTGACCCGTGCGGCACTGCGCCACATAGGAGCTCGGCGCATCAAGGCACAAAATCCCGTCAAAGGAGTCCGCCTATGAAGCCCTTCGAAATCCCCTTCGCCCACCCTGAAACCATCCTTCCCGGCGCGCAGTTTGGCGACGCCTATCAGGTGACCATCGCGGGGCAGAATCTCGACCCAGCAGAGGCCGCGCGGCGGGCGGTGTATGGCGCGCCAAGCTGGATCAATTTCCTGCTGCGGCTGCGCACGATTTTAGTGAAGCCTTTTGGCCTGAAGCCGGGTGAGGATCCGGCGCGGGAAAAGGCCACAGCCGGCAATATTGGCATTTTCCCGATCCTCGACCAAAAGCCGCAGCGGCTGATGCTTGGCATGAATGACAGGCATCTGGATTTCCGCCTGCTGGTCGACGTGAAGGACCTTGGCGGCGGCAGGCAGTCCGTCACTGCGTCAACTGTCGTGAAAACGCACAACCGGCTCGGACGGGTTTACCTGTCGCTCGTGAAACCGTTCCACCGGGTGATTGTCCCGGCGATGCTGGCGAGGGTGAGCGGATAGTCATTTTGCCAGCGGCGTCAGCGTGTAGCCGCCTGCTTTGAGAAGCTCGACCAAGCCCTTCTCTCCAGGCAGATGCAGAGCGCCGACGGCGATAAAGGCGTTGCCTTTTGCGAGAAATGCCTCGCCACGCTCCGCCATGATGAGATTGCGGGCGTTGATCATCCGCTCTTCGAACTCACCGTAATTTGCGGCGTCTGATGCGTTCGGGGGCGACATGGATTTGAGGAACGGCATGATCATGCTGGTGCGCCCTTCAACATAAAGCGCGATCATCGTCTCCATCACGTCATCCATCTTGTCGCCAAGCGCCAGCATTTCGGCGAGGCCCTTGACGTGAAATTCCATGGGCAGCGAGGCAATGGCGTCGAGCTGCTCGACGATTGTCTCAAGGCCCTCGACGGATTTGCCCGCCGCCTTGGCATCCTGCGCCAGTTTGATATCGAGAAATGGCGCGCCGCCCTGTTTGCGGTTCAACTCGCAGGCGGGCAGCGCGACCAGACCCGCAATCATCCACGGCTTCATCTTGTTGACTGTGACCAGCGGAATGCCGCGCGACTTCAGGCCGCTCTCAAGGGTCTTCTTCTCAGCTTCGTTCAGGAACGAGGTCAGGGTTTTGGAATCGGTGAACATCGTCAGATCGGGGCGCGACAGCAGCGCTTTGGCGGCAAGTGCCGGGTCAAGGATCTCTGTGGATTCAATGATCACCGTGTCAGCGGTCTCAAAAGCAGCGCGCGCCTCCGGCGTCAGATCAATGACGCGCGGGTCGGTCATGTGCATGGTGCCGAACAGAAAAGACGGCTCAAGGCCCGCCTTCTCGACTTTCCAGAGCCGGTGCACGCTGTTTGGCGTCGCGGCTTCCTCCGCCTCGAGCCTGGCATAGGCGGCGGGGTCATCCTTCTGCAGTGCAGCGACCATATTCTCGCCGGTGCAGACCACATCCTGCGCATTCGCTTTGGACGAGGCCAGGAGCAGGACGGCGAGGAAGCTCGCAAAGAACAGCGTGTTCGCCATGGCGATCCAGCGAAGCGCGGATTCAGGGCGGCGGAAGGTGTTGAGAATGGCAAAAGCTGAGATCATGCCATTAATCTACCGGCGAAAGTGACGAGAAAGCGTTAAAGCGGCGAATGAAATTGAACTTTCCGCCAGACTCAATACGTCGCCCTGCCGCCTGACAGGTCGAACACGGCGCCGGTGGAGAACGAGCACTCCTCGCTCGCCAGCCAGCACACAAGGCTTGCCGCCTCATCCAGCGTCCCGGTGCGCCCCATCGGGATTTTCGACAGCATGAAATCGATCTGGCTCTGCGGCAGTTGATCGAGGATCGGCGTACGGATGACTGCGGGCGTGACGCAGTTCACTGTGATTTTGGTCTTGGCCAGTTCCTTGCCAAGGGATTTGGTCAGGCCGATGACGCCAGCCTTTGACGCGGAATAGGCGGAGGCGTTCGGATTGCCCTCCTTGCCGGCGATGGAGGCGATGTTGACGATGCGGCCATAATCCTGCGCGCTCATGTGCGGAACCACCGCCCGGCAAGTATGGAACGTGCCGTTGAGGTTGATCGCCATGACTTTCTGCCAGTCCGCAATCGGAAACTCCGCCACCGGCACGGTCGGCCCGGTAATGCCCGCGCAGTTGACGAGAATATCAACGCCGCCCAGCTCGCTCAAGCGTTTGCTTGAGCGCACGCTCGACAGAAGCGTAGTCGGACACATCCGTCCTGATGCCGCCATTCATGTCCCACACAGCCACGCGCCCGCCCTCGGATGCAATGCGCCTGGCGACGGCCTCGCCAATGCCGGAGGCTCCGCCTGTGATGACCGCGCGGCGGTTGGTGAAACGCATGGGTTCAAGCCCTTTTCATTACAAGTATCTGCGAGCGATGCTCGCCAAACCTGAATTGAAAGGCAAAAGCGAGTCCGTATCAAGCCCGCGGATGCGCATCACGCCAAGCGCTCAAGAGCCGCCCCGAATCCACCGCAGTGTATATCTGCGTCGTTGAAAGGCTCGAATGGCCGAGCAGTTCCTGAATAGAGCGCAGATCGCCGCCTGCCGACAGAAGATGGGTGGCGAAGGAATGGCGCAGTGCGTGCGGCGTGGCGGTGTCCGGCAGGCCGAGTGCGCTGCGCAGCTTGGCCATTTCGCGCTGGATGATGGCCGCATGCAGCACCCCGCCGCGCGCGCCGCGAAACAGCGGCGTTTCGCCATTGAGATCATACGGGCTTAAGCGCCGGTACTCGGTGATCGCTGTATGAATGGCCGGCAGGAGCGGCACGATACGCGTCTTCGAGCCTTTACCGGTGATGCTAAGGCTGCGCTGGCCTTCAGTGATGTCTGTGCTCGCCAGCCCCAGCGCCTCGGAAATGCGCAGGCCGCATCCATAAAGCAGCGTCAGGACCGCCACATTGCGGGCGGCGATCCAGGGCTCATCCGCCAGTTCGCCCGCAGAGGCGGCTACGCGGAGCGCTTTGTCCTGCGCAAGCGGCTTTGGCAGGGATTTAGGCTGTTTCGGCGCGCGCAAGGCGCGGGCGCCGGCGGCATTGACCAGACCTTCGCGCTCAAGGTGCTTCAGGAATGAGCGCACGCCCGCGAGCGAGCGCCCCAAAGTGCGCACGCCCGCGCCCTCATTGCGGCGGCGGGCGAGAAAGGCGCGAAAGTCCGATGGGCGCAGATCCTTGATATCGGCAATCCCCGGCGCGCCGCCGCAATGGCCGGTCAAGAACTGAAAAAACTGCCGCGTATCGCGCTCATAGGCGTCAAGCGTATGGAGGGAGAAGCGCTTGCCATGTTCAAGGTTAGTCAGCCACAGCGCGCGGGCATGGGCGAGCTCGGGCTTGGCGGTGATGAGGAAGGGCTCTTGCATGCTTTATTGTCGCTTGCCCATGGTTAGCGAAGAGTGAAACAGCTTGGCGGGCCTCGCTCTTGGCGTTAAGCACGCGTGAAGCGGCCCAGCTGGCCGTCATCCCGGAGGCGCGAAGCGCTATCCGGGACCCATGCCGGAATGCTGGCGGTTGGCAAAGGGTCCGAAATGACGCTCTTTGCCGGAATGGGTCCCGGATATTGCTGCGCAATTCCGGGATGACGGACTGGCGCGGGTCTGCGAATTGCAAGTGGATACGCGCGTTGGTGAAACCTTCTTCCCAAATCCTCATGGCCACAATCGGCGCTGCGCAGGGCCTGAAGGGCGAGGTGCGGGTCAATTCGCTGACGGCTGAACCCTTGGCGCTGATTGGGTACAAGCACTTCACCGACAGCGCCGGGCGCGCATTCGAGATCGAGCGTGGCCGGGCGCAAAAGACAGTGCTGATCACCAAGTTCAAGGGCATTGAGGACCGGACGCAGGCAGAGAAGCTGAACGGAACGCAGCTGTTTGTCGAGCGCGCGGCGCTGGACAAGGTGGAGAAGGACGAAGACGAGTTTCTCTATGCCGATCTGGCGGGGCTCAAGGTTCGGGACGAAACGGGGCATGACTGGGGTCATGTGGCGGCGGTGTTTGAATTTGGCGCGGGGGACATTCTGGAAATCAAATGTCCGGACGGAAAACTGCGGATGATCCCGTTTTCCAAAGCTGCTGTGCCTGTGGTGGATGTGGCGGGCGGCTTTGCGCAGATTGACGCTGCGGCCTCGGGCATACGCGACGAAGCGCCGACGAAAGACGATCTGGAATGAGCTTTCGCGCAACCGTCCTGACGCTGTATCCGGAAATGTTTCCGGGCTTTCTGGGCCAGTCGCTCTCCGGCAAGGCGCTGGGCGCGGGGCTGTGGTCACTCGACACAGTGCAAATCCGTGATTTTGCCAGAGGCAAGCACCGCAATGTCGATGACACGCCAGCGGGCGGCGGGGCGGGCATGGTGATGCGGGCGGATGTTTTGGCGCGCGCCATTGACAGTGTGGGCAAGGCCGGTCCGCGCCTGCTGCTGTCGCCGCGCGGCGCTCCGCTGACGCAGGCGCGGGTGAGAAATCTGAGCGAGGGCGAGGGCGTGACGCTGATCTGCGGGCGGTTTGAGGGCGTGGACCAGCGGCTGATCAAAGCGCGCCAGCTCGAGGAAGTGTCAATAGGCGACTATATCCTATCCGGCGGCGAACCGGCGGCGCTGGTGCTGCTCGACGCAATTGTGCGGCTTTTGCCGGGGGTGATGGGCAATGAGGAGTCCGGGATTTCCGAGAGTTTTGAGGGCGGGCTGCTCGAATATCCGCATTACACCAAGCCGGCGGAGTTCGAGGGGCTGGGCATTCCCGATGTGCTGATTTCGGGCAATCACCGGAAGATTGAGGAATGGAGGCGGGATAAAGCGCTGGAGCTGACGCGGGCGCGGCGGCCTGACCTCTTGAAACCGCGAAAATGACTCTTTGGGCGTGACAAGCCACCCGCCATCGTGTATCGGCACGCCCGAAACCAAAGCCATCAAGAGTTTTGGATCATCGCGAAATCAAGAAACGCTGAATTCGCCCCTGCCTTTTTTTGCAAAGGGCATAGACCTGCCGCATGACGGTCCAGGTCAAGTGCAGGGCGCTCTGGGCATTTGAACAAGAAGGACTACCCCGATGAACATTATCGAGCAACTCGATGCCGAGCAGCGCGCCCGCATTGAAGCCAAGCGCAAGCTCCCCGAATTTCAGCCCGGCGACACGGTCCGCGTCAATGTGCGCGTCACCGAAGGCACACGCACCCGCGTGCAGGCTTATGAGGGCGTGTGCATCGCCCGCAATGGCGCCGGCCTCAACGAGAATTTCACCGTGCGCAAGCTCTCCTATGGTGAGGGCGTTGAGCGCGTGTTTCCGATCTATTCGCCAATCGTTGAGGGCGTTGATGTCGTCCGCCGCGGCCGTGTGCGCCGCGCCAAGCTCTATTACCTGCGCGGCCTGACCGGCAAGAGCGCCCGCATCGCCGAGCGCAAGGACCCGCGCAAGGCCAAGGTCGTTGTTCCGGTGACGGGCAAGGCGGAGAAGGTGTCAGAGGCCAATGTCGCCGTGGCAGAGGCTGTCACCGAATAAGCTTCACAAACTATCCCGTTTGAAAAAGGGCGCGGATTTCGCGCCCTTTTTCGCCATTTGGCTTTGGTAATTTGTCGGAAGCGACAGATCGCCTGACGCCAATTCCATGACGCCGGTGACGCAAAGCAGCGGCAATGTCTTATGGGGCTGCGACCGGTTGCAGCACGGCAAGACCGGGTCCCACGCCTCCATGTCTATTACTATTGAGTCGCTACGACCATTCATTGCTTCAGCACAAGACTTGCAAGCCAAGTATCGAAACGATACCATAGATCATGAGTGACAAGCTGGTGACGGAACTGATCGACAGGCTCTCGCGCATAGCGCTGAATGCCGGGCATGCGCGTGGACTGAAGCCGGCTCAGTGGGAGGCGTTGCGCTATCTCGCCTCGGCCAACCGCTTCTCCGCAACGCCCGGCGCGCTGACGCTGTGGCTGGGTTCGACCAAGGGCACAGTGTCACAGACGGTGATCTCGCTGGAAAAGCGCGGGCTGGTCGCGAAGGCGGCGGGCGAGGACAAGCGCTCGGTGCGGCTGAAGCTGACGGATGCCGGCGTTGAAATGCTGATGGATGACGGGCTGTCGAAGATTTACCGCGCTGTCGGCACGCTCGATCCGGCCATCAAATCGGCGGTCACCTCCGCATTGACGCGGCTGGTGTCAGCGCTGCTGAAATCCAATGGCAGCCGGCCGTTTGGCATTTGCCAGAGCTGCAAACACTTTGCCCGCCAGCACCCCGAAGGCGCGCCCTATTATTGCCGCCTGCTCAAGGAAAAGCTCTTTGCCGAGGATGCGCAGAAGATCTGCGTCGAGCAGGAAGCGGCTTAGAGTCCGTTTTGAAACCTCGCCCGACCGGCCATCTGATGCAGTTTTCTCCGCTTCCGGTGCTCACGAACTTCAGTTCGCTCCGCTCCGGTTCTCGAAAACCGCACCAGCTGACTCAGCTGGCCAATTTTCGAAACGGCCTCTTAAGCGACAGCCCCTTGCCATCCCGTCTTTGCCTGTGACATTCTGGTTTCTGACCAAAGAGAAAAATCCCGTGCAATTCCGTCTTTTCGAGGAGTTTCCGATGTCAAAGTTCCTGTCGCTTGCCGCCGCAGCATCCGCTGTTCTCCTGAGCTTTTCGGCGTTTGCCGCCGACCTGCCAAACCTTGCGGGCAAAAAGGTCGTAGTCGTCACGGAAAACGCCTATCCGCCGCTGCAATTTGTCGATCCGAAGTCCGGCAAGCAGATTGGCTGGGAATATGACGCGATGGGGGAGATCGCCAAGCGGCTGAATTTCACCGTCGAATACCAGAACACATCCTGGGACGCGATGATCCAGTCCGTATCGGACAAGCAATATGAAATCGGCATGACCGGCATCACAATCAAGGACGAGCGCAAGGAGAAGGTGGATTTTTCCGACCCTTATATGCGCTCGGAGCAGTTTATGCTGGTGCGTGGCGATGAAAGCCGGTTCACCGACGCCAAGACCTTCGGCGCTTTCACGGAAGGTCTGGTCGGCGCGCAGGCGGGCACGACACCGTTTTACACGGCCGTCTACGAAGTGCTCGACGGCAAGGAGGACAATCCGCGCATCAAGTTGTTCGAGACATTCGGCGCAACGGTGCAGGCGCTAAAGGCCGGCGATGTGGATACGGTTTTGACCGACGGCACGGCTGGCAAAGGCTATGTTGACGCGTCCGATGGCAAGCTGAAGCTGATTGGCGGGCCGCTAGGTTCGGAGGATTTCGGCTTCATCTTTCCCAAAGGCTCCGAGCTTGTCGCGCCTGTCAATGCGGCCATTGCCGTGCTGAAGGCTGACGGCACGCTGGAGGCGCTGAACAAGAAGTGGTTTGTGGACTATAAGTTCGGCGAATGATCTGAGCCGGGCCGGGACAATCCATGGCGGGCGGCCCTTCCAAACCAGACGATAGCGAGTTTCCGTACTGGCTGGCGGCGGCGGTTCTGATCGCCGTCGGGCTCGGCCTTGTCATCGCGGCGAACGGCCTTTACCGGCAAGTGTTCCAAACGGTGGCCAAGGGCATTGGCATAACGCTGTTTGTGACAGTCGCTGGCTTCCTCCTGGCCTCCGCGCTGGGGCTGCTGCTGGCGGTGATGGGCCTGTCGAAATCCAAAGTCCTGCGCCAGATTGCCCGCTTCTACGTCGAGATCATCCGGGGCGTGCCTGTGCTTGTGCTTTTGTTCTACATCGCCTTTGTCGGCGCGCCGGCTTTTGTGGCATTCTGGAACTTCATAACCGCGCCGCTCCAAAGCGCCGGGATCACCGGGCCGATGGGCGTGCGCGACTTCCCGCTTCTGTGGCGCGCCATCATTGCGCTGACGATCGGCTATTCGGCCTTTCTGTCGGAAGTGTTCCGGGCCGGCATTCTGGCGGTGGACAAGGGGCAGATTGAAGCGGCCAAGGCGCTCGGCCTGCCCGGCTGGTTTCGGTTCCGGCTCGTTGTGTTTCCGCAGGCGATCAAGACCATATTGCCGCCGCTCGGCAATGATTTCATCGCCATGGTGAAGGATTCCTCGCTCGTCTCGGTGCTGGGCGTGGCCGACATCACCCAGATGGGCAAGGTCTACGCCTCCGGCTCATTCCGCTTTTTCGAGACCTATTCCATCGTCGCCTATATTTATCTCATCATGACTGTGGGCCTGTCGCTGGCGCTGCGCGCGCTTGAAAAGCGGCTGCGGCAATCGGAGCAGCGCTGATGCAGGAGATTATGGCAAGCCTGCCATCCGCACTCTGGCAGTTTGCGCTGGGCGCACTCCTGATCGAGCTGACGCCAGGGCCGAACATGACCTATCTTGCCATAATTTCGGTCTCGAATGGATGGCGGGCCGGGTTTGCGACAGTGGCGGGCGTTGCCCTTGGTCTGGCTTCCATTGGAGTCATTGCAGCGTTCGGCGTGGCGGCGCTGATCCAGTCTTCGGCGCTGCTTTATGAAGGCCTGAGATGGGCGGGTGTGCTCTATTTGTTATGGCTTGCTTACGCGGGCTGGGTGGGCGAACCGGCAGAAACAGATGCGCCCAGCGACGCCCGAAACTTCAATCGCGGACTTATCACCAATCTTCTCAATCCCAAGGCGGCGGTGTTTTACGTTGCAGTGCTGCCAAACTTCGTCGATGCCGGCAAACCGGTGCTCATTCAAACCCTGATCCTGTCCGCAGCCTATGTTGCAATCGCCACGGCCGTGCATGGTCTCATCGTTCTGCTGGGCGGCTCGCTGGCGCCGCTTCTGGCAAACCCGGCGCGGGAGCGGATGATAAGGCGGGTTCTCTCAGCCCTGCTGGCGGCAGTGGCGCTCTGGTTTGCCTGGTCAACCGCGCGTTAGAAGCGCCGCTAAATGGTTGTATTAGAAATATGTTTTCAATTTTAAATACACGTCTATGTTGATGCCCATGCTGATTCGCGGACCTGGGTAATTGACATGAACGAAGCGCTCACTTTGACGTTTGAAACGGACGCATGGGTTTCAAGCCAGGAAATCGGCCACCAAGACGTATTTCTGGATGAACTTGCCCGCACCAGCTTTCGCGACTTCGTCCTTTGCGCTTTCGGTGCAAACTATGGGCCCTTGCGCGGCAGCGAGGTGCTTCTCACAAATGTGGATGATGACGTTATCCGTCCGGTTATAAGCCTGTTCGATTTCAGGTTGTCATCGCTTGCTCGCAGGGCGGGTCAAGGATTTGAGCCATTTCACTGGCACATCTGCACCAATAATGACGCGCGGCCAACGCCGGTCGGACAGGCCACAAATCTGTCCGGATATTGCCTGCCGATGAAATCCGGCACAGGTCAATGCGGCTATCTTGTCGTCTTTCGCGGCGAGGCGGCTGAAAGGCCTGATTTCTCCCGCCTGATATTCGCCAGCCTTGAACTGTTCTCGCATCTGGCGCAGCGCGCGATTCCAGACCGGCCTGCCGCGCTCGGTCTGACCTCAAGGGAACTCGATTGCCTGCGCTGGACTGCCGAGGGCAAGACGAGCAGCGAAATCTCATCGATCATCAAACTGTCCGAGCACACGGTCAACCATTATCTGATCGCCGCCGCCCGCAAGCTCGACTGCGTCAATCGCGTACAGGCAGTCGCCAAGGCGCTCCGGCTCGGTTTGTTTCATTGAACAAAAGTCCTGGACACGGATTCAGGGAGCAGAACCGGCGTGCAATTTAGCCGGCTTTTCAATACAGTTTGCCGCAATGGATTGCTTGAGAAAAACTGTATTGGCCCGCGCGCAGGAAGCCGGCGCTGAAAAGGCAATGTATCTGAGCTCAATGCCGGCGGTTCCTCCTGTCATGGTCAGCGAAAAACAGGCCGTCAGCCCGGCGGACCGCATGATGAGATCAAGCGTGATGGACGGTTGCGAGTCCCAGTCCAGCCGCACATCACCGCCATGACCAAGTTCGAGGAAGCCGGGCGCAAAATGGAGCTCTGCGGATGATTTCACAATGTCGGCGATAAACGCGTAGCGCTCCAGAACCATGAAGGCGATGTAGTGTTCGACATTGACCAGACGCAGCTCCGCAGCGAAGGGCGCGATGGCTTCTGCGATAATCTGTTCGCGCTCAAGAGAGTATTGCTCACTCAACATGACTATGACTGACCCTATTTTTTGGCGCTGTAAACGGCACGGATGAGTTCCGAGATTGCCTGATAGAAAACCGGGGGAATTGTCTGTCCGATCTGAACCGACTTGTAGAGGCCGCGCGCTAGTTCGACTTGCTCGAAAACCGGAATATTGTTTGCCTCAGCGATTTCGCGGATTTTGAGGGCGATCAGGTCCTGGCCCTTGGCAACAACCACCGGCGCGGCGTCCTTTGCCTGGTCGTAGCGCAAGGCAACGGAGAAATGTGTGGGGTTGGCAACGATCAGCGTCGAGCTTGGAACATCGCTGAACATGCGCCGGCGCGCGCGGTCGCGGCCGATTGAGCGCATGCGCGCTTTCATCAGCGGATCGCCCTCTGACAGTTTGTGCTCGTCTTTCACTTCCTGACGGCTCATGCGCAGATCCTTGCGCCAGGAAAAGCGTGACCAGAAGAAATCGAACGCGGCAATCACCGTCATGACCGCGCAGATGCCCCATAGAAGACGCAGCGTTGTGGCAGACAGGTTTTGCAGCATGATTTGCGGCTGTTGATACATGGCTTCAAGCGCGCGTCGCGCCGGGCCTGCCATCAGGTACCAGCTCACAAGCGAGGCGAAGCAGAGCTTGGCGAACGCTTTGGCAAACTCGACCATGCCATGCGAGCCGAAGATTCTCTTCCAGCCCGCGGCGGGAGAGATGCGCGAGAACTTTGGCTGGATGCGCTCAAGCACCAGCCTCGGCTCACTCTGCCCTGCGCCTGCGATGATTCCGGCGGCCATCAACAGGAGAAAGAGGGGCAGCACGACAGATGCCGCGCCAAATACGATCTGCTGAAAAAGGGAGAGCGCATCAACGGAATTGTTAAGCGGCAGTTCGCCGGACTGCTCCATCACCCGGGCAAGCAGGTAGGACAGCTGAAGCGCGAACTGATCACCGCTGACGGCGAGAAATGCCGCAAAGGACATTAGTGACGCGAGAACCGGCACTTCGCGTGAAAAGGCGATCTGACCCTTGGCAAGCGCATCATTGACGCGCTTCTCGGTCGCGTCTTCGGTCTTGCTCTCCTTGTCCGTATCTTCAGCCATAACAAATTGGACCGGTTATGCAGCAAGGTCTTGCGCGGGCAGCGCGATACGGCCCTCTGCCGAGAGACGCAGGACCGCAGCCACTATCTGGCGCCGCGCCTCGGTGATGTCCGCCGGCTTCACATTGGCAGCGGTCTTAAGGTCATTTTCAATCATGCGCCGCGAACGCGCACCAATTGATGCCAATATGATTTCAATGAGGGCAGGCTCGGCATTGCGCAAGGCGAGCGTCAGCACTGGCGGCTGGATCTGGTCGAAGACCGCCATACGGTCGGCGTCGGCCAGTTGGGCAACGTCCTCAAAACGGAACAATAGCGACTTCACCGCCGAAACGCGGCCCGGCTCCAGCGCACTCTGCATGTCGACGAGCACTTCGTCGGCAGTTGGCCGGTCGAGCTGGTTGAGAATATTGGCGACGCGCGAATTGCCGGCCTGCGCAAATCCCTTGTCATTTTTCTCAAACGCCAAAGCCAGTTTTTGCTCCATGACCCGGATGGCTGGCGCGCTCGCTGCGCCCATCGACATCATGCGGGTGATGACGGAGGAGCGGGCGGTCCGGTCGAGCGCCGCGATAATATTGGCGGACTTCGTACCGGGCAGCCGTGTGAGGAGATAAGCGCCAGCCTGATGGTTCTCGCGCTGGACAAAGGCCGCGAGCGCGGCGTCCTCCTCATTGTCCAGAAGCTCCCAGATCGTCTTGGCCGCCGGCTCCGCAGCGACGGTTTGCGCAGGAGCATTGAGGGCCGCCATTTCTTCGGGTGTAATGGAGGCGGTAAGGATGCCGTCCATCAACTCGGAGGAATCCAGTATGCCCGCGCCCGTTGTGAAGTCGGTTTCCAGCTCCTTCACCAGCCGCTCAAGTTCGGGCTGAGTGATGGGCGCCAGCGACTTTGCCGCATTCATCAACACCCGCTTTTCATCATCCTTGAAGAATTTGAGAATACCGGTCGCGCGCGGCGTTCCGAGCGCGACAAGGATGGCCATCGCTTTCTGCGCCTTGGATGGACGGGCAAAATTGTTCAACGCGCTGGACCGCTCATTTGAGGATTTCAGAAATCTTGAAGCCGAAGCGCGACTGATCATCCGGCATCACCACGATCTCGCCGCGCGCGATCTTGATGCCGTTGACGACAATATCCGCAGGCTCACCGAGCCGCCTGTCAAGCGGGACGGTCGAGCCTTCGCCGATGGACATGAGTTCGGCAACAGTCATTTCGCGCGAGCCGATCACGAGTTGGACCTCGACCGGAATGTTCATCAGCATCGTATCTGACCCATTACCGGCCGCAACGGGTGCGCGTCCAGGAAGTGAACGCAATTCTTCGATGGCTTTGTTCAGTTCCACTTCGGACTGCTCAAGCAGATTCGTCTTTTCCAGGGGCGTTCCGGCGGGTATTGGCTGCGCGGTCATCAACGGGTCTCGCTTTGCAAATTAGTCTTTGCGCCTGCAGCGCTCATGAGATTATGGAGCGGGCTGGGTTTGGCAGAGACGACGGAAGTAACCCGCACCGTGTAGGCGCCGGCAAGCTTGCCGAGCCGTCCTGTCAAGAGCGTTTCTCCGCGGCTGATGAGCAATGTTTTGCCAAGCGCGCCCTCCGGTACCGGGATAATGTCGCCAGGCAGCAGAATGCGCAGTCGCGAGAGCGGCAGCGCGGCAAGATCAACGACCGCCTCGAGCTTTACGCGCGAGCGCGTCAGCTCTGAACCGACAGCGCTTTTCCAAGCGGTGTTTTCTGCCTTCTCATTGGCGGGGCCGTGATCTGCCATAGCAGGGCCTGCAGGGAGGGCCAGGACAAGCCCGATGCGGATTTCGCCGAGCAAAATTGAAAATTCAAAGGCGGTCAGCATCACTTCGTTCTGGATGAACGCAGAAGCCGCTTGCGGCTCAAGCAGTTGGACGGGAGACACATTGCCGTTCGCCGATGGGCTTACCGAGGCGAAAAGCGCAGCACCAAACTCGGTCAGAAAGCCTTGTTCGATATCGGTAAGCGGGCGGCCCGTATCTGTCAGGCCCAGCATGGAGGAGCCGCCGAACTGGGACGTTGTCAGGAGAATGGCTGCGCGCCGATCCAGCGTCAGCAGCGCAACCTCATTCAACCCCTCCTCTCCGGGCTGTGCCAGAACCGCTGTCGCCGCATCAAGACCTGAGAACCAGTCCGTAGATGAAACGAGCCGCTGTCCTGCAAGCTCGAGACTGAGGCTTGCACCGAGACAGTCGAGCAAAGCGCGTTCCACGGCGCTGCTGATCTGTTTCGATTTTTGCGCCGCAATTGCGGGTTCCGCCGCGGGTATGGCGGCGCTTGCGCGCAAGTGGTCGAGAAAGGAGAGCGGCGTGGCAGTTGACTCGACCATGTCAGGCAGCCTTCGCCAGGCCGGCGTTCATTGTCTGCTCTTCGACGGCATCTATTGATGGGCGGTCCTTGGCGGAGATAGCCTTGCGGCCGAACTCGAGCGAAATCTGCGGCAGCGAGCCGTTCATATAGGCGATGAGAGTTTGCTTGGCGACGAAGTAGATGCGCAGGTTTTTCTCGCGCACAACTTTGACTTTGGTGGCAATCGGACCGATCACCGAATAGGACATGAAGATGCCAAAGAATGTGCCGACAAGCGCTGCGCCAATGAGCCCGCCCAAAACTTCCGGCGAGCTGTTGATCGCGCCCATGGCCTTGATCACGCCAAGCACGGCGGCAACGATGCCAAGCGCTGGAAGACCGTCGCTCATGCCCGATAGCGCGTGATAAGCCTTCAGCTTGTCATGGCGGATGGTGTTGATCTCCTCCTCCATCAGGGATTCAACTTCATGCGGGCGCGCATTGCCGACAAGGATGAGACGGCAGTAATCGCAGATGAATGAGCGCAGATCCGTGTTTTTCAAAACGCCGGGATAGGCCTGGAAGATCGCGGACTCATCCGGATTATCGATATGGCCTTCGACCTCGCTTTTTGACTTGCTCTTGATTTCGCGCAGAAGCGTGTAGAGAAGGCCAAGGATTTCGAGATAATCCTTCTCCTTCGGAACGCTGTTCTTCATGGCTTCCACAAACGCCTTGCCGGTGTCCTTGACCACGGCCATCGGGTTGGCGATCAGGAAGGTGCCGATTGTCGCCCCCCCGATGATGACAAACTCCCAAGGCTGGTTGAGGACGTCCACATGGCCGCCCATGGCCATGTAGCCGCCGAGCACGCAGCCGAGAGTGACGATCAGCCCGATGATGATTCCCAAAACACTCTCCCGCCACAGCTGGCTGAGGCAATAGTCTCGCCGCCTTGCGCCAGCCTTGTTGGCGGCGCACTTGCTCCGAAAGGCTCGCGCAAGCGGCTGGAAATAGTCTCTCTTCAGGAGATGCAATGGCGAGCACACTTACCGATTACAGGATTGTGGCCCGGGACTTGACCCGCTCGATTTCGGCCGTGAAAGCGCAGCCGCAGGTCAAGCGTGAGACGGAGTATTATCTGGCCAAGATCGGGACTGTGAAATCCATCGAAGAGTTTACCAGTGATCGGCGCCTGTTTGCTTACGCAATGAAGGCGCACGGTCTGGAAGACATGACCTATGCGAAGGCGATGATGGTCAAGGTATTGAAGGAAGGCCGCGACGAGACCGATGCGTTCGCCAACAGGCTCGCGGACCGGCGGTATGTGGATTTCGCCGAAACCTTTGACTTCTCGCGCCACGGCGCAATAGCGACAACTTTCACAAAAGCACAGCAGGGCGTTGTCGACAAATATCTTCGCCAGTCGCTGGAGGAGAATGCAGGGGCCAACAATGAAGGTGTTCGCCTGTCGCTGTATTTCCAGCGCAAAGCGGCATCGGTCTCATCAGTGACGGAGCTGTTGGGCGACCGCGCGCTCGCGGCAGTCACTCGTACCGCGCTTGGCATGCCCGCCTCCACGGCGCTGCTCGACATCGACAAGCAGATTGCGCTGATTGAGGCGAAACTCGATGTGAAGGACTTCGCTGACCCGGCGAAACTATCCAAATTCATCGACCGCTTTACCGTTCTCTACGACATTGAGAACCCGG
The DNA here is from genome assembly GCA_963792485.1 of uncultured Alphaproteobacteria bacterium. GTDB lineage: Bacteria > Pseudomonadota > Alphaproteobacteria > Rhizobiales > Rhizobiaceae > JANOYJ01. Next base: position 157,699 of record CAWBWL010000001.1, read on the forward strand.
CCCAGAACCAGAGCGGTGGCATTGGATTGCTTTTCGATCAGTCCGCTGCGGCGGGCATATCGGGAAATCTGATGCTCGCTATCCAGAATTTGAAGAGATAGGCTCGCCATGCAATCGGGACTCTATGTCGCCCTGTCCTCGCAGGTCGCGCTTGAGCGGCGGCTGACGACAATTGCCGACAACATCGCCAATGCGAACACGGTTGGCTTCCGGCATACGCAAGTCAAGTTTGAGGAATTGCTCGGCGGCGCGCGGAAAACTTCGACATCGTTTGTGTCGGAAGGGGAAGCCTATCTGTCGCGGCTGCCGGGCGGGCTTGATCAAACCGGCAACACGCTCGACTTCGCCATCAAGGGCGAGGCCTGGTTCGGGATTGAGACGCCGGCTGGGCCGGTGCTGACGCGGGACGGGCGGCTTGAAGTGACGCCCGAGGGCGAGCTGGTTACCATGGAAGGCTACCGCGTGCTTGATCCGGGCGGCGCGCCGATTCAGGTCAATCCGGCAGGCGGGGCGATTGCCGTTGGACGGGATGGCGCGGTTACCCAGAATGGCGCGCAGGCGGGCGCCATCGGGCTGTTCAGCTATGAGGCCGCGAGCGAGTTTCAGCGCTTTGGAAATTCGGGGGTCATTGCAGGCGCTCTGCCCGAGCCTTTGGTGGATCAATCCGATGCGCAGATCGTGCAGGGATTCGTCGAGCGCTCGAACGTCAATCCTGTGCAAGAGCTGTCGCATCTCATTATGGTCCAGCGCATGTTCGACAATGTCTCTGCACTGATGCGCGACAGCGAATCGTCCCTTTCCGACGCCATAAGAGCGCTGGGCTCGCGCTCGTGACGCTGGATGAGCTTGAAGCCTTCAGCGCAGCGTATTTTTCGGATGCGTCGCTGCTCCGACGCGGCGGGCGCGTCATTTCAATCAGTGCGCACTTCTATCGCGCGCAGGGGCTGGAGCGGCATGTGCGCCTCGGTGACACTGTCTATTGCGAACGGGCGGGAATTGCGGAGCGCGGCGAAGTCATCCAGATCGACCGCAATGACGTTCTCATCGCGCCATTCAGGCAGACGGATTCGATCAGGCTCGATGATGTGGTATTCGTGGAAGAAGCGCAGGCGCGGCAGCCGGGCCGCAATTGGCTCGGAAGGGTTTTCAACGCGCTGGGTGAACCGATTGACGGCAGGGCCGCACCCTTGCCTGAGGCGAAAAGGTTTCTGACCGAAACAAACGCCACGCTTGGTCCCGCGCTGGCGCGCGACCGGGTGCAGACCGGGTTTCGCACTGGCGTGCGCGCCATCGACGTGTTTGCGCCGCTTTGCTACGGGCAAAGACTCGGCATTTTCGCGGGTTCAGGTGTTGGCAAGTCAACGCTGTTGTCGATGCTGGCAAAATCGGATGCATTTGACGTTGCGGTCATTGCCCTTGTCGGTGAACGCGGGCGCGAAGTGCGTGAATTTGTTGAAGACTCCATTGGCGCTGAAGCCATGAAGCGCACGGTCGCCATCGTTGCGACCAGCGATGAAAGCGCGCTTATGCGGCGTTCGGCGCCTGAACTTGCCATGTCCGTTGCTGAGTGTCTGCGCGCTCACGGGAGCCGCGTGCTTCTCCTCGTCGACTCCGCGACACGCTACGCGCATGCCTTGCGGGAGATGCGGATATCGGCGGGCGAGCCGCCGATCGCCCGCGGTTATCCGGCGTCGGTTTTCACCGATTTGCCGAAACTGCTCGAGCGCGCTGGTCCCGGCGTTTCGGGCGGATCAATCACGGCGCTGTTCTCCGTTCTGGTCGATGGCGATGATCATAATGATCCGGTGGCAGATGCAATGCGCGGCTATCTCGACGGGCATATTGTGCTTGACCGCGCCATTGCAAATCAGGGGCGCTATCCGCCTGTTGATCCTGTCGCCTCGCTCTCGCGGCTTGCTGTGCACGCATGGCGGCCGGAAGAGCAAAAGCTGGTGATGCAGCTGAGATCGATGATTGCGCGCTATGAAGACACGCGGGACCTGCGGCTGCTCGGCGGCTGGCAGCCGGGCGCGGACGAAGCGCTCGACCGGGCGGTCGCTACTGTTCCGTTGATCTACGAGGCGCTGTGCCAATCGCCTGCTGATCCAACCTCGTCCGACCCGTTTGGAGAGGTGCTCACCTTTTTGAAGGAAAGGCAGGTTAAAGATGGTCCTGTCTGATCTGACAAGGATTTTGCCCGCTGATGTTGGCGCCAAAGCGCTGGGCGTTGCGATAGCATCGGCAAGCGCAGCCTTCCCCTTCTACATCCATTACAATCCGGACAAGTTCGGGCCACCCAGAATGCAGTATGCGGCGCTGGATGTTGAAGGCGGGGAAGTGGAGAACCGGCGGTCGCGGTTTGAGGAGGCAGCTGGGCCGGATGCGAGGTCCTTATATCTTGACCCGACTGAGGTCGGCACGACGGCTGGTGGCAATGCCTCCGCAGGCAAGACCTCTCTCTCCGAAACCAGCGGACGCCGAAATCCGCCTGAACTTGACGGCGTCATGACGGGCACGATTGCCTTGCCGCGTCCGCGCAAGAGCGCTGAACGGCAGGCGCCGCCAGAACAGCCGTTTCCCGGTGATCTGGAACCGGTGGACTTGTTGTTTGTCTCGGCGGGCGGCGCGCTGGTGATGGCGGAAGGCGGGATTGATATCATTGCCGAAGGCTCGCAGCTTCCCGATGGCAGCAAGGTTCTCTCAATCCGCGAAAGGAATGGCAGCTGGGAAATCCTGACGACCGGTGAGCGCGTGCTGACATGGAGAAAAAGCTAGCGGCAAGGCTCACGCAAGACCCGCTGCATAAAGTGCGGCCACGAGGTTTTCCCATGCTCACTGTCTCCCTGTTTGATCTTGCGTCACGCCAGGCCAATTGGCTGACGGCGCGCCAGGCGGCGATTGCCGCAAATGTGGCGAACGTCAACACGCCGCGTTTCAAGGCCGTGGATGTCGAGCCTTTCGAGGCTGTGCTGAACGGCAGCGCATCAGTTTTGAAGGCAACCCATGCAGGGCATGTTGGCGGCAATGGCGGCGCAGCAGGCGCTGCCGGATCGAGTGTAAAGACCTTGGCCTCCGGAGAGGCGGTCGAGATTGAAAAGGAATTGATGAAAGCCGGCGAAGTGCAGCGCGCTTATGACCTCAATGCGGCCATCGTGAAGTCGTTTCACAAAATGATTTTGTCAACGGTGCGCAGCTGATCATGGATGCACTCACTGCAGCATCGCGTATCGCTGGCTCGGGTCTTGAGGCGCAGTCGCAGAGAGTGCGCGTGGTGTCCGAAAATCTCGCCAATGCGCAATCGACGGCCACTATCGCGGGTGGTGATCCCTATCAGCGCAAGACGATCAGCTTTTCTTCTGTCCTCGACCGGACCATTGGAACCCCGCTGGTGCGCGTCGATTCAATCGACCGCGACCGCCAGGCATTCCCGCTTCAGTTCGACCCCGGCAGCCCTGCGGCGGACGAGACCGGCTATGTGAAGATGCCAAATGTCAATGTGCTGATTGAAATGGCGGACATGCGCGAGGCGAACCGTTCGTATGACGCCAATCTGCAAGTGATCAAACAGGTGCGCGATCTGGTTTCGATGACGATTGATCTGATGAGGAACTCATGATCACGCCAGTGTCACTGTCTACAAATATTGCGGCGTTGGGCACTTCAATGCCTTCGGCCGCGTCGGCATCTGCGGGCGGGGGCTTTTCCGATTTTCTGGTGCAGGCGGGGCAGACGCTCAAATCACGGCTTGATGCTGCCGAAAATATCTCAGTCCAATCGCTGAATGGCGGGTTTGATCCGCGCGCCGTGGCGGATGCCGTCATGAGCGCGGAGCGCACGCTGCAGACGGCGGTGGTCATCCGAGACAAGCTGGTGGCTGCCTATCTCGACATCAGCCGCATGGCCATTTGAGGAGAGACAAGATGCGCGCCCTTTCCATCGCAGCGACCGGCATGAACGCCCAGCAGACCAATCTGGAAGTCATCGCCAACAATATCGCCAATATCAACACAACGGGCTTCAAGCGCGCCCGAGCCGAATTCACTGACCTCCTCTATCAGGCGGACCGGCTGAAGGGCGTGCCAAGCGCGGGTAATCAGGGGCTTGTGCCTGAGGGCGCGCATATAGGTCTTGGCGTGCGCACGGCGGCGATCCGCAGCGTCAACATGCAGGGCGCGCTGGCGGCGACCGGCAACAGGCTGGACGTGGCGCTCACTGGCAATGGCTGGTTCCAAATCCGCGGACCCGGCGACGAGACGCTCTACACGCGCTCGGGCGCGTTCAACACAAACGCGACCGGCCAGCTGGTGACCACTGACGGCTTTGCGGTCATGCCGGACATCACCATTCCGGTCAACACGATCGAAGTCATCATCAATGAATCGGGGCAGGTCTTTGCCAGGCAGGCGGACCAGACCGACCTCACGGATCTTGGCCAAATCACCCTTGCTTCATTTGCGAACGAAGCCGGGCTTTCACCGACTGGCGGCAGCCTGTTCCGCGAGAGCGCGGCTTCGGGTCCGGCTGTCGTTGGCGTGCCTGGCGATCCCGGCTTTGCCACAGTGCGGCAGGGGTATCTGGAGGATTCCAATGTTGATCCTGTCAAGGAAATCACCGAGCTGATTTCGGCGCAGCGCGGCTATGAGATGAACTCCAAGGTCATCCAGGCCGCCGACGAGATGGCCGCCGTTGTCTCCAAGAATATCAGGTAGCAGACATGAAGCTGGCTCTGGTGTTTTACGCCGCGCTGTGCGGACTGGCGCAAGCCGATATGGGTCTTGTGTCCGTGCGCGCGATCTATCCGGGGCAGGAAGTATTGCCAGAGGACCTGCGGCGCATCGAACTGCCTGCCGCGGAAAGCGGGCGCGATGCGGCGCAGAATGCTGAAGACGTCGGCGGCAAGATTGCGTCGCGCACGATCTTGCCGGGGCGCGCGATCATGATGTCCATGCTGCGGGAACCGTATCTGATTGAAGTCGGAAAACCGGTGCGGGTTCGCTACAGCCAAGACGGACTGACGATCAGCCTGGCGGCGGTGCCGCTCAAGTCCGCTGGCGCAGGCGACATGATCCAGCTGCGCAATCCGGGGAGCGGCAAAGCCATTTCAGGACGTGTGCTTGCCGATGGCTCAGTGGTTGTCGGCCCATGAAGCTGACACTGGCGCTGGCGCTCATAGCGGTGGGTTTGGCTCCGGCGGTTCATGCGCAATCGCGCGTGAAAGACATCGCGACTTTACAGAATGTGCGCGACAATCAGCTGATCGGTTATGGCCTCGTCATCGGCGTGCAAGGCACCGGTGACGGGATGCGCAACTCGCCTTTCACCGAAGAATCCGTGCGCGCCATGCTCAACAATCTCGGCGTTGCCACGCAGACGGGACGCACGCGATCCAAGAACATTGCCGCTGTCATCGTCACCGCCAATCTGCCGCCTTTTGTCAAACCTGGGTCGCGCATCGATGTCACGGTTTCATCGCTCGGGGATGCCACCTCGCTTGCGGGCGGTACGCTGGTGATGTCACCGCTCAAAGGTGCGGATGGCGAGATTTATGCAGTGGCGCAGGGCCAGCTGGTGATGTCCGGCCTGCAGGCGCAGGGGCAGGCGGAGACGCTGACCAAAGGCGTGCCGACCGCCGCGCGCATTCCGAACGGCGCCATCGTCGAGCGCGCCGTCGATATGAGCTTTGAGCGCGACACGCCCTATACGCTGCAGCTGCGCAATCCTGATTTTTCGACCGCTGTTCAGATCGCTGACGCGATCAACGCGTATTCGAAGGACCGTTACGGCATGGCCGCGGCGCAGGAGCAGGATTTCGCGCACCATCTCCATCACCAAGCCGAAGAGCGTCGCGGGCGCGCGGTTCTTTGCGCAGATTGAAAACCTCATGGTCGAGACCGACACAGCGGCGCGGGTGGTTATGGATGAGCGCACCGGCACGATTGTCATCGGCCAGGATGTGCGCGTTTCGAAAGTGGCGATCAGTCACGGAGCATTGTCGGTTCGGGTGACCGAGACGCCAGTGGTTGTTCAGCCTGCACCGTTCTCCAAGGGCGAGACGGCTGTGCAGCCGAGCACGCTGATTGACGCACAGGAGGAAGGCGGGCCGGTTTCAACCATTGACGGGATTGACCTTCAGAGTCTTGTCGATGGGCTCAATCAATTGGGCGTAAAGCCGAGCGATACGATTGCGATTCTGCAGGCGATCAAAAGCGCCGGCGCGCTTCAAGCCGATCTGGTGCTGCAATGAGTGACTGGCACGCGATTTCGGCCAAGGCCGGCCTTGTTGCGCTTCTGCTGGCGCTGCCCGGTTATCCGATGGCGGAGGAAGCTGCGCATGCGCCTAAAGCGCCCAAAACTGTGAAAACGGAAGGCTCCGAAGCTGAGCAGTTCTGCGCCAATATTCAGGACGAGGCGCGCGAGCGCCGTTATGCGCTGAAGGAAGCGGAGCTTGCGGCGATTGCCGCGCAGATTGACGAGAAGATGAAGGCGCTTGAGGGCAAGCGCGCCGAGTTTGAAGCCTGGCAGAAGCGGCGCGAGGAGTTTGCGATGCTGGCGACGGATAATCTCGTCGAAATCTACAAGAAGATGCGCCCGGCGGCGGCGGCGGAGCGGCTGGCGGTTTTGTCCGCTGATCTGTCGGCATCCATTCTCATGAAACTGCCAAGCCGCCAGGCGGGCGTCATCCTCAACGAAATGGCGCCTGAGACTGTCGCGGCGATCACCGCCATCATGGCCGCCTCCTCGCAGCGCAAGGATCCAGCGTGATGCGGGCAGTGAAAAACACGCTCTTTGCAATCGCCGCCGTGGCGCTGTCCGGCTGCACGCAGACATTGAAAGAGACCGGCAAAGAGCCCGCCCTGTCGGCGGTCGATCAGGGCACGCTGACAGCCTCGACGCCCACATCAGGATTTCCCCGCAAGCCGGCCTCGGCAATTGACGGGGCCTCAACCTGGAAGGACGGCGCCAGCCGGCTTTTCACCAGCGCCAAGGCATTGGGTCAGGGCGATGTTCTGACAGTGCAGATTTTGATCAATGACAAGGCGCAGCTGACAAACCAATCCGACCGACGGCGGGAAGGCTCGAAGTCGATCGGACTGTCGGCGTCGGGAGATGTGAACGGTGTCAGCTCGGAAGCATCGGCGAATGGCTCGCTGAATTCCGCGACGGATTTTTCCGGCGGTGGCGGCATCAACCGTTCGGAGTCAATTCGCCTGTCTGTCGCGGCGGTGGTGGACGATGTGCTGCCGAACGGCAACCTTGTCATCAGGGGGTCGCAGGAGGTGCGCGTCAACGCCGAGCTGCGCGTCCTGACAATCGCAGGCCTGGTGCGTCCCTCGGACATCAATCCTGACAACACGATTTCCTATGAGCGCATCGCCGAGGCGCGTATTTCCTATGGCGGGCGCGGGCGCATCAGCGAGGTGCAGCAGCCCGCCTATGGCCAGCAGTTCCTCGATACCGTGTTGCCGCTTTAAGGACTATCGGAATGGCGAAAACCGAAGCAGTCGCGGAGAAGAAAAAGGGTGGCTCGCTGATCATGCAGCTGGTCATTCTTCTTGTCATGTCCGCGCTTGCGGGCGGCGCGGGCTGGGGCATGAGCGGGTTTATGTCCGCGCCGGCTGCTGCACCGGGCAGTGAAGCAGCTGCATCGGCTGGCGAAGGGGAGCAGGCCTCCAAGGATTCTGCGAAAGATCATGCCGAACCCGCAGCAGCGGATGCGCATGCCGCGCCTGCGGGCGAAGGTCATGGCGGTGGGGATGCCAAGGATGGCGAAACGCCGTCGCTGATGGGCGACGCGACTCTGCTTGAGCCGATTGTGACGAACATCGCCGCGCCGGAGGATGTGTGGGTGCGGCTTGAACTGGCGATTGTGGCGGGGGCACCGCTTGAGGGCAGACTGGTGCAGACGATTCGGGAGGATCTGTTCGCTTACGTGCGCACGATCCGGCTCAGCCAACTGGAAGGCCCCAGCGGCTTCATCAGCCTGAAGGCGGATTTGCTCGACCGGGCGAAAATCCGCAGCGAGGACAGGGTCAGCGCCGTGCTCATAAAGACGCTGTTGTTTGAATGAAGGCGCTTGCCACTCTTGCCATACTGGTCGCCTTCGTCACTGACGCCTCGGCGCAATCGCTTGGGCTTGACCGTTTGACCGGCCAGACTCCTGGCGCGGCGAGCGCGCAGATCATCCAGCTGTTTGGCCTTGTGACCGTCCTCGCCATTGCGCCGGGTATATTGATGACGGTGACGAGCTTCACGCGGTTCATCATCGCCTTCTCGATCCTGCGCACCGGCATCGGCCTGCAGTCAACCCCTGCCAATCTCATCCTGACCAGCCTTGCGCTGTTCATGACCTTTTACGTGATGTCGCCGACATTTGACCGCGCCTGGAATGACGGCCTCCAGCCGTTGATGCGTAATGAGATCACGGATGCGGAAGCTTTGCCGAAGATCGTTCAGCCATTCCGCGAATTCATGCTGGCGAACGTGCGAGACAAGGATCTGGCGCTGTTTGCTGATCTCGCCCGCGAGCGGGGAACGGAAACATCGGGCGGCAATGATGTCGAGCTGCGTGTGCTGGTCCCAGCCTTCATGATATCGGAACTGCGGCGCGGATTTGAAATCGGCTTCCTGGTTGTCGTGCCGTTTCTGGTGATTGACCTTGTGGTCTCCACCATCACCATGGCCATGGGCATGATGATGCTGCCGCCGACAATCGTGGCGCTTCCCTTCAAGATATTGTTCTTTGTCCTGATCGATGGCTGGAATTTATTGGTCGGGAGCCTGATACGGTCCTTCGTATGAATCTGTTTACCATGCGCTGACGTCAAGGTTGCATGAAGCGTTGGTGGCAACCGCTTTAAGAAGTTCGAAAGTCTTGTCTGCCATAACCCGTCCATCGACAGCGAGCGCTTTTGGGCGCCGGGCATGATGCCGCAACGCTGTGCCGGTAAATCCGGCATGTCCCTCGTGTAACAGTAAAAAGGGGACGCGTTATGTCCAGCATTATGACCAACACCGCCGCAATGACGGCGTTGAAAACTCTCCAGGCCACCAACAAATCTCTCTCTGAGTCCCAGAACCGCATCTCGACGGGCTTCCGCGTCGCCGAAGCGTCTGACAATGCCGCTTACTGGTCGATCGCCACAACGATGCGCTCCGACAACAAGGCACTTGGCACTGTGCAGGACGCGCTCGGCCTTGGCGCCGCAAAGGCTGACGTTGCCTATACCGGTCTCAATGCCGCCATCGATGTTGTCGACGAGATCAAGACCAAGCTCGTTGCCGCCCGTGAGCCGGGTGTTGACGGCGCGAAAATCCAGAGCGAAATCACCGAGCTGCAGAACCAGCTGACAAGCATTGCCACGTCGGCAAGCTTCTCCGGCGAAAACTGGCTCTCGGTTGACTCCGCCGCTGCTTCCTACGTCGCGACCAAGGAGATCGTTGGCTCGTTCAACCGCGCTGCCGACGGCACGGTTTCAGTTGGCCTCATCAACATCGACACAACGACGACTGAACTGTTCGACGCCGCTGATCAGTCGGGTCTGCTCGACACGGCGTTCACGACAACGGGCGCAGGCGCGGTCACCGTTTCCGTGGCAACGCTCGACATCACCGCCGCCGGTGTGGACGATGCGGACATTGACGACATGATCTCCGCTGTCGATACGGCCCTGTCGGGCATGACCACTGCCGCTTCGAACCTTGGCGCAGCCAAGAAGCGCATCTCGATGCAGTCGGACTTTGTGTCCAATCTGATGGACTCGATCACACGCGGCGTCGGCACGCTGGTGGATGCTGATATGAGCAAGGAATCAACCCGGCTGCAGGCGCTGCAGACTCAGCAGCAGCTGGGCATCCAGGCCCTGTCCATCGCCAATTCCGGTTCGCAGTCGATCCTCTCGCTGTTCCGGTAATCGCCGGCATCTACAGCATCATCCGGCAAGAGGCCGTCCCTATCGGGGCGGCCTCCTCGCATTGGGCCTCGGACCCAAGCAACGCTCACACAAGCTTAACTCCCTAGTCTGACCGCTGATGCAGCCGGAGAGAGTGCGTGAACAAACAGCTTCAATCCATTGTCACGATGCTGGCAGGTCTTGGCGCACGCAGGATTGTGGCCATGCTATTGGCGGTCACCGTCATCTTTTCGGCGCTTGGCATCAGCGCCCTTTATCTCAACCGGCCGGCCTTCGAGGTTCTGTATGTCGGGCTCGACCGCGATGACGTGAACCGGATCGGCATTGCGCTCGCGGACGCCGGCATCGGATTTGACGTCGACAGCAACGGCACCAGCGTTCTCGTTGAGGCGGGACAGACGAGCCGCTCGCGCATGATCCTGGCTGAAAAGGGCCTGCCTGCGAGCTCAGGCGCGGGATATGAACTGTTCGACAATTTGGGCTCGCTCGGCCTTACTTCATTCATGCAGGAAGTGACCCGTGTGCGCGCGCTGGAAGGGGAAATCGCGCGCTCGATTCAGGCGATCAAGGGCATCAAGGCCGCGCGCGTTCATATCGTGATGGGCGACCGCGGCGGCTTCCGCGACCGCGACCGCAAACCCACTGCGTCGGTGCTCATTCGCACAAACGAACTTGAGACAGCGCGCGCTGCCGCCGCGATCCGCCATCTTGTCGCTGCCGCGATCCCTGGCCTTGCAAGCGAGGATGTGACGGTGATGGATGACAGCGGCCAGCTCCTCGCCGCAGGCGTTGATCCGGCTTCGGGTGCGATCAGCGGCGCGCTCGACATTCAGCGGATCGTCGAGGAAGAGATCAAGCAGAACATTGTCCAGGCTATCGCCGCGCCGCTCGGCGCGTCCAACTACCGGGTCAGTGTGCGCGCTGACCTCGACACGGACAAGCGGCAAGTCGAGGAGACAATCTTTGATCCGGAATCGCGCGTGGAGCGTTCGGTTCAGATGATCAAATCCAAGGATTCCGCCACGCAGAAGTCCACATCTGAAGCGGCGGGCGTTGAGCAGAATCTGCCAGACAAGCCGGCAGCGTCCACCGAGGCGGGCCCGCAAAGCTCGGAGCAGAATGACCGTCAGGAGGAAACCACCAATTACGAGATCAATTCCAAGCGCATTTCGACCTCCAGCAATGGCTATCAGGTCAAACGCCTCTCCGTTTCAATTGTCCTGAACCGCAAGAAGATCGCGGAACTTTTGGGCGCCAACTCGCAGCCCGCCGATATCGACCAGCGCGTCGCCGACATCAGCAAGATGGCAACCACCGCCGCAGGATTTGACGAAAAGCGTGGCGACACTGTCAATGTTGTGGCGGTGGAGTTTGTCGATGAAGCGGTCGCCGACGGCGCCATCGCCCTGACAATGCTTGACCGAATGGGAGCTTACGCTGGAACGGCTATCAACGCCGCGGCCTTTGTCATTGTTTCACTGCTTGTCCTTTTTCTTGGATTCAAGCCTTTGGTGTCCGCGATCAGGGAGATACCCGCGCCGCGCATAGAGCCGGTGCTGGATGACGCGGCGGCGGCGCGTATGAGACTTGCCGCAGATGTGGATCGGCAAACTGACGGGCAACCGGCAAGGGGCGCCGACGCTCCGGTTATCCTGATGCCGCCGCCAGCGGCCACGCTTGCAACGCTCGGCCCGACGCCAAAGGAGCGTATTGAGGCGATGGTTGATCTTGATGAGGAGCGCACTGCCCAGGTTCTCAGGCGCTGGATCATGGAGGAGGCGGCTTGATGGCGCATGCATTTGCAAAGCCGCAGGAGGCAGCCAGTCCATGGGCCTATGTCGCATTTGAACCCGAAAGACCGGAACCCGTCTGGGAGGCCTTTGAGCCGGAGCCCTCGCTTCGGCTGGGCTTTGCTCCCTTCGACAGCGTCACGGCGCAGACACGGGCGGAACTGTTCCAAGACGAGGAGGCCTCCAAAACAACGTCCCCAACCGATGGCCCTGTCATAACAGAGCCAGAGCGAACTGCCCACGGCTCCGATATTGAGAGTTATGAAAATCGGCTTCGAGACCTTGAGCACTCCCATCAGACCGAGCTCGTTCAGCTTGAAAAGAAATATGCAGTGGAACTTCTGCAAAAATTGTCGTCACAGATCGAAGCTCTGGGCGGCGATCTTGGAAGGGACATTGGCGCCCGGCTGACCCGACTTCTCGCGCCTGTGCTCATGGACCATGCCCGCAAATCCAGCATGGCGGCGCTGACGCGGGATTTGCAGCGTATCCTGTCTTCATCAGACATAGCGAAACTCACGCTCAGCGGTCCGGCAGAGCTGCTCGATAAGGTTCAGGAGGCACTGGGCGACTCCGCCTCCCGGTTACAAGTTTGCCAGAACGACGCTGCCGATGTGACGGTCCAGATCGATCGCGAAGTCCTTGCCACAAAGCTTTCAGGCTGGGCCGCCGTCCTCAAGGAGGTCGTCGCATGATTGGCGAAAACCAGCGGCCTGAAATCATCATCATCAAGCGCGGCGGCGAAGGCGAGGAAGGCCATCACGGCGGCGCCTGGAAGATCGCCTTTGCCGATTTCATGACGGCCATGATGGCGCTGTTTCTGGTGCTGTGGCTGGTGAATGCGGCCAATGAAGAAACCAAGAAGGCGGTCGCCAGCTATTTCAATCCGGTCAAGCTCGTTGACCGGAACCAGAGCAGGAAAGGGCTGGACGAACAAAGCGGAGGGCCTTCCCAAGGCGAGGAGAGCGGGGCCAGCGCGACCTTGCCCTCTGAGAAGCCCGCAGGTACGCAAGCCCCTGAAACACCGCCTGGCTCTGATGGGGCATTCTTCAAAGACCCTTTCGCGTCACTTGAAGAAATCGCGGATGCGGAAGACAAAAGGCAGGCCGCAGGCAAGTCCGGCGGCGGCGACCACACGAGCCAGATCGAGGGAGAAACCGATCCTTTCCCTGATCCATTCGACCCAAAGCCAGTCTTAAAAGTTCCGGGCGCCGAACAGATTTCGAGTGCGCGACCGCAGGCAATGCCTTTGCCGCAATTGCCCTCTGAACAAAGCGCGGGCAAGAGCGGGCATCCGGATGCAGGCACGGCAGAAGCTGTCTCCATCGAGCCAGCCCAGCCTGCGCCGCCGGGCGAGAAGACCGCTTCGACCGGCGGGAATCATGAGGACCAAAAGCCAGTGGTGACAAAGGAAACAGGGAGTCAGCAAAAGAGCGGCGACGAGTCCAAAGAGGAGCGTCAGCGCAGAATTGAAGCGCTGTCCAAAACGATCTTGAAGGACATTGAATCAGAGATCGCGATTGCCTTTGCTGACGCGGAAACGATGAGCAGGGCGCTGACGGTGAAGGCTGTGGAGGACGGCGTTCTCATTTCAGTGACCGATGTTCTCAACTACCCGATGTTTGAAGTCGGCTCGGCCGTGCCCCGCGGCCAAATCGTGCTGGCGATGGAAAAGATCGGCCAGGTTCTCGCCAAGCAGTCAGGACCCTTGCGCATATATGGCCATACAGATGCGCGGCAGTACAGATCCGGCTCAGGCGACAATTGGCAGCTCTCCTCGCAGCGCGCCCTGGCCGCCTATTATATGCTGGGGCGCGCAGGGCTGGACGAAAGACGCGTGACGCAAGTCACCGGATTTGCCGACCGGGAACTGCGCGAGGCTGGCAGCCCGAATGCTGATGTGAACCGGCGCATTGAACTTCTTCTGGAAGTGAAGTGATGCGCCGAGCAGCACTTCTCGTTGCGATGCTGACCGCTTCGCCCTTTGCGCAAGCCGCAAATGTCGTCGAGGCGCTGGATCCCGCCCAGACGCTGAATGCCTTGCAGCGGGTTCAGGATGCGATAGCGGCAGGCGACGCCAAGGCATTGCCGTTACAGGCGGAACTCATCGCCATGATGGACAGAAGCTTCTCCGCCTCGCTCAACCCGGGAAACAACCACACAGTGGAGATGGAGCTTTTCCTTGCCTATGCCCTGGCTGGCGGCAATCGCTCGGTTTTTGCGTCTTATGTCAAACGCGCTGATCTGGAGCCTGACGACAAAGAGCTGGCTGACGCGATTTCAGCCTATGTCGATGGCGATGTGGACAAGGCGCAGGCGCAGTTTGAGAAGGTCGAGGCGCAAACATTGAGTCCGCGGCTGGCGCCCTTGGTGGCGCTCGCCAAAGGCACTGCGAATCTTCGCAAGGACGCCAAGGCGGCCATTCGCAACTTTGATCTTGCGCGTCTGATGGCGCCGGGCACGCTCGTTGAAGAGGTGGCGCTGCGCCGGACAGTTTCATTGGAAGCTGCCAGCGGCAATGGAATGCAGTTTCTGAAGGCAGCTGAACAGTATGCGCGGCGTTTCATTCTCTCGCCATACGCGGCGCAGTTCGCTGAAGCGTTCGTCACCGGCGTCGTCAGCATGGATGAAACCATTCCCGACGCATCGATCGCCGGCGTCCTCAGCGCCATTCCATCAGAAAGGAGAACCGCGCTCTATCTTCGCTTGACGCGTCAGGCGGTGATTGCCGGACGTTTGCCGCGGGCGGCATTTGCTGCGACCGAGGCGCTCAAGGATGACGCTCTGACGAAAGACAAGGCACGCGGCGCACAGGTCGGGCTTTACGCCATCATACCTGATCTCACCCGCGGACAGGCAGCGCAGACAAGGGAGAGGCTGAACGCCGTTGATGTTGCGCTGCTGCCAATGGAAGACCGGCCTTTGCTGAAGGCGGCGCGGCAGATCGTGGAAGCCATCGCACAGCCGTTTGAAGTTATGGAGGCGCCCGCCAGTCTGTCTCCCGCCGCAGAGCGCGCATCTGCCGGCACCGCAGACACACCGGCAAACGCGCAGGCCGATCCCATTGATCAGATGATCGCAACGAACAAGCAGAAGCTGGCCGCCATCAGCGCGCTTCTGGAGGCTGCCAGATGAACCGCATCGCCCTTCCAGGTGTTGTCAGTGATATCTTATCACACATGAAAAAGCAGACTGGCCATGATGCGCCACGCCTTGCTGATTTTCAGGCACTGCTTGAAGGCAAGCCCGTTTTGCCGGAAAGGCTGGCAAGCGGCCTGACCGCCTATGGCAAAGGAGAAACCGCCACTATCGGCAAGCACGCCTCCTCAAGGCCAGCGCTCGGTGCGCTCGAGTTCCGATTGGCCAGGTCGGCCACCGAACCCTCAAAATTGGGCGCGTCTTTGTCAATTGGGCTGGAAGGGGACGTTGAATGCGACAAGGTGAACGACACAGGCTTGGCGCCTGAGCGCGTTTCGGAACCGGGGCAAGCGCTTGTTGTTGCCGTCGCGCCGATCGGCGGCCAACTTTTCATGGCGCCGCCGCCCGGTGCTTTGACGAAGGGGGTAGAATCGCCGGAAGCTTTCCCCGGAGAGATGCGCGCATGCAGGGCCCCAGAGATGCCCGTTAGCGAACCCGGTGGAATTGAAGGCATCCGCCCTTCGGAAAAGATCGCTTTGGCGCACCCCGTGAAGATTTTGAATGGCTCCGCTGGCGTAAGCGAAGACTTACTTGAATCTGATCCGCTAGGGCGTGTTTCGGGAGGTGAAGTCCCGGTCGCGACGGGCGAAGATCCGGCTGTGCAACCGCTGGAGCATGAAGCCGTCACCGTCAAGCTCGCTGTCGAAGGCGCGGAAATCAGTCCGGATGCACATGTCTTCGCGGGACCTGAATACCTGCGACTGGACAACCGCATCCGCGAGTATCAATCCACGCCAGCTTCTGCAAAGACCGCATCAGTTACTGGAACGCTCCCAATAGTTGAACGGCAACAACATACTGGAGTCGCCACGTTTATCGCCAGCGCGCCGCCGCCGTCCTTCATGCGCAAATTGCCGGACAACTCCGCGCCGCCGCAGCATATGGAGCCACGCGGCGGTGCTGGCGGCGCGGACAGGCAACCTGCGCCGCTGGCAATTCCGGAACCGGACATGGCGCTTATGCAACAAGAACAGACGCGTTCAGGTGAGGCAGAACCTTCTCCACAGCCTCTTGTGCGCCGGCCGGACGCTTTGTCACAAATGCCCCTGGCGCCCACCCAATCAAAACGGAATTCCGGAACGGCAGATGACTCAGATGCCTTGAGTGAGGCGCAGGACGGCCGGTTGCACCCGTTAACTTCGTCCAGAGCGGAAAGGCGAATCTCGCGTTCTCAAGAGAAGATGCTGGATACGGCGCCGGCAGGCCCGCCAATACTGGCCGCTGCCACTCAAATTGCCGATTATACCGTGACAATGCGGAACGAAGCAAACCCAGCCGTAACACTCACTCTCAACGGTCAGAACATTGCAACGGAAGTGGCAAAACTGAGTGCGGAACTTGCGGCCCCGCCTGTGTTTCGCAACGAGGCGGAGGAGATACGGGCCGAGCTTCGCGGACGGCTGAAATCCGTGCGGATAAAACTCCAGCCCGAAAGTCTGGGAGAGGTCTCCATCAATGTGCATAGTCTGCAGGCTGGGCTGAGGGTTGAGGTGCGCGTGCAAAACGATGACGCCGGAAAAGCCCTCTTGCGGGAAATCGACGGGATCGCCGACGTGCTTTCAGGCATGGGTTTGGCCATAGAGCAGTTCACCCTGACTGCCCCTGGCGGCGGCATCACAGTGGTTCATGCGTCTGCGCAACAGACCGGCAATTCCGTCCCCGATAGCCAGAGCGAGCGCTTCCGGGACCCCCCGGCACAGAGAGACGACCCCAAATCGCCGGAGAGACATAAACCTGAGTTCGATGAGACAAACGGGAGCAAAGCGCTCGGTATCTACATTTAGCGTTGCCGCCAAATAAATAATCTATAGGTTGCAAAATTCGCGCGCTGCTGCGACAGCAACTAAAACTTGCACATTCTCACATGCGAAATCTCGCAGTTGCCGCTGAATCCACGCAACAGTTACGCACAAGTCCGGCGGAACTATTGATTCGGGGCAATCCAGATGATCGTTGTTGTAGACGAAAGAGATCTCGTTTTGGAAGGCTATACTTCGCTTTTCCGACGGGAAGGTTTCATCAGCACAGGTTTTTGCACAGATAAATTTCAAGACTGGTTTGATACAGCTTCAGATTCGGACCTGAAGTCTGTGGGCGCTTGTCTGATCGGCAATATACAGCCAGGGAAATTTTCGCCCAGCAGTCTGCGCAAAAAGACGGGCGCGCCGGTGATAGCACTTGTTGAACAGAGCTCTCTGGAGCAGACCCTTCAACTATTTGATGCAGGCGTCGACGATGTTCTGAGGAAGCCAGTGCATGTGCGCGAGATATTGAAACGCATTTCTGTCATTGGCCAGCGCAACAACGGCCCTCGGAGCGGCGGGGAGTCCCACTCCCGGGTCAAGATATTTTTCGACGGCCGCGATGTCGAAATAGATGACAAGGTGTTTCCCCTGCCGCGCCGCGAACGGCGCATATTGGAATATCTTGCGTCGGTCGGCGGACGGCGCGTGGACAAGGGGCAGATATTCTCCGCCGTCTACAGCGTGTTCGACGAGGCCGTCGATGAAAGCGTGCTCGACAGCCATATCAGCAAGCTGCGCAAGAAGCTGCGCGCAGCGCTTGGCTATGATCCAGTCGATTCACAAAGGTTTCTTGGGTACCGGCTTGTTCTGCGTCCGTGACCAAGTCCCGTTCGAGCCTCGCGCAAGTTTGCACTGATAGGCTTGCCCCATAACCAACGGAGATGAGTTTCCATGAGCATTGGCGGCATGATGCGCACGAGCATTTCTGGCATGCAGGCCCAGTCGAACCGTCTGTCGGCAGTGGCGGACAACATCGCCAACTCCGATACCAATGGCTACAAGCGCCTGCGGACCGACTTCTCCTCAATGGTGTTGTCGAGCGGGGGCGGCCGCATGGCATCGGGGGCGATGTCCTCCGCTGGCGGGGTGCTGACCAGCACGCGCCAGCTCGTCTCGCAGCAAGGCTCGTTTGAGCCAAGCTCTTCAACGACCGATCTTGCCATTCAGGGAAACGGGTTTTTCGTGGTCCAGGATGGCTCCGGCACGCCGTATTTCACCCGCGCCGGTTCATTTGTTCCCGACAGCAATGGCACGCTTGTCAATGCGTCTGGATATTACCTTTTGGGCTACAGCCTGAACAACGGTGCTGCGAATGCGGTCGCCAATGGCTTTGCTGGCCTTCAGCCCGTATCCATAGCCGGCTCAGCACTGATTGCCACGGCAACGACTGAGGGTTCGTTCGCCGCAAATCTTCCGGCGGATGCGGCGGTTTCAGCGGCCGCGCTTCCTTCGGCGAACACGGCTGCTTCAGCTTACACCAACAAGTCCTCGCTGCTTGCCTATGACAATCTCGGCCGCGGCGTCGTCCTTGATGTCTATATGACCAAAACAGCGGCGGAAACCTGGGAAGTCTCGATCTTCAACCAGGCTGACGCTGCCACGGGCGGCGGCTTCCCCTATGCAAGCGGACCGCTTGCCACACAGACTCTGAATTTTTCGCCGGCGAACGGCATGCTGACGCCGGCCAGCGCGACGAATATTTCGCTGACCGTTCCTGGCGGCAGCGCAATGACCATCGACATGGCAAACATGACGCAGCTGGCGACAAGCTTCACAGTCTCGGACGCGGACACCAATGGCAACCCGCCCTCCGGGATAGAGCAGGTCGATATCAGCGATGACGGCACGCTCTATGCGCGCTATGGCGACGGCTCCTACAGGGCGCTTTACAAAATACCGCTTGCGACGGTCACCAGCCCGGACCAGATGACGGCGCTGACCGGCACAGTCTTTGCCCCCAGTCCCGAGTCCGGCGCGGTGACCATCGGCTTTGCCGATGAGGGCGCTTTTGGCAAGATCATCTCGTCATCGCTCGAGCAATCCAATGTCGATATCGCCGACGAGCTGACCAGCATGATCCAGTCGCAGCGCAGCTACACGGCGAATTCGAAAGTATTCCAGACCGGGTCCGAGCTGATGGACGTTGTCGTTAATCTGAAGCGATAGGCACAACATAAAGCGCGCCGCGGGGCGGGACGATCCTGACGATTTGATGGGGTAGCACGGGGAAAACAATGCCGCTTTCGACCGCTCTCAACATAGCCCAGAACTCGCTCTTCAGCGTCACGCGCCGCGTTGGCGTTGTCGCGCGCAATGTCTCGGAGGCGGGCAATGAGAACTATGCCCGCCGCACCGCGCTGACCGAAAGCAATGCGCCTGGCACGCGCGTCACCAGTATCAGGCGTGCGGTTGATGCCGAACTGGCGCGGGCGAACCGGCAGGCAATTTCCGGCAGCGCCGCTCAGGAGACAATCTCCTCGCGGCTTGATGAGCTGCACCGCGCCCTGAACGGGCCGGATGGCTCGCAGTCGCACTCCTCACTCCTCACCGAGCTTCACAACCGGCTCCAGACATGGAGCGCAGCGCCGGCAAACACGCTGCTGGCCAATGCGGCTCTTGACGGCGCCAAACAGCTTGCCGCGTCAATACGCAATGGCTCCGGCGCGGTTCAGGCTATGCGCAGTCAGGCAGACGCGGACATTTCATCCGAAGTCACGCGCCTGAATGATCTGCTCAGCCGGTTTCAGGATGTCAATTCAGAAATCGTCAACGGCACTCTTGGCGGCAGGGACGTCAACGATCTGCAGGATGCGCGTGACGGCCTGTTGAAGGATATCGCAACCATCGTGCCGGTCTCAACCATCACCCGCCAAGGCGATGATATGATGCTGATCACGTCCGGCGGAGCGACCCTGTTCGAGACCGTCCCGCGCAAGGTCTCCTTCACGCCCTTGCCCGCCTATGCGCCCGGCATGAGCGGGAACGGGGTGCGCATTGACGGTGTGCCTCTGGAACGCGGGACAGGCGCGAGCACGAGCGCAGCGGGTTCGATTGCGGCCCTGATGCAGATTCGCGATGACGTGGCTGTCAAAACCCAGGCGCAGCTTGACGAGGTTGCGCGCGGTCTCGTCGAAACATTTGCCGAGCACGATCCAACGGGCGGCGGATTACCTTCGCTTGCCGGTCTGTTCACATGGGCTGGCGCTCCGGCGCTTGCGCCTTCGGGAATTGTCTCAACGGGCATGGCTGCTTCGCTGACTGTCAACGCGGCATTTGATCCGGCCTTTGGCGGAAGCATGACGCTGCTCAGGGACGGCGGCGCCAATGGCGCGGCCTATGTGGAGAACACAGCCAGCGCGGCTTCCTTCGCGGACCGGCTGATAGGCCTTGGCATTCAGATGGAAACGCCAGCGGGTTTTGATCCCACAACCGCTATCGGCGGCTCGCTGTCGCTTTTGTCATTTTCGAGTCAAGCCGTTGGATGGCTGGATGGGCAAAGGTCGGATGCCGCTGCGGCTTCCGCTTCAAAGGAAGCGCTCAGCGTTCGGCTCGCCGAGAAACTCTCCAATGCGACGGGCGTCAATGTTGACGAGGAGATGTCGCAGCTGGTGGAGCTTGAGCATTCCTACGAAGCTTCTTCGCGCATCATCAAGGCGGTCGATGAGATGCTCGCAAACCTGTTTGAAGCGGTGAGGTAGCGATGCGGCTTTCACACGTTTCCAGCCAATCTGTTTCAAGCGCCCTGCGTTACGCAATGATCAGCAAGCAGCGGCATTTGATCGAGGCGCAAAAGGAAGTTGTCACCGGCCAGTTTGCTGACGCTGCGCTCACGCTTGGTGCAAGAAACGGCAAACGGGTTTCGCTGCAGCGCGAGGTCGAGCGCATCAATGCAATTGTGGAAACCAATCGAACGGTAACGACACGTCTCACCATCACGCAGACAGCGACTGGACGAACTGACGATGTGCTGCAGCGTCTGAGCGAAACTCTCACAACCGCAATATCGGGCGCAGTCGACGCGTCCGTTGTGGTCAGTGCGGCCAAGACTGCGCTGGCGGACATTACCGGGGCTTTGAACACCAGCCATGATGGCGGGTATGTCTTCTCCGGGGTCAACACGGATGTGAAGCCCATCGCGGATTATCAAGCGGGCGGTGCGAGCGCAGCGGTGAACTCGGCATTTCAAACATGGTTCGGATTTCCCAAATCTGATCCGCAGGCGGGTTACATCACCGGCGCGCAAATGGACGCGTTCATGACCACACAGGTCGAACCACTGTTCCTCGGCGCAGGCTGGAACGGCCTCATGTCGGCGGCCTCCTCCCACCCTGTCCAGTCGCGCATTACGCTGAGCGAAACCCTGGACACATCGGTGAGCGCCAACGAGACCGGATTTCGCAAGGCGCTGTTTGCTGCGGCTCTGACCGCTGAATTCTTTGAAGGATCGCTGGGCGCCAGCGCAAAGTCCGCAGTCGCTCTCAAAGCCGTGACGCTTGCCGGAGAGGCCAAGGGCGAGCTCGCGGCGCTGCAGGGGCGCACTGGTTTTATTGAGGGCAGGGTGAGCGGCGCGCAATCGCGGCTTGAACTTCAAGGCGAGCAATTATCGGCGCTCGCCTCCGACATGGCCGCTGTCGATCCCTACGAGGCCTCGACCAGGCTGACTTCGCTTCTCTCGCAGATCGAGACGTCCTACGCGCTGACTGCGCGGATCCAGAGTCTGAGCCTGATGCGATATTTGACCTGAACATTCCGGAGCAAGCTGCATGTACCACATCCGCTACGCCGACATTCAATCCGACTCGCTTGCCGACGCGCGCGAGCGGGAACGCATTGTGCTCGACCGGTCCATTGCCCTTCTGACAAAGGCGGAGGAGGAAGGCGGCGCGTCGTTCGCCGCCGTCGAGGCTCTGCACTACACGGTGCGTGTCTGGACCGCTCTGCTGGAGGATTTGTCACGCGACGACAATCTTCTGCCCGATGAGCAAAAGGCAAGCCTCATCTCAGTCGGCATCTGGATGCTGCGCGAGGCGGACGCGATCAGAAATGATGCGTCGATGAGTTTTGACGCAATGATTGATATTTCCAAGATCATCAGAGGTGGGCTGGATGAAAAGCACGTTTAAGGTTGCCTTGCGCGCCAATGAGCGCCTTTACATCAATGGGGCTGTGATCACCTGCGACAGGAAAACATGCATCGAATTTCTGAACGATGTGAACTTCCTTATGGAAAACCATGTCATGCAGGCGGCGCAGGCGACGACGCCCTTGCGGCAGCTCTATTTCGTCATTCAGGTCATGCTCATGTCGCCACAGGAAATCAGCACCGCATTTGAGCTTTACCGGACGCAGCTGCCCGCCACGCTCAACGCCTTTTCGCAACAGGCCATACTCTCGCAGGTCAAGGACGCCGACAGGCTGGTGCATGAAGCGCGCTATTATGAAGCGATGAAGACCTTGAGAGGCATCTTCCCGCTGGAAGACGAAGTCATATTGAACTCAGGCCGGCAGACTCCTGCCGCTGCCGCCTAGGAGAAACTGCGATGACGGAAATCTCGGCAGTCAACACGCAAAGTTCCGGCTCTGCGGCGGCAGCGGCTTCGCTGTCGAAGAACCAGGTCGATTATCAAACGTTTCTGAGGCTTCTTGTGACGCAAATGAAAAATCAGGATCCGACCAAGCCGATGGAATCGACGGAGTATGTGGCGCAATTGGCGAACTTCTCCAACGTCGAGCAAGCCGTGCGCACAAATGCCAAATTGGACCAGATACTCCAAGTCTCCGCGATTGCGCAGGCGGGATCGCTTGTCGGCAAAACACTGACCAGCGCGGATGGAACGGTGACCGGCGTGATCGAGTCGATACGCATTTTCGATGACGGGCTCATTGCCGTTCTGGAGGACGGAAAGGAGCTGGTGGTCGGCGGCGGGGTGACGATCAGCTGATGAACCCTGCGGACGCCATCGACCTGGTCCAGAAAGCGATGTGGACCGTCATCATCATTTGCACGCCAGCCGTGATACCGGCCATGGTGGTCGGAATATTCATCGCTCTCTTTCAAGCGCTCACGCAAGTGCAGGAAGCCACGTTGACGTTTGTGCCCAAAATCATGGCAGTGTTCCTTTCCATAATTCTCGCCGCCAACTTCATCGGCGGACAAATTGGCACGCTGACCAATATCTTGTTCGGCCGCATCGAAAGCGGCTTCTGAGAGTCCGTTTGAAACTCGCCACATTCGACTCGCCATTGCAAATTTCAAAACAGACTCTGACGGGCCTCGCGCAAGCTTGGCAAGCTAAGCTCAGCAGCGCGCAAACCAACCGATAGCGGAGCCATGAATGGAAGCTGCTTTACCGGCAGGCAAGGGCTTTGGTCTGCCATTGTCCGACGTGACCCTTGCGACTGGCGTGGTGTTCATCCTCGCCATCTTGTTCCTGCCCATTCCTTCCGTGCTGATCGACTTCGGTCTTGCGTGCTCGCTTGCGCTCTCGGTGCTGATCCTGATGGTGTCGCTGTGGATTGCAAGGCCGCTGGATTTCTCCGCCTTTCCCCTGGTGTTGCTGATTGTGACAATGCTGCGCCTAGCGCTCAACATTGCAACAACACGCATCATCCTGTCGCACGGCCATGAGGGCGTGCACTCCGCCGGTTATGTCATCAGCGGATTCTCGAACTTCGTCATGGGTGGCGATTTCGTCATTGGCGTGGTGGTGTTTCTGGTGCTGGTGATCGTAAATTTCGTCGTCATCACCAAAGGCGCGACGCGCATTGCCGAAGTCGGGGCGCGTTTCACGCTTGACGCGATACCCGGCAAGCAGATGTCCATTGATGCTGACTTGTCTGCCGGGATCATTGACGAGAAGGAGGCGCAGCTGCGCCGCCGCGAACTGGAAGAGGAAAGCGCGTTTTTCGGGTCCATGGACGGCGCCTCCAAGTTTGTGCGCGGCGAGGCGATCGCCGGGCTTATCATCCTTGCGATCAATATTTTCGGCGGCATTATCGTCGGCTATGTCCGGCACGGGATGAGTGTCGGGGAGGCGGCAGATGTGTTCATCAAGCTGTCGGTTGGCGACGGGCTTGTGTCACAGATCCCAGCCCTCATCGTCTCGCTTGCTGCGGGCCTTCTCGTTTCAAAGGGCGGCACGCGCGGTTCGGTTGACAAGGCCGTTTTCGGACAACTGGGCGCGCATCCGCGCGCGCTCTATGTGGCGGCTGCTCTCCTGTCAATTCTCGCCATAACGCCTGGATTGCCGGCGATGCCGTTTCTGATCCTCGGGGCCGTGCTTGCCCTATCCGGCCAAGCCATGAGCCGCCAGCGATTGAGCGTCGAGCAGGGCGCGCAGCAATTGCTGTTCGACGCACGCAAGGAGAAGGACAAGGCTGAGGAGAACTCGGTCAAGTCCTCGCTGAGAACGGCTGAGATCGAGCTCTTGCTTGGCAAACAGCTCGCAACAAGCCTTTTGCCTGAGCAGCAGGAACTTGCCTACCGCATGTCGAAGATGCGCAAGAAGTTCGCCGCCCAATTTGGATTTGTGGTTCCGGAGGTGCGGGTGAATGAAGACCTTTCGGTGCCAGGCAAATCCTATCAGATCAGGATACATGGAACGAGTGTGGCCGCCTTTGAGCTGCGTCTGGGTGAAATCCTGGCGCTGGTCGGCGAAGGGGAAATGCCGGGCATCCCGGGCGAGGAGGTCAAGGAGCCGGCATTCGGCATGCGGGCCCTGTCGGCGCCCGCGAGTTTTGAGGAGGATTTCAAACGTCTCAATATCCCGACGGTTGATAATATGGGGGTCGTGCTCACCCATCTGAGCGAGGTGATCCGCAATAATTTGCCGCAGCTCTTGTCCTATAAGGACACCAAGGCGCTGGTGGACCGGCTTGACCCCGAATACCGGAAGCTGACGGATGAGATCTGCACCGCGCATATCTCCTACCCTGGCCTGCAGTCAGTGCTGAAACTGCTGCTTGCCGAGCGCGTTTCGATCCGCAATCTCCATCTGATCATTGAGGCGATCGCCGAGGTGGCGCCGCATATGCGCCGCAGCGAGAAGATCGTCGAGCATGTGCGCATGCGTATCGCCCAGCAGCTCTGCGGCGACATTGCGGAAAATGGCGTGTTGAATGTCCTTCGGCTTGGGCACCGCTGGGAACTCGCTTTGCATGACAGCCTGAAGCGCGACGCCAAAGGAGAGATCGCCGAGTTTGATCTCAATCCTCAACTGCTCGAAACATTTGGCAATGAAGTCTCTGCGGCTGTTCGCGCGCAGATCGACAAGGGACACACATTTGCTGTCATCACTTCTGCTGACGCACGGCCTTATGCGCGCATGATTATCGAACGTCTGCATCCAAGCCTGCCGATCCTGTCGCATGCAGAGGTCGCCAAGGGAATGGAACTGCGCATCATCGGGTCTGTTTCGTGACAGGCTTTGTCAATGAACTGGTCCTTGTCCTCATCCTTGCCTTTTGCCGCGTGGGGGGATGCCTCCTGACCATACCCGGCCTGTCCTCCGCCCGCGTGCCGCTGCAGTCGCGAATTTTATTGGCGGCGGCGCTTGCGGCGGCGCTTGCCCCGCTCGTCTGGCCGGACCAGTCGGGTATCGTCAAGGATGATGCCGCGTCCGTGTTGCGTTTGATTTTTCTCGAGACCCTCATTGGCCTGTTCACCGGTTTGGCAGTCCGGCTGTACATGCTGGCGCTCGGATTTGGCGCGGCCGCCATTGGCGCATCGATTGGATTCCAAGGCCTGCAGGGACCGGGAATTGACGAGGCGGAGCCGCAGGCCGCGCTTGTGACACTGATCACCATGGCCGCGCTTACGCTGATGTTTCTCCTGGATTTTCACCACGACGTGATCCGCGCAATTGCCGGATCGTACCGCGTGATGCCTGTGGGCCAAACGCCGGACGCGGAGCGGCTCCTGGCAAATCTGGTGGACGTTCTGACCGATAGTTTTCTAATCGTGCTACGCCTCTCAAGCCCGTTCCTGGCCTATGCGCTCATCGTCAATCTGCTGCTCGGGCTTCTCAACAAGCTGACGCCACAAATTCCGGTCTACTTTGTATCACTTCCCTTTGTCCTGACAGGAGGTCTGCTGCTGTTGTACTTCGCCATCCCTGCCCTGCTCAGCCAATTCGCTGAA
Organism: uncultured Alphaproteobacteria bacterium; assembly: GCA_963792485.1. Classification (GTDB taxonomy): domain Bacteria; phylum Pseudomonadota; class Alphaproteobacteria; order Rhizobiales; family Rhizobiaceae; genus JANOYJ01. Next base: position 183,542 of record CAWBWL010000001.1, read on the forward strand.
GGATATGCGGATTTGAAGGTGTTCAACTAGCCATGGCAAGCGAAGTGAACGCCGCCAAGCGACTGGTGAGCCTGCAGCGCCGCGTGGCGGAACAGAAGCGGATGGAGCTGGCGCGCCGTCAGCAAACACTCGGCACCCTAACCGGACTTGGCGAAGCTGTCGCGAGGACCCTCGATGACGGTGGTCTGGCGTGGCAAGTTTTCCCGGACATGAGCAACCGCTTCCTGTCAAGGCTCCTGGCCGACAAAGCGATCGCCGCAAGGAAGGCGCACGCTGCGGCTGAGAGCGCAACACGGGAGAGCAAGCGTCTCGAAATTCTGGACGCCCGGCTTGCTTTCAGTCAGCGCAAAGAGGACCTGCGTCAAGACGACGAGCAGCGCCTCGAAGGCGCTGCGCAGCGTTCAGCCTCAAGCTTCCCGCAAGCTTGATATGGGATGTGCTGGCGCAACGATCCTCCCTCACAGGAATCTCGCCCATGCATATTCCAGCCATCGGGAACGCAGTCCCTGTTCAGAATTCGCCAGATGCGAATCTCCGCGTTTCACCGGCGCGGCAAGGGAAATCGCCCCTGGTCCAATTCGAGGCATTTGTGCTGCAAGACTTTGTCTCATCCATGCTCCCAACCGATTCTGAAAATGTCTATGGCAAGGGATTGTCGGGTGAGATGTGGCAGTCCTTGTTTGCCGAGAAAATCGCAGCACAAATGGCCGAACGCGGCGGCATCGGCATTGCAGACAGGCTGCTGAAGGATTTCCATATCGAGGGCGAAGCGCGGCAGCCGCTGCAAGGCGCAAGCGATCCGGAGCGCGCACTGTCAAAAGGCATGCCTGATGCGCTCGCCAAGGCGATGATGCAGGGGTTGCAGACGGAGTTGTTTGGCGTTTCGGGAACCTTGGTCAAAAAAGGCATGGAGCGCGGCTCATGAGCGGACACCGGGAGGGCCAGCTTCAGAGCATCACGAAGATCGTCGAAGGGTTGCTCGTCTGCATCCGGGAGGAAACCGCTGCTCTGAGATCCAATACACGATATGACATTCCCGGCTCCAATGCGCGCAAGAGCCGCCTTTTGTACGAACTGAGCCGCGCGGCAAGCGGTTTAGGCAGCGCCGATTTTTCACCGGAACTCGGCGGCCAGCTCAAGGATCTGCGGGCCGATCTTGCGGCGAACGCAGTGCTCGTGAAAGGCCATGTCAGCGCTGTTCGCGAGATCAGTGACATGATGATCAATCTGGTGCGAAGAGACGAGACGGATGGCACCTACCTCAAGCCGCGCGGCAGCCAAAAGGCATGGTGAAACTGTTTGTCCTGGCGCTTGCCGTCTGCGCCGCGACCTTGGCCGGCAGTTATGCGCAGCGGAGCCTTGCGCCGGCGGCGCAAGAGAGTTTGAGCGCCGGCGCGCACGGCGATGACGGGAAGGCGGCTGCACTGACCGAAACCGGACTCCTCGCTTTTCCGGTCATAGCGGACGGCGAGATTGAGGGCTTCTTCTTTCTACGGCTCGCTTATGCGATTGACCCGGCATTGGGTCACTCTGCGGTGTCCGGCGATCTTCTCGTGGCAGACAGCTTCCATATGTTTGCGGCAAATCATCCCGCTTATCGCCAGCAAGGGCCGGGTCAAATTGACATAGAAGGTGTCACAAAGGGCGTGGAAGCCGCAGTGAACACGCTCGCCGGCGCGCCGGTCATACGGGAAATATACCTGATCCAGTTCGACTATTTTGCCAGTTCGGATGTGCGCAAAAAGAGCATTGAGCGCCGGCTTGTGCTGCAGGAGCCGGCGGCGAAAAAAGCTCCCCCGACAGACGCCCATGTTGCGCCGGCGCATTGAAGCTGCAGGCTGCTTAAGTCTCCATTAACCATGTTTGTTTAATGCTTCTCAACAGTTCGGGCGGGCGCCTATTGCGCCCCGGCATGATGCCTGCCCGGCGCGCCGGGCTCCGGAATGTCTCCCAGAAAATACGAAGAAGACCGGGGTTAGACCGTGGCCAGCATCCAGACCAATCCATCGGCAATGATTGCGCTTCGCACGCTGAAGGCGACGAATGACGCACTGGCCGAGGTGCAGAACAAAATCTCCACGGGTTACCGGGTCGCTGAGGCAAGCGACAATGCCGCCTACTGGTCAATCGCAACCGTCATGCGCTCCGACAACAAGGCGCTCTCAACAGTGCAGGACGCGCTGGGGCTTGGCGCGGCGAAAGTTGACATCACCTATACAGGATTGAATTCAGCACTCGACGTGGTGGATGAAATCAAGGCGAAGCTTGTTGCTGCGCGTGAGCCGGGCGTTGACCGCTCGAAGCTTCAGGACGAAATCAGCGAGCTGCAGGCGCAGCTGGTCGGCATTGCCACCTCCTCCTCATTCGCGGGCGAGAACTGGCTGTCGGTGAATTCTGCCGCTCCGGCTTACAGCCAGATCAAATCAATTGTCTCCTCGTTCACCCGCACGACAACGGGCGTCCAGGTGCAGCTGATGAGCATTGACACGGCCAGCACGGAACTGTTCGACGCTGCCGATCAATCCGGAATTCTTGATTCCGTCTTCACAACCACTGGCGCGGGCGCGGTAACCGTTTCGGTTTCAACGCTCGATGTTTCAGCAGCGACGCTCGACGATGCGGACATTGACGATCTGATCGCTTTCGTTGACTCCAAGCTGCAATTGATCACGACTGCGGCGTCCGACATTGGCGCAACGAAAAAACGCGTCACGCTGCAACAGGATTTTGTGACGACATTGATGGACGCCATCGACCGCGGAGTCGGCACGCTGGTGGACGCGGATATCACCAAGGAATCAACACGGCTTCAGGCGCTGCAAACGCAGCAACAGCTCGGCATACAGGCGCTGTCGATCGCCAATGCCTCGGCGCAGAACATTTTGGCGCTGTTCCAGTAAGAGCGGGCGCAGTTACAGGCGGCGCAGAAAGTCAGGCTCTTCAATGATCAGGTTTTCAATCACCGGCTTGCCGGCCCGGCCGTTCACACCCTTGGCAATTTCTTCGGCAAGCGCCGTAAGCTCTTCCGGCTGGGTCTTGCGAAAGTCAATTTCACTGTTCGCATAAACCACCTTGTAAAGCTCGTGCGTCAGCCGTGCCGTAATGCCGTCCTTCAAAGAAGCATCCAACAGCTCGCAGTTCAGGCGTGAAGTGAAATAGCCCGCCACTTTGCCGTCTCGAAAGATCGCAACGGCGATATGATCAGTTTTGAATGGCTCAGGCGCTGCGTCTGCAGCTTCGCTCTTGTCCGCATCGCGTGTCAGCAAGAGTGGCGGACCATAAAGACCAGCAAGCGTCATTGCGATGATCCATAAAGCGGCAATGACTGACTTGACCATGAAGGCCTCCGGATGCGTGGCTGAGCGCTCATCGCATCCGGATATTGCGCGAGGCTAGACGGTGACCTGGCTGCCCATCTCCACCACCCGGTTATAGGGAATGTGGAAGAAGTCGGTCGCATTGGCGGATGACCGCGTCAGCGCGATGTAGACGCCATCCTGCCAAAGCGGCATGCCGGATGTGGCCGAGGCCTTGATCGTCCTGCGGCCGAGGAAGAAGGACGTCTGCATCAGCTCAAACTCGCACCCCTGCCGGCGCGCGGCGGCGAGCAGCTGCGGGATACGCGGCGTCTGCATATAGCCAAGCGTTGCGATGATGCGGCGGAAGTCCTCGGACAGGTTCTCGATTTCAATCTGATCATTTTCAGCGACATAGGGCGCGGAAGACGTGCGGATTGTCATCAGGATGTTTGTCTTGTGCAGGACGTGATTGTGCTTGAGATTATGCATCAGAGCGGCAGGCGCTGTATCTGAGTCTGCGGTCATGAAAACAGCGGTCCCCGATACACGCTGCGGTGGACGCTTCTCCAGCATTTTAGCAAGGTCTGCCAGCGGCACGGATTCGCGTTTGGCCTTGTCGGAGATAATCTTTGATCCGCGCACCCAGGTCCACATGACCACGATCAGCGACGCACCGAAAGCAAGCGGCATGTAGGCCCCGTCAAACAGCTTCAGAAGGTTTGCGCCAAAGAAGGCAAAATCGATCAGGAAGAAGGGCGTCATGATCGCCACCGACTGCCAGAAGCCCCATTTCCACACTTTCCAAAGAAGGATGAACATGAGGCCCGCGTCAGCCAGCATGGAGCCCGTCACGGCGATGCCATAGGCCGACGCAAGCGCTGACGAATTCTGGAACAGAATGACGAGCAGGATCACGCCGATGAACAAGAGACGGTTGACCTTTGGAAGATAAATCTGCCCGGCCAGCATTTCGGAAGTGTGACGGATTTCCAAACGGGGCAAGAGGCCGAGCTGCACGGCCTGACGGGTCAGCGAGAACGCACCCGTGATAACGGCCTGGCTCGCGATGACTGTCGCCACGCACGACAGAATGACCAGCGGCAGCGTTGCCCATTCCGGCGCCATGAGAAAGAACGGGTTCTTGGCAGTGTCAGGCTCGCTCAAGATCATGGCGCCTTGGCCAAGATAGTTCAGCGCTAGGCACGGAAACACAAAACACATCCACGCCCAGCGGATCGGCGAGCGGCCAAAGTGGCCCATGTCAGCGTACAGCGCCTCAGCGCCGGTCACCGCAAGGAAGACAGAACCCAATACGATTGCGCCGATAATGCCGTGATTGAACAGGAAGAACAGCGCATTGCCTGGATTGAAGGCGTAGAAAACCTCCGGGTCATCGGCGATGTGATAAAGTCCGAGCGCCGCGAGCGTCAGAAACCACAGCACCATGATTGGTCCGAAAAAGGTTGCGACCTTGGCGGTTCCACGGCTCTGCACCGAGAATAGCCCAATAAGGATTATGATGGCGATCGGCAGGATATAGGGTTCGAAAACCGGCGTGACGACCTTGAAGCCCTCCACAGACGAAAGAACAGAAATCGCCGGGGTGATGATCGAATCGCCGTAGAAGAGCGCTGCGCCGATGACACCGAAAAAGAACGCGACATTCATGCCGCGCCCAATGACCTTCTGGGTCAGCGCCATCAAGGACAGCGTGCCGCCCTCGCCATCATTGTCCGCCCGCATGATGAGCGCGACATATTTGATGGTCACCACAAGAATGAGCGCCCAAAGCATGAGCGAGACAATGCCGATGACTTCGGACCGCTCAATGCCGCCTTCGGCCGCATGGTGCAGCGATTCCCGGAGCGCATAGAGGGGGCTGGTGCCTATATCGCCGAAGACCACGCCGACGGAACCGACCGCAAGGCCGAGAAATGGGCCGGATGCGTGGTGTTCGTTCTCAGTGCCGGTCTCAAACGCGCCGTTTGGAGTTTCCCCGGCAGGCGCAAGGGATTTTTCAATTTTGTTCATGATCAGAAACTGTTTTTTCCGCAGCGTAAGTCAATGCCGCGCGTGTGAAGCCGTGTGTTGTCCGGGCCAGTCATGCGGCGCGGCTATATACCTGTTGCATTGCACAATAAAGCGAAATCTGCCCTGTATCCGCCGCCTTTCGTTCTATATGAAGAGACTGGAAAGGCTCTTTTCCCGGCGCGCCTGTTGCGCTATGGAGCCGCCAAATCCCGCACTTGACAAGGTTTGACCCGCAATGACCGCGCCAAAAACACTTTATGACAAGATATTCGACGACCATGTCGTGGACCGGCAGGAAGACGGAACCTGCCTTCTGTATATTGACAGGCATCTTGTGCATGAAGTGACCAGTCCGCAGGCCTTTGAAGGTCTGCGCATGGCTGGGCGGACGGTGCGCCATCCGGAAAAGACGCTGGCCGTGGTCGATCACAATGTGCCGACTTCGCCGGACCGTGCGCTCGGCATCAAGAATGAGGAAAGCCGCATTCAGGTTGAGGCTTTGGCGAAAAACGCGCTGGATTTCGGCGTTGAGTATTACTCCGAGAAGGACCGCCGCCAAGGCATCGTCCACATTATCGGCCCCGAACAAGGCTTTACCCTGCCGGGCATGACCATTGTCTGCGGCGACTCGCACACATCCACGCATGGCGCGTTTGGCGCCTTGGCGCATGGAATTGGCACGTCCGAGGTCGAACATGTGCTTGCCACGCAGACGCTGATCCAGAAGAAGGCCAAGAACATGCTCGTGCGTGTGGACGGCCAGCTGCCGGACCATGTGACGGCCAAGGATATCATTCTGGCCATTATCGGCGAGATCGGCACGGCAGGCGGCAATGGGCATGTGATCGAATTTGCAGGCGAGGCGATCCGCGCCTTGTCGATGGAAGGCCGCATGACCGTATGCAACATGACAATTGAAGGCGGAGCGCGTGCCGGGCTGATTGCGCCGGATGAAAAGACATTCGCCTATGTCAAAGACAAGCCGCGCGCGCCAAAGGGCGCGGCGTTCGACATGGCGATGGACTTTTGGAAGACGCTCTACACCGATGAAGGCGCGATCTATGACAAAGTCGTGGTCTTGGACGCGGCAAAACTGCCGCCCATCGTCTCCTGGGGTTCTTCGCCCGAAGATGTCGTCTCGGTTGAAGGTGTTGTGCCGAACCCTGATGACATAGCGGACGAGAACAAGCGCAATTCCAAATGGCGGGCGCTCGATTATATGGGCCTCAAGCCCGGGACGAAGATGACTGATATCGCCCTCGACCGTGTCTTCATCGGTTCCTGCACCAATGGCCGCATTGAGGATTTGCGCGAAGTGGCCAAGGTTGTTGAAGGCAAAAAGGTTGCGTCCACCGTCAATGCCATGATTGTCCCCGGCTCCGGCCTTGTGAAGGAGCAGGCCATCGCGGAAGGGCTCGACAAGATTTTCATCGCAGCCGGATTCGACTGGCGCGAGCCGGGCTGCTCGATGTGCCTTGCGATGAACGATGACCGCCTGAAGCCCCATGAGCGCTGCGCCTCCACTTCGAACCGCAATTTCGAAGGACGGCAGGGCTTCAAGGGGCGGACACATCTTGTGTCACCGGCAATGGCGGCGGCGGCGGCGGTGGCGGGGCGGTTTGTGGATATCAGGGAGTGGAAGTGAGTCTCATCTAATTGACTTACATAAACGTCATAAGGCATTATAAGACTTACACGTAAGTCAAAATTATTGACTTTATCCTCGCAATTCGATAGCAGGCCTAAAACAGAGGCCGCTGTCATGCCGTCCACTCAAATCCAGGAGATCGCCCGGACCTATTCCCGCTATGGGCGGGAGGCTGTAGCAGTGCTCGGCCAGCTGATCCGCATCAAACGCATTGAACGCAAACTCAGCGTGGCGCAGCTTGCCGAGCGCGTCGGAGCGTCGCGCGATTTGATGCAGCGGATCGAAAAGGGCGATCCGCGCTGCGGCATTGGCACTGTCTTTGAAGCGGCGGCAATCGTGGGTGTTCCGCTGTTTGAAGAAGAACTTGGCCACCTGAAGATGCGTGTGGAAGAGCAGAAAGATAAACTTCGGCTCCTGCCGAAATCCATCCGCAAGGCGAAATTGGCGGTAAAAGATGACTTCTAATCGCCGTCATGAAGAGGCTTATGTCTGGATATGGCTGCCGCATGAAACTCAGCCCGTTGTCGCGGGCCGCATAGCCCGGCAATATGATGGACGGCTGGCGTTTAACTATGGTCAAAGCTATCTTGCGCGCAAGAACGCCATAGCGATCTATGATCCCGAGCTTCCGCTGAGGGCGGGCGAAATACTGCTGCGTGAAAACCTGAAATTGCCAAACTGCATTCGTGACGCGTCACCTGACGCATGGGGCAGACGTGTTATTGTCAACCGAACTCTCGGCCAGAAGGGCAAGGATGCGGATACTGCAGAACTGGACGAGCTCACCTACCTTTTGGAATCTGGGTCTGACCGCATTGGAGCGCTCGATTTCCAACGCTCCGCAACGAATTATGTGCCGCGCCAAAAAGCCAACGCAACGCTTGAAGAACTGATGCAATCTGCCGAGCGGGTTGAGATGGGCGTGCCGCTTTCTCCCGATCTCGATCAGGCCCTCCAACACGGCTCGTCTCTTGGAGGCGCACGCCCGAAGGCACTGATCCAATCTGGGAAACAAAAGCTGATCGCCAAATTTTCGACCAGCAATGACCTCTACAGCGTCGTCAAAGCCGAGTTCGTCGCCATGCGGCTGGCCCACGCCGCAGGTCTCAATGTCGCACCTGTGGAGTTGACTCAGGGATTGGGCAAGGACGTTCTCTTGATTGAGCGCTTTGACCGAGTTGCAGCTTACGCCGGATCGACGCGGCGCGCGCTCGTATCAGCGTTGACCCTGCTCGACTTGAATGAACTGGAAGCCCGCTATGCGAGCTATCAGGACCTGGCGACAGTCATCCGTCATCGCTTCAATGACCCCAGGCAAACGCTCGAAGAGCTGTTCGGGCGGCTGGTCTTTAACATCCTGTGCGGCAATACCGACGACCATGCCCGCAACCACGCAGCGTTCTGGGACGGCCGCAGTCTCACGCTGACCCCAGCCTATGATATATGCCCGCAAGGGCACGCGGGCGGCGAGGCCGCGCAAGCCATGCTCATCACCGGCGACAAACGGCTGAGCCAGCTGACACTGTGCATGGAAGCGGTGCCTCAGTTCCTCTTGGGCCCTGACCGCGCGCGTGCAATCATCGCAGCACAGCTTCTGGTCATACGCACACATTGGAACACAGTCTGCGATGACGCCGGCCTGACTCAAGTGGACCGGGCGTTTCTTTGGGGCCGCCAGTTTCTCAATCCCTTCGCATTGCAGGGCTGGATCGACATTGAGACCGCCCCGCTCACGAGGTAAGCGCAAGTCTTTCATGCCATTCCGCAAGGCTCTCCTGCGGATAGCTGTCAAACCTCTTATCCCCATCCTGGATATCCGGCGTCACCCAGCCCGCTTTGCTCGCCAGCATCAGATGGGTGCGCTCTGGCGGAACCGGGAGTTCGGTGTCGATGGCCGAGGCGTGCGGGTGAACAAGCTCCGGCCAGCGCGGGTCCCAGAGCCAGAGCGCGCTGCCGCAGACGCCGCAGAAACTGCGCTCGCCCGGGCTCTCCAGCTCCGGACCGGAGAGCTTGGCGCGGTAAACGCGGATATTCTCCCGTCCCTCAACGTTCAGCGTCCTGAATTCCGCGCCAAGATTGATCGCATAGCCGCCCGCGCCCGCGGTCTTACGGCAAATTTCGCAATAGCAGAGGTTGAACGGATAGGGGTGGGCGGACTCGACCGTGAATGTCACTGACTTGCAGTGACAGGAGCCTTGCAGACGCATTGTCGTGTGCCTCCTCAGATTATTTTGCCAACTGTGCCGCATAAACCCGAGCGCCCGCCAGCAATTCCTCAACCTCCCGGTCCTCCACCCCCAGCGCCGCGAAATGATCGGCGATGTTTTCGAGATATTGCAGGCTGGTGCCGAGAAAGCCGGCGCCGGTGGCGATGTAGCGGATTTGCTCCTCGCGGCTGAGATCAGGGCGGATATAGTCCGATGTGCGGTCGGCGATGACAGTCATCGCTTCCACTTCGCCAAAATCTGTCGCCACTCTGGCAAAGGCCGGCTTGTAGGCGTAGGCGATCAATTCACGGCGCCAGAACATGCCGGACTCCTGTTCGACCTCGTCTGCGGCGATGCGAAAGACAAGGCCCTCGCAGCCCAAACCTTCATCAAGCGCGGCCATCAGGCCGGGCGTTTCAGGTGTGCCACGCGCGCCGAATGTGTCTTTCAGAATAAAGCGCCGGGCATAACCTTCCACGCGGCCGCGGCGCACTTCGGCGAAATGAAAAGCCGGGTCCCACATCAACGAGCCGTAGGCGAAGATCCAGAGCTCCTGATTGAGCCGGCCCTTGAGAAAGGACAGCCGCGCCGATTCCAGCTCCTCATCCGAGTGCCGCCAATTGTCCGGCCGCCCAATTTCCTTCATCCGCGCATCGAGATCCGACGGCTTGAAATCGCGGAAGAAAGAGGTCAGCGGGTCAGTGATTTTGCCGCGCAGCGCTGGATGGTGCATGTAGGGATCGGGCTTGCGCGTCATCAGGCCTCCCATGTCGGCCTATCCTGCGCCAAGTTCAAGCCCCAGCCGCGTGACTTCGCTCACCAGAAGGTCAAGGTCCGCGCGCCGGGTGCGGTGGTTGTTGATGGCCGCGCGCAGGCAGTGGCGGCCGTGGATGGTGGTGTCGGTCATCACCGCTGTCCCGGCTTCCTGCAGCCGCAGCATGATCTCGGTGTTGAGCGCCTCATGCGCCGCTTCGTCGGCGCCTTCGAGCCGGTAGCGAAAGCAGACGATGTTGATGGCGGTTGGGGCCATCAGTTCAAGACTCGGCTCGGCAGCAATCAGCTGGGTCAGATACCCGCCCTGGGCAATGTTCTGGTCAATCAGCCGCCCGAACTTTTCCGTTCCGTGTTCCTTCAGCGCCATCCAGATTTTCAAGGCCTTGAAACCGCGCGAGAGTTCAAAACCGTAATCGAACAGATATTCGCCCGAAGCGACGCCGCGCGGCTTTTCCTCGAGATATTCTGGATGCAGCGAAAACGTGGCGTAGTGCAGCTTGGCGTCGCGCACCAAAGCGCATCCCGCTTCGAACGGCGCATGAAGCCATTTATGCGGGTCGAGCGCAAGCGAATCCGCGGTCTCAATCCCGTCCACCAAATGGCTGTGCCCGGGCGCAGCTTTGATCAGCGCGCCGATGCAGCCATCGACATGGAACCAGAGGCCCTCGCGGCGGCAGAGCGCGCCAATTGCCTTGATGTCATCAATGGAGCCGGTGTTTGTCGTCCCGGCGGTGGCAATCACACAGGCGGGGCGCAGTCCTGCCGCGCGGTCGACTGCAATGGCGCTTTCCAAGGCGGCGATGTCCATCCGGAAGTCGGCGTCCGAGGCGACATGCACCAGCGCCCGGCTGCCGAGGCCGAGCGTTTCCATGGCTTTCTGGTGGCAGGAGTGCACTTGGTCGGAGGCATAAAGGCGCAAGGGCTGCGGCAGATTGGTGACGCCCTCTGAGCGCACATCGACACCTGCCATGGCATTGCGCGCCACGGTCAGTCCGACCATGTTGGCCATTGAGCCGCCGGAGGTCAGCGTGCCGCTGGCGCTTGCGGGAAAGCCCATCATCTCTTTGAGCCAATTAACCGTCTGCCGGTCGAGCTGCGCCGCCGCAGTGTTGCCACCTCCAAGATTGGAGCCGTCGATGGCAGCGAGAAAATCGGCGAGCGCCCCGGTGAAATTGCCCGCGCCCATATACCAGCCCCAGAAACGCGGATGGATGTTGCCCATCGGATAGGGCATCAGGTTTTCGGTCAGCTCGCGGTAGACGTCACCAAGTGGCATGGGATGGGCTGGAACTGGCGTTTTGTACGTGGCGCGGACCTGGCCCGGCATTTCCTGCCAGATTGGCCGATCTCGCAGGCGGCCGATATGTGAGATAGCATCGTCAACGATCTTGTGAGCGAGTTCACGCGTTGAACTCCAATCGGCAGGATCGAGCGTTTCTTCGGATAGCTTGGTGAATTGGCCGGGCATAATCGTTTCCTTCAAATTCTACCCCGGTCAAGCAATAGCACTTTGCGAAAAAAACATCTTCGGATTTCCGGGTTGTCCATCAAGCCCGAAGTTACGAAAGAACGGTGTTGTTCGCACGCGCAATGACAAAATGTTGAATGGCAGGTCCTCTTTCCTACAATTCAATATCGTGCCATGCGCATGCCAATGCCGGTTGATTGTTTTGGAATGGCGGGGAGAGTAGATGCGTCTGCATTGGAATCGGTGGGTTGGCCTGTTCGTTTCACTACTGACCATCTTGGTTGCTTCTGTCGGTTGGTCACACGCAGCCCCCGCTGATCCGTTCCGTGTCGCAACCTTCAATGTCAAATACATTGTCGACCCGGAGGGATTGCCGAAATGGGAAGCACGCCGCGATGCCGTGACTGTTGCTGTCAAGGCAACGGACGCAGAGATCATCGGGTTTCAGGAGATGGAGACGTTTGCCGGCGGCAAATTCAATCGCGTCAACCGTCAGCTCGATTGGGTCATCAAGACCGTTCCGGGCTACAAGGCAGCGGCATTTGGTGATCCGGTCAAATTCCCGTCTACCCAGCCAATCCTGTACCGGCACGCACGGTTCCAATTGCTGGACGAAGGCTGGTTTTACTACTCAACGACGCCGGATGTGATCTATTCGCCTTCGTTTGACGGCGGATTTGACTACTATGCATCGACGGCGCGTTTCCGTGACAGGCAGTCCGGCCAGACCGTCACGGTGTTCAACATTCACACAGACATACGATCAGCGGGAAACCGGAGCCGGGCAACTGCGTTGATTGCCGAGCGCATCCAAGCATCAATGGCGGAGGGTGAAAAAGTGATCGTCCTCGGTGATTTCAACACCGGGCGATATGCGCGCAACATGCGGCGGCTGAAGAATACGGGGCTCAAGGGCACAGATTTGCTGCGCCCGACTTTCCATTTCGGGCTCGGGCTCGGCATTCTGCCTGCCATCGACCATATCCTGCATTCAAGCGGAATTGAACGTATCGGCGAGGCGCAAGTGCATCATGACAAGTCGAACGGAAAATATCCCTCAGACCATTATCCCGTTTCGGCGCAATACCGGTTTGTTGCCCCCTGAAGGCGCAGTTCAGGCCGCTGTGAACATCACACGGAAATCCGGCTTAACCAACTCTTAACCCTGCGCGTGGCCCGACTGTTGGTTTCATCCAATCTTAAGCGCAATCACGCCAGAATGGCGGCGTTTGGGCTTGGGTCACATTGTGAGCAGCGGCAATTACACATTGTACGTGAATATCGCGCTTGCGGCTCTCGTCGCGGCGGGTTTCATTGGCGCCTATGCGGCCGACCGGCGGCGCAAGCAGGCGCTGTGCTGGATAGCGGCCTCGCTGTGCGTTCTTGCCGACGGCCTGCTTGAGGCCATGATCCCTCTGATGACAAGCTTTCCGCTCGCAAAGGTGGCAGCGTTTACGTTATTTTTGCTCAGCCTCACCTTCATGGCAGCAGGCGTTGCGTTTCAATACCAGCAGCGTTTTCCCGCAAAGGCCGTTACGGCCCTGTTTGCAGGCTCGGTCATCCTGAACATCATCATTCTCGGTCTTGAACGAAATGCGCCCCTGCGCATCTTTCTGCACAATTCGCCATACATAGCGATGGTGCTGGTCAGCATCTCTCTCATACTGAGATCGCCGCACAAGAATTGGCTTGATTATCTCTTTCTGACTGACCTTGGGTTGTTGACGGCTCATTTCGCGCTGCGTCCCTTAACAGCAAAGCTTCTTGGCGGAATGGGCGCAACTCCCGCTCAATATCTCAAAACGCAATATGCTGCGTTTGACCAGACGGTCTTGTCGGTGCTTGGTATCGGACTTGTCGCGCTGATGGCGGCGACCCTGGTGCGCGATGTGTTCCGCAGACTTGTCAAGACCAGTGAAACGGACCCTTTGTCCGGTCTTCTCAACCGGAGAGGATTTGTTGATCGCGCCAAGTCCTTTGTGGCGTCAGCCAGCGCTTCGCCGCAGCAGGCGTATCTTATCATTGCGGACATTGATTATTTCAAGTCCATCAACGACCGCTACGGTCACGAAGCAGGCGACAGGGTGATCAAGGCCTTTGGTAATCTGCTCAGCGAAATTGCATCGGAAAGCGCCAATATTGCACGTATTGGCGGCGAGGAGTTTGCCGTTATGTTTACGGCGCCAAGCTTGGCGGCGGCACGGCTGTATTGTGAAAACATCCGCAATGCGACCGCCCTCGGCGCCGCCGACAAGGACCGCGATTTGCCGCGATTTGCTGTCAGCATAGGCCTTGCCAGCATCGGTGCAACGGAGCAGCTCAACGACGTCATGCGCCGGGCAGACCTTGCGCTGTACCGCGCCAAGCAGGACGGGCGCAACCGTGTGGTTGTCGCCGAGACGTCGGAACTGTCCGACTTGCTTCTTCCCGCCGCCGCCTGACTGCGCGCGTTGCCAAAAGTTGGCGCGCGATTTACGCCATGGCAATGAAAAGCTTGCGATTCGGCCTTATGGCCTTAATCTCTGTTTCCGGGTGCCAATCCTCCGGCACCAGCATCGATCCGGAAAATGTCCAGCAGCCGCGTTCCGCCAAGTTTCGCTGTTCGGGCGGCCAGTCGATTGCGGTGGAAAATCTCGGCAGCAAGGTGAGTGTGACGACGCCGGAGGGCGGCATTGTCGAACTGCCATCCCTGCCCGCTGGTTCCCGCTCGCGCTATTCGGAGGGTCAGGCGGCTTTGGTGCTCAACGGGCGCGATGCGCTGTTCATGGTGACGGGGCGGCCGCCGATTGAGTGCAAGCGCTGAATTGCCGCGGCACTTAATCGGTTGAGTTGCGGCCCAGGCTCGAACTTTCAAACCATCGGCCTATTTACCCAATGCATAGCGGCATTTAAGGGTTTGTTGCAGGCATGAAAATTGCGGCGCGGGTTTACGGGACTTGCGCGGGAAGGGGAAATGAATGAGCGCTGATTCCAGCCCTAACAGGCCGCTTTCGCCGCATTTGCAGATTTACAAGCCAATCCCGACCATGGTGGCATCGATCACCCACCGCATAACCGGCGCGGCGCTGTATTTTGGCACATTGCTCGTCGCCTGGTGGCTCATCGCGGCGGCTTCCGGTCCCGCCTATTTCGATTATGTGCAGGGCATTTTCGGCTCGTGGATCGGGCGGCTCATTCTGTTCGGTTACACATGGGCGCTGGTGCAGCACATGCTGGGCGGGCTGAAACATCTGATGTGGGACACAGGAAGAGGCATGGAAAAAGAACATACGACGAAAATGGCGAAGCTCATTTTCGTCCTTGCGCCGGTGCTGACAATTCTCATCTGGTTCGCCGGCTACGCGGCAAGGGGAGTTTGACATGACGGATTTCCGCACGCCGCTCGCCAAGGTCCGGGGCATGGGTTCGGCAAAAGAGGGCACCGGCCATTTCTGGCGCCAGCGCCTGACGGCCATCGCCAATGTGCCGCTGCTCTTGTTTTTCATTGGCCTCATCGTCTGGCTGAATGGCGCAAGCCATGCCGAAACCGTCGCCGCGCTGTCGCATCCGCTGGTGGCGTTGGCGCTGATTGCGGTGCTGATCTCCGGCCTCTATCACATGCGCCTCGGCATGGATGACATCATCCTCGACTATGCGCATTCGGAAGGAATGAAGTTTGCGCTGGTGATCCTCAACAATTTCTTCTGCATCGGCGTCGGCCTGATGGCGGTCTATTCATTGCTCAAATTAAGTTTCGGAGGCTGACGGCTGATGGCTGAGGCAAAAGCAGCGGCTAGCCGCGCCTATAAAATTATCGACCACTCTTTCGATGTGGTGGTCATCGGCGCGGGCGGATCGGGGCTGCGCGCCACGCTCGGCATGGCCGAGCAGGGCCTGAAGACCGCCTGCATCACGAAGGTCTTCCCGACACGCTCGCATACTGTCGCGGCGCAGGGCGGCATTGCGGCTTCGCTGTCGAATATGGGGCCGGACTCATGGCAATGGCACATGTTCGACACGGTCAAGGGCTCGGACTGGCTCGGCGATGTGGACGCGATGGAATATCTGGCGCGCGAAGCCCCCGCCGCCGTCTACGAGTTGGAGCACTACGGCGTGCCTTTCTCGCGCACCGAAGAGGGCAAAATCTATCAGCGCCCGTTCGGCGGCCATATGCAGAACTATGGCGACGGCCCGCCGGTGCAGCGCACCTGCGCCGCCGCCGACCGCACCGGACACGCGATATTGCACACGCTCTACGGCCAGAGCCTGAAGCACAATGCGCAGTTCTTCATCGAATATTTCGCGCTCGACCTCATCATGGACGAGGAAGGAACCTGCATTGGCTGTATCGCCTGGAACCTTGACGACGGCACAATCCACCGCTTCTCCGCCAAGATGACGGTGCTGGCCACCGGCGGATACGGCCGCGCATATTTCTCCGCGACGTCCGCCCATACCTGCACCGGCGACGGCGGCGGGATGGCCGCGCGCGCTGGAATAGCCCTGCAGGACATGGAATTCGTCCAGTTCCACCCGACCGGCATTTACGGCGCCGGCTGCCTCATCACCGAAGGCGCGCGCGGCGAGGGCGGCTATCTGGTCAATTCCGAGGGCGAGCGCTTCATGGAGCGTTATGCGCCGACGGCGAAGGATCTGGCCTCGCGCGACGTGGTCTCGCGCTGCATGACGATGGAAATCCGCGAAGGCCGCGGCGTCGGCAAGGACAAGGACCATATCTATCTGCATCTTGGATCATCTCGACCCGAAAGTGCTGGCCGAACGGCTGCCGGGCATTTCGGAGAGCGCCAAGATTTTCGCCGGCGTTGACCTGACGCGCGAGCCGATCCCCGTGCTGCCGACCGTGCACTACAATATGGGCGGCGTGCCGACCAATTATTGGGGCGAGGTGCTGCGCCCGACCAAGGCGAATCCCGATGCCGTGCTGCCCGGCCTGATGGCCGTCGGCGAGGCCGGCTGCGCCTCGGTGCATGGGGCGAACCGGCTGGGCTCCAATTCGCTGATTGACCTCGTCGTCTTCGGCCGCGCCGCCGCGATCAAGGCCGGGTCAGGTCGTGGACCGCAAGTGCTGCGGTTCCCAAACCAAATGCGGCCTCATGCGAGAAAATCCTCGACCGCTTTGACCGCCTGCGCAACGCCAATGGCGCGACGCCGACGGCGAAAATCCGCCTCGCCATGCAGAAGACCATGCAGGAAGACGCCGCCGTCTTCCGCACCGCCGAAACATTGCAATCCGGCGTCAGGCGCATGAGCGAAGTGTGGAAGAGCCTGTCCGACCTCAAAGTCTCCGACCGCTCGCTGATCTGGAATTCGGACCTTGTCGAGACGCTGGAGCTCGAAAACCTGATGGCCAACGCCATGACCACCGTGGTCTCAGCCGAAGCCAGACAGGAAAGCCGCGGCGCGCACGCCCGCGAGGATTTCGCCAGCCGCGACGACAAGAACTGGCGCAAGCACACGCTGAGCTGGCTGGATGAAAACGGCAAGGTGACGCTCGGATATCGCCCGGTGCATACGCAGCCGCTGGTGAGCGAGGCCGAGGGCGGGATCAGCCTGGCGAAGATTGCGCCGAAGGCGCGGGTTTATTGAGGGAGACTGGTAGTTGGCGTTGGGAGTTTGCAGATTTTGCCAGCTTGAGAGCAAACTCGCCAAATCGCATATTGTTCCTCGATCCTTCTATTCGTTAGATCATGAACTTCCCCACATGCTCTTGAGATTGGGTGACGATGTTGAGAGGCCTAAACGCTCAAACACTGGGCTGTGGGACGACAATATTTTATGCGATGATTGCGAGGCGATTTTTGCAGGGATAGACGGTTACGCATTTGAACATCTAATCGGGAGAAGCAGGAAATTCTTTGTTTGTAGAGATGGGAACGGCAACCTGGCGCTGGACGGGGCCTTGCCTCTTGTCATCTACACCCACGCCTCTCCTATCAACCTGAAAACCTTTGCGATTTCTGTTTTGTGGCGTGCCTGCGTTAGCGAAAGACCCGAGATGGAGGGCGTAAAATCTGAAAGGGAGGGTGGCTATCTGGAAAGCCTAAAGAGTGAAAACTTTGAAGGGTTTGAACTGGCTATGTGCCGCGACACAAATTTTGCGTGGCATGGATTTGTATGCGTAGTTGGTGATTGGGAGATTGATGGAGTGCATTTTGATCGCTTTTCCGCAGGGGGTTACATGTTTTTGATACGATCTGCCGGAGATAAAAAATCTGACTCGCTGGAAAGTCTGTTCTACAAATACCAAGGATATCAGACAGCTCTATGTCGATCAGAGCTTGAATCTGCCTTCGCAATTCAGATGGCAGGCGCGGCGCGCAAAATTCGATCTGCGTTTGGAGACCCATGGCGTGGACTCAGAAAGGGGAACTCGAATGGTTGAGCTCGCCCTCCCCAAAGGCTCCCAACACAAGCCCTGTATGTGTCCGCCAAGCCTAACCTGCCAAAATTTTGATGAGCTCTTTTCGAAGAACCTGATAGTTTGGAACAACTGGCATCGTTGGTGCCTGCTCGCTGACGGAGACGATCATGGGCGAAATGAACATCAAAATCAAAGACGAGCGGATGCTTGAGCGCATTGCCGACGTCGCCAAAATGCACAATCGAGCGCCGGATTTGGAGGCGCTGGAACTCATTGCGGCGGGTCTTGACGCGATTGAACCATTTGACCGGCTTAAAGATGCAAAGCGAATTGCTGCCATGACCCCCAAAGGGATCAAGCAGACGGACAGCACGTTTCTCGTCCGGCAGGACCGGG
This sequence comes from uncultured Alphaproteobacteria bacterium, assembly GCA_963792485.1. Lineage (GTDB taxonomy): Bacteria > Pseudomonadota > Alphaproteobacteria > Rhizobiales > Rhizobiaceae > JANOYJ01. Next base: position 201,726 of record CAWBWL010000001.1, read on the forward strand.
ACCGGGATAATTGACAATAATCGTTGACACATCGGTCATCGTAAAATGGCTCGTTGTGGAGAATGGCCACGCGGAGGCCCTGCTCCTGTTGAACAAGGGCGTTCGGCTAGCCTGCCCAGACCTCGCGCTTCCGGAAGCTGCCAACGTGCTTCGGCGCAAAGTTCGGGCTAATGAGACAACGCAAAGCCAAGCGGCGGAGTCGCTCGTGCGGCTCCCAAAGTATTTCGACCTTATTGTCCCGAGCGCCGAGCTTCTGGGCGCAGGCTTTGCACTCTCTGAGAAAGTAGACCATTCGGTCTACGATTGCATGTTTCTCGCCTTGGCGCGGCGGGAAGTCGATGCAGTGGTCGTCACAGCGGACAGAGTGTTTCTAAAGAAGTGCGTTGCTGCCGGGTTCGGCGATTCAATCCGGCATCTCGAAGACCACACAGCCTTGACTCAAGCCAAACCGGAACTCCCAAATGGTTGAACTCACCCTCCCCCGCATTTCCCAAATCACCCCCGGCGCGACCTGGCCCAAACCCGCGTCCGCCAACACCCGCGAGTTCCGCATCTACCGCTGGTCGCCCGATGACGGCGAAAATCCTTCCATCGACACTTAGCGAGCAGACAAAGGCAATTAAGGCCCGACGCGCTTGTGAGATATATCTGATATCGGCGGTGCCGGAGTTAAACGTAATTTAAGCCAACTATTGTAACTCTCACCTGAACTTTTCAGGTGCGTGATGACTAGATTTTACTCCATGCTGCGGTGCGTGCCAATCGCTGGTCTGTTGGCAAGCGCGGTCACGGCATTTTCCATGGTCTGGCTTTGCTCAATTGTGAAGGACGCCGAATTTGTGTCGCTCATGAGCGCAGGCATCGGTATCTTCTTGACCTTGTTTCTCCTGGACCGGAAGAATGCCCTCGCCCGAAGCGCTGGTTCAAAGCGCTTGTTCCGGCTCTACTGGGCCTTCATCCCCGCCTTCATTCTCTGCGTCTGGGTCTATCTGATGGACGCCTTTGGCTATTTTGACTGGGGCTCCTTTTTTCTGCATGCCGATGGCGGTGTGCTCACTCCCAATGTGGCGATTGAGTACTTTGAGCGGACGAGCGTCACGATTTTTGTGATTTTCATGTTTCTTCTGAGCCTTGCCGCGTTGAAAGCCAGAGGAACATTGACAAGAACCCTTGATATCGCATTGGCGGTCTTCGCGCTTGTGGTGAACCCGATGATAGCCGAGCCTCTCAAGGCCGCAATCCTTCCCAATGAACTTGGACCCTTTCTTGCGGCGAGGTTTGTCAGCGTCGAGCCGTCCACGGCGTCCGCAAGCCCGGCCCGTCCGAAGAACCTCTTGCACATTTACATAGAAAGCGCGGAGCGGACCTATATGGACCATGCCGAGTTTGGCGGGGTTATGGATCCGTTGCGCGAATTTGAGGGGCGCGGACTGTCAGCGCTGGACATGGGACAGGTTAAATTCACCTACAATTCCATCGCCGGCATGATCGCTTCGAGTTGCGGAACCCCCTTGTTCATGGCGCCCTTTGTTTCAAAACGTTTTCTTGAGACAAGCCCAAGCTTTCTCTCCGGAACTGTCTGTCTCGGAGACATTCTGGCGAAAAGAGGTTACACTCAGGATGTCGTGTCCGGCTGGCCCATGGGCTTTACCGGTCAGGGCACGTTCTTCGCAACCCATGGATATTCGGGACTGTACGGCGCTCATGAAGTCGAAGCGGCTGTGCCGGGCGCAGGCGCTCCATTTGGAGCCGATGACGCGCAGGTCCTCGACTTCAGCGCCGGGCTTTTGCAAAAGTACAAGCGCGCAGGGCAGCCGTTCTCGCTGTCCATCGCTGTGAGCGGCGGGCATGCGGTCGATGGCTATTTGACAAAAAAGTGCGAGGGCAAGACCGGCCTTTCCGCGGGCGAACTCAATATTCTGCACGCCGTCAAATGCACGAACATGCTGATATCGGATTTCATCCATAAGGCGGAAGCAGAAGGATTGCTGGAAAACACAATTCTGGTCCTGCAAAGCGACCATCTAACCCAGCCAAGCACGGTAACCGAACGCCTTGAGAAGTATAAACGCCGCAACTTCTTTACCATTTCAGGTCCAGGTATCGCTCGGGGCCGCCATCTGCGGCCTTCCGGCACTCCAGACATATTTCCAACCATTTTACAGTCGCTCGACATTCCGATCACAGATGGCCGCGCGGCACTAGGCACGTCTCTTTTATCCGGTCGCCAAACTCTCGTTGAAGAGCTGGGCGTGGACTTGCTGGACAGTGCGGTGTTCGCGGATAACGTGCTCGGCCGTTCGCTTTGGCAGGCTCGTGAACCGTCAGACCCAACGCATACTGCTGCGACACAGTAGTCTGTTTGCATAAAGTTGACTTCGCCCTACTTTTCTTGAAGCAAATCGAAGATATGTTGTTAAATTGCAGAGGGCGCTTTGTGGCGCTGGCTTTCCGGTCTGATTAGAGAAGGCTTTTAGGTCTGACACATGGTTGAACTCACCCTCCCCAAAAACTCCCAAATCACCCCCGGCAAATCATGGCCGCGCCCTGCGTCGAAAAACATCCGCGAGTTCCGCATCTACCGCTGGTCGCCGGATGACGGGAAGAACCCGGCCATCGACACCTACCATGTCGATTTGGACGATTGCGGCCCGATGGTGCTCGACGCGCTCATCTGGATCAAGGACAAGGTCGATCCGACGCTCACCCTGCGCCGTTCCTGCCGCGAGGGCATTTGCGGGTCTTGCGCGATGAATATTGACGGCACCAACACGCTCGCCTGCATCAAGGGCATGGACGAGATCAAAGGGCCGGTGAAGGTCTATCCGCTGCCGCATTTGAAAGTGGTCAAGGACCTTGTGCCGGACCTGACGCATTTCTACGCGCAGCACGCCTCCATCGAGCCATGGCTGAAAACCGTGTCGCCGCAGCCGCAGGATGAATGGAAACAGTCGAAGGAAGACCGCGAGAAGATCGATGGCCTCTACGAGTGCATCCTGTGCGCCTGCTGCTCGACCTCCTGCCCCTCCTACTGGTGGAACGGCGACCGCTATCTCGGCCCCGCCGTTTTGCTGCAGGCCTACCGCTGGATCATCGACTCGCGCGACGAAGCCACCGGCGAGCGGCTCGACAATCTGGAAGACCCGTTCCGCCTCTACCGCTGCCACACAATCATGAACTGCGCGCAATCCTGTCCCAAGGGGCTGAATCCGGCCAAGGCGATTGCCGAGGTGAAGAAGATGCTGGTGGAGAGAAGGGTTTGAGCCAAAGCTGAAGCGGCAGCAAGCTGCTTGGTTCACGTTTGTTGTTGACACTGCGTTTGCCGATGGTTTGCGAATATCAGGAAGCAGGCAAAATACACAAACATCGAATCGAGGATGTCATGGCCAAAGGCAATCGCTGAAAGGCCGCCGACGGCGTAGGTCACCGTCAGGCTCAGCGCCATCGCAAGCCGGGACCGGTCGCCACCGGGCCTTTGCGATTTGATCGCATAGTGGAGCGGGGCCAGGAGCGTGGTAAAAAGTGCCAACACCGTAACGACGCCGCCATCGATCATCGCAGTCAGCATGAAATTGTGGAAGTGACGCACACCAAACAGGTCAGGAGAAGATGACCTGTTTGCGGCCTCTGCCATGGTCCGGTCCCGGTTCTGTACTCCATGGCCGAAGACGGGCGCGTCCATGGCAACCGTCCATCCGCCCTCCCACATTGCCAGCCGTTTGCCGATGGAAGAGGTGGTGTCGTTTTCTCGATAGAAGCGGGACATTTCCAAAGGAACCAGCTCAAAGCGGGTCCAGATGACCGGAGCAAACTGCGCCAGCGCCAGGACGGAAACGACAAGAGCGGCAAGAACGGACTTGCGCTTCAGGACTGAACCCAGACGCCAATGGTGGCGCCAGGCGACTATCAGGAGCACAAACGGCAAACATGCCATGACCGCGCGGGATTCCGACAGAAGCACAGTCACAATGGCAAAGCAAAACGCGATCATGCCGGTGATTGAAAGCGGGTGCCGCGCAGGCAAAGCCAGGGCAGCGAACGCCCCGTTCATCAGGGCCGCCACGGCAAACGGGTAGGAATTTCCGGCAAAACCTTCCGGTTGGAATTCGGCCAGCAACTGGGTGGCTATCGACACGACGGCGCTGCCAAAACAACCAATAATTGCGCCCGCGATCAAGGCACGCTTGTAGCGAAAGCCCGGCAAACCGCCAAATCTTTTCAACAGAATTGCAGGCGCGGCAAAGATGACAAGCGGCAAGATTTTGCGGAACCACTCACCGTTGTATGCTCCGGGATTTAAGGTTGATGTGAGCAATATGACGGCTGGGTAAGCCGCAATCAGCATGCAAAATCTTCGTTCAAGCTTATCCAGCGGCCTCTGGAGTTTACTGAGTGCCCAGCGAACCGCATTCCATGCAAAGCAGCCCCAAACCAGCACTGTGAAACCGGACCCCAAGACAGCGGCCCCGACGCCAAGAAGCAGAACTACAGCGTAATTATGCCTTGCATATTGGTCTGAAGTTCCGATCAGCCTCCAAAGCCGGTCAAATCGCTGTCGCATTCAAAGGTCACTCATCGCCCGCTGATCTCACCCGTCGCATGGAACAGGAAACACTTTCAATGGCAAGACGGCGGACTTCTGTGTTGTCCCTTGATGCATCGCACGCACCCTCGACAGAACCGATGACGAGCCTTGATCGTTCGCCCCGTCTCATTGGGACGCGGAGCCAACTAGGCTTGAATTTTGAGCTTGAGCGTAGCAAAGAGAGGCTGCAAACGAGATAAGAGCAGGAATGCGGGAACGAAAATTTTGAATGCAATTTATGATGGCGGAATCTTGTTTCAGGTGAGAATAATATGAAGAATACTGTGGGTGTTGTCGGCCTTGGCTATGTGGGACTGCCGCTGCTCATGGCAATTTCCGAAAGCGGATTTGTCGGGCTCGGTTTCGATATACTCCAATCCCGTGTTGACTCGCTGAACGCCGGGAAAAGCTATTTGAAATCATTTCCCGACAAGCTCATCAAGGCGCATGTCGCCACTGGAACGTTCGGCGCGACGACGGATATGAGCCGGCTTGCCGAGTGCACGGCCATACTTGATTTGCGTGCCGACGCCCCTGAACAAATATCGCGAGCCTGACCTTTCCTATATTGTGGAGACGACGAGGACGGTCGCCAAATATCTCAAAAAGGGCCAGCTCGTCGTGCTGGAGTTCGACGACTTATCCAGGGACAACAAATGAGGTGATGAAGCCCTTGCTTGAGGAGAGCGGACTCATTTGCGGCGAAGATTTTTATCTTGCCTATTCCCCGGAGCGGGAAGATCCCGGCAACATCAATTTCACCACCAGCAGCATGCCCAAAGTGGTGGGCGGCTATGATGACGAGTCAACCTCGCGGGCGCTTGCCGTCTACAGGCGCTTCATCAATCAGACTGTGACTGTGTCTTCCGCAACCACGGCGGAGGCGGTGAAGCTGACGGAAAATATCTTCCGGGCCGTCAACATCGGCCTGGTCAACGAATTGAAAACGATCTTTGACCGCATGGGAATCGATACGTTTGAAGTGATCGACGCGGCAAAGACCAAGCCGTTCGGTTTCATGCCCTTTTACCCCGGACCCGGCTGGGGCGGCCACTGCATCCCGATTGATCCTTTCTATCTGACATGGAAGGCCCGCGAATTCGGCGCGCACACCAAATTCATCGAGCTTGCCGGTGAAGTGAACAATTACATGCCGGAATATGTCGTCAATCGGGCTGCATTCGCGCTTGACATGCGCACGGGCCGCGGGCTCAAGGATTCCAAAACGCTGGTCATCGGCGTGGCCTATAAAGCCAATGTCGATGATGTCCGCGAAAGTCCGGCCCTGCGCGTCATTGATATCTTGCTTAAGCGCAAAGCAGTCGTGGACTATCACGACCCGTACGTGCCCGAGTTCAACGAGAATGACACGGGCATCATGAAGTCTGTCGACATTTCACCGGAGCAATTGGCAACATATGATCTGGTGATCATTTGCACGCATCACAAAGACATCGACTGGGAAGCGCTGGTGGAACACTCCGCGCTCGTTGTTGATACCCGCAATGCCACAAAAGCGGTTGTCAATCACCGCGACCGCATCTTCAAGGCGTAAGCCTGCGGCCCGACCGGCGCTTATCAGGAACCCAGCACATGAGCGCAAGCACAAAAAAAGTTGCCGTGATCGGTTGCGGCTATTGGGGCAAGAACATTGTCCGGAACTTTTCCGAGCTCGGCGCGCTGCATGTAGTTTGCGACAGCCATGCGCCGCTCGCTGCCGCGATGTCGGCGCAATTTTCAGTTCCCGCGGTCTCGCTTGACGAGATCGAAAGGGATTCCTCCATTGAGGGGGTTGCGATCGCCTCACCCGCGCCGCTTCATGCAGAGCTGGCCTCGCGTTTTCTGGCTGCGGGAAAGCATGTGTTCGTGGAGAAGCCTGTCGCTCTTGAAATGGATGATGCCGAAAAGCTGGTGCGGCTGGCAGCCAAACAAGAACGGCTGCTGATGGTCGGACATCTCCTTCATTATCATCCCGCATTCCTGCGCGCCTGCGCGCTTGTGGAAGCAGGTGAAATCGGCCGCCTCAAGCACATCTATTCAAACAGGCTCAGCTTTGGAAAAGTCCGCACCGAGGAGAATGTCCTCTGGAGCTTTGCGCCGCATGATATCTCCATGATCCTGCGGCTTGCCGGTTCAAAACGGCCCGAACATGTGGCGGCGTTTGGCGGCGGTTACATAAGCGAAGGCATCGAAGATTTCTGCGTCGTCAATCTTGGCTTCGGCTCGGGCATCAGCGGCCATATTTTCGTCTCCTGGCAGCATCCGTTCAAGGAGCAGCGGCTGGTCGTCATTGGCGAAAAGGGCGCGGTTGTTTTTGACGACACGGCTCCCAAAGAGAAAAAGCTTGCCCTTTATCGAAGCACGGCAATCATCGAGAACGGACAGCCGGTGCTGAGCAAGGCAGACGCCGAGTTCATTCCGTTTGAGGACGGGGAACCCTTGCGCAATGAATGCAAGGCATTTGTGAACGGCATGACAAATCCACAATCTGTTTTTACCAATGGCGAAGAGGGGCTTCGCGTGCTGGACGTGTTAAGCCGGGCCGAGAGCGCCATGAAGCGGAAGGTCTAGCGCATATGCCAATCCTGGCCGGAGCCGAAGTCGCAAGCCCCGAACTCGTGCACGAATCCGCCTATGTGAACTCCGGCGCGAAGATCGGCGCGGGAACGCGGATTTGGCATTTCAGCAATATACTCGGCGGCGTGACCATCGGCGCTAATTGCGTGATTTCGCAAAATGTCATGATCGGCCCCGATGTTACGGTCGGCGACAATTGCAAAATCCAGAACAATGTCTCGCTTTACAAGGGCGTTGTGCTTGAGGACGGGGTGTTCTGCGGACCCTCTTGCGTCTTCACCAATGTCAACACGCCGCGCGCCGAGGTGAACCGCAAGCACGCATTTTTGGAAACGCGCATTGGCCGCGGCGCGACAATCGGGGCAAATGCCACGATCGTGTGCGGAAACTCACTGGGCAGCTACGCATTCATTGCCGCTGGCGCAGTCGTCACAAAAGACGTGCCTGCGCATGCGCTGATGATGGGCAACCCCGCGCGGCAGAAGGGTTGGGTCAGCCATGCCGGCGAAGTTCTGCGGCCGGACATGACCTGCCCCATGACGGGCGATCTATATGAGATACAGGCAGGAGCGCTGGTCAGAATCAAGACAGGCGCACACACTGGAAGAGACGAGGGATAAGGAAATGGAGTTCATCGATCTTGGCGCGCAAATGTCGCGTATCAGACCGCAATTGGATGCGCGCATCCAGCAGGTTTTGACCGGCCGGAACTTCATCATGGGGCCAGAGGTCGCTGAGCTGGAAGCAGCGCTCTCAGCGTTTTGCGGCTCACCCCGCCCTGCACTCACCTGTTCGAATGGCACCGACGCAATCTCCCTTGTGCTGATGGCGCGCGGCATCGGGCCGGGAGACGCGGTGTTCGTTCCGACATTCACCTTTGCGGCGACAGCCGAGACCGTTGCGCTGCAACGTGCGACGCCGGTGTTTGTTGATGTCCTGCCCGAGACCTTCAACATAGACCCGGAGAGTTTGAAGGACGCGATATCAGTCGCGAAAGCTGCGGGGTTGAATCCGCGGGCGGTGATCACGGTTGACCTCTTTGGCTTGCCGTCGGATTATGAGAAGATTGAGCCCATCGCGGCAGAGGCCGGGCTTGAGCTGATCTGCGATGCGGCGCAAGGATTCGGGGGCGTCTACAAAGGGCGCAAGGTCGGCACAATCGGGCTGGCGACAACGACCAGCTTTTTCCCGGCCAAGCCCCTTGGCTGTTATGGAGACGGCGGGGCCGTGTTCACCTCTGACCAGGAACTCGCCGCAGTCATGATGAGCCTGCGCGTGCACGGCAAGGGTTCGGACAAATACGATAATGTGCGCATTGGCCTCAACGCCCGTCTCGATACAATGCAGGCGGCGATCCTTCTGGAGAAGCTTGCCATATTTGGTGATGAAATCGAAAAGCGGAACGGCGTTGCGAACCGCTATACAGAGGCGCTGTCCGCAAGCAATCAGATCACCTGCCCGTCCGTTCCGCACGGGCTCGTATCGTCCTGGGCGCAGTACACAGTCAGGCTTGATCCATCAAAGCGGGACGCCATCAGCGCCGCGCTGAAGGCGAAGGGTGTGCCGACCGTCGTCTACTATCCCAGGCCTCTGCATGAGCAAACGGCCTATCGGCATTTCCCGGGCGCGTCGAACCTCGCGGCAAGCTCGCGCCTGGCCAAGGAAGTTCTCAGCCTGCCCATGCATCCCTATCTGACTGGAGAGAACCAGAACAAGGTCTGTGAGGCTTTGCTCGACGCGGTCGCGGCAGCATAAACCGGCGGTCAGTCAGGCGCGGAAACCGGGAATCGACTCCCGTCCGGCATCAATATGCGGGGCCCAGAAATCCACGGACTCGCGGATCATGCTCGCCACTGCATGATCGACTGGCTCGCGCTCGCGAAACGACAGTTCAAGGCAGATCTCATTGTTCACGCCGCCGCCACGTTTGATTGCGCCCAGAAGTTTCTCCGGCGTGATGCGGCCGTCCTTGTTGTACTGCGCCGTAAACGGCCAGTGCCCGCCTTTGTTCATGGAAGACTGCTTGATGTGAATGATGCGCGACTGCGTCGGGAAAGTTTCCGCCCAGGCATAGGGATCAATGTCGGAGGGGTCAGGCGATGTGACGTCGCCATGGTCGATGTCGATCATCATCTCCACCGGTATCGCATAACCTTGCGCGTCGAGGAGAGCCTGCAGCGCTTTGGTTTCTGCGATGGTGTGTCCGAACTCGCGGCCAACAGACATGGGCTCCCAGAACAGAAAAGTCAGGCCTGAGCGCTTGCCATGCTCAGCAAGCTCGCCCCAGCAATCAAAGGCGACCTTCATCATTTCCGATCGGCGAACCGGATTGTCGTAATCGCGATGCGTGAAGATGGCGAACTGGGTGCCAACGGAGGGGGAGCCGAGGTCAGATGAGATGAAACAAAGCGTCTTGAACCAATCGAGATAATAGCGCCGCACGTCCGCGTCGGGATGGCCGAAATGGTTGAGACGGCCATAGGGGCCAGTCATCATGGATGTTGCGCGCACGCCGGTGCGGGCAAGGGCTTTCTGAAAGCGTCTGGTCGTGCTTGCGATCAATTCGGCCGGCCAGCCCGGATTGATAAACTCATGCGTCAGCTGAATATCACGGATGCCGATATGTCCGGCGATCGTGTCAATCAGATCATCCGGATCGGCATATCGGTTCACGAAAGGATTGGTGCTGATGGAAAGGGTGAATGCCATGACGCGCCTCGGTTCAGACTACCAGACAAGGCCCGGCAGGATGAAATCCGGCCGGGCGTTGTGACGGTTGTATTCTTCGTTAAGCAAAGTCTGCGACGCATCGGCGTGAATTCCGGTGCGCACCAAGGCGCTGGACAGGCCCGCTGACGCCGCGCCCGAAATATCATGCTCGATGCTGTCGCCAATGCAGATCACGCGCGATCTGTCCGGATTGCCCATTGCAGACAGTGCTGCCTCGTAAATCGCCGGATAGGGCTTGCCGACAAATGTCACCGGCCCGCCCATTTTGGCGTAAAGCTCCGCGATGCGTCCGGCGCCAAACTTTTGGCCCAAAGCGGTGAGCATGACCTTGTCAGGGTTTGTGCAAAGGCACGGAACGCCGCGCTGCGCCGCGCCGGACAGGAGGCGTTCATAGTGTGAGAGTTCAAAGCGGTCGCCTTCACTCGCGGTCAGGAGGATGACATCCGCTTTCTCGGGACTTCCGGCAAGCTCAAGTGCAAGACCTTCGACCGCCGAGCGGTCGTCATCGCGGCTGATGAGAAAGCACGACCGGTAGGCGCTGCCTGAAGCAAGGCTTCGCCACGCAACTTCGCCGGAACTCAAAAAGAGGTTCCATGCGCCGGCTTTGAAGCCCAGCTTCTCGAGCCGCCTTTCATTGTCCCTCGAGCGTTTGCCGGAGTTTGAGAGAATGACAATTTTCTTGCCGGATTCAATGAGTTCGAACAGGCAATCAAGGACACCGGGATAAGGCGCGCTCCCATCGTGGAGGACACCAAACTGGTCGAGAATGAACAGATCAAATCGATCCACAATCTCTGAGACGCCGGATATCTTGACTGTATTCGGCATCATATCAGCCCCGCGCTCTGTGCGCCTTGCAAGGCCAGCCGCGCCGTTCCCGCCGCCGCTTCCTCGCTCCTGGCCGGCAGGAGCGGCACGCCGAGTTTGCGGGCGCGGATGCGGGCCCAGGCGGCATTGACCGCGCCGCCGCCGACGGTCCGCACTGAGGTGAGGCGAGGTCCGCCAAGTTCAGCGAGGCGCTGATAGCCGAGCGCTTCGATCATGGCGATGCCGTCAAATAATCCCTTGAGGAAGAGCGCGTCATCTTTGGGGCGCGGCTCGACACGCGGCTTCAGCTTCGGATCAGCAAGCGGGAACCGTTCGCCGTCGCCTACAAGCGGATAATAGTCGAGGCCGCTATCGGTTTCAGGGTCTATTTCGCTGCTGAGTGCGGAGATCTGTTCTGGCGTGAAATATTTCAAAAGAGCCTTTCCCCCGCTGTTCGAGGCGCCGCCTGCCAGCCACATATCGCCAATGCGATGACTGTAGATGCCGTACTGGGGTGCAGACAATTGCTTGTCCGAGATCAGCTTGATCGTCAGCGATGTGCCCAGCGCCGTCACGCCTTCGCCCGGCCTGTCAGCGCCAGTGGCGAGGAATGACGCACAGCCATCTGTGGTCCCAGCTGCGATGATCGTGTCCGGCAAGAAGCCGAAGCGCTGGGACGTTTCTTGAGAGACTGTGGCGGTCGGCGTTCCGGGCGCGGCGACATCCGGCAAGAGCTTGAGCGGGAATCCCGCCGCCCCGATCCAGTCCGGCCATTTCTCCTGCGCGGCGTCATAACCGGTCTTCAGCGCGTTGTTCGCGTCGGAGAATTGAAACACGCCCGAGAGCTGTCCGGCGATCCAGTCAGCCTGATGCAGAATGCGCGACAAGCCCGCAATCGCCTGAAACGTCATCGCCTTGGCAATGCCCGACGTCGGCCCGCGCGCGGCGTTGTCCAGGGGCGCGTGCCGGGCAATGAGGTCAAGAATGCCAAGGTCGCTCACTGCATCCGAATAGAGAAGCGCGTTGGCCAGCGGCTGGCCCGCCGGATCTACCGGCAGCACTGTGCCTGACGTGCCATCAACCGCCAGAGCGGCAATCCGCTCAGGCTGGACCTGCCCCAGGATGATACCCAGCGCGGCTTGTGTTGCCTTCCACCAGACAAACGGGTCACGTCCGTCAGACCCAAAGTCCGACAGCTTCACGCTCGCCAGGCCAATAATCTCGCCGCCCGCAATCATTGCAACGCAGCGCACACCCGACGTGCCGGCATCAATCCCGAGAACTGCTGGCGACAGGCGGCTCATGTGGCAAATCCCCCGGACTTGTTCAGATCCTGACGATACTTCTCCGCGTCCCAATTCAGCAGCTCGCCATGCTCGGCCTTGCTCAGATAGCGCAGTTTCGCGCCAGGGCCGACGCGCGCTGTGACGTCCGCCAGACATCCCGCCATCGCATCAGCGCCGGGGCTGGCATCGCCGCGCATCAGGACGCCAATCCCTGGGAAAAGAATCGAAGCCGGCTTGGGCTCACCAGCATCCAGTGCCTTCGCCCCAACAGAGGCGGCGGTTTCTCCAGACGCCGCAATATGGGAGCCTTGACCAAGGAACACGATATGGTCCGGATAGAGGCTGCCACCGGCGGCGACCCCGCATGAAACCGTATCGGTAGCTGCACCATGCGCGCGCGGATCCAGAGGCAACCGGTAATCCGAACCTGATGCCAGCTTCTGAAGTTCGACAATATTTGAGGCAAGTGAACTCCGGGCAGGCGCAGCTAAAAGCCCGCAGATCTCGCTCAAGAGCTCGCCCGCTTCAGTGACAGTTTCTGCGGCGACCACCAGTCCGTGATTTCCCAAGATCAGAACATTTGTGCCTGGCGTGAGCCTCTGCGCGATCGCCCGCGCCAAGGGCAGGCCGGGCCGGGCGTAGGGGATGAATTTGTAGTCATGTCCGGCCAGGCGCCGCGCCGCTTCAGTTTCCGCATTCTGTTGAACAGCAAGCGCGATGGTGTGAACGCAATGGACATGCACAACGATTTTTTGCGGCATCAACGCATGGACCGTCGTCTCAATAGACGGGCGCAGACCCATAGGATTGAGCGATGGATCAACAAAGAGCTCCGCCTTTTCAGCTTCCGCCAACCCTGCCTCAACCGCATTCAGCACAGGCCCAAGCCGAACCGGCACAAACATGTCTTCCGTGCGCGCATTTACAAGCCATCTGCCGGACGCCTTGATCCAGAGCCGCCCGCCATGCTTGACCGACGTGTTGCCGCCTGCGCCCTGTGTCAGCAGAGGGTTTGAACCCACGCGCGCGGAAAATACGCGCAGCGCGGCAAACTCGGCATCAAACGTGGACTTATCTCGCGTCATGGATGGACCAACGCAGCAAAACCCGCAAACCAGCCGCAGAAGACTTTTTGCTCTGCCGCGCTCATATGCAATCCATGCTTCGTGCGCCGTGTGAGCACGTCTTCAGCGTCAAGCGCCCATTCCTCATTGAGAAGGTGGATGACTTCGCATTCGTAAAGGCCGGAGCTGAACTGCGTTCCCAGATCGCTTAGTTTGGACGCCGCGCCCAGAATTTGGTGCGCGCGGGTCCCGTACAGGCGCGCATAATGCAGAGCGAGAGGCTGCGGGAGAAACCGGTAGTCCGCCTGCAGCTTTCTGAGAAATCCATCAAAGTCCGCATCGGCGATATCGCCGCCGGGCAAATATGCGGAAGCGGTCCATTTCGGCTTCATTAAAGGAAAGAATGGAAAGAGTTTCTCCAGCGCGTGCTCGGACAGTTTCCGGAAGGTAGTGATTTTACCACCGAAAACCGACAGGAGCGGCGCCTTGCCGTCACCTGCGTCAAGTTCAAACACATAGTCTCGGGTGACAGCGCTTGGGTTGTCGGCGTTGTCATCATAGAGCGGGCGCACGCCGGAGAAGGAGTGAATGACGTCAGAGGGCTTGAGCGTTGACTTGAAGTAGCGGTTTACAGCCGCGATGAGATAGTCGATCTCGCTCGCCTCCGCCGCGACGTCCTCCGCACGTCCGTCATAAGGAATGTCAGTTGTTCCGATCAGCGCCAAATCATCCTCGTAGGGATTGATGAAGATCACGCGCTTGTCCGTGTTCTGGACCAGATAGGCCTGCGGACCGTCCCAGAATTTCGGCACGATGATGTGGCTGCCTTTGACAAGGCGCACATCATGCGCCGAGTTGAGTCCGGCCACCCGCCCGATCACGTCGTTCACCCATGGCCCCGCAGCATTGACGAGAACGCGCGCACTGACTTCGCTCTCCAGTCCCGTGCGGCTGTCCATTGTGACAATGCGCCAATGCCCATCCATTCGCCGCGCGGACACGCAGGCTCTTCTGGTGTGAATCTGCGCGCCGCGCTCCTTTGCATCGACCGCGTTCAGGACAACGAGCCTTGCATCATCCACCCAGCAGTCGGAATATTCAAAGGCGCGCTTGAACTCGGGCCGGAGCGGTTTGCCCTCCGGCGCCGTGTGGAGGTTGAGCGTGCGCGTGCCGGGCAGTCTCTTGCGTCCGCCGAGATGGTCGTACAGAAACAGACCAAGCCGCACGAGCCAGGCAGGACGGTCATCGGGTGAGTGCGGCAGAACAAACCGCATCGGCCAGATGATATGCGGCGCGGCTTCCAGCAGCACTTCGCGTTCAATCAATGCCTCACGTACCAGACGGAACTCGTAATATTCCAGATAGCGCAACCCCCCATGCACAAGCTTGCCGGATCGGGAGCTTGTGCCTTGAGCAAGATCATCCTTCTCGCATAGCATGACGGACAGTCCGCGGCCCGCCGCGTCGCGGGCAATGCCGACGCCATTAATGCCGCCGCCGATGATGAAGAGGTCAAACAAATCGCTCATGATGGCCTCAGCAGGGATTGACGGGCGGCAGACCTGCAAGATAGCGCCGCACTTCCTCCGCAGCCTGCTCGGCCGCAAATGTCACAGTGCGCACGGAAGCACCGGCGATGTGCGGGGTGATGGTCACGTTATCGAGTTGAAGAAGCGGCCAGTCGGCGGGCACAGGTTCAACGGCAAAAGTTTCAAGCATGGCCCCGCCGAGATGGCCTGAAACAAGCGCGTCGTAAAGTGCGGCATAATCGACCAGGGGCCCGCGTGCCGTGTTGATGAAAACCGCGCCGCGCTTCATCGAGGCAAAGGCATCTGCGTTCATCATCTGCGCAGTTTCGGGCGTCACCCTTGGATGCATGGTCACGACGTCAGACTGCGAGAGCAGCGCCTCGAGGCTGACATGCTCAACGCCAGAATTGCGGTCTTCAGCGCTCAGTTGGACATAGGGGTCACAAACCAGAACCTTGGTGCCGAAGGCGCGCAGCAGCCTGACGACCTTTGTGCCGATATTGCCGTAGCCTATGACGCCGACGGTCATCTCATTCAGCTCGCGGCCGGTGAGGTCCGCGCGGTAGAGGTCGCCGCGCCAAGTCCCGGCGCGCAGGGCCTCGTGACCGCGGCGGATCATGCGGGTTTCTGCAAGAATGGCGCCGATGGCAAATTCTGCGACGGCGCTGGCATTGCGTCCGGGCGTGTTGACCACGGTGATGGCCCGCCTGCGCGCCGCGTTCATGTCAACATTCACCGGTCCGCCGCGCGAAACGGCGACGAATTTCAGCTTGGTCAATTGATCCATGATCCCGGCAGACAGCGGCGCGAGCTGCGTGACAAGAATTTCCGCCTCGCCGGTGAACTCGACGACACTCTCGGGCGTGCCGAAATACTCCTTCAACCCGTCAAGCCCGGCAGCGGCATAGCCATGTTCCATGGGCTCATCCGGCCATGCGGTCTCGACGGTGCGTATGGTGTGCCCCGTTCCGCAGGCGGCTTCGATTTTCTCCTTGAACACTGAAGGCAGCATGAAGCGGTCGCCAATGATTGCAATCTCTGTCATGACGCGTGCGCCCGGTTCTCCGCCATGGTTTTCCAGACAGGACGAAGCGCCTGTTGAGCGGCGGCGTAGGCTGGATAGGTCTTGGCATAGATCGCGCTCAGAGCGGCGTCAGGCTCTTCCCCTTCGCCAAGCAGGGGCGTTACCCATTCGTCTGCGCATGCCCGCATGGTCTCGTAGTGACCGAGGCAGACAGAAGCGATCATGGCTGCGCCCGCAGCGCCTGCCTCCTCGCGCATGCTTGTCCGCACCTTGGCGCCGAGTGTCGCAGCAAGGATGGCTCGCAGGGATTTCGAGCGCGCAGCGCCGCCCGTCAGCCGCACTTCGGACGGACACCCGCCTGCCGCCTCATAACAATCGCGCGAGGCGAGCGCCAAGCCTTCCACAACTGACCTGACAAGATCGCTGAAACCATGCCGCATGGAGAGCCCCAAAAAGCCCGCCCGCGCATTGCCGTCAATGAATGGCCCGCGCTCACCTGCTTCGGAAATGTAAGGCTGATAGATAAGGCTTGCCGGTTTTGCCTCTGCAATCCAGCCATCCATCATCCCCAATAGATCGTGATGCGTTTTTGACACGCCTTGCGACTTCAAAAGGTCCGCTGCAATCGAGAGCACCCAGTCAATATTGAGTGTCGCGGCCATGTTGGACTGCATCTGCGCATACACGCCGGGGGCGGGCAGCGGCATCGTATAGCCAGTTGAGTCTGCGTTGAGCTTCACGTCCTGCGGCGTCGGCGCAAGGCGCATATGCATGCCGGTTGACCCAATGATCGTGCAGCCCGGCAGCGCGCCCGTGTCATAAAGTCCCGCACCGAGCGCCGTGCAGGCCACGTCAACATAGCCAAGCACGACCGGAGTTCCCGCCAGAAGCCCTGTCGCTTTGGCAGCAGCGGAGGTGAGCGTATGGCTGACAGAGACGCCATCGGCAATGGCAGGAAGAAGGCGGCGCTCAGTGTGAAGGCCGAGAATATCGATGACTTGCGTATCGTAATTCCGGGTGCGGAAATTGCCGAATGTGAACACGCCTTCGGTCGGATCAGTGACGATTTCATCTGTCAGATTATAGTAGAGCCAGTCCTTGCAGTGAAAGCCGTGAGCGGCCTTCTCCAGCACATGCGGCTGGTGCTGGCGCATCCACAAAAGCTGCGGCCCCTGCTGGCAGGCCGCAAGTCCGGATGCGTTAATCTCATAGCGCGCGCGGTCTTCCGGGCGGCTGCGAATGTCATCGACTATTGAAGCGGCGCGCGCGTCGAGCCAGAGCCAGGCGGGCGCAACCGGCGCGCCAGATTTGTCGATCAGCCATGTGCCGTCGCCTTGTCCCGTGACCGCAATTGCGGCAGTGCGTTTTGCGAGATCGCCGACCTTTTCGCTCAGTCCCTGCAGTGTCGCGGCAGCATCAGTCCAGGTCCGCGCCATGTCCTGCGTGGCGCCGGCGCCCTCAAATGTCTCATAGCTGTTCGCAATCGCGTGCACCGCAAGCTGTTTGCCCGCCAGATCGAACGCAATCGACTTGATCACGGACGTGCCTGCATCAATGCCAACGATGATATCCTTCATCCGGCAAGCTCCTGGCCATGTGAAATGGCTTTGCCGGACTCCGTGTCAAAGATGTGCAGGGAATCGGGGGCAAGGTCGACATGGATTGCTTCACCCGTTTTCAGGCTGGCGCGGTCGTGCTCGACAAGGACAAGCGAGCCGCCGGCAAAGCTGGCGGCGATGTGGGTCTGGTCACCCAGCCACTGATTGGCCGTGACGGTCGCGACAGGACCGGACTTGGCGCGATGCACCGCATAGGGCCGGATGCCCAGCGCGACTGTGGAACGCTTCCGAAGCGCTGCGCAGACGTCTGGCGCAAATGCTTTTGCCTTATATGTCAGCGCGGTGCCATCCTTGGCTTTCAGCGTGACCTGACTGTCCGTGACGTTTACCGCGACTTCAAAGACGTTCATTGGCGGCTCGCCGACAAATGTGCCGGTGAAGAGATTGGCTGGCCGGTCTTTCAAGACAGCTGGCCTGTCGAACTGCTGCATCAAGCCGCCTTCCATCACGGCGATGCGGTCGGACAGCGCGTTGGCCTCGGTTTGGTCGTGCGTCACCAGAATAGCGGTGAGGCCGCGCTCCTTGATGAAATGCTTGATGCGCCCGCGCAGCACGGCGCGCAGCTGCGGCTCGAGCTGGCCCATCGGCTCGTCCAGAAGATGCAGATGCGCATCGCGGATCAGCGCGCGGCCCAAACTGGCGCGCTGCTGCTGGCCGCCGGAAATGGAGCTTGGATAGCGCTCCATGATCGGCTCAATCTCGAGCAAAGCGGATACTTCCGCGACCTTCCTGTCCACCTCGGTTTTGGAAAATTTCGATGACTTCAGAGCAAAGGCGATGTTTTCGCGCACGGTCAAAGGCGGGTACAGCGAATAGCCTTCGAACGCCATGGCGACATTGCGCGCAGCGGGCGCCAATGTGTGCACCTCGCGCCCGGCCAGCTTGATTGCGCCGCGCGAGACTTCCTCGAACCCGGCGATCATGCGCAGCGTCGATGTCTTGCCGCACCCGGACGAACCGAGCAGCGCGACGATCTCACCCTTTTCAACATGCATGGTGAAATTCTGCACGGCATGCACGCCCTTGCCGACGGGTCCGTAGAATTTGTCAACCGCATTGACTTCCAGAATGGGTGCGCTCATTTGCGAGCTCCCGTCTTCGCTTTCGCTTTTACGGCAATTGCTCTTGTTGCAGGCTTTTGAGGTTTGGCGGCGGCAAGCTTCAGGAGGCTGCCGCTGGCGCGGTCAAACAGAAGGGCATGATCGGGCTGCACTGCGATGAACGCTTTGCCCGCTGCGGGAGCTGCGGTTCCCGCAGGTCTTGAGATCAGGATTTCCCGGTGGCGCTCGGTGCTTGCCAATGAAACGATCTTTTCATTCAGCGGCGTTTCCGCCTCAATGGTGACCGGGATCGCGCCCTTGGCTGACTTGGCTGCAAAAGCGAACGCTTCGGGACGAATGCCCAGTTTGCATTCTTTCCCCGCCGCATCGGCATAACCGGGATTGAGCGCAACCCTTGCGCCCGACAGGAGGACAAACACACCGTCCTTGTCTTGCTCAGGAACCACGTCAAGAAGGTTGATCGGCGGATCGCCGAAGAGGCGGGCAATATCTGTGTCGGCAGGCGTCAGATAGATGTCCTCGGGTGTGCCAATCTGCCTGATGCCCTTATGCGACATCACAGCGATGCGGTCCCCCAGCGCCATTGCCTCCTTGTAGTCCTGTGTCACATAGACGACTGTCGCTCCTTGTGTCTCCAAAAGGCGCGGCAGTTCGAGGCGCATCTCAAAACGCAGCTTGGCGTCGACATTGCGCAGAGGGTCATCAAGCAGGAGAAGCGAGGGCGATCCGGCCAGCGCGCGCGCCAATGCCGTGCGCTGCTTCTGGCCATTTGACAGCGCGCGGGGATGATGGCCGAGGACATGGCCGATCTTCAGGAGCTTGGCGACGCTTTCAACACCGGCTTTGATTGTATCCTTGGCCGAGTGGCTGGCCTCCAGCGGGCTGGCGATATTGTCGAAGGCGGTCATGTGGGGAAACAGGGCGAAGTTCTGAAACGCCATGCCGACGCCGCGCTCCTCCGGCTCGACATCTTTCATGCTCCTGCCGCCGATCAGAATGTCGCCCGCATCGGGGTCAACGACGCCCGCCACAAGACGCAGCAGCACGGTCTTGCCTGCGCCGGACGGGCCGAAGAGGACGAGCGTCTCGCCGTCTTCAACGCGCAGCGACACATCATCAAGAACCACATTGTCCTTGAATTTCTTGACGACGTTTTTGAGTTCCAGCGTTGTCATGATCAGCCTTTCACCGCCCCAAGCGACAGACCCTCGACAAGATATTTTTGCGCATAAAGCGCCAGCGCCAGGGTCGGCGTGATCGAGAGAATGATCGCGGCGGCGATCTGTCCGTACTGGATGCCGGACGCCGTGATGAAGGCGAGCGCGCCGACCGTCACCGGCTGTTTGTCGGCGGAGGCGAGGACCAGCGCAAAGACAAAATTGTTCCAAGCGAAGATGAAAGCCAGAAGTCCGGCCGCTGCGATGCCGGGGCCTGCCAGCGGCAAAGCTATCTTGCGGAATGTGGCGAACCAGGAATGGCCGGAAATGCGGTAGGCATACTCAACGTCAGCGGAAATGTCCTCGAAATAGCCGCGCACGATCCACAGGATCAGCGGCAGGCAAATGAGCTGGTAGACCCAGATGAGGCCGAAATAGGTGTTGGCAAGGCCGAGCTTCTGGAAATACAGGGTCAATGGCAGCAGCACCAAAAGCGGCGGCGCGAAACGGAAAGACAGGAGCGTGAAAGCAATGTCCTCCGAGCCTTTGAATTTATGCCGCGCAAAGGCATAGGCGGCGGGGACTCCGAGCAGCAGCGAGATCGCGACGGAGGCGGTCGAGAGAAAAACCGAATTGCCCAGATTGCGCATGAAGGCGATATCGAGCGTGCCCGACTGGGTCTCGAGCTTTCCGGTGATCAGCGCGCGGTAATTTTCCAGCGACGGCGTGAAATCCAGCGAGGGCGGGATACGCAGGATGGTCTCGTTGGTCTGGAACGACATCATGAGAATCCAGAACAGCGGGAACATGAAAAAGACGATGACCAGCGTGATGGCGATGCCGCGCAGAACGCGTTCGGTCAAGGATGTGTGTTCCATCTCCTCCTGTCCCTATGCTTCGCCGCGCGCGCGTTCGCGCAAACGCAGCCAGTTTTTGATGAACAGGTTCGAGAGAAAGTAGGTGATCGCCCAAAGGATGATCATCAGCGCGGCCGAGCGGCCGACATTGGTGGATTGGAAGAAGTTGAGATAGGCCTCGACCTGAAACACCGTCAGTGTGTCGCCCGGCCCGCCCTGCGTCATGGCGTATATGATGTCGAACTGCTGGATTGAATCCAGGAGGCGGAACAGGGTCGCCGTCAGAATATAGGGCGTCAGCATGGGCAGCGTGATGCGGAAAAACACGAAGGCGCGCGGCACGCCGTCAAGCGCCGCAGCCTCGAACGGCTGGGTCGGCAAGGAGCGCAGTCCGGCTAAAAGCAGGATCATGATAAAGGGCGTGTAGACCCAGATATCAACCAGCACGACGGTGAACAAAGCCGTGCTCGGCGAAGAAGCCCAGCGAAAATCCGGCAGGCCGATGAGCGAGGCAAAATAGCTCAATATGCCAAAGCCGGGGTTTGTCATCAGCTTCCACATCAGAGCTGCCAGCGCCGGCGCGGTCATCAGCGGCATGAGGAGCATGATCGAGACAAAATTGTTGAACGTGGTGCGCTTCTGCAGAAGCAGCGCAATGCCGAGTCCGAGCAGGAGCTCCAAAATGACTGTGACGCCGGCATAGACCAGTGAAATCCTAAGCGTGTTCCAGAAGCCGGGATCGGTGAGGAAATCAATATAGTTTGCGCCCCAGTTGAATTTGACGCCGAACGGCTGGCTGAGACGGTAGCGGTAGAAGGAATTGATGACGGAGGCGATGAAAGGAACGAGAATGCCGGCGCAGACCAGCAGCGCGGGCAGGCTGAGCAGATAGGGCAGCGCGCGGCGGCTGATCTTGAAGCCTCCGGATTTTCTCTCGGCGCTTGCCGCTGGCATGGTCATCGGCATTCTCCCCAACAGTGTCGCCGTCAACGGTGATAGTGAAACTCTCCACCCTTCGGGCGCAAGTGCTGCGCCAGAATATTTGGTTTGGAATTTTGAAAGGCCTGCCGCTTGCGCGGCAGACCCTTCTTGCCCGGGAGGGAACTTATCCGAGACCCGCCTCGACAAGCTGCTTGTTGATGCTGGCGGCCAATTGGTCGAGCCCGTCATTGACCGGCACTTCCTTGGCCACCATTTTCTGCAGCGTCGCCGCCCATTCGGTGGTCAGGTCAAAGAACAGCGGCTGCGGCGTGAACTTGATGCTGGCGCCAGGGGCGGAAACATCATGCATCTCGACATAGCCCGGATAGCTCTTCTTCAGTTTCTCGCGGAACATTTCGTCTTTCCACACCGAAGCGCGGACCGGGTTGACGAAGTCCATCTTGGTGGCGCCGAACAGGCCATGCTCGGGGCCGGAAGCCCATTGCATGAAATACCACGTCGCGTCCTTGTCTTTGGAGAAGTTCGACATTGCGAGCGACCAGATCCAGATGTTTGGAGTGGGAGCAGCAGCAGCAGGATTTGCCTTGAATGGAGCAAAGGCCAGCTTGCCCGCCATCTTGTTGTCGCCGCCATTCATGAAATAGCCGAGAATGTCCGCGTCAAAAATCATGGCGGAGGCGCCGGCGCCAAGATCGGTGCCGGTCTGATACCATGTGTAGGTCGACCAGTCCTTCGGGCCGCTTTCTTGAATCATCTGCACCCATTGCGCATGGAAGGCCTTTGAGCCGTCCGTGGCCATGGCGGCGGAAAGTTTGCCGTCAGCTGAAAGGTTGAGGTCCTTTTCATTGAAGTTGGCGTAGGCCGACAGGAAGCCGGGATGGATGGTCGCCCATGAACGCGAGCCGCGCACGCCGATGCCATAGACGCCGCCGCCAATATCCTTGGTGGCTTTGGCCGCAGTGGCAATCAGCTCGTCCATATTGGCTGGCGCGCCTGCACCGATCTTGTCGAGCATTTCCTTGTTGTAGGTTAGGTTGTTCTGCTCATAGCCCCAGGGAATGCACCATTGCTTGGCGTCTTCTGAACCGAGAACGCCGCCCGGCTTGCCGTTCCAGGCGCAGGATGCTTTCACGCCCGGTAGCACATCGTCCCAGGCATAATTGGGATTGGTCTTGGCCGGATCCTTGATCCACTCATTCAAGTCGGTGACCCAGCCGGCGGGGCCATAGGTCCATGTCATGTAAGCGCCGGTCATGAAGGCGTCATATTCCGGCGAGGAGGACGACAAAGCCGCCGTCACCTTGTCGAAGTAGACGTCTTCGGGGAACACATCATAGGTGACTTCAATGCCGGTCATAGCCTTGAAGTTCTCAAGATTGGCGATCATGGCGTCAGCATAGGGATGCTTGTTCAAGAGCAGCTTCAGCTTCTTGCCCTTGTGCGCCATCCAGTCAAAATCGGCTGCGAGCGCATTTGTTGCGCCCATATTGAGCAACACGCCGGCCGTTCCGGCGCTGAGGCCCATGGCTCCCAGACCCTTGATCAGGCCCCGGCGGTCCACCTGTCCGCGCAGGAATGCGCCGACCAGATCTTTTTCTTTCTCATACATGGTCTTCTCCTCCTCAAGGGTAGTTTGGTTCGAAACTGCGCCGGCTACCCGACCGGCATCTCCTCACGCATGCGCCGCCTCGCCCAAGAGCGAACGCGCGCTGCGCTCATCTGTGATCAGGCCGCTCAGAAAGCCACTTGCCAAAACCGATTTGATGGCGCGGATTTTCACGCGCCCGCCTGCCACGGCGACAATCCGGCGGTCCTTCAAATCCTGACGGCCGAGCGAAAGAGTGCGCTCTGTCAATGCCGTCTCCACGGGGGCGCCCTTGTCGTTGAAAAAATGACCCAACAATTCGCCCGCGCCGCCTGCCTGCTTGATCTCCTCGATCTCGCCTTTTTCAATCATGCCAGTGGCAACCAGCGAGGCCTCGCGCTCAGCTGTGCCGATGCCGACAATCAGCAGATGCGCCGCCTTTGCAAGGTCAAACACATCGCGAATGCCCTTCTGGCCGAGCAAGATTTCGCGGTCCTCCGGCTTGTTGGCGAAGAACGGGACGGGCATGACGTAAGCCTCCGCGCCCGTGCGCTCAGCGAGCCGGTGGATCACATCATGCGGGTTGGCGGAGAACTTGCGCGTCAATCCGCCGAGCAGCGAAACGAACCGGGTCTTGCCCGCTGACATGCGCGGCAAATATTCGACGCTTGCGGCCAGTGTCCGGCCATGCCCGACGCCAATCAACGCCTCTTCGCCGTTCTCAATCTCACGCTTGAGAAACTGCGCCCCGGCCCGTCCGAGCGCGCGCAGCGGCAGATCGTCCGCATCAAAATCCGGAACGACCTCGCAATGATCAAGGCCGAACACCTTGATGAGCTCGTTTTCCAACTCAACACAGCCGGAAACCGCACCGTCAACATAGACTTTGACCAGCCCGTCCTGATTGGCCTTGGTAATCAGCCGGTGAGCCTTCAAGCTGGAAACGCCGAGGCGCTTGGCGACATCCGACTGTGTCAGTCCGCCGGCATAATGCATCCACGCCGCGCGCGTCGCCATCGACGTCTCGTCTTCACGGAGCATGCCGTTTGCAAGCAAAATGCCGCTTCCTCCCAGAAGCTGATATTTTTATCAGTGTTTGAAATTTTTTTCACAATTGCTATCATGTGTCAAACGCAAACTTTTTTTCGGAATCGAAAATTAACTTTGGCAGAATGGCGGCGGTCGTCAGGTTGACTGCGATTGACAGTCATGCCAGCGAAGATGAAAAAATCACGGGAGGTGGAAGTGACAACAATAGCCCTTTTCGGCGCCGGCGGAAAAATGGGTTGCCGCCTGTCCATGAACCTCGCCGGCTCGCGCTTTGATGTGCGCCATGTGGAAGTGAGTGAAGCAGGAAAGGCGCGGCTCGAAAGCGAAATCGGGGTGTCCGCGATTGAGCCTGATGCGGCGTTGGACGGTGCTGATGTCGTGGTTCTGGCTGTTCCTGACACAGCCATTGGCAAAGTCGCTACGGCGCTATCACCCAAGCTGAGGCCGGGGACGATGCTTATCGTGCTTGACGCGGCGGCGCCTTTCGCCGGACACCTGCCCGACCGTCCAGACCTGACCTATTTTGTCACCCACCCCTGCCATCCTCCGATCTACAATGACGAAACCGACCTGGCGGCAAAGCGCGACTTTTTCGGCGGGATCAAAGCCAAGCAGCATATTGTCTGTGCGCTGATGCAGGGGCCGGAAGCTGCGTATGCCCTTGGCGAGGAAATCGCCAAAACCATCTGGACCCCGGTCATGCGCTCGCACCGTTTGACCGTTTCGCAAATTGCTCTTCTGGAGCCGGGACTGGCTGAGACCTTGTGCGGCTCGCTCCTCACAGTCATGCGTCAGGCGCTCGACGAGGTCGTCGCCCGCGGTGTTCCGGAACAGGCTGCGCGGGACTTCCTGCTCGGTCACATGAACGTCATGGGCGCTGTGCTGTTCAAGGAGATAGACGGCGTGTTTTCCGACGCGTGCAACAAGGCGATTGAGTTTGGCATTCCGATGCTCATGCGCGATGACTGGAAGCGCATCTTCGAGCCGCAGGAAATCACAGACAGCATCCGGCGGATCACCTGAGGACGTAGCCATGGGCGAGCTTCGCGGCGCGTTGATCGGGTGCGGATTCTTCGCAGTCAACCAGATGCACGGCTGGAGAGATGCAAAAGGCGCATGGATCAAAGCCATATGCGACCGCGATCCGGAACGGCTCAAACTTGTCGGAGACCAGTTCGGAATCGAGCGGCGCCACGCAAGCGCCGAAGCGCTCTTTGCCGATGGCGGTTTCGATTTCGTTGACATCGCAACAACGGTTCAAAGCCATCGGCCGCTTGTTGAACTCGCGGCCCAGCACAAAATCCCGGTCATCTGCCAGAAGCCGTTTGCGCTGAACATTGCCGATGCGAAAAGCATGGTGGCGGCGTGCGCGCAAGCGGGTGTTCCGCTGATGATACACGAGAATTTCCGCTGGCAGTCGCCGATCCAGGCAGTCCGCGCCGTCATTGAGTCAGGCGAAATCGGCGAAGTTTTCTGGGGCAGATTCTCGTTCCGCTCCGGCTATGATGTGTTCACCGGCCAGCCCTATCTCGCGAAGGGCAAGCGCTTCATCATTGAAGACCTCGGCATACATGTGCTGGATATCGCGCGCTTCATGATGGGCGATGCAAAATCAGTGACGGCGCACACGCAGCGCGTCAATCCGGGCATTGCCGGCGAAGATGTGGCGACTGTTCTGATCAGCCATGAGAACCGCGCAGTATCAGTTGTCGACTGCTCCTATGCGACCAGACTTGCCATCGAACCCTTCCCCGAAACACTGATCGAACTGGATGGTACCGAAGGCACGCTGCGACTCAGCCAGGGCTACCGGCTCGAGGTGAATGGAAGACAAGGCTGCCGCATGGCAGATGTCTCGCCGGCGCTCCTGCCCTGGGCCTCGCGGCCGTGGCATAACATTCAGGAAAGCGTCTCAGTGATCCAGCAGCACTGGGTGAATTGTCTGAAATCCGGCGCTGTGCCGCAAACATCAGGCGCAGATAATCTGAAGACCCTCGCTCTGGTCGAGGCCGCTTATGAAAGCGCCGCCTCAGGCCAGGCGGTGTATGTGAGCAGGATACTGCAGTGACGGACCGGCAACGCAATTTCCGGCTCTACGGCACGCATTCAAAAGAGTGCGCTTCGCGCTTGCTGGCCGCAGGAGATCTGACCGCGCAATTTGAGAACGGCAACCTGCGCGCTATAAAATTTGGCGGCGTCGAAATCTTGCGGGCCATCTCGTATCTGGTGCGTGACAGGGATTGGGGCACATATGATCCCGTGCTCAGTGATCTGGACATTGACGAGCGCGACAGCGGGTTCACGATCAGTTATTCAGCCTTGTGCGCCGGGCCTGGACCGGCACGGCTTGGGTTCAAGGCAATGATAACCGGCACGCCGGACGGTATGATGTTTGACGTCACCGCCATACCCGAATCTGACTTCGGCACCAATCGATGCGGCTTTTGCATTCTGCATCCGGTCATCGGTCTCGCCGGATCGGATGTGAAGGTGGAGCACGTCGACGGGTCCATCGTTGAAAGCAGGCTTCCCGATCTCATTGACCCCTGGCAGCCGTTCAAGAACATGCGCGCCATCACGCATCAAGTGAGCGGCGGTGTCTTCGCCGAATGCCGGATGGACGGCGACACATTTGAGATGGAAGACCAGCGAAACTGGTCCGATGCGTCCTACAAGACCTATGTGCGCCCGCTCGAACTGCCATGGCCGTACATTTTGAGGGCAGGCCTGCCGGTCAGGCAGACGATCACCTTGTCGATCAATGGGAATGTTGCTTCCGCCCGTTCAGAGCGGCAAGTGCGGCTGGACGGCATTGTCCTTTCCCGCGACGGACTAATTGGGGCGATGCCGGGTATCGGCTTGGTGATTGCCCCTGAAGACATCAATGGCGGCACCGCCGGCGTGATCAAGGCGGTCAAGCCGCAAAGCCTCTTGCTTCATTTCGATCCTGATGCCGGGCACGGTCTCGCGGCCTTGCAAGCGTTTGCGGCGCTGACATCAACTGTCAGTAGTGCGGCGACATTGGAATTGGCACTGCCGTGCAAGCGCTGTCCTAAGGACGAGTTGCAAGAGATGGCGGCCTGGGTGCGCGCGAGCGGCCTCAGTCTTGCGGCACTGATTGTCTCGCCTTCTGTGGACCGTCAATCCACCCCGCCGGGCAGCAAATGGCCGGACTGTCCGCCCTTGGACGAGGTCTATGCAGCCGCGCGCGCCGCGTTCCCGGATCTGAAGCTTGGCGGCGGCATGCTCAGCTACTTCACCGAGCTCAACCGCAAGCGCGCGCCCGCGGAAACTCTGGATCTTATCACCCATGCCACCAACCCGATCGTTCATGCCGCTGACGACATCAGCGTCATGCAAACACTCGAAGCGCTCCCCTTCATCACGCGCTCGGTCCGCGCCATCTATGGATCAAGACCATATCATATCGGCCCCTCCACCATCGCCATGCGGCAAAATCCCTATGGCAGCGCGACAAAGCCAAATCCGGATATGCAGCGCATGCCCATGGCCAATCGCGACCCGCGCCATAACGGCCTTTTCGGCGCTGCATGGACAGCGGGCTATGCCGCGCAAATCATCGACGCCCGGCCCGCAATGCTGACACTGAGCGCCGCGACCGGTCCATTTGGACTGATGGCAGGACCCGGCGAGCCCGTTGCTGAAAGCGGAATGCGACCCTTGTTTCACGTGATCAAATGGCTCGCGGCGCATGCGGGTTGGCAGAGCGCGCAGTGCCATTCGTCTGATGGCGCAAGAGCCGTTTGCATGCTGGCGACAAGTCCCGCGGGAAAGCGCGCCGCCGTAATTGCAAATCTGACTGCGGAGCCCATCAAAGTGGACATGGGCGGTCTTGGATTTGGCGTGCAGGATGCACTTGCCGTCCTGGATGCACTCAACTTGTCCCCCGCATCGCAAAAGCTTACCGCAGACTCGCTCGCGCTCGACGCATTCGCTGTCGCGTTCCTGGCAGGTGATACGAGATGAGCCTCATCATCCTCACCTACCGCATTGAAACGCCGGGCGACCGCATTGAAGCGATGGCGGCGAAGATCGCCTCGGACCAATCCACCGGAACCTTTGTGCCGGTGCCGGGCGAAACCGAAGCGCTGAAAAACCGCGTGGCGGCGCGCGTGCTGGCGGTACGGCGGCTGGACAGTCTGGACCGCCCATCCTGGCCCGAAGCCGATTTGAGCGCCGGGCCGTTTCACCGCGCAGACGTCGATATCGGCTTTCCGTTCGATGCCATCGGCACAGACCTCTCAGCGCTCATGACCATTGCCATTGGCGGCGTCTATTCCATTCGCGGCATGACCGGGATTCGCATTGTTGACATGAAACTCCCAATGGAGTTTCGGCGCGCGCACCCCGGCCCGCAGTTTGGATTGGCCGGAAGCCGGCGGCTGACTGGCGTGTACGACCGGCCCATCATTGGGACCATCATTAAACCGGCGCTCGGCCTTCGCCCGCATGAGACCGCCGAACTTGCAGGTGAACTTATCCACTCGGGCGTCGACTTCATAAAGGACGACGAGAAGCTGATGAGCCCCGTCTATTCGCCGCTCAAGGACCGCGTCGCCGCGATGATGCCGCTCATCCTTGATCACGAGCAGAAAACCGGCAAGAAAGTCATGTATGCTTGGGGCATATCCCATACCGACCCGGACGAGACGATGCGCAATCATGATCTGGTTCTGAAAACAGGCGGCAATTGCGCAGTCATCAACATCAACTCGATCGGCATGGGCGGCATGGCTTTTCTACGCAAGCGCTCGGGCCTCGTCCTGCACGCGCACCGCAATGGCTGGGACGCGCTGACCCGCCATCCCAATCTCGGCATGGACTTCAAGGTCTGGCAGCAGTTCTGGCGGTTGCTCGGCGTTGATCAGTTTCAGATCAACGGCATCGGCGTCAAATATTGGGAGCCAGACGAGTCCTTCGTGCGCTCCTTTGAAGCGGTGACGACGCCCATGTTTGATCCCTCCGACTGTGCACTTCCTGTTGCAGGGTCCGGCCAATGGGGCGGGCAGGCGCCGGAGACATACCGGCGCACGGGCGGGACCGTTGACCTCATGTATCTGTGCGGCGGCGGCATCGTCTCGCACCCGCAGGGACCAGCCGCCGGCGTGCGCGCGGTCAAGCAGGCATGGGAGGCGGCGGTCAACGGCGTTCCGCTTGAGACCTATGCCAGGGAGCACCCAGAGCTTGCGGCATCCATCGCGAAATTCGGATCAGGTGGCGGGGAATGACTGGGCGGCCCCTCCTCTCCTTTTACGGCGATGACTTCACCGGCTCCACCGATGTGATGGAATCGCTGGAGTTGAACGGGATCAAGACCGTCCTGTTTCTCGGCGTGCCCGCGCCGCAGCTGCTACAGCGTTTCGTGGATCGCGAGGCCTTCGGAATTGCCGGGACCAGTCGCAGCGAGACACCGGAATGGATGGACGGGCATTTGCCAGCGCTCTTCGAGTTTCTCAAAAGCCTTGGCGCACGGCATGCGCATTACAAGGTCTGCTCGACCTTTGATTCAGCGCCGCATATTGGCAATATCGGTCGCGCGGCGGAGATCGGACTGAAAGTTTTTGGCCAAAAGCTAGCGCCCCTGATCGTCGGTGCGCCGCAGCTGAAACGCTATACTGCCTTCGGACATTTGTTCGCCGGCTATCAGGGCGACGTTTACCGAATCGACCAACACCCGGTGATGAGCCGGCATCCTGTCACACCGATGGCCGAGTCGGATGTGAGGCTCCACCTTCAGAAGCAGACTGGCTTGAGCATCAGTCTCGTTGATTTGGCGACGTTGGCGGCAAAGACTGCGACGGAGTTACTGGCCGAACTCAGAGGCCGTGATGGAATCACGATTATTGACGTTGACGGGAGCGAAAGTCAGGCGGCTGCGGGCGCTCTCGTCGATGCCTTGGCAGAAAGAATCGGACCGTTTTCTGTCGGTTCCTCTGGTCTGGAATATGCGCTGGCCGCCCACTGGAGGGCCCATGGGGTGGAACGGCAAAAGCCGGTGTTCAATCCGCCCGGAGCGGTGCAGAAGATCGCGGTTGTCTCGGGAAGTGTGTCTCCAACCACCGAACGCCAGATCCGCCATGCCGCAGAAAATGGCTTCAGCCTTGTGCCCGTTGATGTGCTCGCGCTCGCGGGACCGGATGGCGCGAAGATTGTTTCTGAAGCGGTGGCGGCGAGCTTGAAAGTGATTGAATCCGGTCAAAGCCCGCTGGTCCACACAGCGCTCGGCCCCGGCACTGATCAGGCCGCCAAGGTTGATACGATCAGCGGTGCACGCCACCGGATCGGTCATAGACTTGGCTTGATCCTGAATGAAGTGCTCAGCCATTCTGGTCTGCGACGCGCCGTCATTGCTGGCGGAGACACTTCCAGCCATGCGTTGACGGCGCTGGGGGTCGAGGCGCTGACAACGCTGTTGCCGCTTCCGGCGACACCTGGCTCCCCACTCTGCGCGGGGCATCGTCTTGCCGCTGACGCAACGGCGTTGCAGATTGCGCTGAAGGGTGGACAGGTCGGCCATGATGATTACTTCTCAGCCATAAGGGATGGACGGTCATGACAGCGCGTATCCCGTTTATCGGCACCAGCTGGAAGATGAACAAGACGCGCGCGGAAGCACGGCACTTTTGCGAGACCTTGGCGGCTTCGGATTTGGCGCAGTCGCAGCAGGTGCGGCTTTTCGTCATCCCGCCTTTTCCTTACATCGCCGAGGCCGTGCATCTCCTCTCAAGCACCAAGGTGCTGACCGGCGCTCAGAACATGCACTGGGAGGACCAAGGAGCCTGGACCGGCGAAGTATCACCCGTAATGCTGAAGGACTGCGGCGCGCAGATTGTCGAGATTGGCCATAGCGAGCGCCGCACGCATTTTGGCGAGACGGACGGGACGGTGGCGCTGAAGACGGCTTCCGCCATCCGCCACGGGCTCATCCCGCTCGTCTGCATTGGCGATACGCGCGCTGAATATGACGCGGGTCAGACAGCGCAGGCCCTTGAGCGCCGAGCCCGCGCGTTGTTGCGTGATGTGTCGCCGGAAGACGCTCGCAAAGTCATGATCGCCTATGAGCCGGTCTGGTCCATTGGCGAGGGCGGAACGCCCGCGACGCCGGAATTCGCCAATGACCAGCACCGCCGCATCAAGGATTTGACACAGGCGCTGACTGGAACAGAGCTGCGCGTGCTCTATGGCGGCAGCGTCAATCCCGGCAACTGCGTGGCGCTCTCAAAAGAGCCCCACGTCGATGGACTGTTTATTGGACGTTCGGCTTGGGATATTGAAGGCTATCTTGGCATTGTGAAATTAGTCTTGGCAGCTTCGGGAGAAGACACATGAAAATTGCACTCGGCGGCGACAGCGCCGGCAAGCCCCTGGTCGATGTCATCGAGGCGCATCTGAAAGCCAAAGGCGAGCATGAAATTGCCAATCTCAGCGAGCCGGGCTTCTATGCGGACCTGTCGGCAAATGTCGCGCATGCCGTCATCGACGGAAAAGCCGACCGCGCGATCCTGTGCTGCGGCACCGGCATTGGCGTGTGCATTTCAGCCAACAAAGTACCTGGCATTCGCGCCGCTCTAACCCATGACACCTATTCCGCCGAGCGCGCCGCCAAGTCCAACAATGCGCAGATCATCACCATGGGCGCGCGGGTGATCGGGCCGGAGCTTGCCAAGGCCATTGTCGACACATGGCTTGCCTCGGAGTTCGATCCGCACGGCTCTTCGGCGGGGAATGTTGATGCGATCAACAGACTCGATGCAGCAAAGGTCTAGACAATGCCGCCGCCGGCGCCGGTGACTGCTGGGCGAATGCCTGCGACTTTCTTGCGATAGCCGCTCGCGCGGTAGGCGCTGACCGGGTCAATCGCCCCGCCCGCCTCCGCCCGTGCCATGGCAAGGATCGGTTCGACATCGGTGCGGAACGCGTCTTTCAAGGCTTCAGACGCCATCAGCGCGTCATTGTCCGCCTGATATCCGGCCAGCGCTTTGCGGTCGACGAGCAGCGCCTGCGCATAGGCGCGGCGCACTTCATTGGCCGAGCGCATCAGGCTCTCGATAGGATCGGTGACATTGTGTGACTGGTCGAGCATATGCGCCGGTTTGAAGCCCTTGACCTTGCGCACTTCCGCATCGACCAGTTCGTTGAACACAAGGAACAGCCGGTACGGATCAATCGAGCCGGTGTCGAGATCATCATCGCCATATTTGGAATCGTTGAAATGAAAGCCGCCAAGCTTGCCTGCATGGATGAGTCGCGCGACGATCATCTCGATGTTCACATTCGGCGCATGGTGGCCGAGATCGACAAGGCAATACGCCTGCGGTCCCAGCTCCTGCGCGATCATCAGATTTGTGCCCCAATCCTGCACCACGGTCGAATAGAACGCCGGCTCATACATTTTGTGCTCGGAATAAATGCGCCAGTCTTTCGGCAGCGCTTTGACGATCTCCTGCATGGCGGAGAGATAGCGTTCGAAGCTTTTGGTGAAATCGCTCTGCCCCGGAAAGTTCGCCCCGTCGCCGATCCACACCGTCAGCGCCTTCGAGCCGACGGCGCGGCCGATTTCGATGCATTCGATATTGTGCTCGACCGCCTGCCTGCGGGTCGCCTTATCCGTGTGCGTCAGCGAGCCGAATTTATACGAGCGTTTCTGGTGCTTCTGGTCCTGAAACGTGTTCGAGTTCATCGCGTCAAAGCCGAGGCCAAGCGCCTTGGCTTTCTGAACAAGCTCCTTCGGGTCTTTTGGCTTGTCCCAGGGAATGTGCAGCGAGACGGTCGGCGTCGCGCAGGTCAGTTTATGGATGACCGCGCAGTCTTCCAGCTTGTCGAAAATGTGTCTCGGCTCGCCCGGACCCGGAAACCGCGCAAAGCGCGTTCCGCCCGTGCCGACACCCCATGACGGCACGGCAATGCCATAGGCAGCGACTTTTTTCTTGACCGCGTCAATGTCCACGCCCCTTCTGGCTAACCGGCCTCCAAGGGAATCGTAATCTTCCTTGAGCGCCTTTTTGCGCTTGGCGTTGTCGCTTTCGATTACGCTCTTCTCAATCATGTCAAACCCCTAGCGCGAAAACGAGACGGCGTTACCCGCATCGACATTGAGAAAATTACCGGTAGACTTGTTCGACAAATCCGATGCAAAGAAGTAGACGCCTTCGGCGATGTCTTCCGGAAACACCGAGCGCTGCAACAATGAGCGCTTGCGGTAATGCTCTTCCAGCTCATCCTCGGAAATCTTGTTGGAGGCCGCGCGCTGCTGGCGCCACTCGCCCTGCCAGATTTTTGAGCCGCGCAGCACTGCATCCGGATTGACCACATTGACGCGAATGCCCATCGGCGCGCCTTCAAGCGCCATGCAGCGGGCGAGATGCACCTCCGCCGCCTTGGCGGTGCAATAGGCCGATGCGCCGGGCGAGGCGGCGATGGCGTTCTTGGAGGCGATGAAAATCATCGACCCGCCAACGCCCTGCCGCTTCATGATCTTGTAGCCTTCGCGGCCGACCAGGAAATAGCCGGTCGCCATGATGTCCATGTTCTTGTTCCACAGCTCAAGCGTGGTGTCCTCGACATTAGCGGCAAGCGTGATGCCGGCATTGTTGACGAGAACATCCAACCCGCCAAAGGCTTCGAGCGTCTTGTCAAAGGCGTCAATCACAGCTGTCTCATCGGTGACATTCATGATCACGCCGCGCACCATATCCTTGCCGAAGCGCTTGCCGAACCCGTCCACGACTTCGTCCAGCGATTTCGCATCAATATCGGCCAGCATCACATTGCAGCCTTCCGACAGCAGCCGCTGCGCGGTCGCCGAGCCGATGCCGCCCGCGCCGCCGGTAATAAACGCTACGCGGCCCTGCAGGGATTTGGGCTTGGGCATGCGCTGCAGTTTCGCCTCCTCAAGCAGCCAGTATTCAATGTTGAAGGCTTCCTGTTCCGGCAGTCCCTGATAGTCCGAGACACCCGACGCACCGCGCATCACATTGATGGCGTTCACATAGAATTCGGCGGAGATGCGCGCCGTAGCCTTGTCCTTGGCAAAGGATAGCATGCCAACGCCAGGAACCAGATAAATCACCGCATTCGGGTCGCGCATCGCTGGCGAGTCAGCATGCTTGCAGCGCTCGTAATAGGCGGCATAATCCTTTCGGTATCCCTCGACCAGGGAGTCAAGCGTTGCAGCATCTGCATCATGCGGCACGATTAGCGGTTTGATTTTGGTGCGCAGAAAATGGTCGGGACAGGATGTGCCAAGCGGCGCCAGTCTATCCAGCATTTTTGAGTTGACGAATTCCAGCACTTCCGGCGCATCGGTGAAATGCCCTGCCTTCATCTCGGTCTTCGAAATGCGTCCGCGTATCTCCGGCAAGAGCCGCCGCGCCACCGCCTTGCGCTCGGCCTCCGGCAGCGCCTCGACCTTCTCGCCGCCAAAGACCGGGCGTTTGATGTTCGCATCGAGCCAGGCCGAGGCCTTGTTGATGATGCGCAGCGTGGTTTCATAAGAGGACTTTGGCGATGTTGCCCCAAGTGAACAGGCCATGCGAGCCAAGCACCGACGCCGACATAATTCGGATTGGCCTTCGCCATTTCACCAAGCTTGATGCCGAGGTCGATGCCCGGCCGCTGCCATGGCAGATAGCCAATCTCGCCGCCGAAGACCTCCTTCGTCAGATCGTTCCTGATCTTTCGCCGCTGCAATGGCGATCACCGCGTCGGAATGGACGTGATCGACATGCGCGTACGGCACATAGCCATGCAGGCAGGTGTCGATGGAAGGGCGCGCGGGAATTGAGATTGAAGATGCAATGGTTGAGCGCGTGCACCATCGCGTCTTCCTGATCGAGACTTTTGTAATGGCCTTTCAGGGACTCGAGCTTGTCCATATAGAGCGTCGCGAAACCATCCAGCTTCATCGAGCCGATATCGCCGCCCGAGCCTTTGACCCAGAGAACAGTGACTTCTGCTCCGGTGAGCGGGTCTTTGTCCTTGACCTTGGCAGAGGTGTTGCCGCCGCCGAAATTGGTGATGCGCAGATCGCTGCCCAGAAGGTTCGAACGGTAGAGCAGCAGTTCCGGCTCGCTCATGCCTTTGGCAGTCGGCGTCATTCCACAGGCTTTTGAGTTCTGTGCTTGCCATGATTTCCTCCTCCGGTCCGGCTTGCGCAGCAGTCCGCTTGAGCTCTCGGATTTTTGCACAATCATGAAATCGCGCTGGCTCTGTCAATCAAAAACAATCAAATTCAATCATATTGCACTGCACAATGATTATTTTTGACTGAAAATGATTGACAGGCGTCGAAGATGAGTGAAATGTTGAGGATGGAGGAACCATGCACGAGAAGGAACGCCACAGGCTTATTCTCTCCGCTGTCGAGGGCAAGCCCGTCGTCACGGTGCAGGAGCTTGTCGACATGACGGAGGCGTCCGAGGCCACGATCCGACGCGACATTGCCGCCCTTCATTTGCAGAAGCGCCTGCGCCGGGTGCGCGGCGGCGCCGAGGGCATTACCCCGCCGCAATTTGTCGGCCTCGCCGGCCGCCCGTTCCGGGTCAATGAATCAATTCACACCGCGCAAAAGCGCGCCATCGCCCGAGAGGCGGTGAAGCTCTGCCGGGACGGCGAGTCGATCATCATCAATGGCGGCACGACCACATGGCAGATGGTGCATTTTCTCGGCCACCACCGCATGCAGGTGTTCACCAATTCATTCCCGATCGCCGAGCAATTGCTGCATCATTCCAAAAACAGCGTCATGGTCTCGGGCGGCATGATCTACCGCGAGCAGAACATCATCCTGTCGCCCTTCGACAATGACGTGACGCGCAATTTCTACGCCCAGAAAATGTTCATGGGCGCGCAGGGCGTTGGCCCGCTCGGACTGATGGAAGGCGATCCGCTGCTCATCCAGGCGGAGCAAAAACTGATCAACCAGGCAGACGAATTGGTGGTCCTCATTGACTCGTCAAAATTCCGCCAGCGTTCGAGCCTCATCCTGTGCGGGCTGGAGCGCATTTCAACCCTCATCACCGATGAGGGAATTACAGACAGCGAACAGCGCATGCTGGAAAATGCCGGTGTGAAACTGATTGTCGCGGGAGCCGGCGCGTCAGCGCTGGAGGAAGAATCGACGTCGGCTGCTTGAGGCTGGCGGTGATAGGAAAAGTGAAACGCTCAATGGGAGGAAATCTATGAGCAAGATGACAAAACTACTGGCAGGCGCCGCATTTGCATTCTCTGCAATGTCCGCCGCAGCCCAGGCTGAAACCGTCAAGATCGCCCTCGTCGTCAAGGCGCTCGGCATCGGCTTCTTCGACGCGGCCAACAAGGGCGCGCAGGAAGCGGCAAAGGAACTCGGCGATGTCGAGATCATCTACACCGGCCCGACCAAGACCACGGCGGAAGGCCAGATCGAAGTGATCGACGCGCTGATTGCGCAGAAGGTCAATGCGATTGCCGTTTCGGCAAATGACAAGGATGCCCTCGTCCCGTCGCTGAAGAAAGCCATGGAGCGCGGCATCACGGTCATCTCGTGGGATTCGGGTGTCGCGCCTGAGGGCCGGATGATGAATCTCAACCCCTCCTCACCGTCACTCATTGGCAATATGTGCGTGAAGATGGCGGCGGACAATCTGCCGGAGGGTGGCGAGGTTGCGATCCTGTCGGCTTCCGCCACCGCCACGAACCAGAACACCTGGATCGAGGAAATGAAGAAGGTTCTGCCAAACTACAAGGGCATCAATGTGGTCGACACCGTTTATGGTGACGATCTCGCGGACAAGTCCTACCGCGAAACGCAGGGCCTCATCCAGAAATACCCGAACCTGAAAGCCATCATCGCGCCGACTTCGGTCGGCATCGTGGCGGCGGCGCAGGCGGTGTCTGACGGCGGCCTCGCCGGCAAGATCAACGTCACCGGCCTTGGCCTGCCGTCCGAAATGGCCGGCCATGTGAAGTCCGGCGCGTCCAAATCCTTCGCGATATGGAACCCTATTGACCTCGGCTATGCCGCGACGATGATTTCCTACAATCTGGTCAAGGGCACAGCCAAGGCGGAAGCCGGCGGCGAAATCGCCATGGGCCGCATGGGCAAGGTCAAGCTTGACGACAACAAGGAAGGCGCGATGGCCGACCCGTTTGTCTATGACGCGACCAACGTCGAAGAATTCGCCAAGATTTTCTGATTGGCGATCCTCTCGAAGGCTGGCGGGTAGACCGCCAGCCTTCACCATTCCCGAAATTGCCGCCATGCCGCCGCCCAAGGTTTTCCTATGAGCTTGCAAATTGATTCATCAAGCGACCTCGGCGCAGCGGCCATTTTCTCCTTGCGCGGCATTTCCAAGTCCTTCCCCGGCGTGCGCGCGCTGCACAATGTCGAGCTCGATCTCTATCCCGGACAGGTGACAGCGCTGGTCGGCGAAAACGGCGCTGGCAAATCGACGCTCGTCAAGATCATGACCGGCATTTACCAGCCGGATGAAGGCGAAATCCGGATCAAGGGCGAGCCCGTCCGCTTCGCCACGCCGCACAGCTCAGCCGTCGCGGGCGTCACCGCCATCTATCAGGAAACGGTCCTGTTCGATGATTTGACTGTCGCCGAGAACATCTATCTTGGCCACGCGCCGCGCAACCGGTTTGGCCTGATCGACCGCCCCGCCATGAACGCACAGGCCCGCGCGCTGCTGTTTGGTATTGGCGCAAATATCGACGCCGAGCTGCGGCTGCGCGATCTGGGCATCGCCTCCAAACATCTTGTCGCCATCGCCCGCGCGCTGTCCATTGACGCGCAAGTGGTCATCATGGACGAGCCGACCGCCGCGCTCTCGCACAAGGAAATCACGGAGCTCTTCGCGCTGGTCGAAAAGCTGAAATCGCAGGGCAAGGCGATCCTGTTCATCACCCACAAATTCGACGAAATCTTCCGCCTCGCCGACCGCTACACGGTTTTCCGCGACGGCGAGATGGTCGGCGCGGGACTGATCAATGAGGTAAACCATGACAAGCTCGTCAAGATGATGGTTGGCCGCGATATCGGGCTGGTCTTTCCGAAAGGCGACGCCAAGATCGGCGACATTGTGTTGCAGGTCCGAGACTTCTGCCATCCGACCGAATTCGATTCGGTCAGCTTTGACCTGCGCGCCGGCGAAATCCTTGGCTTCTACGGCCTTGTCGGCGCCGGACGCAGCGAGTTCATGCAGGCGCTGTTCGGCATGACCAAACCTTCCAGGGGCGCGTTGGAACTTGACGGAAAATCGCTCACCCTCGCCAGCGCCGCCGAAGCCGTCGAGCACGGCATTGTCTATGTGCCGGAAGAGCGCGGCCGCCAGGGCACGGTGATCGGCCTTCCGATCGTGCAAAACATCACGCTGCCATCGCTGCACAAAACCTCGCGCTCCGGCTTTCTCAAGCTCGCCAATGAATTTGCGCTGGCGCGCGACTACACGCAGCGGCTCGACCTGCGCGCGGCCTCGCTCAGCCAGGATGTCGGCACGCTGTCCGGCGGCAATCAGCAGAAGGTCGTCATCGCCAAATGGCTGGCGACCAAGACCAAAAGTCATCATTCTGGACGAGCCGACCAAAGGCATCGACATCGGCTCCAAATCCGCCGTCCATGCCTTCATGAGCGAACTTGCCGCGCAGGGCCTCGCCGTCATCATGGTCTCGTCCGAACTGCCGGAAATTCTCGGCATGTCGGACCGCATCATCGTCATGCGCGAGGGCCGGATGATCGGAACATACGCGCGCAAGGATGTGGACGCTGAAATCGCTTGTGCGCGCTGCCGCCGGCATCACGGAGCAGGCGGCATGAATGTATTTCTGCGCTCCCGCGAAGCGCAGCTTGTCGCCGCTTTGCTCGTGCTGATTGGCGCGATAGCCTTTCGCTTTCCCGGCT
Organism: uncultured Alphaproteobacteria bacterium; assembly: GCA_963792485.1. GTDB lineage: Bacteria > Pseudomonadota > Alphaproteobacteria > Rhizobiales > Rhizobiaceae > JANOYJ01. The sequence goes on from CAWBWL010000001.1 coordinate 240,501, forward strand.
TCGTCTCGCCGCGAAACATCGCAAGCGTCTTCAACGACACGTCGATCCTGATCATCCTCGCCTTCGGCCAGATGGCGGTGATCCTGACCAAATGCATTGACCTGTCCATCGCCGCCAACCTCGCGCTGTGCGGCATGCTGGTGGCCCTCATCAATGTCGCAGCGCCCGGCCTGTCGCCCTGGCTCATCATGCCGCTCGCCATCCTGTTTGGCGCGGCGCTTCGGGGCCATCAACGGCCTCCTTGTCTGGAAACTCGACATTCCCTCCATCGTCGTCACGCTCGGCACCATGACGATCTTTCGCGGCGTCATCTTCCTGCTCACTGACGGCGCATGGATCAATGCGCATGAAATGAGCGATGCATTCAAGGCGGTGCCGCGCGAAGTCATTCTGGGCCTGCCGGTCCTGTCGTGGGTTGCGATCCTCATCATCGGGCTGTTCTATGTTCTGATGACCCGCACCGCGCTTGGCCGTTCGCTTTTATGCCGTAGGCGGCAATCCGACCGCCGCCGTCTATGTCGGCATTGATGTCGGGCCGCACCCGCTTCCTCGCCTTCATGCTCTCCGGCGCGCTTGCGGGCCTGTCCGGCTATCTCTGGATTTCGCGCTATGCCGTCGCCTATGTCGACATCGCCAGCGGTTTTGAGCTTGATGTGGTCGCGGCCTGTGTCATCGGCGGCATTTCGATTTCGGGCGGCATCGGCTCGGTCGGCGGCGCGGTGCTCGGCGCGCTGTTTCTCGGTGTGATGAAAAACGCGCTGCCGGTCATCGGCGTCTCGCCGTTCTGGCAGATGGCGATCTCCGGCGCGGTCATCATCATCGCTGTCGCCTTCAACGCCCGCGCCGAGCGCAAGAAGGGCCGCATCATCCTCAAATCAGCGGAGGCGCGCATCATGAGCGAAACCGCCGCACCGCGAATCATTCCGGACCGGCTCGACCAGCCGCGCCTCGGAAATGGTCTGGAGTTGGGAATCCCTGCTCCTCGTCGTGCTCGCGATTGTATTCACGATCAACTCCTTCGCCTCGCCCTATTTCCTCGATCCCTGGAACCTGTCCGACGCCACGTTCAACTTCACGGAAAAGGCGCTGATTGCGCTCGCCATGGCGCTGCTCGATCATTTCCGGCGAGATTGACTTGTCAGTCGCGGCCATCGTCGCTTTCGCCTCCACCATGATGGGCTATGTCGCGAGCCTCGGCGGCGGCACGGGCGCTATGGTCGCCACAGGGCTTGCAACGGGACTTACCTGCGGCGCCTTGAACGGCACTCTGGTGACACGTTTCGCTTTGCCCTCCATTGTTGTCACAATCGGCACTATGAGCCTGTTCCGCGGCATCGCTTTCATCATGCTTGGTGATCAAGTCTACAAGGGCTATCCGGCAAGTTTCGCCTGGTTTGGGCAGGGCTATGTCTGGTGGGTGTTCTCGTTTGAACTTATTTTCTTCCTCTTCGCGAGCATTGTATTCGGCATCTTGCTGCACATGACAAGTTTCGGCCGCACCGTTTACGCCATCGGCAACAACCAGGTTGCAGCCCAGTTTTCCGGCGTGCGCGTCAACAGGGTGAAGTTTATCCTGTTTCTTCTGACTGGCCTCATGTCCGGCATCGCCTCGATCCTGTTGACGGCACGGCTCGGCTCCACCCGCCCTTCGATCGCCACCGGCTGGGAGCTTGAGGCCATCACCATGGTGGTCCTTGGCGGGGTCAGCATATTGGGCGGTTCGGGCACCATTCCCGGCGTCGTCATCGCCGGCTTCATCATGTGCTTTGTCACCTTCGGTTTTGGCCTGTCTGAATGTGCCCGGCATTGTCATGTCGATCTTTGTCGGCCTGCTGCTCATCCTCGTCATCGCCGCGCCCATCCTGTACCGCCGCTTCAGGACAAGGTGAACGCCATGGAAAAATACGCGTTCAAAATGTTCCTCAACCCCGGCATGCAAGCCGAGTACAAGAAGCGGCATGACGAAATTTGGCCCGAGCTTGTCACGCTGCTGAAGGACGCAGGCGTGTCGGATTACTCGATCCATCTCGATGAAGAGACCAACACATTGTTCGGCGTCCTGTGGCGGCGCGCGGATCACACAATGGATGCGCTGCCATCCCATCCGGTGATGCAGCGCTGGTGGGCCCATATGGCGGACATCATGCGGACAAATGAGAAAAACGAACCGGTCGCCATCCCGCTCACATCAGTCTTTCATATGGAATGAGCATGGGAAAGCCCGCACGAATTGCCGTCATTGATATCGGCAAGACCAATGCGAAAGTGGTCATTGTGGATGCCGCCACGCTTTCGGAACTCGCCCTGCGCAAAATCCCCAATGTGGTTCAAACGGACGGGCCCTATCCGCATTTTGATATCGAGGCACACTGGACATTCATCCTCGCCTCTCTGACAGAACTGAACCGCGAGTTTCCGTTTGATGCCATCTCCATCACCACGCATGGCGCCAGCGCCGCGCTTGTCCATCAGGATGGATCACTCGCTTTGCCCGTGCTCGACTATGAGTTTAGCGGCCCTGACACACTGACCGCAGAGTACAATGCCGTCAGGCCGCCATTTTCCGAAACGTTCTCGCCGCGCCTTCCCATAGGTCTGAACGTTGGAGCGCAGCTCTTCTGGCAACAGAGGCGCTTCCCGCAGGAATTCGCAACCGCGCGCTACATCCTGCCCGTTCCGCAATATTGGGCCTTGCGCCTGACCGGGGTTGCAGCCGGGGAGGTCACTTCGCTGGGCTGCCACACTGACCTGTGGGCACCGGCCAAGGCCGGCTACTCAACCATGGTTGACACACTCGGCTGGCGTTCCAAATTTCCGCCAATACGCTCCGCGTTCGATGCGCTGGGAGATGTACTGCCTGAAATTTCCAGAGAAATCGGCCTGCAAAAACCCGTTCCGGTCTTTTGCGGCATTCACGATTCCAACGCTTCGCTCGTGCCGCATCTCATGTCCCGCGCCGCGCCTTTCTCTGTGGTGTCCACCGGCACCTGGGTGGTGCTGTTCAGCGTGGGCGGTGATCTTGACCATCTCGATCCTGCCCGCGATTCACTTGCCAACACCAATGCCTTCGGCGGGCCCGTGGCGTCTGCGCGTTTCATGGGCGGAAGGGAATTCGAACTTGTGACGGAGGGCTTTCCTGCGCAGGATGACAGCGCGCTGAATGCAGTCCTGAGTGAAAAGCTGCTTTTGCTGCCTTCCATCGTGCAGACGAGCGGCCCCTTCCCACACCGCGTTTGCGAATGGCGCCCTTTTGAGCCGAAAGACGCCCGCCGCGCCGCCTGCGCCTCGCTCTATCTTGCCATGATGACCGCGACATCGCTCGAACTGACCGGCGCAAGAGGCGAGATCATCATCGAAGGGCCGTTCAGCCGGAACCGGACTTATTTGGAAATGCTGCACGCAGTCACAGGCCGCCGGGTCCTCGCCATGACCGGTTCAAGCACCGGCACCAGCGTTGGCGCTGCGCTCCTTGCCCTTGGCAGAAATCATATGCTCCCGAAGACCGATGAATCACCCGTTGAAGTCGACCAAGAACGCGGGGAAGGGATGCTGGCTTGGCGTGATGCCTGGTCCGCAGCGGTGAAGGGCTGATGCCGACCCCAATCTGGCTCATCTGCGCAAGCACTTCTTGTTGATTTGCAACACCAGGATCACTGCGTTAGAGCGATTCCAGCAAGACTTGAAACGCTCCAGCGATCTGCGCCATGATAGGCTCAAACTCTTTGGTTAACAGCCTGTTAAGGTCCTGAACGTACCAAGCTGTATCCGGCACTTAACAGGTGGAAATGTCGTTTTCTTGGCCAAATCGACCGGCGTATGCTGTGCTGTTCGTGCTCGCTGCGGCTGGCGGCAGCGGCTATGCCATCGCCGAGCCGGTGCCGCCGTCAACGGTGGAGCGCAGGCAAGCAACCGTATCCGAGCTTGACGAACTTCTGGCCGCCGCATCCGTCTCGGATCAGCGGGCAAAAGAGCTGACCGCAGAGATTGCCGCGCTCAAGAAAGACGAAACAACGGTAACTGCCGCGCTCATCCAGTCCGCAAAGACTGAACGCAAGCTTTCGCAGGAAATTGAACCGATCGAAGAGCGCTTGGACGACTATCGCGAGCAGGAAGAAGCAATTCGCATTTCGCTCGCATCCCGGCGCGAAGTGCTTGCCGAAGTGCTTGCAGCGCTGCAGCGCATGGGGCTCAATCCGCCGCCAGCAATCCTGGTCAAACCGCAGGATGCGCTGTCCTCGGTGCGCAGCGCCATTCTTTTGGGCGCCGTTGTGCCGGAGCTGCGCTCGGAAACCGAAATTCTGCTCGCCGATATCGAATCGCTGAACAGGGTGACGATCTCCATCAAGGCCGAGCGCGAACGTCTTCTGGTGGCGCTGAAGTTTCAGGCCGAGGAAAAGTTGCGTCTCGACCAGCTCGTCGAGCAAAAAAAGGCTCTGCGCGGCCAGTCAGAGGCCGAGCTGAAGGCCGAGTCCGAACGCATTCGCGAACTTGCGAAGAAGGCCAAATCCCTGAAAGAGCTAATCGCAGGGATTGAAAAGGAAATGGCGGAGACCGCCAAACGCGAAGAAGAGGCAGCAAAGAAGGCGCAGCAGGTCGCTGCCGCCGGCGCGCCCAAGGTTAACCCGGCCCTGCCGCCAAAAGCCAGCCGGATTGCGCCGTCCACCTCCTTTGCCGCCTTGAAAGGCAATCTCTCCCTGCCGGCCGCAGGGTCTATCCGCGCCAGGTTCGGCATGGATGACGGGCTGGGCGGCATTTCGCAGGGCTATACTTTGGTTGCCAAGCCCGGTGGCAGGGTCACGACTCCCGCTGATGCAACTGTCCTTTATGCCGACACTTTTCGTTCTTACGGGAACCTCTTGATACTTGACGCGGGTGAAGGCTATCATCTTGTCATGTCCGGCATGACCCGGATCGACGTGGTGCAGAACCAGATTGTCTTGGCGGGTGAGCCGGTTGGCGTAATGGGAGAGCGCTCTCAGTCTGAGAATGCCGGGACCGGTATGGCGCAGGGCGCACCTTCGCTCTATATTGAGTTCAGAAAAGATGGAAAACCGGTTGATTCTGGCCCTTGGTGGGTTGGCGGGCCGATGGGAAGGACGAACAATGATACGTAGGTTTTCGCTCCTGCTGACGGGCGCCGCAATGGGCGCTGCCGCCATGAGCCTGGTTTACGGAGCGCCAGGCAGCCCGGCCAATGCGGCGGGGTCGGACACTTACCGCCAGTTGGCGATTTTCGGAGACATTTTCGAGCGCGTCCGCAATCAGTATGTGACCCCGCCAGATGACAAATCCCTGGTCTCGAACGCCATTAACGGCATGCTGACCTCCCTCGACCCGCACTCATCCTATCTCGATTCAGAAGCCGCGCAGGATATGCGGGTGCAGACCAAAGGCGAGTTTGGCGGCCTCGGCATTGAAGTCACCATGGAAAACGAACTCGTCAAGGTCATCGCGCCCATCGACGACACGCCCGCGGCGAAGGCCGGCGTGCGCGGCGGCGATTTCATCGCCCAGATCAATGGCGAGGAAGTGCGCGGCCTGACGCTTGAGCAGGCAGTCGACAAGATGCGCGGCGCGGTGAACACGCCCATTGATCTCACACTCATGCGCGAAGGCTCGCCAAAGCCGATCAAAGTCACCATCGTTCGCGATGTGATCAAGGTGAAAGCGGTCAAGTTCCGGGTCGAGAATGACGTCGGCTATCTGCGCATCATTTCGTTTACGGAGAAGACCTTCGACGATCTTGACGCCGCTATCGCTTCCATCAAGAAGCAGATTCCCGCTGACAAGCTCAAGGGCTTTGTGCTTGACCTGCGTCTGAACCCGGGCGGACTTCTCGATCAGGCGGTCAGCGTATCCGACACATTCATGGAGCGGGGCGAGGTTGTCTCCACCCGTGGCCGCGATCCGCAGAATGTCAGCCGCTTTGAGGCGCGCTCCGGCGATTCCATCGACGGCAAGCCGTTGATTGTGCTTGTGAATGGTGGATCGGCCAGCGCATCTGAAATTGTCGCCGGTGCCTTGCAGGACCATCGCCGCGCCACAATTCTGGGTACGCGTTCATTCGGCAAAGGCTCGGTGCAGACGATCATCCCGCTTGGCGAAGATATCGGCTCTCTGCGCTTGACCACCGCGCTTTATTACACGCCAGCTGGCAAATCGATTCAGGGCAAGGGCATTTTGCCCGACATCGTCGTCGAGCAGCCGCTGCCGGAAGAGTTCAAGGATCAGGACGTGACGCGCGGCGAATCGGATTTGAAGGGCCACATCAAAGGCAAAGCCGAGACCGACGAGGGCTCAGGCTCCAATGCCTATGTGCCGCCGGAGCCGAAAGACGATCTGCAGATTGCTGCGGCGCTGAAACTTTTGCGCGGCGAGTCCAAGGACCCAGCCTTCCCGGCGGATCCAAACAAGGCAACGCTGCCAAACTGAGACTATTATTGCCACCCGATGCGGGGACACCGTCTTGAGCAATGACCTTGAGCGCCCGCTGGGGCGGAATCTGAATCCACGCAAGAGCGGGGCCAAAGGCTCCGGCAGGATCGTCATGTATGGCGTCTTGCTGGGGTCGGTCCTGGCAGGCTCGACAGTGTTCGCCCTGCAAGGCAAATCCTTCCGCAACCCGCAGCCGGAGGCCGAAAAGCCCGTCGTCGTGGCCACAGCAACGCCATCCGCCGAAGAAGTCATCGTCGAAAAGGCGGTGCCCGGCCCCGGCGATGAAGTCGCAGCAAAGCTGCCCGAAACCAAAGGCTCCGGAGCGAAGATCATCAAGGTCAGGCCGGACGACAGCGACGTCACCGGCGGCATAAAGGTGCGCGATCCGTCCAGCATGACGCAAGACCAGCGGATGGCGCATGTTCCCGAAGCCGCGCTGATCGAGAAAACTGCTGACGGTGATCTCCCCATCCGCGCCGAAGACGGACGCCGTCCGCTGGACGTCTACGCGCGCCCATGGTCTGGCAATCGCGGCGCGCGGGTCGCCATCATTATTGGCGGGCTCGGCATATCCCAAACCGCCACTCAAAGCGCCATTCGCAATCTGCCCGGCGAGATCACCCTTGCCTTCGCCCCGCAGGGCAACTCTCTCCTGCGCTGGGCGCAGGCAGCGCGGCGGGACGGTCATGAAATCCTCCTGCAAATGCCAATGGAGCCGTTCGACTATCCGAACATAAACCCCGGCCGCGGCACGCTTTTGGCCGATGCCGACCCGCAGAAAAATCTTGAAGAATTGCGCGGCGCCATGAGCCGGATTACAAATTTCACCGGCGTGCTGAACTATATGGGTGCCCGCTTTATCTCCGAACCCGCTGCCCTGCAGCCGGTCTTGAACGAGATCGCCGGGCGCGGTCTGATGTTCGTCGATGACGGCACCTCTGCGCGCAGCCAGACGGTCAGCCTGATGACCGAGGCCAAGGGCGCTTATGCGACCGGCGATATTGTTCTGGATGATGTGCAGGACAAGAACGAAATCCTCAAGAAGCTCGATCAGCTCGAAGCAAGTGCGCGCGCATCCGGTTCGGCGATTGCGACTGGAACTGCATTTGACGCTACCGTTCAGGCAGTTGCGGAATGGAGCGAGGAAGCCAAGAAGCGCGGCGTCGAGATTGTCGGCGTCTCCGCCCTTGCCAATGATCCCTGAGAAGATAGTTTGGCAAAGTCCCACGGCAAATCCGCAGAATTACTGCCTTACCGGCCCTGTGTCGGCGTCATGGTGTTAAACAGCGCCGGATTGGTCTGGGCCGGTCACCGTATCCGGGTGGCAAACGGCGAGCTTGAGGACGCCGATCATCTCTGGCAGATGCCGCAAGGCGGAATTGACGCCGGAGAGGATCCGTTCGCGGCGGCTGTGCGCGAACTTTACGAAGAAACAGGAATGCGCTCGGTATCACTGCTCGCCGGGGCCCCGAATTGGATCAATTATGATCTGCCGCCTGAGCTCATCGGGATTGCGCTCAAGGGCAAATATCGCGGGCAGACCCAGAAATGGTTTGCGTTCCGCTTTGAGGGCGAGGAGTCGGAGATTACGATCAATCCGCCGCCGCCAGGGCATGAGGCGGAGTTCGATGCCTGGGAATGGAAAGCCATGGATGATCTGCCCAAGCTCATCGTTCCGTTCAAGCGCGGGGTTTACGAAGAGGTTATCGCCGCGTTCTCGCATTTGAGCAGGCCGAAGACATGAATATTGTTTGAAAGAAGTTTGCCGCCGCGCTGAGTCCAGCCCTCGGCACCTTTAAGTGTGTTTGCAACCTTCCCTTTTCCGCAGGTTCGTTTTCCACTACACCGCGCCAACAGAATTTTCTGAGTGGGGCATTTGATGGCAATTTTGACGAAGACGGCGCTGGTGACAGGCGCATCAAGCGGCATTGGCGCGGAGTTCGCACGCCGTCTGGATGAGATGGGATATCAGTTCACTCTGCTCGGACGATCCCGCGAGCGCCTCGAAACTATCGGGAGATTGCTCTCACAATATCCGCCAAAGTACCTCCTTGCCAACCTCTCGGCGCGCGAAGGCCGCGAGAGCGCGGCGGTCGCAATCCGCGCAGAGGCGGATGGCTTCGATCTTGTCGTTCCCGAATGCAGGCGTTGCCCATCCAGCCCCGCTCGCGGTCTCCGATCCGGATAAGCAGGAAGAGACAATTGCGGTTAACCTGCTCGGAAATATGCAAGTCATCCAGGCCGCCCTCCCAGCTATGCTGCGAAAGCGCAAAGGCGATATTATTGCGGTGGTTTCGATGGGCGGCATTATCGCGCTGGAAAACTACACCGCTTACTCCGCGTCCAAATTCGGCATGCGCGGCTTTCTGTGGTCGCTATGCCAGCGAACTGAAAGGCACCGGCGTGAACCTTTCCGGCATGTATTGCTCGGCCGTCGACACACCCATGCTGCATGAGGAAGCGCGCAATCCCTATGGCTCGCCGCTGAATTTCATGGGCAAGGTTTCGAGCCCGCAGGAAGTCGTCACGCGGGCACTGAAGGCAATTGAAAAGCCGCAGCTGGAAATCTACCTGCCCTATGGCGACAGCTGGACTGCGCGCATTCTCAGCTTTTTCCCAAGGCTCTTGATGAAGCTGCAGCCGGTTTTCATCTCATCGGGTGAAAAAGGCCGGAAGAAATATCTGCAGAAGCTTATTGCGCGGGAAAGCAGCGCGGGCTGAATCTGCTGCGCGGCGTGTGGGGCGGCTCGGACCAGACGTGACCATTCTTTTGTAGATAGCTCACTGATACTCTTCAGTTCTCAGGCTCAGGTTCAGCGGGTCGCAAAACTCGACGCTCAGAATAGGGTATGCCTTCCGAGTTCCAGTATATCCGCTCGGCTCGCCCGGTTAGCCGCTCGAACGGGACAAAACCGAGAGAAAACCGGCTGTCATTTGAATTGTCCCTGTTGTCACCCATAACGAAGTAATTGCCCTCAGGCACGAAAAAATCCCGCGTATTGTCAGCCGCACTGTCTGGGGATAGATCAATAACGTCATATGAAACTCCGTTAGGCAGGGTTTCGCGCATAAAGCGGCCTGTTTCGCCGCCAGAGTCATATTCGCCTTTGCCTTCGTCCTCAGCTCGACCGCCGCGCCATTTATATGCAACACGCCATTCGATACTCTGATCGTTTCGCCCGGAAGTCCAATCACTCGCTTGACGTAGTCAAGGCCGGTGTCGTGCCTCAATATGACAATATCCCCTCGCTGTGGCACTGATGACCATATGCGTCCGGGAAACTCAACCAAATCAAAGGGCAAGCTGTGTTTCGAATAGCCATAAGCCGATTTGCTGACAAAGAAGCGGTCACCCTCAACAAGCGCCGGAGCCATTGAACTCGACGGAGCGGAGAAAGGCTGCATTACAAAGGAACGTATCGATATCGCTATAGTCATCGGAATCACAAAAGCGATCAGGAGCGCAAAATACCAGCGCGAATGCCACTTGGTTGGGCGAGACGATTTACGGAACACAAGGACCAGAAGCACCGAGGCTGCAGTCAAGGCGATCCATGCGATGCTCTCAACATCCAGATCAGCCGCGTGCCAAGCGGGAAAGCCATACCAAGTCACTGCGAAGACCGAAATCAAGGGCAACACAAAGCTCAAAATCGCCAAACGGGGACGCCCAATCCAAAGGAAGCCGCCGACGGTTGAACCAACAAGCGTCATGAGAATGGTGGATAAAACGCCCCGGGGACTACAGGATGCCAAAGAATTGTCTGCCAAAAGACTGCTCCCCAGTCTTGTCCGAACATACATTGGCTCACCAGAAAATTGCATCACAGCCGCATCTGAAACAAGCCACGTTCTACAATAAAAAACGGCACCGAAGCGCCGCTTTGAAACCAGCAAAATGTGGCTTCTTCAATGCCCCAGCGCCGCCTTCAGCTCGTTCAGCTGATCAAGCTTGGCCTGTGCCGCGTGCTTGCCGGGCATCGCCTTTGGCGTCCGCGACATCTTCCTCGGCGTCCTTGATCTGCGCGGCGAGGGCGGCCGGGTTGAGGTCTTCAATCGGCATCGCCTCTTCGGCCAGCAGGGTGAACCCGTCCGGTGAAACATCGGCAAAACCGCCGCGCACGAAAATGCGCTTTGAGCTCCGCCAGATGCGAGCGTGGCCTCGACGACACCGGCCTTCACCGTGGTCATCAGCGGCGCGTGTTTCGAGAGGACCGTGAAATCACCGTCCGTGCCGGGCACGACCACCGATGTCACCTGCTCGGACAGGAGCAGGCGCTCGGGGGAAACCAGTTCAAAGTTGAACGCGTCGGCCATGTGTCAATCCCCTCAAGCGTTTCAGGCAGCCGCAGCTGCAAGTTTCTGCGCCTTCTCGACCGCCTGCTCGATGGAGCCGACCATATAGAAAGCCGGCTCAGGAAGGTGGTCATAGTCGCCGGCGCACAGGCCTTTGAAGCCCTTGATCGTGTCTTCGAGCGGCACCTGCACGCCGGGCGAGCCGGTAAACACTTCGGCCACGTCAAACGGCTGCGACATGAAGCGCTCGATCTTGCGGGCGCGCGCCACGGTCAGCTTGTCCTCTTCGGACAGCTCGTCCATGCCAAGGATCGCAATGATATCCTGCAGCGACTTGTAGCGCTGCAAAATCGACTGAACCTGACGGGCCACCGCGTAATGCTCCTCGCCGACAATCATCGGGTCAAGCATGCGCGAGGTGGAATCGAGCGGGTCCACGGCGGGATAGATGCCCTTTTCCGCAATCGAACGTGACAGCGTCGTTGTCGCGTCCAAATGTGCGAACGATGTGGCCGGAGCCGGGTCGGTCAAATCGTCGGCGGGCACGTAAATCGCCTGCACGGACGTGATCGAGCCGGTCTGCGTTGACGTGATGCGCTCCTGCAGCGCGCCCATGTCGGTCGCGAGCGTTGGCTGATAGCCCACGGCTGATGGAATACGGCCAAGAAGCGCCGACACTTCGGAGCCTGCCTGCGTGAAGCGGAAAATGTTGTCGACGAAGAACAGAACGTCCTGTCCCTGGTTGCGGAAATGCTCTGCGACCGTCAGGCCTGACAGCGCAACACGGGCGCGCGCGCCTGGCGGCTCGTTCATCTGGCCGAACACGAGCGCGGCCTTGGAGCCTTCGCCGCCGCCATGCTTGTTGACGCCGGATTCGATGAATTCGTGGTAAAGGTCATTGCCCTCGCGGGTCCGCTCGCCAACGCCGGCAAACACCGAATAGCCGCCATGCGTCTTGGCAACGTTGTTGATCAGTTCCTGAATGAGCACGGTCTTGCCGACGCCCGCGCCGCCGAACAGGCCGATCTTGCCGCCCTTTGCGTAAGGCGCGAGCAGGTCAACGACCTTGATGCCGGTCACGAGAATCTGCGCATCGGTCGACTGTTCGGAAAATGACGGCGCTTCCTGGTGGATCGGACGGCGCGCTTTGGTGACAATCGGGCCGCATTCGTCAATCGGCTCGCCGATCACATTCATGATGCGGCCAAGCGTCTCTTCGCCGACAGGCACTGTGATTGAAGCGCCGGTGTCGCGCACTTCCTGCCCGCGCACGAGGCCCTCGGATGTGTCCATGGCGATGCAGCGCACGGCGTTTTCGCCCAGATGCTGCGCCACTTCCAGAACGAGGCGGTTGCCGTTGTTGATCGTCTCAAGCGCGTCCAGAATCTTCGGCAGCTTGCCGCCGTCGAATGTCACGTCAACGACCGCGCCGATAACCTGGCTGACGCGGCCAACCGCGCCCGTTGCGGTTAGCTTGGCGGGAGCCGTCACCTTGACGGCCAGCCCCTTGGCGGGCGCGGCCTTTGCCGGAGCGGCCTTGGCCGGCGCAGCCTTTACCGCAGCTTTGACTGGCGCGGCCTTCACAGCAGCAGGCTTCGCCGCCGCCTTAACTGGAGCTGCCTTTGCAGCCGCCTTGGCCGGAGTTGCCTTTGCCGCTGCTTTGACGGGTGCGGCCTTTGCCGGTGCAGCCTTGGCTGCTGGTTTCTTTGGGGTCGCTGCTTTTGCCATCGATCCTTGCCCTTTTACTAAAGCGCTTCCGCGCCCGAAATGATTTCAATGAGTTCTTTGGTAATCTGCGCCTGACGCTGACGGTTATAGGTGATGGTCAGCTTGCCGATCATCTCGCCTGCATTGCGCGTCGCATTGTCCATTGCCGACATTTTCGCGCCCATCTCGCCAGCGGCGTTTTCCAGCAAAGCCCGGAAAATCTGCACCGACAGATTACGTGGCACAAGTTCGCCCAGAATAGCGCCGGCGTCCGGCTCATATTCATACGGCGTTGCATCAGCTCCGGAAACGGCCGGAACAATCGCGGGAATCAACTGCAACGCGGTTGGAATCTGCGAGATCACCGATTTGAACTCGGAATAGAACATTGTGCAGATGTCAAACGCGCCCTCTTCGAACAGCGCCAGCACCTTGTGGCCAATCGCGTCGGCATTGACAAAGCCGAGGCTCTTGACAGCGCGCAGATCGACACGGTCGATAATGTTGGACGCAAGCTCGCGTTTTAACACATCCGCGCCCTTCTTGCCGACCGCGATGATCTTCACCGTCTTGCCGGAGGCGATGAGCCTGCGGGCGTGGTCGCGCGCCAGCCGGGCAATCTGAGAATTGAAGCCGCCGCACAGCCCGCGCTCAGCGGTGCAGACCAGAAGGAGGTGCACGTCGTCTTTGCCAGTGCCTGCCATGAGCCGCGGTGCGTCGTCGCCGCCGACATTGGCAGCGATGTTGGCCAGAACCGCGCCCATGCGGGTGGAATAGGGGCGGGCTGCTTCCGCCGCTTCCTGCGCGCGCCGAAGCTTCGCCGCGGCGACCATCTGCATCGCCTTGGTGATCTTCTGCGTTGCCTTGACCGAGGCGATACGCGTCCTGAGATCCTTTAGTGAAGCCATCGCCTCATCAATCCCTTAAGCGAACGTCTTGGCGAATGCGTCAACGGCCGCCTTCAGCTTGTCTTTGGTGCCGTCTGACAATTGCTTTTCGTCGCGGATCGTTGCCAGGATCGCTTTGCCTTCAGAGCGCATATGCGCAAGCAGGCCCTGCTCGAATTTCCCAACCTTGGCAACGTCGATTTTGTCGAGATAGCCGTTCACGCCCGCGTAAATCACAGCGACCTGCTCTTCGGTCTTCAGCGGTGAAAATTGCGGCTGCTTCAACAGTTCGGTGAGGCGCGCACCGCGGTTCAAAAGCCGCTGTGTCGAGGCATCAAGGTCAGAGCCGAACTGCGCGAAGGCAGCCATTTCGCGGTACTGCGCCAGCTCACCCTTGATCGAGCCGGCCACCTGTTTCATCGCCTTGATCTGCGCGGAGGAGCCAACGCGGGAAACCGAGAGGCCGACGTTTACCGCAGGGCGGATGCCCTGGAAGAAGAGGTTGGTCTCCAGGAAAATCTGGCCGTCGGTGATCGAGATCACGTTGGTCGGAATGTAAGCGGAGACGTCGTTCGCTTGCGTTTCAATAACCGGCAGGGCGGTCAGCGAGCCTGCGCCATTGTCGTCATTGAGCTTGGCGGCGCGCTCGAGCAGGCGCGAATGCAGATAGAAAACGTCGCCCGGATAGGCTTCGCGGCCCGGCGGGCGGCGCAGCAGCAGCGACATCTGGCGGTAGGCCACGGCCTGCTTGGACAGATCGTCATAGGCGATCAGGGCATGCATGCCATTGTCGCGGAAATATTCGCCCATGGCGCAGCCAGCGAACGGCGCGATGAACTGCAAAGGCGCGGCGTCCGAGGCGGTCGCAGCGATGATGATGCAATAGGGCAGTGCGCCGCGCTCTTCGAGCACCTTGACGAACTGCGCCACGGTTGAGCGTTTCTGGCCGACAGCCACATAGACGCAATAGAGCTTTTCTTTTTCCGGGCCGTTGTCGTGAACGGACTTCTGGTTGAGGAACGCGTCGAGAATGACGGCGGTCTTGCCGGTCTGGCGGTCGCCAATGATCAATTCGCGCTGGCCGCGGCCGACGGGGATGAGCGCGTCAATGGCCTTGAGGCCGGTTGACATCGGCTCATGCACGGATTTGCGCGGGATGATGCCGGGGGCTTTCACGTCCACACGGGCGCGGCGTTTGGCGTTGATCGGGCCTTTGCCGTCGATCGGATTGCCTAGTCCATCCACGACACGGCCAAGCAGCTCGGGACCGACGGGAACGTCCACAATCGCGCCGGTGCGCTTGACGGTGTCGCCTTCCTTGATGTCTCGGTCGGAGCCGAAAATAACCACGCCGACATTGTCGCTTTCAAGATTGAGCGCCATGCCGCGGATGCCGCCGGGAAACTCGACCATTTCGCCGGCCTGGACATTGTCGAGGCCATAGACGCGGGCGATGCCGTCGCCGACCGAGAGAACCTGGCCCACTTCGGAAACCTGGGCTTCCTTGCCGAAATTCTTGATCTGGTCTTTCAGGATTGCAGAAATTTCCGCAGCGCGAATATCCATTACCGGGCCTCTTTGAGTGTGCTCTTGAGAGAAGAGAGTTTGGTGCGCAGCGAGGTGTCGATCTGGCGCGAGCCCATTTTCACGATCAACCCGCCAAGCAGCGACGGGTCAACCGTCACATTGAACGATACATTTTTGCCGGAGACGCTTTTGAGCGCTGCGGCAAGTTCTTTTTTCTGCGCATCCGACAAAGGATGCGCGCTGGTCACGTCCGCACTCGCCTCGCCACGGTGCGCGGCGGCGAGATTGGCGAAGGCCGCAATCATCTGCGGCATCGCCGAAAGGCGGCGGTTCTTGGCGGTCAGTCGCAGGAAATTTGCCACAAGCCCGGAAACTTTGGCTTTCGCGGCGAGGACAGCCACTGCATTCTGCTGCTCGCCTGCCGAGAACACCGGGCTTGCGATGGCGCGCTTCAGATCCGCGCTGCCCGCAATCATCGAAGCAAGGCTTGAAAGGTCTCTCTCGACCTGCGGCAGCGCCTTGGATTCAAGCGCCAGATCAAACAGCGATCCCGCATAGCGGCCCGCAACTCCGGAGACTGAGGTCGAAGATTGGGCCACGGACGCGATTTTCTCCCTTTGCAGCTTCCAGCGGGATATCCTCGCGGGACGCTTGACCTAACCTATTGGCCGGATTGACTTTTTTTGTGCAGCCCCCGTCAAAATTCCTGCGCGGGCCCTGAATGTGAGCGTGCGAATAGCATAGGGTCCTATGACTCGCAACATGGAGAAAGCGGGAAAAACGCAGTGTTTTGCCCGCAATTTGAGAAAACCTGTGCCTCAGGCGATGAATTCAAACGCATAGGCTAGCGGCAAGAGCGCCAGCACTGCCTCCATGATCACTGAAATCCAGTTGAACAGTGTGTTTCCGTCATCCGACAGCATGGAAATGAGCCGTCCAAAGGCAGTGAAGCCCCATGAAACACCGAGTGCAATCCACAGCATTGGCTGCGCCAATAGAACGCAGCAGAGACCGAGGCCGAGATAAAAGCCGGCGATGGTCGCCCGGCTTTCCGAAAGGGCCTCCGGATGATTGGGATGGGTTTGCAGGCGCAAAATCCGATAGGTTAGGCGCGGCGCAAACAGACAGATCAGACCAAACAGCATGGTCGCGAGAGCGCTTGCCCAAGCCAGCCATTCGCCGTTCGAAGAAGGCCAATAGAGTTCCACTTATTCCCCCCGTTCTTGCGCGCATTGCAGCCAGCGCAGACTAAATCTATCCTCCTTTTTCGGGGCGTCAATTACGCATCGGAATGTGAAGGGCCACGGCTTGTGGCGCAAACCATAAACCCGCGCGCGCGATTCTGGGCGTCGGGAGCCTTGTTGGAGCGCGATAGTGTGCAAGATTTGGCCTTGCGCTCCAACAGCTGATCACAGCGCGGTCCTGCCCGGCAAGAGTTGTTTTCGCACCATTGCCGGCGGCTGAGCTTCAGGCCCACAAGGCATAGAGCTGCACCAACCCAACGAGGCTGGACAGACCGATGGTAAGCCCGATGAACAAATCCATCGTCACCGAGCCAAGCTCTGTGGCGAATTTGGTGCCGGGGCACGCTGCGGAATAGTCTTCGTTGATGGACTTGATCTCGCGCAGCGCCGCGCGGCCGCCCAGCGCGGTGTAGACAGTCACGATGACGATCAAGGCGGCAACCGCGAGCCTGCCGGCGGCGCCCGTCGTTGACCCATAGGCGAGAATAAAGAAAAGGCATGCCGCCCAGCCGAAAAATCCAACTCCAAACACGATGCCGAACTGGTTGCCCCGCGCCGCCCGCGCGTCAAGCATGATCTGCGCATTATATCTGCTGTCGGAGGTGTCCATTGCCCGTCTCCTCACAAGAAACGCGCCCCGGCGCAATTTACCACTTTTCGTTGGGGAATGAAAGATTGGCTCACGTCTGCCAAGGGCCGAATTGTTCACGCCGCCATGAGCTGAGCGCCAGCATATCGCCGCCCGCAGTCCAGCACGGAAACCTCGGCTTCATCGAGCGCAAAGGACGATGTCAGCAGATTGATGACCTGGTCCCGGTCGATGCCGCATTGCTGCGTAAAGAAATCCACGCTCACATATCCGCGCGCCGGGACGGCGTGAAAGCTGATATGGCTTTGCGCGTCCATGACGAAGCCTGACAGGCAGCCCGGATTTCCCGGACTGAACGCACCGGACTCAATCAATTGCGGCTCGGCCACCGCGCGCATCCCGATCATTTTGGGCACGTCCTCAAGCACGCTGTAGAGATAAACGCTGTTGGACAAGAGTTGCCGCGGCGCGCCGAACCCCTCGATCATGATGTGAATTCCGAACGGCTCACTGGACGTCATCATGATCGCCTCCCCTCATTTCGCGAAAGGGAGCGGCGGCGCTCCCACCGGCCGCAGCCAGTCAAAGACGATATGGAAAATATAGGCATAGGCCGCGTAGAACAGTGTCAGGCCCAGATCGATGAGCAGCGCTTCTTTGAGGCCATGCCCGCCCAGAACCATGATCAGCGGCAGTGTGACGACGAGCACGCTCACTTCCTGCGACAGCGCCTGGATCAGGCGAAGCCTGTGCGGGCGCGCGCTCGCGACACGTCCCGACCACTTCAGATCGGCCAAATCAAACAGCGTGTTATGCAGCGGCGTCCACAGCATGACCGCCAGCGAAAGGCTGACCAGCACTGTGAGCGAGTCCTGCGCGCCCTGCCCGAACAGAAGGCTGTAAAGCGGCGCGGCCATGACCAGCCCGCCCGCCTCAAACGCCAAAGTCTGATAAAGCCGCTCCCGCGCCGACCGCAAAGACATTATCTGCACTCCCAAGACCGGCTGAACCATCAGCCGGGAAGCGCCCCGGAATGTGAGTTACACAAAGCGGCGAAAAGGTTCATCACCAGGACGGGGGACGAAGGTTCGAATTGCGATACGCGTGGGTTTCAGGCTTTAAGTCGCCCCGCAGGAGCCAGCGACCTTGAGTTCGGTGAACAAACCAAACCGCGAAACAATCAACGTTCCGGAAAGGTCAGCACGCTCAACGCCAGCCGGACCGGGTCCGGCCAGGTCGATGCGCACATCATAGGCGCGCTCGCCGAGCGTGCGGTAATGGATCGACAAACCGCCATCCGTTTTCGCATAGGCAATCTGGCGCAGCGGGCGGATCATGCCGTCAACGCTCACATAGGCGCGCATGCCGAATGGCTTGACGGCGGCGGGCAGGCCCGCCCAGACGAGATCGGAAGGCGGCATGGATGCAGGGGCGGGGCCGGCGGCCCAGGCAACGCAAACGGCCTTCTCGCCCTCAAGGTCAAGCGCGTCGATTTTCGGAGGGTCGGCCGCAAGGGCGCTTGCGCCGGTCAAGGCGGTCAGGACGGTAATAGTCAGGAGCTTGCGAGCCATGCCAGCGCCCTCCAAACGGGCGTGGCGACATTTCACCCCATTTGGCCCGCTTATGCAATGATGCTCTGCACTCACGCCGCCATTGCGGTGGAATCTCCGTCCGCCCGGTTCTGCGCCGGATAGCGCATGCCGCGCTCCTGGATGAACACGTCCGCGTCAATGAGGCCGAAGGCGTTCTTGAGCCGCGACACCGCCCAGTCGCGGTCCAGGCCGCATTGGCAGGTGTAGAGATCCATCGTCACAAAGCCGCGCGCCGGGAATGTGTGAAAGCTGATATGGCTTTCCGCGATCATCACAAAGCCGGAAAGTCCGCCCGGATCCTTCGGGTTCATCGGCCCGACTTCCACCAATTGCGGCTCGCAGATCGGATGCATTTTCATTTCAGCCGGCAGGCCGCGCAGATAGTCCGCGTCAGCCAGCAGCTTATGGTCAGCGCCATAGCCATCAATCATAATGTGCACGCCGTATTGTTCAATGGCACCGCTCATTTTCGCACCCGGCAGTTTGAGCGAACGCATACGAACTTCTGGCAGAGGCGCTCAGGCGCTGTCCGAAATGTCATTTCCAAACTCCTGTATTGGCCGAGCAACAGCCGGACGCCTTGGAGATTGGGTTACAAAATGGGGTTGAAAGGTTCATCACCCGAACGGGGGAAACGCCATGCCTCGCTAAAAGCTCTGCGGATCAACGTCCAGTTGCACCTGGACCGACCCGCCCGGCTTCACCCAGAAGCCGAAAGCTGCGCCTGCCCGCCGGAAACTTGAAGTTGACGGTTCTTTGTGATATGTGCGGTTAAAGTCACGTTATGGAGACCGCACATGATGATCCTCGCAGCTTTGACCGCAGGCCTCGCGCATTTCCTGATTGGCGGGCTTTGGTACAGTCCTTTGATGTTCTCCAAAATCTGGATGCGTGGGCTTGGACTGACTGAAAGCGATATCAAGGAGGGGCATTTCAACATGTGGCTGGCGCTGTCCGCCTCCGCGTTCGCCAGTTTCGCGCAGGCGGCTGCGCTTGTCTGGCTCTTCTCGACATTGGCCCTGCCCTCCGTCCTCCAGGCCGCCGTGATTGGCGGGGCGGCGGCGCTCGCTTTTGGCTTCACGCCGATGCTGCGCGACCGCGTCTGGGCAAACCGGCCATGGCCGGTCATTCTGGTTGACGCCGGATATGAGTGCGCGGGCGGCGCGGTGGCTGGCGCAATCATCGCGCTGATGCTTGCAGGCCGCTTCGCGTGAGCGGCAGCCCGGAAAGTCTCGGCCCCATATTCTTCGCACTGTCCGATCCGCTGCGCCGGCGCGTGCTCGAAGCTGCCATTGCGCATGACGGGGCGACGGTCACGCAGCTCTGCGAGCTTTTCCCGGTCTCCCGCTTTGCCGTCATGCGCCACCTCAACACACTTGAGGAAACGGGCCTGATCCGGCGCGAGGTGAAGGGAAGGGAGCGCCGCGTCTATTCAACCGGTTTCAAGTTTGAGGAAGCCATCGCCGCCTGGGCGCGGCAAATGCGGGAAAGGAGCGTCTGTGATGAGTGAAGACAGGACCTTGATGAACAAGCTTGGTTTCAAGCCCGGCATGCGCGCCTGCCTCGTCAATGTGCCGGAAGAGGCGGCACCCTTGCTTGCTTGCGCATTTGATGCGCAAGCTGCGGATCCGGACTGGCTGATTGGATTTGCCCCGGACGGCACCGGCATTGTGATGCTTGTTCGCATGTTGATCCCGCACTACCGGCGCGGCGGTTGTCTTTGGCTTTGTTATCCAAAGAAATCAGCGGCGATGAAGACAGACATTTCCCGCGATATTGGCTGGGAGCCGGTCTTTGCACAAGGTCTGCTTCCCGTCACGCAAATCTCG
Source organism: uncultured Alphaproteobacteria bacterium (assembly GCA_963792485.1). GTDB lineage: Bacteria > Pseudomonadota > Alphaproteobacteria > Rhizobiales > Rhizobiaceae > JANOYJ01. The sequence continues at coordinate 260,607 of CAWBWL010000001.1, forward strand.
GTCGATGAGACCTGGTCGGCGCTGCGTTACCGATACAGGGACGAGATCAAGAAGCTGACAAGGCGCTCGCCGGGCGGAGGGTAGGGACCCGGCGCATCTGCCTTACAAAAAGCTCTGCGGATCCACATCCAGCTGCACCTGGATCGACCCGCGCGGCTTGGGCGCGGCTTTGACCATGGCGCGCAGGAAGCTTTGGATGTCGGCCTTGCGCTCGGCGCGCACGACGAGGCGGAAGCGGTAGCGGCCGCGCACCATGGCGAGCGGCGCTTCGGCCGGGCCGAGCACGTCAATGCCGTGAACCTGCGGCGCGGCGCGGCGCAGCGCCTTGGCGTGAGCTTCGGATTCCGGCCTTGTTTCAGCCGAGACGATGACGGCGGCGAGGCGTCCGAAGGGCGGCAGGCCGTCACGGCCGCGCGCGGCGATTTCGCGGGCGTAGAATTCCTCGTTCTTGCCCGACACAATCGCCTGCATCACCGGATTGTCCGGCTGGTAGGTCTGGATCAGACCCTTGGAGGCCTTGCCCGTGCGCCCGGCGCGGCCGGTGACCTGATGCAGAAGCTGGAAGGTGCGCTCGGCGGCGCGCGGATCGCCATTGGCAAGGCCGATGTCGGCGTCGATGACGCCAACCAATGTCATGTTCGGAAAATTATGACCCTTGGCGACCAATTGCGTGCCGATGACGATGTCTGCCTGCCCTTCCGCGATCGCGTCGAGTTCGAGCCGCAGCCGTTTGACGCCGCCCAGAATATCCGACGACAGCACAATGACACGCGCCTCGGGGAAATGCTTGATGACCTCCTCGGCGACGCGCTCAATGCCAGGGCCGCAGGCGACAAGATGGTCAAGCGTGCCGCATTCCGGGCAGGCTTCAGGCGTGCGCTCCTCATGGCCGCAATGATGGCACAGGAGCTTGCCCTTGAACCGGTGCTCGACCAGCCAGGCCGAGCAATTATGACATTGGAAGCGGTGGCCGCAGACGCGGCAGAGCGTCAGCGGGGCATAACCGCGCCGGTTCAGAAACAGCAGCGACTGCTCGCCGCGCTCCAGCGTCTCCTTCATGGCGGTGAGCAGCACAGGCGAAATAAATCCGCCGCGCGCCGGCGGGTGGCGGCGCATGTCGATGGCGTGAAGGTCCGGAAGCTCGGCCTCCTGATAGCGGCCCGACAGGCGCAGATATTTGTAGCGGCCAAGATCGGCGTTGACGCGGCTTTCGATCGAAGGCGTGGCGGAAGCGAGCACGACCGGAAAGCCGCCGAGCTGACCGCGCACCACCGCCATGTCGCGGGCCGAATAATGCACGCCGTCTTCCTGCTTGAAGGCGGGGTCGTGCTCTTCGTCCACCACGATCAGACCCAAGCTCCTTGAACGGCAGGTACAACGCCGAGCGTGCGCCAGCGATTACGCGGATCGAGCCCTCGGCCGCCTGGCGCCAGACCTTCTCGCGCATTTTGGGTGACAGGTCCGAATGCCACTCGGCAGGCCGCGCGCCGAACCGGTCCTGGAAGCGGTCAATGAAGGCGGCGGTCAGCGCAATTTCCGGCACCAGCACCAGCGCCTGTTGCCCGCCGCAAGCGCGGCGGCGACGGCTTCGAAATAGACCTCTGTTTTGCCCGAACCGGTAACGCCATCGAGCAGCGTGACGGAGAAGGTTTGCTGCGGCAACGCTATCGCGTAAGCTCGCGCAGCCGCTTCTGCCTGCGCAGGCGAGAGCACCGGCTCGCCATAGCTTGGATCGGGCAACGGCACGACCGGCCCCGGCTCCAGCTCGACGACTTCAAACACGCCCTGTTGGTGCAGACCATCGACGACAGTCGAAGACACACCCGCCGCCCGCGCAAGGCCGGAGCGAGACCACGCCATGCCGTCGGAAGCCAATTCCAGAACCCGGGTCCGCGCCGCTGTCATCCGGTCGGGCTTGTGGCCGGTGAAGCGCAGCGCCTGCATTTTGGCTCGGCCTCAAAAGCGGCGGGGGCGCGCAGCGCCATGCGCGCCACAAGGCCGGGAGGCGAAATCGTATAGTCTGACACCCATTCGATAAACCGCCGCATATCGGCTTGCAGCGGCGGGCAGTCGAAAATCTCGGTGATGGATTTGAGCTTTTTCGGATCAACAGAATCCGTTGTTCCATCCCAGACGACGCCATAAACCTGGCGTGGCCCGAGCGGCACCTGCACGATTGAACCCGGCTCTACCGTCGGCGCCTTTCGGCACCAGATAGGAATAGCCGCGCTCGGCCGGCATCGGCACCAGCACCGGCACGATCTGCAGCTCATTTTTCGAATCGCCTGTCATTTGCGCGTGACCTTGAACGCACTGGGCCGCTAGATTAAGCAAACATGTCGGGTTTAAGCAGCAAAAGCGCAAGATTTCAGGAGAGCATGATGAAATTCTTTGTCGACACCGCCGATGCGAAGGAAATCGCCGAACTCAACGCCATCGGGCTCCTGGATGGCGTGACCACCAATCCCTCGCTGATCCTGAAAGCTGGCCGGCCGATGAAGGAGGTCATCGCGGAAATCTGCAAGATCGTCGATGGGCCGGTCTCGGCGGAGGTCGCGGCGACCGATTATGACGGGATGATGCGCGAGGCGGCGGTGCTTGTCGAAGATCGCCGACAATGTATGCATCAAGGTGCCGCTCACCTTTGACGGCCTGAAGGCCTGCCGCGCGATCCGGTCGGATGGCCGCAAGGTGAATGTGACACTGTGCTTTTCAGCGGTGCAGGCGCTGCTCGCCGCCAAGGCCGGGGCCAGCTTCATCTCGCCCTTTATCGGACGGTCTGGATGACACCGGGCTTGATGGCATGGAGCTGATTTCCGACATCCGCACCATTTACGACAATTATGGGTTTCGAGACGGAAATCCTCGCCGCCTCGATCCGCACCATCAACCACGTCAAGGAAGCCGCGCTGATTGGCGCGGATGTGGCGACCGTTCCGGCGGCGACGCTAAAGTCGCTGGTCAATCATCCGCTGACCGACAAAGGCCTTGCACAATTTGTGGCAGATTGGGCCAAGACCGGGCAGACAATCGGATAAAGCGGAGCGGTTGCAGTTTCCTTAGCGTCAGTGTTACGTTCCCTGAGCTGACAAAAGGGGGACGCCTGATGAATACGCTCCGCAAAGGCCTGCTGACGCTCGCATTTTGGTTACTGGCATTTTCGGCGTTCGCGCAGGATGCGGCGACGCCCGCCGCTCCGGAGCCGGCTCCAGCCGAAAACGTCCCAACCGCCCCGTCCGGGCCGAATGAGGTGACCGTCGGCGTTTATGTCAACGACATCCAGCAGCTCGATCTGCAGAGCCATTCCTACGCCATGGATTTTTACGTCTGGCTGCGGTGGAAAAATCCGGACATCAACCCGTCCGCCACGCTCGAATACATGAACCCGTTCCAGCTTTGGGGCCATATCTCGACGCCGCTCTATGAAGCACCGCAGGATTTGCCGGACGGGTCGAAATACACCGCGGTCCGCTATCAGGGCCAGTTCAACAGCAAGCTGCCGCTGGAAAAGTATCCGTTTGACAGCCAGAAGCTGATTGTCGAGTTTGAGGATTCCAGCGCCGGCGCTGCAAAGCAGATTTTTGTGCCGGATCAAAACGCCATCACCCTCAATCCGGAACTGACGTTGCCGGGCTATCTCTTGGGAAAGCCCGAACTGATCGTCTCCTCCAAAGCTTATCCGACCAATTTCGGCGATACGAGCCTGACCGCGCCAGAGCCCTATTCGCGGGTGACGGTGTCGGTTCCGGTGAACCGGCCGGCTTTCACCTATGCGGTGAAAACCATATTGCCGATTTTCCTCATCGTCATCTGCGCCGCCTTCGTGTTTTTCATCCATCCGAGCTATGTCGAGGCGCGGGTCGGCATGGGGATCACGGCACTGCTGACCCTTGTCGCCCTGCAGATCACGACAAACTCGCAGCTGCCGGAGGTCGATTATCTGATGATGATCGACATGCTGTATTTCGCCGCCTACGTGTTTGTCATCGCCAGCCTTGGCCAGGTCGTGCGCACCTCATGGACCGCGCATCGCGGCGAGGACGCCAAGGCGATCAGCCTCGACCGCCGCGCCTTTGGCTATATGGGCGGGGCCTATCTGATTGGAACGGTATTGATCATGGCGCTCACGCTGTCGCGGTGAGCGGCAAACTGGGTGTTGCCTTCACGCCAATGGCCGTGTCTCCGCTGTGTGAAGCCTGATCCACGGAATCAAACCAAACAGCGCCTGCCCGGCCAGGCCGGCAAGCCCTGCAGGACGTAGCAGCGCCGAACCTTGCTCCGCCAGTGACATGCCAAACGACAGTCCGAGCAGCGGCTCTGCGATCATCGCCATGCCGAATGCGACAGCGCCCATCAGAAGCCGGCTGCCTGAATTGGGCGCGATCCGCATTTTGCGGATCAGCCAGCCTGAAACGAACCATGAGGCTGTGAGGATCAGCGGCAGTTCCAGCAGCGTCGCGGCAAATTCGCCGATGCGCGGGATGACGGCCAGAACGCGGACGGTTCCGAGAATGAAACCGAGCGAAAATATGAGCGCGAAATAGGCGAAGCCGGCTTTGGCGATGTTCATGGGTATCCTTTGGAAGAATCGGGGCAGCCTTTCAGCATCTCATCGCTTGTCTGCTTATGTGCCGCTTTGCGCAAGCGAGCACACATCCACCCAATTCGCATTCGCCAAATCGGCAAGCCTTTCCGGCGAAATGCGCAGCGCGCTTACCGTGCTGCCCGCTGCGGGCACGACTTCCTCAAACGCCTTGAGGCTGACGTCGCAATAGACCGGCAGGGGCGTGGCGAGCCCGAACGGGCACACGCCACCGACAGGGTGGCCGGTGATGCGCAGCGCCTCTTCGTGACTGAGCATCGACACCTTGCCGCCGAACTCGGCTTTCGCCTTCTTGTTGTCGAGCCGTGCGAGGCCACCAGCCACGACAAGGAAAGGGCGTCCGCCCACAGTCAGTGAAAGCGTTTTGGCAATCGCTGCATCCGGCACGCCATGGGCAGCGGCCGCCTCCGCGACGGTGGCGGTTGAGCCGTCATGGATGAGGATTTCAATATCGGGCGCATGCTCGGCGAGGAAGGCGCGGACGGATTCGAGGCTCACAATGCGACTGCTCAGCCTTTCCTGTTCTGCCGGTTGGCGATCAAATCATCCACCACCGCCGGATCGGCGAGCGTTGACGTGTCGCCGAGCGCGCTGAAATCGTCCTCGGCGATCTTGCGCAATATACGGCGCATGATTTTGCCGGAGCGGGTTTTGGGCAGGCCCGGCGAGAACTGGATTTTGTCGGGCGCGGCGAAGGGGCCGATCTCCTTGCGCACATGCGCGACAAGTTCCTTGCGCAGCGCTTCATCGCCAGACTTGCCGGCCATCAGCGTCACATAGCAATAGATGCCCTGGCCCTTGATGTCATGCGGATAGCCGACGACGGCGGCCTCGGAGACAAGCGCGTGGCTGACCAAGGCCGATTCGACTTCCGCCGTGCCCATACGGTGGCCGGAGACGTTGAGTACATCATCCACGCGGCCAGTGATCCAGTAATAGCCGTCGCCGTCGCGGCGGCAGCCGTCACCGGTGAAATATTTGCCTTTGTAGGTGGAGAAGTAGGTCTGGATGAAGCGTTCATGGTCGCCATAGACCGTGCGCGCCTGTCCGGGCCAGGAGTCTGTGATGCACAGATTGCCGTCCGTCGCGCCTTCCAGCACCTTGCCGTCATTATCGACCAGCTGCGGTTGCACGCCGAAGAACGGGCGTGTGGCGGAGCCGGGCTTCAGGTCCGTTGCGCCGGGGAGCGGCGTGATGAGAATCCCGCCGGTTTCAGTTTGCCACCAAGTGTCGACAATCGGCGACTTCTTTTCGCCGACGACCTGATAGTACCATTCCCAGGCTTCCGGATTGATCGGCTCGCCGACCGAGCCGAGCAGGCGCAGCGACTTGCGCGAGGTCTTCTTCACCGGCGCTTCGCCGCCCGACATCAAAGCGCGGATGGCGGTTGGGGCAGTGTAGAAAATGTTGACCTGATGCTTGTCGATGACTTCCCAGAAGCGCGAGGTGGACGGGTAGTTAGGCACGCCTTCGAACATGAGAGTGGTCGCGCCATTCGCCAGCGGACCGTAAACGATATAGCTGTGCCCCGTGACCCAGCCGACATCGGCCGTGCACCAGTAAATGTCGCCGTCATGGTAGTCGAAAACATATTGATGCGTCATCGCGGCATAGACCAGATAGCCGCCGGTCGTATGCAGCACACCCTTCGGCTTGCCGGTCGAGCCGGAGGTGTAGAGGATGAACAGCGGATCCTCCGCCTTCATCTTTTCCGGCGCGCATTTGGCGTCGGCCTTGCCCATCTCGTCATGATACCAGAGATCGCGGCCCGGCGCCCATTCGACCTTGCCGCCGGTGCGGCGCACGACCAGCACGTTCTTGACCATCACGCCCGCCTTGGCGGCGATGTCCACGGCCTTGTCGGTATTGTCTTTGAGCGGCACGGTCTTGCCGCCGCGCAGGCCCTCATCCGCCGTGATGACGAATGTCGAATTGCAGTCGATGATACGGCCTGAAAGCGAGTCCGGCGAGAAGCCGCCGAAGACGATGGAATGGATCGCGCCTATGCGGGTGCAGGCGAGCATGGCGTAGGCGGCTTCCGGGATCATCGGCATATAGAGCGTGACGCGGTCGCCCTTCTTGACGCCGTTAGATTTCAGCACATTGGCGAGCTTGTTCACATGCAGCGACAGCTCCTTGTAGGTGATCTTTTTGTCATCATAGGGATTGTCGCCCTCCCAGATGATCGCGACCTGATCGCCGCGCTTTTTCAGGTGCCGGTCGATGCAATTGTATGAAACGTTGGTGAGCCCGTCCTCATACCATTTGATTGCGACCTTGCCGGTATAGCTTGTGTTCTTCACCTTGGTGTAGGGCTTGAACCAGTCGATCCGCTTGCCATGCTTGCCCCAGAACTTGTCGGGGCTCTTGACCGAGTCCGCATACCATTTCAGGTATGTCTCATTGTCGATCAGAGCGCGCTTCTCGGCGCTCGGCAGCACTTTATAGACCTTGTCCGACATCCCGAAACTCCTCAGCTCGAACGAAAAACAGCCTTTTGGTTCCTCCGAAAGCCATCTTCCCGTTCACAATTTTCAACACTAGCCGGTTTTTCCGTAACAGCAATTTTCGGGCGCGGTAAATTAGACGTTTGGCGCTAAAAATCGATTGAAATGACAGTGCTTAGCCGGATTTGAGCCCAAGGTAGACCTGTTTCAGTCTTTTTGCCTCAACGCCCGCCCGCGCGCCGATGTGACTCCGGTTCACAAAAAGTGAGGTTTTTGCCGCAATTGCCGCCGCATTCTGACGCGATGCGCGAGACTGCGGGCATTGCGGGAGGGTGTCCGCGCACGGACAGCCGGATGGGCCGGCTCGATTTGTGGGGCAATCACATGCGTCCAGAAACATCACTTCGGCGAAAGAATGTTCGCCGCACAGCCATTGCTGCGTTCTGCGCCGGAATGGTCGGCGCCAGCGCCATTTCCGATCCGGCAAGCGCCACAGGCTTCTTCTTTGCGCTCTCTCCAAAGGAACAGATCGCCGTTCACGACTTCGGCGAAGAACACGCGCATCTCGCTGACTCGGTCTACGACAAGATGAATCCGCTGATCCTCGCCGGTCTGCCGCGCGGCAGACCGGCCATTGTCTACCGTGCGCCGACCAAATGCGTGCCGGGTTCGCTCATCCGGGTGCTGAAGCGCGTCTCGGCAAAATATGGCCCGATCACGGTCAACTCGACCTTCAGATCCAAAGGCAAAAACCGCAGGATCGGCGGGCGCGGCAAGTCGCTGCATCTGTCCTGCCGGGCGGTCGATTTCCGCGTCCACGGCTCCTCGCGCGGGCTTGCGCGCTTCCTGATTGCGCAGAAGGAAGTCGGCGGCTTCAACCGCTATCCGTCGGGGTTTTATCACATAGACAACGGGCCGAGGCGGACCTGGTGACAAAGCGGCGGCAAGGATAATTTCGGTGACAGTTTACTTAATTCCATTCACCGCCGTTTGAAAAATTCTCAGCGCAAGGAGATGGAATTAAGTAAACTGTCACCGAAATTATCCTTGCCGCCGCTTTGTCAAACCTCATGCAGATAAAGCGCATAATCCACATCGCTGATCGTGCGCGCCACACGGAAATATTCGGCTTCCTTGATGGCGGTAAACGTGCGGTGCATGTCCGCGCCGAGCGCTTTTTTCAGGAACACTGACGCCTTCGCCGCTTCAATCGCGCTGCGCCAATCGGTCGGCAGGTTGGACTTCGTCTCCGAGCTTGCATAGCCATTGCCCGTGGTTTCCGGTCCCGGATCAAGCTGATTGGCGAGACCGTGACGGATGCCGGCAAGGACTGTGGTTGCGACGAGATAGGGATTGGCGTCAACGCCGGACGGACGGTGCTCAATGCGCCGCGCATTCCTGGATCCTGCGGGAATGCGCAGGGCGACCGAGCGGTTGTTGACGCCCCAATTGGGCGATACCGGCGCGTAGGATTGCGAGACGAACCTGCGCCACGAATTGGCGTGCGGGGCAAACACCAGCATGCTTTCGCCCATCGTCGCCTGCAGCCCGCCAAGCGCATTCAACAAGAGCGGTGACCACGCACCTTCCATCTCCTCGACAAATACGTTCGCGCCGGTTTCGTCCAGCAGCGAGACATGGATATGCATGCCGGAGCCTGCATAATCGGCGATCGGCTTAGCCATGAAACAGGCAGTGACGCCGTGGCGGCGGGCTTGTGCGCGGACCAGCCGCTTCAAGCGGATCAGATCGTCGGCCGCCTGCATCATGTTGTCGCGATAGTGGAGCGTCAGCTCATATTGGCCAGGGGCATATTCTGAGATCAGTGTCTCGGCAGGAATTCCGGCAAGCTTGGCTCCCTCATAAATGTCAGAGAACAGCGGCTCCATGCCGTGCAAGTGGTCAACGGAATAGACTTCAGTCTTGCCGCTCCTGCGCCCGTCCAGCACGGCGGCGGCGGGCTGAATGCGCCCTTGCGCGTCACGCTCATTGGCGAGCAGAAAAAACTCAAGTTCAAACGCGCCAGCGGGCTTGAGGCCCTGTTTGGCAAACGCATCCAGCTGCCGCTGCAGCGCATGGCGCGGGTCAGATGTCATCGGCGAGCCGTCGAGGCAGTAGAGCGACATCAGAACTTCAGCGCGCGCCGGCTTGGTGCCGTGAATGCGGGCTAGCGTGCCTGGCACAGGCCAGGCGCGCAGATCGCCATCGCCGGAATCCCAGATCAGGCCCGTCTCATGCACATCCTCGCCGGTGATGTCGAGGCCGAGAATTGAAATCGGAAAATGCCGTCCGCCTTCGTAAACTGGCAGGAGCTCATGGCGGCGGACAATCTTGCCGCGGCCAATGCCATTGGAATCATTGAGCACGATGTCGACGGCTTCAATGTCGGGATTGGCTGAGAGAAAAGTGGTCGCTTCTTCAATTAGGGAGCCGGAGGGGGAACGCATTTCAGAGCATACTCAACGGGTAAGGCGTTTGGTGACATCGGAGAAATTGGCGATCAGACGCTCGACCTGTTTTCGCGTTGTCCCAGGCGAGATCAGCATCATATTGTGAAACGGCGCAATCAGGCTGCCGCGGTTTAGAAGCGCCAGATGAACGCAGCGCTCAAGCTCCGGCTGATGCGCGGCTTCCGCCTCCGCGCCGGTGTTCAAGGGACCCGGCGCGCAGATGAACTCAACCCGCGCGCCCACCCGCGCCACATGCCAGGGAAGTCCGCGCTTGGCGATGATTTTGGAAAGTCCGCGCGCAAGCATGTCTGCCAGCTTTTCCATATGCGCATAATTGCCTTTGGTCATCACTTCCGCAAGGCAAGCCCTCATAGCCGCAAATTGCATCGGATTGGCGGACAGCGTCGTGCCCATGCCGGAATAGCCGGGCGCGCGTGTTTTCTCTGTCTCAAGAAAGCGAGCGGCGACATCGGATGAAAGCCCCCATACCGCAGCGGGCACGCCGCCCGCCACAGGTTTGCCCAGAACGAAAATATCAGGGTCCAGCCCGTGCGTCTTCGTATAGCCGCCAAGCCCGGTGGAGATGGTGTGGGTCTCGTCTATGAGGAGCAGCGTTCCGGCCTCGCGCGTCAGCTGGCGCAGCGCCTTGTGGAAGCCGGGTGCGGGCAGCACCATGCAGGAATTGGTCAGGACAGGTTCGGTGATGACGCAGGCGATTTCGCGTCTGGCGAGCGCTTTTTCCAGAGCCGTAACGTCGTTGAACTCGACCACGACTGTGTTCTGCGTCAGATCAACCGCTTGGCCGACAAGGCCCGGCTTGTGCGCGGTCTTGCCGTTGGTCAGTTTGACGAATGTCTCATCGACCGCGCCGTGATAACAGGCGTTGAACACGAGGATCTTGTTTCGCCCCGTCACCGCGCGGGCGACGCGCAGGGCGAAGCGGTTGGCGTCGGAGGCGGTGGCGGCGATCTGCCATTTGAACGGGCCGAACCGCTGTGTCAGAAGCCTGCCCACTTCAAGCGCGTCTTCGGTCGGCAGCATATAAGTCAGGCCCTTGGCCGCCTGCTTGCGAATGGCTCTGGCGACGGGCTTCGGCGAATGTCCGAACATCGAGCCGGTGTCGCCGAGGCAGAAATCGTCGAAGTCCATGCCGTCAATATCCGTCAGCCGCGCGCCCTTTGCCTTTTCGACCAGCATCGGAAAAGGCATCGGCCAATCACTCATCCAGTGCAGGGGCACGCGGCCCAGAAACGCATCCCCGCCCTTTTCGAGAACCGCCCTCGACAACGGATGCGAAGTGGCGAACATCACCCGCTCTCGCGCAAACAGCGACGCGATGCGGGCGCGCGGCACACCGGCGGTCAAGTTGTTTGAAATGGTCGAATGCATCGAGAAAGAGCGCGTCCCTGTCTGCCCGCCATTCTAGCTGGAGAGCGCGGCGGCGGCAAACACGGAGCGATGGCGTGGTTAAGCGGGGGCCGGAACCGCTCACGGTAAAATCAGCGTGTCATAGTCCAACGGCTTTCGCCGCGCGCTATAGATGCGGAGAATATAAAACACGTTGTTCTTCACGTAATAGGGTATGAGAAAGCCGTATCTGGATTCAACCAGCTCCCGAACGTCGGCACGCGGCGTCGGCCTCCCGATGCGCGGGTTGGATAGTCCGCCGCTGATGCGCAATTCAATACTGTGAACAACATTCGCCAGCCCTTTCGGGCTGAGGGGCTGCAAAAATGCGCGGAGATCATCAAGGTCCCGCTTGGCCTCGCGAGTGAAGACGAGATTCAAGGGCTACTTCGCCGGATAAATATCGGGTTCAGGCGAGGCCTGCTCGCTGGCTGTGCCCCAAGACCTCATCCAGTCAAATATCTGTTCGCCCGAATGGCCGATGCCGCTCTCGGCGCTTTTGACCGCCTCATCCAGCTCGCGCATATAGTCAGCGCGCTCCTGTATGTATGTAGAGACAGCCTCCTGAACGATGAAAGAGCGGCTGCGCTTGGTGACCCGCGCCAGCTCATCCACTTGGGTTTTCACCTCATCGGAGAGGCGGACTGAAAATGTCTCTGCCTTGGAAGGCATTTGAGCACCTTTCGAACTTGCAAGTGAACACATTGTAGTCAAATAGTGCTTGAAGTCAAACAGCAGCGAAAAATTGACGTGTTAGATCAGTTAAGCAGCCGTCGCCTTTGACCCCTCCCATGCCCGCACTCGCCGATGGATATCTGCGCCCAACCGGGCATACAAACGCCGCAGACTCTAAAGCCGCTGGATGAAAGATCGGTGGCAGGTCAGGCTTTGCGGTATTTGCGCAAATCCACTCTAAACAAAGCCTCCGGAGGTCAAATGGGCAACGGGTCACAGCACACGTGCGCAACCAATGAATGGTCTTGCTTACAACATGCCTCTCAAACGGAATACTCCCGCGCCCCAAACACCCCCGACCCCACCCGCACATGCGTCGCCCCCAGCGCGACCGCCAGCTCATAATCCGCCGACATGCCCATCGACAGCGCCGCCACGCCGCATTGCTTGGCAAGTTTTTCCAAAAGCGCGAAGTGCGGGCCGGGGTTTTCGTCCGCCGGGGGGATGCACATCAGGCCTTCGATCTTCAGCCCGTGAACCGCGCGGCAGCGCTCCACGAACGTGACGCATTCGCGCGGGTTGATTCCGGCCTTCTGCGCCTCAAGCCCAGTATTGACCTGCACGAAAAGCTTCGGATGTTTTCCTTGCCTTTTGATTTCTGCCGCCAGCGCCTCGGCGAGTTTCTCGCGGTCCACGGTCTCGATCACATCAAACAGCGCGACCGCCTCCTTGGCCTTGTTGGATTGCAGCGGGCCGATGAGATGCAGTTCGACGCCGGGGAACTCTGCCTTCAGCGCTGGCCACTTTCCCTGCGCTTCCTGAACCCGGTTTTCGCCAAAGACCCTGTGCCCCGCTGTCAGGACCGGACGGATGTGCTGCGCCTCAAACGTCTTGGAAACCGCTACAAGGGTCACCGCGCCCTTGTCCCGTTTTGCCTTTATCTCAGCAGCGTCGATGTGGGATGTGACGGTTGCGAGCCGCTCGGGCGAAGTGTGCATGTGAAACCTTTTAATGGTGTCCGGCATGGACGGCTGGTTGACCATTCCAGTCAATCATGGTGAAGGTCCGCCCTGATTTTCATCGTGATTTGGCAGAAATAACGCAAATGGCAGGCGAGCGCTATAACCCGAAAGAGGCCGAAAGCCGCTGGCAGGCGGCATGGGATGCGGGAAAAATCTTCGAAGCGAAGAACGAGGACACGCGTGCGCGCTACTACGTGCTCGAAATGTTTCCCTATCCGTCCGGCCGCATCCATATGGGTCATGTGCGCAATTACGCGATGGGTGACGTGGTTGCCCGTTACAAACGCGCCAAGGGCTTCAACGTTCTGCATCCGATGGGCTGGGACGCGTTCGGCATGCCGGCGGAAAACGCGGCGATGCAAAACAAGGTGCATCCGAAGGACTGGACCTACAAGAACATCGACACGATGCGCCGGCAGCTGAAGAGCATGGGCCTGTCACTCGACTGGTCGCGCGAATTCGCCACCTGCGACGTGGACTATTATCACCGCCAGCAGATGCTGTTTGTCGACTTCATGGAGAAGGGCCTCGCCTATCGCAAACAGTCGAAGGTGAACTGGGACCCGGAAGACATGACGGTGCTCGCAAACGAGCAGGTCATCGACGGACGCGGCTGGCGTTCCGGCGCTTTGGTCGAGCAGCGTGAACTCACGCAATGGTTCTTCAAGATCACCGATTACAATGAGGACCTGCTCGCCTCGCTCGAAACCCTGAACGAATGGCCGGAGAAAGTCCGGCTGATGCAGAAGAACTGGATCGGCAAATCCGAGGGCCTGCTCCTGCGCTGGGAAGTCGCAGGTGATGCGCCTGTGTCCGAAATCGAGGTCTACACAACGCGACCCGACACGCTGTTCGGCGCATCCTTCCTCGCGATCGCTGCGGATCATCCGCTGGCGAAAGCGCTCGCTGAAAAGAACGCAGAGCTTGCCGCCTTCGCCGAAAAATGCCGCCAGATGGGCACATCTGTCGCCGCTGTGGAAACCGCCGAGAAGATCGGCTTCGACACCGGCCTGAAGGTCCGGCATCCGCTCGACAAGGATTGGCTGGTTCCGGTCTATGTCGCCAACTTTGTACTCATGGACTATGGCACAGGCGCTATTTTCGGCTGTCCGGCGCATGATCAGCGCGATCTCGACTTTGCCAATAAATACGAACTGAAAGTCACGCCCGTTGTGTTGCCCGAGGGTGAGGACGCCGCTTCTTTTATGATCACCGATAAGGCCTATGACGGCGATGGTGCGATGATCAATTCGCGCTTTCTCGACGGCCTGTCACCTCAGGCCGCCTTCAAGGAGGTTTCAGACAAGCTCGAAGCGCAGAGTCTCGGCAACCGCCCGCAGGCGGCGCGCAAGACGCAATTCAAGCTGCGCGACTGGGGCATTTCGCGCCAGCGCTATTGGGGCTGCCCAATTCCGGTCATTCACTGCGAAGTCTGCGGCGTTGTGCCGGTCCCGAAAAAAGATCTGCCGGTCAAATTGCCAGATGACATCGAGTTCGACCGTCCCGGCAACCCGCTCGACAGGCATCCGGCCTGGCGGCATGTGAACTGCCCGCAGTGCGGCAAGGCGGCGCGGCGCGAGACGGACACGATGGACACATTCGTCGACTCGTCGTGGTATTTCGCCCGTTTCACCGCGCCTTGGGAGAACGAGCCCACTGACCGCAAACAGGCGGACGCATGGCTGCCGGTGGACCAGTATATCGGCGGCATTGAGCATGCGATCCTGCATCTTCTCTATTCGCGCTTCTTCGCCCGCGCGATGATGGCGACGGGTCATCTCGGCGTCGCAGAGCCGTTCAAAGGCCTGTTCACCCAAGGCATGGTGCTGCACGAGACTTATCGCAATGCCTCCGGCTGGGTTGAGCCGGCGCAGGTGCGCCTGTCCGGCGAGGGCGCAACGCGACGGGCAGAACTTGTTTCCGACAACTCGCCGCTCGAGATCGGCTCGATTGAGAAAATGTCGAAGTCGAAGAAGAACGTCGTTGATCCCGACGACATTATCGCCAGCTATGGCGCGGACACGGCCCGCTGGTTCATGCTGTCGGATTCGCCGCCCGAGCGCGATGTGATCTGGACCGAGGCGGGCGCGGAAGGCGCGCACCGCTTCGTGCAGCGTATCTGGCGGCTGGTGAGCGAACTTGCCGAAGCGCCGGGTGCGTCCGGCGATGGCGGCGAGGCGGACGCGCTTGCCATACGAAAGACTGCCCACAAAACTCTGAAAGCCGTCGGCGAGGATATTGAGCGGCTCGGCTTCAACAAGGCCGTGGCGCGCATTTATGAGCTGGTCAATGAGCTTGCTCCGGCAACGGCGACAGTCTCATCCGGCGGAGCAGGACCGGCGCTGTTACAGGCGGTGCGCGAGGCGGCCGATATCCTCATTCAGCTGATTGCCCCGATGATGCCGCATCTGGCGGAGGAGTGCTGGAAGGCGCTCGGTCACAAAACGCTCGCCGCCACACAAGCCTGGCCGATTTTTGATCCAGCGCTCATCGTCGAAAACGATGTGACCATGCCGGTGCAGATCAATGGCAAGAAGCGCGGCGATTTGACAATTGCCCGCGATGCCGGTCAATCTGCGGTCGAGGCTGCCGTTATGGAACTTGATTTCGTCAAGGCGGCGCTGAATGGCGCAACGCCGAAAAAGATCATCGTGGTGCCGCAAAGGATCGTCAATGTCGTTGTCTGAGATGAGGAGAGGCTTTCAGATGAAATTTTTGATCGCTTCCGCGCTGGTTCTGTCGATGGCCGTGGCCGGCTGCCAGGTGCGCCCGCTCTATTCGGCAGGCGTTGTCACATTCAGCGGCAATCCGGCCACTGGCGCCATGTCGGTTTCGGTCAATGAGGTGACGAACCGCTACGCGCAGGAAGTGCGTAATCAGCTGATTTTCGGCCTGAATGGCGGGGCGGGCGAGCCTGCCAATGCCCTCTACAGGCTGGAGCTCGGCATCACCAAGCGCATCATCAACGCCGCTGACCTGCAGATACAGACGGCCGGAGAAAACCAGCCAACGGCGGGCGGCGTCGTGCTGAGTTCAAACTATGTGCTCTCGGACGCGGCAACAGGAACGCCCATCGCCTCAGGCAGCCGTTCAGTCACCGCCTCGTTCGACCGCTCGCGCCAGCAATTTGCGCAAGTGCGCGCCGAGCGCGATGCGGAAAACCGCGCCGCGCGCGAATTGGCGGAAGTCTTGAAGCTTGTGATAGCGGGCGAACTCGCCAAGCGCTGATTTTCAACGGTAGAGATCGTCCCGCGTCTGCGGCACGGGCGAAACACCGCGCTGGCGTTTGGACGCAAGTGTCTGGTTGATCTGCATTGTCCCGCGCTCAAAGGCGATGGAAACGCCTGCCAGATACAGCATCCACAACCGAGACTTCGGCTCGCCCGCTTCCGCAATCGCTTCAGGCATTCGCGCGCGCAGGCGCTCCGCCCAGAGTTTGCAAGTGCGGGCATAGTGCTCGCGCAAATTCTCAACATCGTGGACTTCAAATCCATACGCCTCAAGATTGGCGATGGACATGCCCAGATGATCAAGCTCGCCGCCGGGGAAGATGTATTTGATGATGGCGCGGTTTTCCGGTGTCATCTTGCGCCAGAGCTTCTGTGACCGTTTCATCCGCCGCGAAATCGCGTGGTGCATATAGAGCCCGCCAGGTTTCAGCAGCCGGTTCATGGCGGTGAAGTAAGTGGCATGATGGGCGTTGCCGACATGCTCGAACATGCCGATGGAAGCGATCTTGTCGAACTGCCCTTCCATCTGTTCATAAGATTTCACATGGATGGTGATCCTGTCCCCAAGACCCTTGGCCTTGATCCGCTCGCGCGCCAGTTCGGTCTGCGCCTCGGACAGGGACACGCCATGTCCGGTCACGCCATATTTCTCGACGGCATGAATGAGCAATGCGCCCCAGCCACAGCCAATGTCGAGCAACGTCTCGCCGGGTTTCAGCCGCAGCTTGCGGCAGATATGGTCGAGCTTGTCCTCCTGCGCCTGATCCAGCGAATTGCCCCAATCCCTGAAATAGGCGCAGGTGTAGACCATGCGCTCATCCAGAAAGAGCCGGTAGAAGGCGTTGGAGACATCATAATGATGCGTGATCGCATCCTTGTCGGAGCCGGAGACATAGGCGCCGCTTTTGCCAAGCGATGATCGCGCCAGCTCGCCGCGCGACAGGAGCAGGGCGGGGACGTCGCGCATCAATTGAAGCTTCGGCAGGCTCTTGAGCTTGTGCTTGAATTTACCCTCCGGTTTCAGCGCGACAAGGTCGAAAATCGAACCATTTTCGACATCAAGCGCTTTGGCGATCCAGAGTTCGACAATGGTCTCAAGGCGGGGCCTGCGCGCAATTTCGCGCACAGCGGCGGCACTGTTGATTTTCAGGCTTGGACCATCTGCCGGGCCGATGCGCTCCCCGGTCCATAGCTCCACGGCAAATCGCGGCGCAAGCGAGCGGGCAATAGTGCGGACGATGCGGGCGGCGCGTTCTTCGGCGTTCAAGTAAGGCCTTTCCCGATTCGGCAGCTGAATTTGTAGTCCAATTGCAACACTTTGCGGCTGCATCACGCCTTTGCGAAGATTTGAGAGCGGATTTTTGTTGCCAACGGCGCAGAGCATGTTCATGTTTGGCCATTGTCCAATGAACCGAAAGGAGGTGATCCGATGTCTAGTGATTTCGTGCTCTGCTATGAGGCTTCGGAGGATAGGGTGAGCAAGGGAACAGCTTCCCGCACCTGACCTGTTCAAGGGCCGCTTTGGCAGCCATATTTCCGGCTTCATGACAGACGGAATTGCGAGGACTGCCCCAACGGGCAGTCCTTTCCTTTTGGCATTTGCAAAACGCGCTGTTGCAGCGTTTCCCGGATAAAATGAGATGACCGCCTTTGTAGAAACCAGGCCCGCGCGCAGCGCGCTCGGTCAGGAAATCAGCGCCATGCTGCGCCTCGCATGGCCGATCATCCTGACCAATATGGCGCAGACATTGATGACGGCGACGGACGTGATGATGCTCGGCTGGCTCGGGCCGGATGCACTTGCCGCTGGCGCGCTTGGCGGCAATCTCTACTTCGCTTTCCTGATATCCGGAATGGGCGTGGTGTTCGCGACGGCGCCGATGCTGGCCAAGGAGATTGGCGAGAACCGGTTTGCCGTGCGGGAGCTCCGGCGCACGGTGCGTCAGGGTCTATGGATCGCGATTCTCATCTCGCTGCCGCTTTGGCTCGTGCTTTCACAGACAGAGAACATTCTTCTCGCCATGGGCCAGCAGCCGAACCTCGCCGCATTGGCAGGCGACTATATCGGTGTTCTGCAATGGGGATTGCTGCCGTTTTACGTCTACATCGTGCTGCGCTCGTTTATTTCAGCGCTTGAGCGGCCGGGATGGGCGCTGACTGTCGGGATCGCTGCGGTCGCGATCAATGCGCTGGCAAATTATGCGCTGATCTTCGGCCATTTCGGTTTCCCGGCAATGGGCATCAAGGGTTCGGGACTGGCGACGGCCTTGTCGTCAGCCTTCATGTGCCTCGGTCTCATCCTGGTGGTGACATTGGACCGCAAGTTTCGGCGCTACCGGTTGTTCGGACGGTTCTGGCGGCCGGATTGGGCGCGTTTTCGGCAAGTCTGGAAGCTTGGCATTCCGATTGGGGCCATTTTGCTGTTCGAAGTTGTGTTCTTTGCCGGAGCAGGGCTTGCCATGGGCCTCATCGACACGCCCTCAATTGCAGCTTACCAGATCGCCGTCCAGATCGCGTCCCTCGCCTTCATGGCGCCGCTCGGCTTCGGGCAGGCGGCGACTGTGCGGGTCGGGATTGCGTATGGCGGCAAAGATTCTAAAGGCATTCAGCTGGCAGGCAATGTCGCGTTCTGGATGGTCATTGGCTTCATGACAATGACAGCGATGCTGATGCTGACCATTCCTCACCTGCTTGTCGGCCCGTTCATCGACGTTTCAAAACCGGGAGGCGCGGAGGTCTTTGCTTTGGCCGTATCGTTCCTCGGATTTGCGGCGATGTTCCAGCTGTTTGACGGCGCACAAGGTGTGACCATCGGTATGCTGCGCGGTTTGCATGACACCAGAATGCCCATGGTCTTTGCCGGCTTCGGCTATTGGCTCATTGGCATGCCGCTCGGCATATGGCTCGCATTCTGGCAGGGCTGGCGCGGGTCGGGCATCTGGGTCGGGCTGACAACCGGTCTCGCGGTCGTCTCGCTCTTGTTGATCGTCCGCTGGCTGCGGCGCGGGGATTTGGGACTCGAAACTATCCAATCTGATGCCGTATAAAAAAGCCGCCCGGCTACAAACCGGGCGGCAGGTACCAGCAGGAAACTCAAATCAGTTGGTCAGGCGCAGCGTCTGGATGCGCGCGGCGATATCGTCGAAGGCCTCTTTGAGGTCATCGCCGTCTTCTGCATTGTAAAAGGTCTGTTCGGAGCCGACTGGTGTTGTCGCGCAGTCTTCCAGCATCCGGACAACCTCGGCGCGTTGCGCTGGCGTGCCGGGTACGTTCTTGAGGTCAAAGCCGATCGTGTAGACCTTGATGCCACGGTCCTTGATCCCCTCGCAATAGGAGAGCGCGAGGCGTCCAGAGGCGAGGGTGACGCCCGGATGCGACGGAATGGCGGCGTTGGAGAGCCCCGATGCTTCGGAGTTGAACATGCCATCGGTCATGACAATCAGGTATTTTTCGGTATTGGAAGCGCCGTAGGAAGCCGGTTCGGATTTAACCGGGAGCGCCGATTTCCAGTTGGGCGACAACATATACCAGCCCCACTGAATGCCGATCTGGCCTGCTGTGTATCCTGCTGGTCTCATCCGGTCGATGATGCCGTTCAACGTGTTTGCATCACGCGTCAACGGCTGAACCGCGACGGACGGGCATGTCACAGGCCTTGGATCTGTTCTGTTACGCACGACATCGTAAAACTGCAATTCATCGGCCCGCGTCACCTTCGCCGCTACCGGGCTTGCATCAGAGAACATCTGCGCTCCGCGGCGTTCGGTCGAGCAGCCATCAGCGGGGATGTTGCCGCGAAGATCCCGGACCTGGTTTTTCAGCGCCCCGGCGTTCACACTTGATGAATAGGGCGTGATGGCAACACGCGTATTGTCCGACCCATTTTCGAGAAACGCCTTGACCGCAGATTTAGCCGCGACTTTCAGATCGCCGATCTTGTTGTTGTCGCTCATTGATCCCGTCACATCGAGCACCATCGACACTTCAACGATGCGCTCGGAATACAGCGCGCCGATGGTCACATTGACCTGTTCAACAGACGGATTGCCCATGACGGGGAACATGATATCGACATTGGCGCGGGCGGAGGCGCTGATCTCGCTTGTCACTTCATCAATGCTGACATTGGTCAGAGCAACATCTGCAACGCTGAGAGGCTCTCCGTCGAGATTGGCATCAAGAAACGCGCGGATGATCTTTTCCGCATCTTTCGCCTCGATCTTGCCGCGCGTGATATCGCGGGCCGTTGAAGTCACCGCCGCATCAAGCGCGGTTGTCAAATGCGACTTGGCCGAGAGCATGCGCGCAAAGTCCACTGACATGCTGACGCCGAGCAGCAAAAGCGAGCCGGTGATGGCGAACATGATGCCGAACTGGCCGCTCTCGTCGCGGCGGAAGCGGGAAGTGCTGGATTTGAGGCGCTGGAAAAGGCTCATTCTTGTCTCCTGTGCAAACGCTCATTGGCGCTCTTGCAGGAGACAGTGCGAATTGCCTGCCATCAGGCGGGTTTTGGCGACCGCAAAATCAGTCCAAACCTTAACCACATGATTTTATTGATGTTTCATCTTTGTTAACCTTACCGCCAGGTGAAGGAAACCAGGCATTTCGAGAATTGTTTACGCCCGGTTCACCATGTGCTGGCCCGCCCTCATCCAGCCGCCAATCTGGCACGCCCCGTCTGTGCCGTTTCGGAACAGGTCAGAAGTCCTGCGCGATGCCGTTCAATTCCCAATCGCCATAGCGCACCGGCTCCGGCCCCTTGCGCCCGCCCAGCTCTTTTGGCGAATCGGAAGGCTCTGCCGATGCGCGCCGCTCCTGCGCCTCCTGCAGCGCCCGCCGTGCCGCGGGTGACAGGGGCTTCGGGGAATCGGTTTGCGGCGTTTGGTCATCAGCCATGGCTTGGAACTTTGCCCCCGTGAATTAAATTGCGGTAAGGGTGATTGCGGCGCTCCGCATCCATCCCCAATATAGTATGCCGGAGCACGGCTGCAATTGTGCGGCATCGGAGAATTGAAATGAACCTTGTCAAAACCGGCATGCTGATTGCGGTGATGACCGCGCTGTTCATGCTGGTTGGCTATGGGATCGGCGGATCAGGCGGCATGTTTATCGCGCTGATCATTGCGCTCGCCATGAACGTTTTCTCCTGGTGGAATTCCGACAAAATGGTGCTGCGCATGCACAATGCGGCTGAAGTCAGCGAGGAGAACGCGCCGGAGTTTTATTCCATAATCCGCGCATTGTCGGAGCGCGCGGGCCTGCCCATGCCGCGCGTCTACCTCATCAACAGCGAGCAGCCGAACGCCTTCGCCACCGGACGCAATCCAGAAAACGCCGCCGTTGCCGCCTCAACCGGCTTGTTGAACCAATTGACAAAGGAAGAAGTCGCCGGCGTTATGGCGCATGAGCTCGCCCACATCCAGTACCGCGACACGCTGACCATGACGGTGACCGCAACGCTTGCCGGCGCTATCTCGATGCTTGGCAATTTCGCGCTGTTCTTCGGCGGCGGCCGTGACCGCAACAGCCCGCTCGGCGGGCTGGGCACTTTGTTTGCAGTCATTGTTGCGCCATTTGCCGCGATGATTGTGCAGATGGCCGTGTCGCGCACCCGCGAATACGCCGCCGACCGGCGCGGCGCGGAAATCACCGGCAATCCGCTGTGGCTGGCCTCAGCGCTGACAAAGATTCAGGCGGCGGCGAAGCACATTCCCAACTACAGGGCCGAACGCTTCCCGGCGAGCGCGCATATGTTCATCATCAACCCGCTGTTCGGCCTCGGCGCGGACTCGCTGTTTTCCACCCATCCCGCAACCGAGAGCCGCGTTGCTGCGCTTGAGGAAATGGCGGGAGAGTTCGCAAATGCGCCGCTTGAGGCCGCACCGGAACCCGAGCCTTCGGCCGAGCCCGAGCTAAACCCTTGGGGACGCAACGCCGCATCCAAAAACGGCCCGTGGTCTTGAGCGTTTCCGGTCCGGCAGCGCCCGCAAACCGCCGCATGAAGAACACCGGAACGCCGGGGAACGTCATCCCCGGTCTTGCCGTGCGCCAGGCCGCGCAGCGTCTGCTTGGCGCGGTCATCGACACGCGCACCTCGCTGGACGGCCTCACCGACGATGACCACGGCCATCCGCAGTTCCGCGCGCTCGATCCGCGCGACCGCTCGCTCGTGCGTGCCATATTGTCCTCGGCGCTGCGGCACCGGGTGACCATCGAGCGCCTGGTCGCAGGCCTCCTCGACCGCCCTCTCCCGGGCAGCGCCAGTTCACTTTCCCATCTCCTTAATGTGGGCGCTGCGCAAATTCTGTTTCTGGATGTGCCGGATCATTCGGCAGTTGACCTTGCAGTTGAAAGCGCCAAGGCCGACCCGCGCAATGCCCGCTTTGCCGGTCTCGTCAATGCGATTTTGCGCGGCCTCATCCGAACAAAAGAGCAGTCGCTGCCGCAGATGCTTGCGCAAACGCTTGACGCGCCGGACTGGTTCGTAAACCGCCTCGAGTCGGCCTATGGCGAGGGCAAAGCGCGCGCGATCCTGGCCATGCACCGGATTCCCGCGCCGCTCGACCTGACCGTGAAGTCCGAGCCGCAGGCTTGGGCCGGGAAACTCAATGGCTTGGTCCTTCCCACCGGCTCCGTGCGGCTCGAGAAATTTGACGGCAAAGTGTCTGATCTTGAAGGTTTTGCTGAAGGCGAATGGTGGGTGCAGGATGTTGCAGCTAGCCTTCCGGTTCGTCTGATGGGCGATATCAGGGGCAAACGCGTGGCTGATCTGTGCGCCGCGCCCGGCGGCAAGACCGCAGCCATGGCGCATGCGGGCGCGCAGGTGACCGCTGTCGACCTGTCCGCCTCCCGGTTGAAACGGCTGGAGTCCAATCTGGCGCGCCTGAAACTGACGGTCGGAACGTTTGCGGGCAATCTCCTCGATTTCAAGCCGGACGAACTCTTCGACGCCATACTCCTCGACGCCCCCTGCTCATCCACCGGCACAGTGCGGCGACATCCTGACGTTGTCTGGACGAAAACGCCGCAGGACATTGCCAAACTGGCCGAGCTTCAGTTCAAACTCCTGCGCCATGCGGCAACACTGGTGAAACCGGGCGGCACGCTCCTGTTTTCCAATTGCTCGCTTGACCCGCTGGAAGGTGAGGAGCTTGCCCAGAAATTTCTCGACGCAGGGCCTGGCTATTCGGCCGTGCCGGTTGAGCCTCTTGAACTGCCCGGCTTGGAACATCTCAATTCGCCACAGGGTTATCTGCGCACAACGCCTGCGGACCTTGACCTAGGCCGGCTGGAAATGTCCGGCATGGACGGCTTCTTCGCCGCGCGGTTCCGGCGCGCTGAATAAAGCGAACTAAACTGTTCACCCGCGCGCTTAGCGCTTGTGCGGGCGTGATGCGCCGCTATGATTCACGCCGGGGAACGGCGGGCAGGAACCAGTGGAGACCGGAGTATTGGCAAGCGGTTTGGCTTCAGAGCCACGGCTGTGGGGATTGGTGGCCGGCGAAGCCTGGCGCCGGTTTCGCCGCCGCATGCGCTCGGGCCCGATTGCGCGCTGGCGCTTTGCCGGGCGCGCGCCTGACCGCATCCTCATCGCCCCGCCGGACCTGCGCAACGCCGACCCGCACACAGCGCAGGAGTTTTACGCCGGCCGCTATTATCTGGCGGGCGTGGTTGTCGAAACACGCGGCCAGTCGCCGTTTCTGGTCGATGCGCCCAATCCATCCTGGGCGCGGGCGCTGCATAATTTTCAGTGGCTGCGCCATATGCGCGAGGCCGGCACTGACATTGCCGCCGCCCATGCGCGCGCGCTCGTCAATGACTGGATCAGCACGGATGGGCGCAGCGTCACCGGGCTGAGTTGGGATCCGGAAATTGTCGCCCAGCGGCTGATCGCCTGGCTGCAGCATTCCAATGTGATCCTGAAGGGCGCGGACCTGTCCTTCTACCGCAGTTTTCTCAAATCATTGGCGCTACAAATCCGCTATCTGCGCCGCCTTGCCCCTGAGCTTGAGGCCGGCGAGCCGCGCTTGACGGCCCGCATTGCCCTTGCTTTCGCCACGCTCGCTTTGCCAAGCTCGGCCATCAAGCAGCGTGCGGCGGCGCGCAATCTCGAACAGGATTTGAAAGAGCAGATCCTGCCCGATGGCGGGCATGTTTCGCGCAATCCGCTGGTTCTGCTCGAGCTCCTCGCCGACCTTTTGCCGCTGCGCCAAACCTATGCGATCCAGTCCGCGGCGCCGCCGCAGGCGCTGATTGCAGCCATTGAGCGCATGCTGCCCGCATTGCGCTTCTTCCGCCATCAGGACGGCGCGCTGGCGCTGTTCAATGGCGTTGGCCTTACCCGCTCCGAGCGCGTTGTCGCGGTGCTGCGCCATGACGAAAGCGGCGGCGCGCCGCTCCTGTCCGCCCCGCATTCCGGCTATCAGCGTCTTGCCATGGGCGGCGTCACGGTTATTGCCGACACTGGCAGGCCGCCGCCGGTCAGCGCGTCGCGCGAGGCCAATGCCGGGTGTCTCTCGTTTGAAATGTCATCCGGCAAGCATCGCTGTATCGTCAATGCCGGGCTTGACCGTAACGGTCCGGAAGAATTCCGCGCCCTTGCGCGCGCCACGGCCGCGCATTCGACCGCAACGCTGAACGACACCTCATCCTGCCGCTTTTCCCTGTCTCCCGGCATGACCAGAATGCTGGGCACCGCGCTCATCGGCGGCCCCAAGACAGTGACGCTGGAGCGCAGCGATGGCGATGGCTGGCAGGGTTTCACCGCCCGCCATGACGGCTACGCGCCCGCTTTCAACCTCTTGCACGAACGCAGCCTTGTTCTGTCCAATTCCGGCTCGGTTCTGGAAGGCACGGACCGGTTCACGCGGGCCAATTCAAAGCAGAACGGCGGCAACCGCGCGGATATGGCGGTCATCCGGTTCCATTTGCATCCAAACATCCGCCCGATCATCAATGCGGAAGGGCATTTGATGCTTCTGGCCGAAGGCGGCGATTCCTGGGTGTTTACCTGCGCGGAGATTGAGCCCAAGCTCGACCAGTCGATCTTCTTTGCAGGAGTGACGGGTCCGGTCAGAACTCAGGCAATCATATTGGAATGCTCCGTATCGAACGTTCCGCAAGTGCACTGGCGCTTCACCCGCACCGCGCTTGGCGCTTTTTCACAGCGCGGTTAGCCTCGAAGGTGGCATAGCCAAACCAATGGTGCTAACCGCCCGGCCAAGACAAATCCGGGGCTTCCCATGGCGGTCACATCCAAGAATATTCCTGCGCCTGATTTGCGCAAGGTCAAGCGCGCATTGGTATCAGTTTCCGACAAATCCGGCCTGATCGAGTTTGCCAAAAAGCTCACTGCGCTCGGTGTTGAGCTCGTCTCAACCGGCGGTACGCGCAAGGCGATCGCGGATGCGGGAATTGCGGTGCGAGATGTCAGTGATCTTACCAATTTTCCGGAAATCATGGACGGCCGTGTCAAGACCCTGCACCCCGGTGTGCATGGCGGCCTCTTGGCCGTGCGCGGCGATGATGACCATGTCGCCGCGATGATTGAGCACGACATTGCCGAAATTGACCTTGCCATCATCAATCTCTACCCATTCGAGGAAGTTCAGGCCAAGGGCGCAGACTACGCGACGAGCGTCGAGAACATTGACATTGGCGGCCCGGCCATGATCCGCGCGGCGGCGAAAAACCATGCCTATGTGGCGGTGGTGGTGGACCCGGCGGATTATGAGAAAGTGGCCGAAACCCTCGCCGCCCATAAAGGATCAACAACGCTGCGCCTGCGTCAGGAGCTTGCCGCCAAGGCCTTCGCCCGCACCGGAGCCTATGACGCGCTGATCTCGAACTGGTTTGCGCAAACGCTTGAAACGCCCGTGCCGGATTTCCGCGCCATTGGCGGCCGTCTTGCGCAGACCCTGCGCTATGGCGAAAATCCGCACCAGAGCGCCGGTTTTTACCGCACCGGAGAGCAGCGCCCCGGCGTGGCAACCGCGCGGCAATTGCAAGGCAAGCAGCTCTCTTACAACAACATCAACGACACCGATGCGGCGTTCGAGCTGGTTGCCGAGTTTGACCCAGAGCGCACCGCAGCCGTCGCCATCATCAAGCACGCCAACCCCTGCGGCGTTGCCGAAGGCAGGACATTGCGCGAAGCCTATCTCGCAGCTCTGTCCTGCGACCCGACATCCGCATTCGGCGGCATTATCGCGCTGAACCGGGCAATTGACGCCGAAGCGGCAGAAGAAATCGTCAAGACCTTCACCGAAGTCATCATCGCCCCGGGTGCCTCAAAAGAGGCGCAAGCGATCATTGCGGCCAAGAAAAACCTGCGCCTGCTCGTCACCGATTCCCTGCCCGACCCGCGCGCGCCGGGCATTTTCGCCAAAACAGTGTCCGGCGGCCTGCTCGTCCAGTCGCGCGACAGCGTCACAGCGGATGATCTTGAGCTGAAAGTCGTCACCAAGCGCGCGCCAACCGCACAGGAGAAATCGCCGATCTGCGCTTTGCCTTCCGCGTTGCAAAGCACGTCAAATCCAACGCGATCGTCTACGCCCGCGACGGCGCGGCGGTCGGCATTGGCGCGGGGCAGATGAGCCGGGTGGATTCCTCGCGCATCGCCGCGCGCAAGGCCGAAGACGCAGCCCTCGCCAATGGCTGGGCCGAACCGCGAACCAAAGGCTCAGTCGTCGCCTCCGACGCCTTCTTCCCCTTCGCCGACGGCCTGATCTCAGCCATAGAAGCCGGCGCGACCGCCGTCATCCAGCCCGGCGGCTCCCAGCGCGATCAGGAGGTGATCGACGCAGCGGATGCGCGCGGGATTGCGATGGTGTTTACGGGGGCGAGGCATTTCCGGCATTGAGGCTCAGCCTGACTCTCCCTCACCTGATTCGCTGCGCGAACCGTCCTCTCCCCGGAGGGTCGGGGGGGAAGAACGCGGCTGCCTGCTTGTTCTCCTCGACCCCACGGGGAGAGGACAGTCTTGCGCACCAAGACAGGTGAGGGAGAGTTGGAAGACGGCTACACCTTGTCATCCGCCACCACCGCCGCCGGATAGGGCGTGCGCCAGAGGATGGCGAGGCCGACGACGAAGAAGATGATCAGCATCGCCATGCCAAGCCGGGCGGAGCCGGACAGCGCCGTGACGGTCGCCACTGTGAACGGCGCCATGAACGATGTGGCGCGGCCGGACAGCGCATAAATCCCGAAATACCGCCCCGCCTCATCGGCGCTGACGCTGCGCGCCATGTAGGAGCGCGATGAGGCCTGCACCGGACCGAAGGCGACGCCGATCAGCAGGCCATAGAGAATGTAGGCCTTCTCCGCCGCCGTGCCGAACAGCCCGCCGCTGTCATCCGCCGGAAGCTGTAACAGGCCAAACAGCGTGAAGCCGGGGCCGGTGGAGACAATGCCGATCGTCGCAATGATCAGAAGGACAATGCAGAACGTCACCACGCGCTTCGAGCCGAGTAGCGTGTCAACGCGGCTGGCGACCAGACAGCCGATGATCGCCACGACATTCAAGATGATGCCGTAAATGCCGATCTCCATCGTTGCCCAGCCGAACATGACTGCGGCAAACGTTCCGCCCAAGCAGCAACAGCCCGTTGACGCCGTCCTGATAGATCATCCGTGAAATCAGAAACCGGAATATCCCGGGGCGCTGACGCACTTCGCCAAGCGTATCTTTAAGTTCACTGAGACCCTCACTGCACCGCCTTGCCAAGCGGCATGCCCTTTCCAAGATCGGGCGTGAAGAAGAACATCGGCAGAATGAACACCAGATACCAGAGGCCGGAGATCGGCCCTGAAAGCCGGTCAGCCTCGGCTTGCTTCGGATCAAGCCCGAACAGCGGATCACCGCCCAGATATGGTCTTGCCGGTCTCAGGCGAGCCTGAGAGAAAGCCGACAATGAAGATCAGCACCATCATGCCGCCCAGATAGCCAAGGCCCCAGGCAATGTTGGAGACCTTCCCGATGTTCTCCTTGGACACCAGCCGCGGCATCATGGAATCGTTGAAGACAATCGAAAACTCCGCCGCGATGGAGGCGAGTACAAACAAGATCGCTGGAATGAGCAGCGATGAGCCCGGCGCCGCATACCAGAGCAGGCACAGGCTGATGATCTTGATCGAGGCAAAAAACGCGATCCACGGCTTGCGCGGGCCGGTCTGGTCGGCGATTGAACCAAGGATCGGCGACATGATCGCAATGATGAAACCGGCCGCCGCCGCAGCGTAGCTCCACACGGCCTGCCCATGCACGGGATCTTCCGCAAGCCGCGAGACGAAATACGGCCCGAAAATAAAGGTCGTGACAATGGTGAAAAACGGCTGCGCCGCCCAGTCGAACATCATCCAGCCATAAATGCCGCGCTTTGGAATGCCCGGTTTGCCGAGTTCAGCCATTATCCCCTCCCGTGCGCCGTCCGCTGATTCTGCGCCGATCATGTCAGGCGGCGGCGAAAGCGCAAGCAGCGCTTTCACAGCTCAACCATATGGTCATCCAGCTCATTGGTGTCCCTGTGTGATTTCGGGAAATGTTCTTTCAGCAGCGCGCCGGATTTCTCAATCGCCAGAAGATAGCCTTCCGCAAGCTTGCCGCGCTTGGCGTGGTCGATCAGCAGCGAGACGATACCGTCCCACTCTTCTTGGCTGCACCCGCAGATCAATCGCCTCATCCGCCACCACTTCCGCGTAGCGCTCGGCAAGCGACACGAAAATCAGAACGCCGGTGCGCCGTTTGGTGACATGGATGTTGCGCGACAGGAACTGCGACTGCGCGTTCTGGTGCGCCCGCTCATACTGCGTGCGCCGCGAGACGAGCCAGAGCCGCGCGCCGGGGAGGAACCAGAGCACCGTCAGCGCGCAGAAATAGGCTGCGGCCAGCGCGAGCGCGAAATCCTCGGCGCTGATTTGATACCAAAGATAATGCAGGACAAGCGCCGTGATACAGGCGGCGATGATCGCGGCGAAGGAGATGGCAAAGCCGGCAGCCGCGAAATAATCATCCGAGCGCCGCGCGAGAACCGCATAAATCTCGCCATCCGTCTGCATTTCGGCAGCGTGAATAGCCTTGGCGATGGCTTCATGCTCGGCTGCTGACAATATGTTCATGACCTACCAGCTCCCCGATGATCCGCCGCCGCCGGACGAGCCGCCGCCACCGGAAAATCCGCCGCCTCCGCCGCCCGACGACCAGCCGCCCCCTCCGGATGACCAGCCGCCGCCCGATGATCCGCCATCCCGCCCGGGCCTCGTGTCGATTGTCATCCCAAGCCATCTGTATTTGTGCGGCGCGATCTTCTGGCCGAACAGGCGCACCAAAAGCGGGATCAGCATTGAGCCGAGGAATATGCAGACGAACATGGTGATGAAAATCACCTCGAACCAGTCAATGTCTGCGCCGATATCGACAATATTGCGTTTCGCCCGCGCCTCGACCTCCGCCGCATCGCCGGAAAGCACCCGCACAATGTCCTGCGCGCCCGCCACAATGCCGCCGCCAAAATCGCCGCTGCGGAATTTCGGCACGATGGTCTGGTTGATGATGACGCTCGACAGCGCATCGGTCATCGTGCCTTCCAGCCCGTAGCCGACCTCAATGCGCAATTTCCGGTCATCGCGCGCGACCAGCAGCAAAACGCCATTATCCTCCTGATCCTGCCCCAGCTGCCATTGCCGGAATGTCCGGTTGGCGAAATCCTCCAGCGCCTCGCCTTCAAGCGAGGGCAGGGTCAAAACAACGACCTGATCGGACGATTTCTTCTCAAACGCTTCAAACTCACCCCTCAGCGCCGCCTCCTGCGAAGCGTCCAACAGATCGGCAAGATCAACAATCCGGTCCGTCAGCGCCGGGATTTCCAGCGCCCTGACCGGCGCTGCGGTGAAAACAGCGAAGCAGGACAAGACAAATGAACAGCGCGCAGAGCCGCGAGCCTGAAAGACTCCTGCGGATGGCGCTGGTCATTGTGATCTGTCCGTGTTGGCCGCTTTAGAACTTCACCTTCGGCACTTCCATCTTGTCCTCGCTGACCGTGAACGTCTCATACGGCTTGTTGCCGGTCCACCAGAGCCAGGCCCAGATCGCGCTTGGCAGCGTCTTAAGCGAGGTGTTGTAGACCCGCACCGCCTCAATATAGTCGCGCCGCGCCACGGCGATCCGGTTTTCCGTGCCCTCGATCTGCGATTGCAGCGCCAGAAAGTTCTGGTTGGATTTCAAATCCGGATAGGCCTCGGCCACCGCAAGCAGCCGCCCAAGCGAGCCGGTGATCGCCGACTGGTTCTCCTGAAATGTCTTGAACGCGTCCGGATTGGTCAGGATATCCGCAGGAACCTGGACTTGCGTTGCCTTCGCCCGCGCCTCCACAACACCCTCCAGCACATCCTTCTCCTGCGCGGCAAAACCCTTCACGGTCTCCACAAGATTGGGAATGAGATCGGCCCGGCGCTGATACTGGTTCAAAACCTCGCTCCAGGCCGCTTTCGCCTGCTCTTCGGCCGTCGGTATCGTATTGAAGCCGCAGCCGGACAGAAACGCCGCCATCAAGGCGAACAGCGCGGCAAGGGTGGAAAGGCGGATTGCGCTTGAATTCATAAGTCTCTCCGGCCGCCAGAAGGGTGGCATTCTTCGCGCCAACCTTATAGTGTCTTTTCAAACATGCAAAACGGCCAATCAGAGCGGGGAATGTGGCAATGCCCGATCATGAAGACGAGGAACGGCAGAGGGAAGCGCGAAGGATATTGAGGTCAATGTCCGAATCACGGCGAGCTTTCAGAGGAACAAACGAGGAGCTTCGCCGCGAACTTCCCAATCTGGCCGAGCCCGTGCCGGACGACCCTGCTGAGACTTGGGTCTCGGTGTATGCGCGTATTGTTGCGCTTGTTATCACAGTCGCGGCCTTTTTGTACTACGCCATCCATTTGAGTGTCATTCAGCCATGAGCGACCGCAAGGCAAAACCCGCAATCATCGTCATCTCCAGCCATGTCGCGCGCGGCTGTGTCGGCAACCGCGCCGCCGTTTTTGCGCTGGAAAGCCTCGGTTTCCCGGTCTGGGCCATCCCCACCATCATGCTGCCCTGGCATCCCGGCCATGGAAAAGCGACGCGCATCGTCCCGGACCCGAAGGCGTTCGCCGCACTCATTTCCGATCTGCAAAACTCCATCTGGCTGCCCGAAGTCGGCGCCATCGTCACCGGCTATCTCGGCGATGCGGCTCAGGCCGACGCCATTGCGGGCCTAGTCAAAACCCTGCGCTCCGCCAATCCCGGCATCACTTATGTCTGCGATCCGGTCATCGGCGATGCCAACGGGCTCTATGTGCCGCAGGCAACAGCCATTGCGATCCGCGACAAACTGCTTCCGCTCGCCGATGTCGCAACGCCGAACCGGTTTGAATTGGCATGGCTCACCGGAATGCCAGTCCTCGACAATGCCGCCATAATGAAGGCCGCGCAAAAGCTCGGTGTCGAATCGACACTGGTCACCACAGCGCACGGCATGATGAGCGGCTCCATCGGCAATCTGCTGCTGACGCCGAAAGTTGCCCTGCTCGCCGAGCACCGTCTGGTGGACGGCCCTTCCAATGGTTTGGGGGACCTGACCTCCGCCCTTTATGCCGCGCACCTTCTTCAGGGCACGAGCGAGGAGAAGGGGCTGAAGGCGACTGTCGCCTCCGTTTTCGAAGTCATGGCCCGCGCCTCCAAGCGCGGTTCGGACGAACTGATGTTGGCCGAAGACGCCAATTCCCTCGCCCACCCCATGGCCCTCGTCCAGATGCGCCGGCTCATGGTGCCGAAGTGACGGTTTGCGCCGGGGTGGATGGGTGCAAGGGCGGGTGGATTGCAGTGATGAGGGCTCATGAGAGCGAGCCTACGGCCGCCGTGTTTGGCCCATTTCAGGAGATTCTGGACTGGCTGCCTGCTGACGCAATCATTGCGGTGGATATGCCCATCGGCCTGCCTGAACAAGGAACGAAAGGCGGGCGCGAGGCGGAGCGGTCCGTCAGGCCGCTGTTGAGGAAGCGAAGGTCCAGCGTTTTCTCAATTCCATCCAGGGCCGCTGTGTATGCGGAAATTGGTCCCTTTCCTAAAGGAACATATGTTCAGGCGCATGCCCGCGCTTCCAAGGTGGCGCGGGAATCTTCCCCAAGCGCTTCAAGTTTTCCCATTCAGGCTTTCGGCATCTTTCCCAAGATCCGTGAGATCGATCATATTCTGCGCCAAGATCCGGCTTTGCAGCAGCGCCTCCATGAATCCCATCCGGAGATAGCGTTTCAAGCGCTGAACGAGGGCGTGGAAATGACCTACAAGAAATCAACAGCGTCAGGTCAGGCCGAACGCTGTCAGCTTCTGGAGAGACATGGCTTTTCTGCCGGCTTCTTGGGCCGCCGCGATTTCAGCAAGGCAGCACGTGACGACTTTCTCGACGCCTGCGTCATGCTGCTTGTCGCCGAACGGCTGCGCGCTGGCGCGGCGCGCTCCTATCCCAGCCCTCCAGTTCGTGATTCTTCCGGCCTGCCCATCGCGATTTGGGCATAAAGCCTGCCGCCAACTTGCATCCCTCTTGCTGCACTGCAATATTGCGGTGAAACCTGTATGGGGCACTCATGACAAACCTTCCGGAAAAACTCTTGCGCGGCTACCGCTCCTTCATGTCAGGCGACTATGCCACGCAGTCAAAACGCTACCGGGATCTGGCGCAGACCGGCCAGACGCCGGAGACCATGATCATCGCCTGCTGCGATTCGCGCGCCGCGCCGGAGACGATCTTTGACGCCGGCCCGGGCGAATTGTTCGTCGTGCGCAATGTCGCCAATCTCGTGCCGCCCTATACGCCGGACGGCGAGTACCACGGCACGTCTGCAGCGCTGGAGTTCGCGGTGCAGAGCCTGAAGGTCAAAAACATTGTCGTGCTCGGCCATGGCCGCTGCGGCGGCGTGGCGGCGGCGCTCAATCCTCAGTTTCAGCCGCTGTCCCCCGGTGATTTCATCGGCAAGTGGATTGACATGCTCAAACCCCCGGCAGCCATTGTCGGCGACAACACGTTGATGACAGCGGGGGAGCGCCAGCGTGCGCTCGAGCGCATCTCCATCCGCTTCGCGCTCGCCAACCTCAGGACTTTTCCCTATGTCAAGGCTCTGGAGACGGAAGGCAAAATTTCCCTGCACGGCGCTTGGTTTGACATATCGAGCGGCGAGCTGTGGGTCATGGACCCGGAAACCGGCGATTTCGCCCGGCCCCCGGCGGAGTGAGGCGATGCGCTTATTCACCGCTTTCGCGCTCTGCCTGTTGCTCACGCCTATCGCGTCTGCTCAGCAGAACAACAGTGCAATCATCGAAAAATGGTACACCGCACTCACCGCCGTGGACCGCGCCGCCTTTGAGAGCCTGATCAGCGACAGCGCCGTCATAGAACTTCAAGACATCGGCATCAAACAGACCAAATCCGAATTCATCGAAAGCCTGGATGAATGGGAGGATGCGATGAAGGGCGCAACGATACGGCACAAAATCGAGACAGAGCCCGGCGGCATGGTAAGTGTGCGTGTGTGCTACACATTCTCCGGCAATGAGAGCTTGAACCGGGAAGACTTCAAGATCGAGGCTGGAATGGTCTTGGAAAGCGTTCAGGCCAAAATTGCGGACAGCTGCGAGGCATTCTTCAAATAGAAAAAGCCGGAGTGATCCCCGGCTTTCTCACAATCAGAAATTCAGAAACTTCAGCCGTCGATTTGCGCGCCGATAATGGCAATGGCCTTCTGGTAGACGCCTGCCGCGTTCCAGCCCTGGATCGCGCCGAAATTCGGCTCGCCCGGCTGATAGCCCGCGCCGCGCGACCAGCCGTGACCGGCGAGAAACTTGGCTGTTGAAGCGAGAGCATCGGCTTTTGAGCCGATCATGTTGATGCGCCCGTCGCCATCGCCGTCCGCGCCATAGGCGAGCACGTTCTTTGGCAGAAACTGCGTCTGCCCGACTTCGCCATGCATCGCGCCGATGGATGAGCCGGAGATCACGCCGCGGTCAACCAATTTCAGCGCGGCATAGAGCTGCTCTGTAAAGAACGCCGAACGGCGGCAGTCATAGGCGAGCGTTGCGACAGCTGACACCGTATTCTGGTTGCCCAGCGATGCGCCGAAGCCGGTTTCCATGCCCCAGATCGCAATCAGCGGCCCGGCCGGAACGCCGTAGCGCTTTTCAAGATTGGCGAACAGGCCGGCATTCGCCGCCTTCAAACTCTTGCCGCGCGAGGCGATTGCCCGCCCGCCGCGCTTTGCCATGAACTGATCAAGCGAAAGCTTGAAGCTCTTCTGGTTGCGGTCGGCATTGATGGTCTTGGTGGAATAAGAGGTGGAGGCAAGCGCCTTCAGACCCTTGGCGCCGACGCCGTTGGCCTTGGCCTCGCCCGAAAACTCGGCTTTCCAGGCCTCGTATCCGCCGCCCGAATTACCACATTTGGCCGCATGGGCCGCGCCCGATGCGCCCAGCAAAGCGGCCGCCGCCGCCAAAATTACGATTCCGCGCATCTGCGCCATGAAGTTTCTCCTGGAAGACGTTGATTCGATACCCCGGCCTATTGTGCCAAGGTTGCATTGATTTGTCATCGGGTTCCTAAAAGGCAAGGTATGGCGAAAACTTGGCGGATCAGTCTCAATTATGGCGCCCGGCATGCTTTATGGGTTTCGCCGTTGCATATTTGACGCGATATCGAGACGGGACCATGGCGGCAGCCTGGCGACTGGCTCCCATCAACCTCCGCCGGGTTGACTTGAAACCGCTCCCCACCGGACTCTACCCTCTCGCAGACGCCGTCTCAGCCTTCGAAGCCGCCAATGACCGCGCCCGGTCCATGAAAGTGCAGCTGGATTTCAGCTGAGCTGAAAGCTTAAGCGCGGACCGTCCTCTTCACGCCGGGACTCCCCTCGACCCTGCGGGGAGAGGACAGCTTCGCGGAGCGAAGCAGGTGAGGGAAAGTCACAATAACAGCATCCTCCAAACCCGGCGCGCGGCGCCCAACTGTGGGATGAGAACACGAATTTTCCGAGCAAATTCAATCCGCCAGAAAAAATACTTATCCCACCCCTTCGTTCCTGCCCCATAATCCGCCCCGTGTGTGGAAAGGCAGGGCATGTCGGATATTGACTGGAAAGGCGTCATCGAGCGGCAGTCGCGGGACTTGTTCTTTGTCATGACAGAGATGTTCTTCATGGCCGGTCTCAACAAGGGCGTGCCGGTGACGGTGCTGACGCGGCGGGTTTACCGGCGTATCTTGATCCTGCTGCGCCCGGCGGAGGCGGCGCTGCGCCGGCTGATCATCATCGCCGCGCGCGGCATTGTGCTGAAGGTCAGGCCCAGCGGTCCGTTTCCGAAGGAACTGGCGGCGAAGCTGAAGAAGATGGAGCGGGCTTCGGATGCGGCGTCGGATGGGCTTCAGAAAGCGGGGCGCATTCCGGTGTTCAATCTGATCGAGCCGCTCAAACATTTCGCCCGGCCCGGCGAGCGCAAGCCGTTCCAGGGCAGGCCCACCTCGTTTCCGCGCATCAGCGTGCCGGGCTGGTCAACGCCGTATTTTCCGCCCGAACCCGTTCCCCTCACCTGGCGAGGACCCGATCAATGCCGCGCGGCTCATCCGGCGCATTACAGCGTTCAAACACGCGCTGGCGACGCTGCCCAAACAAGCGCGGCGCTATGTGCGCTGGCGCGGCAAGATGCTTCTCGAACTGCGCACCCAGACCAAGCCCAAACGCGGCTCGCGCATCTCGACCATCCGTCCCGGCTATCCGCCCGGCCACCGCAAGAAGCAGATCCATCTGGTCGACCGGGTCCTCAGCGACTGCATTGCCAAGTTAGTTGACCTGAGTTGCGAGCGGGCATCGATCAGTCCACCTCCATGCACCATGGCGCTGTTCAAAAGACGAGCAAAGTCTGGACCAAACTTCTTGCCTCAATGACGGATCGTTTCAGAGTAAATGATAATCCCGCGCTCGAGCCGTATTTCTTCTACCATACGCAAGCTCAACACATAGCGAAGTTATAGCCAGACCGTATGAGAAATGACCTGCGCTGGGAACAGATGGCACCCATCGGCCACTGCGGGCGCGCGGTCTGACGTCACAAGCGCCGGGCTATTGCAGAATGGCAGATTTCGGCCAAAGATAATGATTGGTGCGGCGACTTGGCAGTCGCCTGCCAGCAGTATCAAACGGCATAATCAAAGTGCCAACCGGCCCGGGACGGGCCCGGAGCTGAATCCCGAACTGAAACGGGTCATTACCGTGCAGCGCTGGGTGACAAACGCGTCTGATTCGTGAACCCGCAGGGACGCGCTGCAAACAACGGAGGAGCAATTATGAAACGCATATTTACTTCCATCACTGCCGCAGCGGCCCTGCTGGGTTCTGCCGCGGCCGTCAGGGCCCAAGACCCGCTCGACATCGCATTCACGGTGCATTCCGGGCGCGTCCAATACCTTCTGGCAGGCGGTGCAGAAGGGATTTGACGATGGCTGCGCCAAGGTCGCGGCCAAGTGCCAGATGGTCTATGTGCAAACCGACGGCTCGGTTCAGGAGCAGGTGGCCAATATGGAGGCCGCAATCGCCCGCGGCCCGGATGCGCTGATCACATCAATTGTTGACAACACAGCCTTTGACGATGTGATCAAACGCGCGCGCGATGCAGGCATTATCGTGATTGCCTCCAACGTCGATGATCTGGAAGGGGCAAAGGGCAATGCGCGGCAGGCCTTCATCGGACAGGGCTTTGTTCCCGCCGGCTACTCGCTGGGAAAAGCGCAGTCGGCTAACTTCCCTGCCGATGGTCCGATCAAGGTGCTGGTGGGCGTGTCGGCTCCTGGGCAGAACTGGTCGGAAGCGCGGGCCAAGGGCGTGATGAACTTCCTGGACGAGTACAAGGCCGCCAATCCAGGCCGCGACATCAGCTATGAGCGGATCGATTCCGGCACTGATCTGGCGATCGTCAGCGATCGCGTCGGCGCTTATCTGTCCGTTCATCCCGAAACCACGGCCTATTTCGACACCGGTTTCTGGCATGCCGGCGTGGCGCGCGTGCTGGCTGACCGGGGCATTGCGCCAGGCAAAGTCCTGCTCGGCGGCTTTGACCTTGTGCCCGAAGTGCTCGACCAGATGAAGGCAGGTTACGTGCAGGTGCAGGTCGACCAGCAGCCCTACATGCAAGGCTTCATGCCGGTGATGCAGGTTTATCTCGCCAAGACAATCGGTCTGGCGCCGTCTGACATCGACACTGGTCAAGGCATCGTGACGCCGAACATGGTCGATGGCATTATGGAGAAGTCGAAGATGGGGCTGCGCTGAGCGCCCGGACATCGCATGCCCCGGCGCGGTTTGCCGCGCCGGGGCTTTCAGGAAAGGATCTGCCGCCCAATGCGCCGCATGCTCAAACTGTCTCTGCAGAAGCCGGAATTGGCAGCGACCCTGCTGCTCTTGCTGCTGGTGCTGTTTTTCCAGATCAAGTCCAACATGATCTTTCTGACTTACGACAATATGCGTGGCATGCTGGGCTTCCTGCCCGAGGTCGGCATGGTTGCCATTGGCGTCACGCTCCTGATGATATGCGGCGAGTTCGACCTGTCGGTTGGATCGGTGTTTGCGCTGATGCCGATGACGATGGCGGTGCTGATGGTCGCAGGATGGGGCTTCTGGCCCGCGACCGCCGTCGGGGCTGTTGGCCTGCGCCTTCATTGGTTTTCTGAATGGCTGGATTACGATCAAGTTCGAGATTCCCTCCTTCATCACGACGCTGGGCATGCTGTTCATGGCGCGCTCGATGACAGTCGTCGTCTCCGGCGGATTTCCCGCCAAGGCTGGTAATGGACAACATCCCGGAGCATCTGTTTGTCAGCTATGTCGGCCCTTACGACATGTTTCGCGCCTCGTTCATCTGGTTTGTCGGCATCGCGCTCCTGATCGGGTTTCTGTTGGCCAAGACCAATTTCGGCAATTGGGTGCGCTCGACGGGCGGCTTTCTGCCTGCCGCCGAGGCGATGGGCATTCCGACCAACAAGGTCAAGATCGCCTGCTTCATGATTTGCTCGGTTCTGGCGGGATTTGCCGGGTTGATCCAGGTGCTGCGACTTGGCTCGCCCTCTGCCGTCGCTCGGCGAAGGATTGGAGCTGCAGGCCGTTGCCGCTGCCGTGATTGGCGGCACTGCGCTGTCTGGCGGCATCGGTTCAATTCTTGGCGGCATCATTGGCGCCATGTTGATCCGCGTGATCGACAACGGCATGGTGATGTCGCAGGTCAACAGCAACTGGTTCAAGTTCGCCGTTGGGGCGCTGACGATTCTCGCCGTTGTCGGCAACTCCTGGCTGCGCAAGCGCGGCCTTGCCATGAAGGTGGAGACCGAGCGATGACCCCGATCATTTCCGTCCGCAATCTGCACAAATGGTATTCCGGCGTTCATGCGCTGAAGGGCGTGTCGCTGGACGTCATGCCGGGGCAGGCCTTGGGTCTGGTGGGTGACAACGGCGCTGGAAAATCCACCTTGATCAACATCCTGTCGGGCCTGCACCAGCAGAGCGAAGGCGAGATATTGCTGGAAGGCAAGGCGGTCGAGATCCGCAATCCGAAGGACGCGATGGGGCTGGGGATCGAGACGATCTACCAATACAATTCGATGGTCCCGATCATGTCGATCTCGCGCAACATGTTCATCGGCCGCGAGCCGCTGAAATGGTCAATCGGCGGGCTTCGGCATTCTGGACGAGCGCAAGATGCGCGAAGACTCCATCGCCGCGATCTCCAACGTGGACCTGCATCTGCGCTCGCCGGACGCTTTGGTAGGCGAACTGTCCGGCGGCCAGCGGCAAGGCGTGGCGATTGCCCGCGCCATGCATTTCAAGTCGAAACTGATGATCCTCGACGAGCCGACCAACCATCTGTCGGTCAAGGAAACCGCCAAGGTCATCGGCTTTGTGAAAAGCCTGAAGGCGCAAGGGGTGACCAGCATTTTCATCAGCCACAATATGCATCACGTGTTTGCCTGCTGCGACCGGATCGTTGCCATGGCGCTGGGGCAGATCGTGCTGGACAAACCGGCTTTGGAAACATCCATTGAGGAAGTGTCGGAGAAGCTGTGATATGATGGGAAGTGTTTGTACCTTGCCATTTTGGATGACTTTTTCAAAGCCGCAGAAAGAGGAGATGCAGCAATGGAATTGACGGTAAGCCCTGTCGGGCAGCGCGATTACAGCCTCGTCGGCGCAGACAGCCGCCGCGCTGTCGAGATCGGCCTCGCCTCGGCCGAATGGTATCATTCCGACGTGCCGCGCAGTGTCATGAAAGAGCTGATGCAGCGCAGTGATGGTCCGGCCATCCGCGACACGATTCTTTGGTTTGCGCTGCTGTTCGGCTCGGCGGCCGGTGGCGTTTACTTCTGGGGCACATGGATGTGTGTTCCGTTCTTTTTTGTCTATGGGGTGATCTATGGATCATCCTGCGACAGCCGCTGGCACGAATGCGGCCACGGCACGGCGTTCCGCACCCAATGGATGAACAATACGATCTATCAGATCGCGAGCTTCATGGTGATGCGCAATCCCGTCACCTGGCGCTGGAGCCATGCCCGCCACCACACCGACACGTACATTGTTGGCCGCGATGCCGAGATCGTCTGGATGCGCCCGCCAAAAACCCTCTTGAAAGTTCTGGCCCTTTTCGATGTCATTGGTGTCTTCAACTCACTAAGAACGCTGGCGCGCAATGCCGCAGGGACCCTTTCACCGGACGAAAAGAACTTCATTCCGGAAACCGAATGGCCCAAAGCCGTTTTCGCCGCTCGCCTGCACATGGCGGTTTATGCCGCAACAATTCTGGCGGCGCTCGTTCTGCAGTCCTGGCTGCCGCTGATGCTGATCGGCCTGCCGCGCATTTATGGCTCCTGGCATATGGTGATGTGCGGGCATTTGCAGCACGCAGGATTGGCGGAGAACGTTCTGGACCACCGGCTCAACAGCCGGACGGTCTACATGAACCCGATCAGCCGCTACATTTATTGGAACATGAACTACCACATCGAACATCACATGTTTCCAATGGTCCCCTATCACGCATTGCCGCGCCTGCATGAGCTGATCAAGAATGACCTGCCCGCGCCGAACACATCGATCCTCGACGGTTACAAGGATGTCATCCTGTCGCTGAAGCGGCAGAAGACAAATCCCGAATATTTCCTCCAGCGTGAACTCCCGCCGACGGCAAGGCCCTACCGCGATGAGTTCCACAATCTCAATGTGGCCAGGGCAGGGGTCTGATCGAATGGATCCAAGATGACCAGAAAGAAGCCCACAATTGCCGATCTGCGCGCCTTGAAAGGCAAGGCGCAACTGACCATGCTGCGTGTCATGACGCTGGATGAAGCAGCGGCTGCTGAGCAAGCGGGCATTGACATCGTCTCAGTTCCACCAGAGCTAGTGACCCATCCGCGCTACCGCGAGGTCGCGCCGACACTGTTTTCAATGACCGGGAAGACCCATCTGGAAGCTGGCACGCGCGACGATTTCCAGCGCTTTGCCTGCCAGATCATGCTTGCGGGTGCCGATGCAATATATTGCAGCGGCGGACTCGGAACGATCGAAGCCCTGGCAAGGGAACATATTCCGGTCGTCGGACACGTCGGCCTTGTGCCATCTCGTGCAACCTGGACCGGTGGGTTTCGTGCTGTCGCCAAGACAGCAGCTGCGGCGATGGCGCTTTTTGAGGAGGTTCGCGCATACGAAGCCGCTGGAGCTTTTGCAGTGGAAATCGAAGTGGTGCCGGCTGAAGTATCGGCCGAAATCAGCAAGCGCACCGGGCTTCTGCTCTGGTCGATGGGGGCGGGGGCTGGATGTGACGCACAATATCTCTTTGCTGAAGATGTCCTCGGTTCGAACCGCGGACACATGCCACGCCATTCGAAAGTATACCGCAACTTCGTGGTCGAGTTTGACCGCCTGCAGGCGGAACGCGTGGCTGCATTTCGTGAGTTCATTGCTGATGTCAATGATGGCGCTTTTCCTGGACCTGGAAATTTGGTCACAATGGAGCCAACCGAATTGGCCAGGTTCCGCAGCCTTCTGAAGAAGTAGCGAGCAGATCGCCTTCGCCAGCGGGCAGTTCGCCCATACCCTCAGCGATAGCGAATCTGATTCCAGCGGTGGCCGAGCAGGGCGAGGATGATAATCAGACCATTGAAGAACTGGACATAGAACCCGTCGAGCCCGGCTGAAACAATGCCGACTTGAATGAAGGATACGATGACTGCCCCCATCGTGCCGCCTATGATCGTGCCGATGCCGCCCCAGGTGGGCGTACCGCCAACAAAGACGGCAGCAAGCGTCGGCAGCAGGTAGGAATCCCCGGCCGTCGGCCACCATGTGAAATTGATCATGGTCGAGAATATGCCGGCAAGTCCGGCGCCAAGCCCCATGAATACGAAGGTGTAGACCCTGATGCGTCTGGTATCGATGCCCATTTGTTCGGCGCTGTCGGGATTGTCGCCGACGCAATGCACCCGCGCGCCAAACCTGTGCCGATTGTACAGAATGACCGAGACCGCCACAAACAGGACGGCCCAAAGCATCTGCACCGGAAATCCCGCAATCGTGCTCGACAAAACCTTGTAGGCTGCCGTGTCCTTCAGCGACACGACGGCGATCGACTTGCCCCCGGTAGCTATAAGAATGGCGCCCCGGATCAGAAAGCTCAAACCCAGCGTCGCAACCAGCGACGACAGGCCGCCATAGACGACCACCGCCCCGATCGCGGCGCCCATCATGATCCCCACCAGCAGCCCGGCGGCAAAAGAAAGGAACGGGTCCAGTCCGGTCTGCACACCCAAGGCGAATATCCAGGCTGCGAAGGCCATGACCGCGGGGAAAGACAGATCGATCTCGCCCACCGTCACGATGAAGACCATCGGCACCACGACAAAGATCGCCACCGGCAATGTGGTCAACACTGAATAATAGATCCTGTAATCCGAAAAGACCCTCGGATTTCCGATGAAAAACAGCAGCATCATGACCACAAAAACCGCCAAGGTCCCGATGGAAGCCCGGTTCGACAGGATGAAACGGCGGGTCCGGCTGTGCTCAATGGACCGGTTGCTGATTTCGGCGGAATCGGTCATCTGGCGGCTCCGGTCTGCGCGGCGGCATCTGACAGCGGGTTCGGGCCGCTCGGATGCGCCACATGTTCCATGAAGGCGATCAGCCGGTCCGCGCTTCTGACCTCGGCCTTGGTGATTTCCAGCGCCACCCGGCCCCGATCCAGAACGATGAACCGCTCCGCGATGTCAAAGACATGGTGGATGTTGTGGCCGATGAAAAGGATCGAACGCCCGCTTTCGCGGACATTGCGCACAAAACGAAAGACCTTCTCCGTCTCGGTCAAGGACAGAGCGGTGGTTGGTTCGTCCAGAACGATCAGGTCGGCCTTGTTGTAGATCGCGCGGGCAATGGCCACCCCCTGCCGCTCGCCGCCGGACAGTTGGCCAACTATGGAGTCGGGCGAGAACACCTTTGACGTGAAGCCGATCTCGCGCATCAGCCGTTCGGCCTCGGATCGCTGCTTTTGCACGTCAAGCAGCCCGAACATCGTGGTGATTTCCCGGCCCATGAAGATATTGCGCACGATCGTCTGCTGGACGGCCAGCGCGCGGTCCTGAAACACCGTTTCTATCCCTGCGGCGCGGGACTTTCCGGCATTCCAGCCATGAACCGGCGTTCCCCGGACCAGTATCTCACCGGAAGTTGGCTTGACCACGCCCGCAAGTATTTTGATGAGGGTCGATTTTCCCGCGCCATTGTCCCCGATCAGCCCGACGACTTCGCCCCGGTTGATGTGCAGGTTGACGCCTCCTACGGCAAAGACGCTGCCATAGGATTTCTTGACCTCTTTCAATTCGATCAGCCGGTCACCCAAGGGTCGCTCCCTATCCATCTGAATTCCAGGACGAGGCGGTCCAGCCGCCTCGTCCGCTGTTGACAATTTCAGATCAGCGCAGTCCCTCAATCGCCAGATCGGCCACCGTCCCGATATTTTCCTTGGTCACGAAACCGGCTCCGGTGTCGACGCTGATCGCGCCCAGACCGTAGACCTTCTGCTGGCAAAGACTCAGGATCGGAAGATATCCTTGCATGAACGGCTGCTGGTCGGAGGT
Organism: uncultured Alphaproteobacteria bacterium; assembly: GCA_963792485.1. Taxonomy (GTDB): domain Bacteria; phylum Pseudomonadota; class Alphaproteobacteria; order Rhizobiales; family Rhizobiaceae; genus JANOYJ01. The sequence goes on from CAWBWL010000001.1 coordinate 303,617, forward strand.
CAGCTGCACCCAGCCGTTCTTGAAGGCTTCGACAATCTGCGGGCTGGTGTCGAAGCCGATGTTGAAGATCTCACCGGGCTTCTTTCCGACAGCCTCCATATAGGTCGGCGCGTTACCCAGCATCTGACCGCCGGGATAGGCGATGAGTTTCACATCCGGGTTGGCAAGCATGCCAGCGCTGATCACCGGGATGGCCAGGTTCGGATCACCTGCCATTTCCGGCGAAGTTGTCAGTTTTATGACTTCCATGCCGGCAGCTTCCAACGCCTTGACGGTGCCCAACTCGCGGATCACGCGGTTTTCCTGCGACCAGTCGGCAATGACGATCGCCTTGTCGCCCTTGCCCAATCCTGACATGCGCACTGCCTCGGCGCCGAGCGCTTCGCCTTGCGGCGCGAGGTTTGCGCCAACATAACCACCGCCGAACTTGGCGCGGACCGTTGGCACATCGACATTCTGATACATCATCAGGATGCCCGCTTTGGAGGCTTCCTCCGACAGCGGCGCGATCGAATCCGGCCCCGGATGACCCATCATCGCGATGCCATCTGGCGCGGAGGCGACGGCCTCGCGCAACTGCTGGACCATCTTTTCCGACGACCAGCCAGAGAACACGAAATCGACCTGCGCGCCGGTGTCGTTCTGGGCCTGTTTCGCGCCGTTGAAAACAATGGCGCCGAAGCCATCGCCTTCCGCGCCGCCAACAAAGAAGCGGATACGGACGTCCTTGCACCAGTTGTCGCGCAGCGCCTCGGCCTGAGCGGATTGGATCATGCCCGCGAAAATCAATCCGGTCGCGGCCACGGTTGTCAGCAATCGAAAAATTCCAGGTGATTTTGTCATTTTTTCCTCCTCAAAGGGGCCTGAACCCCATTCATGTCTGATCTTTCCGTTGTCCGGCTTTTGGACGCCTCTAAGCCGGGCGTCGTAAGGAAGGGTCTCCTCCTTCATATTGCGCGGCGAGGGGCACGAAATCGCCGCCGCGGCAATTCTTGAGATAGTTCAGGGCATGAACTTGGCCGGTCATCTCTAAAGCATCGCGATAGACCGGGTCGTGCCAGCCCTCGATATCAATGGATCCGGTCCAGCCGGCACGGCGAAGTTCCGAGATGATATCGGTCCAGTTGCTGTCGCCAAAGCCTGGCGTGCGCATGAAGACGAATTGCTCTTTGCCGAAAATCCCGTGTTCGCGGATAACGTCCCATCGGACAGTTGCGTCCTTGCCGTGCACGTGGAAGATCCGGTCCGCCCATTTTCGAATTTGCGGCAGAGGGTTGATGAGGTAAACGAGCTGGTGGCATGGCTCCCATTCCAGACCGAAATGGGGTTCGGGTGTTTCATTGAACATCAATTCCCACGCATCCGGATTGTGCGCGATATTCCAGTCGCCTGCTGCCCAGTTGCCGTCCATCGCGCAGTTTTCAAAAGCAATCCGAAGCCCGCAGTCTGCAGCGCGTTTGCCAAGTTCAGACCAAATCTGGCGATAGCGGCCAAGACTCTCAGTCAGGGGCCGGTTGCGTATCCTCCCGGTAAAGCCCGCGACCGTGTTAGCGCCGAAATGCTGCGCATTATCAATGCAGCGTCTCCAGGTATCCAGAGTTTCGGTGTCCATTGCTTCGGTTTCAAGGGGGTTGCCGAAGACCCCCAGCGTCGACATGGTGATATCACGATCGCCGATGGCATCGCGGCAGCGCTTGCCCAACTCTGCCAGATCCTGACCGTTGCTGGTTTGCCAGAAAAAGGGCTCAAAACTTTCAAATCCCAAGCCGGCAATCTCGGCGATCCGCTCTGGGGCATATCCCCCGCTGGCGTTGATCATCGTTCCTATACGCAAGGTGCGGGCAGGGCTGCTCATGTCGGGTTCCGGTGGGCCATTATTTGGCGTTGGCGGGTCTTGGCGCGTTCGATGGGGTTTTGCAGAGAGCCTCTTTGGTTGGTCTTTGTCCGCAGTTGATCTTGATTGTAACCGGAGAATTTCGATCTACAAGGGTCCTCACGCTGGCAGTTCAGTTATCCTGATCTGCTTGTGAGCCGGTTATAGTGTCCTTGCTCTTTGCCTGACGAGCAGCATTGCAGAAGCAGGGTGGAGTGGGGCTGTGGCGGACTTGATGGTGGTCTCGAAGTCATTTGCCAATCGCCTGTTCGGGTTGCTCCATGCAAAGAAGCGCTTCACCACCCATCGCCGCAGCAGGATCACGACACCGGATTGATCCGGCCGTTCGTTGACGATTTTGGCGACCGTGCTGGTGGCGGCCGCCACCCGCCCGTAATTATAGCCGCCATCAGCCAAGATATGGCTGACGAACGGAAGTCGGATGGCCCTACCCCTTGACCGCGCCCGCCGTCATCGACTTGCCGATCTGGCGGTACATGATGAGCCCAAGCAGGAGCGGCGGCAGCGTGGCGAGGATCATCACCGCCGCTGCGACGCCCCAGCGCACGCCGCCGCCTGACGCGGCAAAGAAGAACGAAGCGCCGACGCTGACCGGCGTTGCAGAACTTGTCGTCAGCATCAGCCCGAATAGGAACTCGTTCCAGGAATAGATGAAGGCAAGGACGCTGGAGGCTGCCATGACATTGAGGGACATGGGCGCGACAACGAAAAAAAGCAGCTTCATGGTGTTTGCGCCGTCCACTCGGGCCGCCTCTTCAATCTCGATGGGAAGCTCGGCAATCGCCGCTGCAAACAGAACCAGCACAAGCGGAACGTTGACGAGGCACAAGATAAGGGCCAGGCCAATCCGCGTGTCGAGCAGGCCGACCTGCTGGTACATGAGATAAATCGGGATGGCGAAAATGATCAGCGGAATGGCGCGCAGGTTCGCCACCAGCGGCATCAGCCATTTCTGTCCCGTGCCGTACCTGACCATGGCGTAGGCGGCGGGAAAGGCAAGCGCGATGGCAAGCGCCGAGCCGATCAGGGAGGCGATGAGGCTGTTGAACAGGAAGTGCACAATGTCGAACCTGTCAGCCATGCCGAAGATTGCCGCGTAGTTCACCAGGGTAGGCTCACTGATCCAGAGCGAAGCGCTGCTGGAAATTTCCGCATCGCCTTTCAGCGAGGTCACCAAGGTTGAGATAACCGGGAAGTTCATGGCCAGAACCGCCACGATGAAGACCAGCCAGCGCAGCATGTTGATGAAGCGCCTTTTCATGCCTGCGCCTTTCGCGATGCGAAGCGGTTGATGGCATAAAGCACAAGAAATGAGCCGGCCAACAAGAGCATCGAGGCAGCGACGGCGAGGCCGATATTGCCTGTCTTGAAGAAGGCCTGGTAAATGTAAATGCTCATCGATGTCGTGGCGCCGCCTGCGCCCGCGCCGACCAGCGTGTAGACATTGTCAAACACGCGGAAACTGTCGATGAAGCGGATGAAGAAAGTGACGCCGATGGCGGGCGCCATCATCGGCAGATCAATTGCCATCAGCCGCTTGATGCCGAGGGCATTGTCCATTTCGGCAGCCTCCCTGATATCCGCCGGGATGGCGGAATAGGCAGCATGCAGAATAAGAAGCGCGAACGGGGTCCATTGCAGCGTCTCGATTGTGACCAGCGTTTTGAACGCATTCTCCCTGCCCAGAAAGGCCGGAAAGTCATTGAACCACAGCAGCAGATAGTAGGGCACGACGCCGACGAACTCATGCAGGATCAGCCGGTACATCAGTCCGACCAATGCCGGCGCAACCATCATCGGCAGAACAAGAAACGCCATCAGCCATGGGCGCTTGGCCAGAAGCGGCGCGAGGAAGATGGCGAGAAAAAGCCCGGCGCTGACCTGTATGAGCGAAACGATCAGGCCGAAGCGCAGCGAAAACCATGCGGCCGACCAGAATTCCGGATCGGCCAGCGCCTTGGCGTAATTGCCAAAGCCGGAGAGAACCGGCGCGCGGATATTCTCAAATCCCACATCGGAAACCGAGTAGACGAGATCAACAAGCAGCGGGAACCCCAGCAGGGCCATGAGGAAAACCGCCAAGGGGGAGGTGAGATAGACACCTTCAATTTTCCGCCGGTTCGCCATATTTTCCGTCTGGCTTGAGAAGGCCCCGCCAGCGAACCGGCGGGGCATTGTTTGGCTCTTTATTTCTTCAAGAGCTCTGTCATGCTTGCTGTGGCGGCGGCAAGCGCCTCGTCAAGCGATTTCGAGCCGCCCCAATAGGCGGTGAACTCTTTTGCCTGCGCCTCATAGACCTGCAGCGCCTTGGCGGACGTGCCGCCATTCATCACAAAGCCATAGGCCCCGGCAAACTGTCCTAGCTTGACGAGATCCGGCCGGTCGGCGCTGACCTTGGCAACAAGCGCTTCCGACAAGGCGGGCGATCCGCCGGCCTTGGAGTAGAGCTCCATCGTCTCAGCCGTCGAGAGCCAGTTGATGAACTTCAGCGCGCCTTCCTTGTTCTGCGACGCTTTGTTCAGCCCAAGCCCAAGACCATGGATATGGGTGAAGCGCCCGGCGGGGCCAGTTGGCGGAGCAACCGTTCCAATCTTTCCGGCGACGGCCGGGGTCTTCTCCTTGTTGTCAAGATCGCCGAACGCCGCATTCCATTGCAACATGGTCGCCGCCTGACCGGAACCAAACGCCGCATTGGCTTCGGCATATTCATAGGTCGTGGAATCCTTCGGCGAAGCGCCGGCGTCAAACAGCTTTTTATAAATGTCGAGCGCGGTGCGGAAGGCCGGGCTGTCCACCGTGACCTTGCCGTCGGCGTCCATCCAGTCGCCGCCATTGGCCCTTGCCGCCGAATGCCAGATCATCATGTTGAACAGAAGGTTCTTCATCTGCAGCACCGCGCCATAGCGGGAGGGGCTGTCCGGATTGATTTCCTTGGTGAAGAACAGCGCTGTCGCCATCCAGTCTTCCCAGGTCCACTGATCCGGGTCCTTCGGCTCCATCTTCTTGCCCATCATCTTTTCGCTGATCTCGCCATATCGCGTCTTCCACGCGGCATCGCTCATCAGCTGATCAATGAGATCCTTGCGGTAATACATGAAGTGCATGGACAGGTCGGTCGGAATGCCGAACTGCTTGCCTTCATACTGCATGGTGGCCAGCACCTTTTCGCTGAACACATCCTTGGCTGCGGCAGGCAGCTCGATCGGGTCCATGAAAGGCGCGTAGCGGCCGATGGCATAGGTGGCGAGCAGGTTCACATCGAACTCTTTCGAACCGGCAGCAAGGTCGGCCGCCAGTTTGTCAAAGAACCCATCGCGGTTGAAGAAGATCAGCTTGACCTTGTCGGCGTCTGCCGCTGTGGCGTTATAGGCTTCAGCCGCCTTGCGCAGCGCCGCTTCTTCCGGTCCCCCCGGCCAGCCGAGCACAGTCACCTCTGCCCAGGCCGAAGCGGCGCCGGACACAGCCAGCATGGCCGCTCCGGCGAGCAAAATCTTGAGATGTTTCATTTTATCCTCCTTATTGCGGTTTGATATTTCTCAAAGCGAGATCGGCGGCGCCGACAACACCGGCATGCTTGCCGAGCGCCGCAGGGCGGAGCTCGGGTCTTTGGGCCGGCGGAACAGTCGCAAGCCGCAAACTCAACAGATCGAGGTAACCGGGCGCGAGCCCGATGCCGCCGCCGATGATGATACGGGGCGGATCGAACATGAGCTGAATGTTCAGGACAAGATTGGCAACGGCGTCCGCTGACTGATCCAAAATCCTGGCCGCCCAGTCTTCACCATTTGCCGCAGCGGTAAAGACTGACACCGCATCGCCACAGTGTCCGGTCTGCTTTGCCGCGCGGGCCATCCACAGACCCGCCGCCTGGTCTTCGACAGGGCCGCCTTCACCGGATATTCCCATGAGCTGCAGCCCGGCGCTCGCCGCTATGCCGCCGCGGCCCTCAAGCAGCTTACCGTCAATGACCGCGCCGCCGCCAATGCCGCTTGAGACAGTGAGGAAGAACAGGTCTTCGCCCCGCCCCGCGCCAAACCTATATTCTCCCCAGGCCGCGGCATGGGCGTCGTTGAAGCATGCGGCGGGCTTGCCAAGTGCGCTCTCAAGCTCCGACACAAGCGGGTAATCGGGCGGCACCGGAAGGATTGCCGCGTTCAATGCAGACCAGCGGCCGTTGGAAATCACGCCCGTGACCGCCGCCCCCACGAAGTCAAACCTGCCCTGCCAGTCGCCTGCCAGATCCGCAATCGCGCCACTCCAGCGCCCGGTGCTGAGATCGCGCGGCGTCGGCGCCTGCCGCGTTTCAATCACGCGCGCGCCGTCCACAAGCGCGGCAAGAGTCTTGGTTCCGCCGATATCGATGGCAAGGACGCAGCTCATGTCATTGCGCCCTTGCGCTCAGGCGGCCCGGCCTGATTGATCGCACCGGCGAACCATGACGTGATGTGTTCGGGCCGTGTGATGGCCGAGCCGACAACGACGGAGAAAGCGCCCGCACTTATCGCGCTGGCCGCCTGTGAGGGCGTGCGTATCCGGCCCTCGGCAATGATCGGGCAGCCCAGTTTCGCCGCCTCGGCCAACAAATGGAGGTCAGGCTCGTCCGGCTCTGCCCCGCCGGTGTAGCCGGACATCGTCGTGCCAATCAGGCCGGCGCCAAACTTGATCGCGGCGCGCGCCTCGGCGAGCGAGGAAATATCCGCCATGGCGATCTTGCCCAAGTCTTGGACAGCCTTGCACAGGTCGCTTGCCGCTTCAGGGCGTTGGCGATCCGTGGCGTCGAAAGCGATAATGTCCGCGCCGGCTTTTGCCAGCGCTTCAACGTCCTCCGCAAACGGCGTAATGCGCACCGGCGAATTGTTGAGGTCGCGCTTGATGAGGCCAATGATGGGAGCCTTGGTTGCTGCCCGGACGGCAAGGACGTTTTCCACCCCCTCGATGCGCAGACCCCTTGCCCCGCCCGCCAAAGCTGCCAGAGAAAACCCGACAACAATCTCTGGCCGGTCAAGCGGGCCGCCCGGCACGGGCTGACACGACACAATGAGCGAACCAGCAAGCTGCGCTAAAATGGGTTTCAATCCACTCTCTCCCTGAGTGAATGGAAATCGTATTCACGGCAGAACCAGTTGGCAACAAGTATTTAAGAATCAGCTAGAAATCCGAAAACTGGTATTTTACTGGTATCAGTCAGTTTCCCCTTGCCGAAGTTCGACGAGGAAGTCGTAGCGCTCGCCGCAATAGCGAGTCTGAGTGAATTCCACCGGCCGGCCCTCCCTGGTGAAGCAGCGCCGCTCCGCCACCAGAAGCGGCGCGCCGGGCTCCAGCCCGAGCAGCTTGGCATCCTCCTTGTTGGCGATGGCGGCGCGCAGGCGCTGCAAAGCGCGCGCCGGGCGGCAGCCGGATTGCGCCAATATCTCATAGAGAGAGGATGTCACCACAGCCGGATCCGGCAGGAAAGCGACCGGCACGGCGGCATGCTCGATCGCCATCGGCTTGCCGTCGCCCGTGCGCAGCCGCCGCAAGCGTGACACCTGCTGGCCGAGCGACAGATTGAGCGCCATCGTCTCGGCCGGCGAGGCAGCGCCCACATCGCGCGACAGCCAGACCATGCCGGGCCGCACACCGCGCGAGCGCATGTCCTCGCTGAAAGACGTCAGGCTCGACAGCGGCTTCTCCACCCGCTTGGCAACCATTGTGCGCGCGCCTTGGCGGCGGATCAACAGGCCTTCATCGACCAGGCTCTCCATCGCCTTGCGCACGCTGGTGCGCGAGATTCCGACATCATCGCTGAGCTCCCGCTCGCTCGGCAGCGTCGCGCCATGCTCAAGCACGCCCTCCTGAATGGCGCTGCGCAGCGCTGCGGCAAAATCGCGGTAAATGACAGCAGACGCCAAACTCCCTCCAACCGACCGCTTCAGAAAAACAATGAGGGATTGGGCGCTCAACGAACGATTCCTGCACTTTGAAAACTGCGCCAATTGAGCGGCAAGGCAGGCGGAGTGTCAACTGTTTGCGCCTGCGTGGGGAGGCATTTGCCGGGTCTGCCTCAAAGTCCGTGGAGGTAGGTTGCGGATGGTGGCCATTTGTATTTGACTTGCTCCCATGCTGAACCGGATTGTCCTTGCCCTGCTGACTGACGTGCAGGTGACGGTGTCTGCGCTTGTCGAAAACAAATGGCGTATTTCTGCTCGCTCGCTTGCAGCAGCAGTCGGGAGTCTGTCCTGATTGCTATCTCCGCTCTGCGTCGCGCCATGGTTGGCATCGGCGAAGGCTCGCAGACCTTCCAGCGATGAGTCGCGAAGTGGTGCTTCAACTGCAAGTCTCACGTTGGCGCTGCCGCAGTGCGGCATGCGTGCGTCAGACGTTCATTGCGCTGAATGCGGAATAGTTCCGGCCGCATGGCCGTCGAGCACGACGCGCAGAGCAGATCGTTCGTCTGATTGACCATAGTGTCGGCGGACGTCCCGGCGAACGATTGTTAGGGCGTCTTGGTCAAACAACCAGCGACGACACGATTATTCGCGCATTGGAGCGTGGTGATCAAGGCGAAACCGTCAAATACCCGGTTCGCGTGGTGGGTATTGACGACTGGAGCCAGCTCAAGGGAACAAGCTACTGCACGATATTGATTGATCTGGAGCGCCGCCAAGTGATCGATGTTCTTGAAGATCGCAGTGCGGACGCCGTTGAACGCTGGTTCAAGCGTCATCCGGAGGTCGAGACCATCAGCCGGGACAAATGTGGTCTTTATGCGCGCGGAGCCACGCTTGGCGCACCCAAGGCACAGCAAGTCGCCGACCGGTTTCATCTTTTGGAAAATCTGCGCAAGAGTGTCGAGGAGCAGCTGAGCCGTTCATACGCCGTCTCCCGCCGGTCCTGCTTGCCGCCCAGTGCCGCCGATCCGCTGCAAGCGATTCTAAGAATGAGGGCCATGACCTTTTGCTGTCACGTGCCGTCAAGCATCAGTATCTGCTGCGGCAGCGCAGGCAGGAAACCAGACAAGAGCTTTTCGAGCCGATCTTTCGCAGTCCTTTGGCCCGCAAGCCGTCATCGCCCCTTTATTTCGAGGCATTTCTGAAAGAGCGTTGGGTGACCGAAGTGGCCGTGGCCCGTTCTCGGATACCCATCACAGGGGTTACACGGGGAACCGATCCCACATGGAACGCCTGTTGAGCCAGTGGCGACAAGCGGAGAAGCAGCCGACACTAAGAATGGGAGGCACCATCAGGCATCTAAAAGTCTTGAGCGCGACCGCACAAGCGCGTGATCCGGAGACAGGTCATTTGATTTCACCGATCACCGCCGCCGCTTTGTGCATCAAGCCGTCAGGACTGCTCACACCGGCACAGCAGTTGTAGGTTGCAGCTCTCAAGGCGGCGTCAGATGAGCTCTGCGTCATGCGACAGCTGGCAATGCGGTTTCACCCACGTCAAGATAATGGAGGGAATGAATGCGGGTCTCTATGTCATTTCGCTCGACAATCGAGAACGCAGCTTCAGCTATTGGCGCAACACTTCGGCCGGAAGATCCTCGACATCCGCCGCGCTCAGTGCGAACCGATGATACACCCATACCGCATAGGCGATAATCTCGCGAGGGTAGCGAAAGCCCTTGAGGCGCGGAAATGATGACGGCAGCTTCATCTGAAGCTGATGCCTACCGCAGCCGCCCAAAACAACTTGGCAATGCCTAAGCGACTGCTGCTATTTTCTGAGCGAGATGCGCAGGAAGCAGGATACCTCGTAAGGATTTTCGCGCGTCAAGTTTCGAATTCCGCCTCTGCTGACAGTCCACGGACCGGCTGCGGATACGCTTGGCTATTTGGCAGGTTTGTGCGCGCACCGCGCGATTGCCAAACTTGACACGCCGCCCCTTTTCCTGTTTACGCACCTCAAATCCCGCGACGAGATCCTTTCTCCGAGCAGCCGACCCGGAAATTTCCATGTGAAATGAACCGGGAGGTCAACATCCGGCAGCGCTGTGCGCCCCCGGATGCTGTTTTGCTTTGGGTTTGGATTTTGGGCGGCGGGACACCACCTTGGAGGAAATCTTCAAGGCAAAGGAACGACGCATGTTTGAATCGCTGCAGGAAAGACTAGGCGCCATATTGAACGGCCTCACGGGCCGCGGCGCGCTGTCTGATTCCGACGTTTCCGCTGCGCTTCGCGAAGTGCGCCGGGCGCTGCTCGAGGCGGATGTGGCGCTCGATGTTGTGCGCTCCTTCACTGACAAGGTGCGGGCGAAAGCGGTTGGCGCGGAGATCGTCAAATCGATCAAGCCCGGCCAGATGGTCGTCAAGATCGTCCATGACGAGCTGGTGGACCTCCTCGGCACCGAAGGCGTCGGCATTGACCTGAACGCGCCAGCGCCGGTCGTGATCATGATGGTCGGCCTGCAGGGCTCCGGCAAGACCACGACTTCGGCCAAGATCGCCAAGCGGCTCCTTGAGCGGCAGAAGAAAAAGGTCCTGATGGCCTCGCTCGACACGCGCCGCCCGGCCGCTCAGGAGCAGCTGCGCCAGCTCGGCGAGCAGACCGGCGTCGCGACACTGCCGGTCATTGCGGGCCAGACCCCGGTCGATATCGCCGCCCGCGCCGTGCAGGCGGCCAAGCTCGGCTCTTATGACGTCGTCATCCTCGACACCGCCGGCCGCACGCATATTGACGAGCCGCTGATGATCGAAATGGCGGATATCCGCAAGAAGGCGGACCCGCATGAAATTCTGCTGGTCGCTGATTCGCTGACCGGTCAGGACGCGGTCAATCTCGCCAAATCATTTGACGAGCGCGTCGGCATCACCGGCCTTGTGCTGACCCGCATGGATGGCGACGGGCGCGGCGGCGCGGCTTTGTCGATGCGCGCCGTCACCGGCAAGCCGATCAAGCTGATTGGCGTCGGCGAAAAGATGGACGCGCTGGAGGAATTCTTCCCCAAGCGCATCGCCGACCGCATCCTCGGCATGGGCGACATTGTCTCCTTGGTGGAAAAGGCCGCCGAGAATATCGACCACGCCAAGGCCGCCGAGATGGCGAAGAAGATGCAGGAGGGCAAGTTCGATCTCGACGATCTTGCCGACCAGCTGCGCCAGATGAAGAAAATGGGCGGCATGGGCGGAATGATGAGCATGATGCCCGGCATGGGCAAGATGAAGGATCAGATGTCCGCCGCCGGCCTGTCGGACAAGACATTCGACCGTCAGATCGCCATCGTCTCGTCGATGACCAAGTTCGAGCGGGCGAACCCTGACCTCCTCAAACATTCGCGCAAACAGCGCATCGCCAAAGGCTCCGGCACCGACGCCGCCGAGATCAACAAGCTTCTGAAAATGCACCGCCAGATGGCGGACATGATGAAAGCCATGAAGGGCGGCAAGGGCGGCGGCATGATGAAGCAGATGATGGGCGGCCTTGCCAGCAAGATGGGGCTTGGTGGCCTCGGCGGCATGATGGGCGGCGGCGGAATGCCGGAACTGTCGAAGATGGACCCGAAGCAGCTGGAGGCTTTGCAGAAGCAGGCCGAGGCGGCGGGCTTTGGCGGCGGCGGAATGCCGAAGCTGCCGGGCTTGGGCGGATCAAAGCTGCCCGGTCTTGGCGGGCCAAGGCTTCCGGGCCTGCCGGGAGGGGGGAAGAAATGATCCCCGTCCTCGACACCAAGCGCCTTATCCTGCGCGGCTTCCAGCCGGGCGACTTTGAGCAGTTCGCCGACTTTTACGGCTCCGAAGCCTCGCGTTTCGTCGCCGGGCCGGAGGCGCGCACGGCAACATGGCGGCGGATCGCGTCTTATGCCGGAGGTTGGTTCCTGCGCGGCTTCGGCAAATTCGTGGTCGAAGAGAAGGCAAGCGGCCGCGCCGTCGGCATTGTCGGCCCCTGGTATCCTGAAGGCTGGCCGGAGCCGGAAATCGGCTGGACGATCCTGCCGCAGTTCCAGCGGCGCGGCTACGCCATCGAGGCCGCCGTGCGCAGCATCACATTCGCCTATGAGGAGCTTGGCTGGACCACGGCCATGTCGGCGGTGTTTCTTGACAATCAGCCTTCGTTCGCGCTGGCCGAGCGCCTTGGCGCTCACCGCGACGGGTCATTCGAGTTCAAGCCATATGGCATGCTCGAAATGTGCCGCCATCTTCCGCCAGCGGAATTCCGCGCCCACGCTGCGAGGCTCCATTGACCGATCCTCAAGCCAAACTCGCGGACCTGCGCGCCTCCATCGACAATATCGATGCGGCGCTCATCAACATGCTCGCCGAGCGTTTTCGCCGCACCAAGGAAGTCGGCGTGTTGAAAGCCCAGCACGGCATGCCGCCCGCCGATTTGGCGCGCGAAAAAATCCAGATCGAGCGTCTGCGCCAATTGGCGAAAGACGCGCATCTTGACCCCGATTTTGCGGAGAAGTTTTTGAACTTCATCATCCGCGAAGTCATCCGCCACCACGAACAGATCAAGGCCGAAACGGCCGCGACGAAAAACTGAAAACGAAGGAACTACACCATGGCACTGAAAATCCGTCTCGCCCGCGCTGGCTCCAAGAAGCGCCCTTACTACCACGTCGTCGTCGCCGACGCCCGCGCGCCGCGCGACGGCCGCTTCATTGAAGCGATCGGCAAATGGAACCCGCTGCTCGCCAAGGGCTCGCCCGACCGCGTGAAGATCGACGGCGAAAAGGCGCAGGCCTGGATCGCCAAAGGCGCGCAGCCGACCGACCGCGTCCTGCGCTTCCTGGATGAGGCAGGCGTCGCAAAGCGCGAAGCCCGCTCAAATCCGAAAAAGGCCGAGCTCGGCACCAAGGCCAAAGAGCGCAACGCCGCCGCCGCGCAGAAGATCATAGACGCCAAAGCCAAGGAAGAAGCTGACAAGCAGGCGGCCATCGACGCAGCCGCTGCCGCCAAGGCCGCCGAGGCGGAAGCAGCTGCCGCTGCAAAGGCTGCCGCCGAAGAAGCTGCCGCCGCTCCGGCTGAAGCTGTCGCGGAACAGGCTCCGGCCGAGGCTGTTGCTGAGGAAGCGCCTGCAGAGGCAGCCGCGGAAGAGGCTCCGGCCGAAGCTGCCAAAGAATAAGCTCTTCATCTGTAGATTGGATTTCAAACGGCGGGGTCACTCCCGCCGTTTTGTGTTTTCCTTCAACAATACTTTCTGCGTCATCAATATGGGTGATGACGGCGTCATGCGGCCATGATCAATCCGCCAACAGCCGACGCACTGGTCCGGGCAGCGGCTGTTCACACAAAGCGGCATATGCCGCGCACAGGACCGTCATCATGGCCAAGCTGTTTCAGTTCAATCAATGGGCCCCCATCGGCAAATCCGCGAGCGATCTTGCGCCAGTGTTTGCCTTGACCGAGCAGCGCATGCGCGCGGCGCATGCCAATCATCTCGGCTATCCGTACAATCTCTCTTTCAGCCCCGGCGTCCCGGCAGGGCTCGGCCAATATCTCATCAACAATCTCGGCGATCCCTATGCCGGCTCGCATTATGGTTCGGAGGTTTGCGACCTTGAGCGCGAGGCGGTCGACTGGTTCATGGATCTGTGGGCGTGCGAGGACAAGCAAGAGTTCTGGGGCTCCATCGGCGCGAGCGGCACGGAAGGCAATTTCTGGGGCATCTACCTTGGCCGCGAAGCGCTGCCCGATGCCGTCCTGATCCACAGCACCGAGGCGCACTACTCGATCCCGAAAGCCGCCCGCATTTTGCGCATGGAGGCGATCCATGTGGCGGCGCGCGAGAATGGAGAGATTGATCTTGATGTGCTCGCCGCAACCCTGCGCGGGTTTCGGCGATCGCACGGTCATCCTTGCTCTAACCTGCGGCACGACAATGAAGGGCGCGCATGATGATGTGGCCGGCGTGATTGCCATGCTCGACGCGGCGGGTATCACGCCTGAGCGGCGCTACATTCATCTCGATGGCGCGCTGAATGCGATGGTGATCCCGTTTGCCGATGGCGCACCGGAGGCAGATTCGCCCGAGCTTCAGATTGCCGATCGACTCGATCTCAACATCGGGCCACAAAATGATCGGAACACCCATGCCCTGCGGCGTGCTGATCGCCCGCAAGCGCCACGTCGAGCGCATCGCGTCCAACATCGCCTATCTGCGCTCAAATGACACGACGCTGATGGGCTCGCGAAACGGCCACGCCGTGCTCGCGGTCTGGTCGCGGGTGATGGGGCATGGGCTTGAAGGCTACGCATCCGATGTGGAGTCGTGCCTCGCCCGCGCCTCCGCATTGGCAGACGCGCTGCGCGAGGCCGGGGTGCCTGTCCTGTGCAATCCGTTCGGAATGACATTGGTGTTCCCGCAGCCATCCGAAGCCATCGTCAAGCGCTATCAGCTTGCCTGCTATCGCAACGAGGCGCATGCGATCATCATGCCGAATGTGACCGATGCACTCGTTTCGCGGTTTCTGGATGATTATCTTGAAGGGTGGGCTGAGCCTCGCTAGCCCCGGGCGGGGATGGTGGCTCCTTTTGTTACGGCAGGCCGCGACACAAAGGCGTCGAGAACCCGCGCCACATTCTTGTACTCGTCCCAGCCAACCAGATCGCCGGCCGCATAGAAGCCGACAAGGCCGCGCACCCAGGGGAAAATGGCAATGTCCGCGATGGTGTAGTCTTTGCCCATGACCCAGTGCTTACCGTCCAGATGCTTGTCCAAGACGCCGAGCAGGCGCTTTGTTTCGGCCACATAGCGGTCGCGCGGGCGCTTGTCCTCATAGTCCTTGCCGGCGAATTTGTGGAAGAAGCCGAGCTGGCCGAACATGGGCCCGACACCGCCGACCTGGAAGAACACCCATTGCATCGCCTGATAGCGCCCGGCTGCATCGGCGGGGATTAGTTTGCCGGTCTTTTCGGCCAGATACATCAGGATCGCACCGGATTCCCAGAGCGCCAGCGGCTTTCCGTCCGGCCCGTTCGGGTCGATGATTGCCGGGATCTTGTTGTTGGGGTTGAGCGAAATGAACTCTGCGCTCATCTGGTCATTGGTGCCAAAGTCAATGAGATGCGGCTCATAGGGCAGACCAAGCTCTTCCAGCGCAATCGATACTTTGATGCCGTTTGGCGTCGGCAGCGAATACAGCTGGATGATATCGGGATTGCTGGCGGGCCAGCGCGTGGTGATGGGGAATGCGGAGAGGTCTGCCATGATGCGACTTTCGGTTGGTATTGTGGACCAAGTTAAGTTAGGTGCTGCGCCCGTTGTTTCAAATGGCGACAATGCGCACCACAGCGTTCACGATTTGCGGACGAATGACCAATCCACGCTTGTCCCTTCCGCGAATGAAACAAGGCTGCCGCCAGAGTGTCCCCAGTGGTCGCAGAACTTGATGCCGAGACTTTATCACGAAGGCTTGGCCGACATGCTTGCACTCGCCGGCCAAATATCACACTGCCTCGACAAATGCCTCGAACTCTTCGGTGAAGCGCCTCCAGCCTGGGTCGGACTCAAGTATCAGGTGATTTTCTCCGTCAAGGCCAACAAAGCGGCTGTCGGGAATGGCCGCCGCAATCAGTCTGCCTTCCCCGATAGGCTGGATCGCATCATTGCGGCAGTGCATGACGAGGGTTGGCGTCTGCACCTGCGGCAACACATCAACGATATTGATTATGTCGGACACATAGCGGATCCGCGCCGCATTGTCGGGCGATGTTGTCTTGCGCTGCAGGTCGTTGAACCACTGCACCTGTTCCGGCGTTCCGCCCGGCACAAACAGCGAGGTGAAGACCTGGCGGAAGGCCGGGTTCTCACCGCCCCAGCCCGTGCGCATCAACGTCAGCATCGCATCGGCCTGTTCAACATCGGCTTGCGTTCCGCGGATGCGGCGGCCCCTTGCAAAGCCGCCATAGAGCACAAGCTTCTTCACGCGCTCAGGATGTTTGACCGCATAGTCAATCGAAACGGCACAGCCTTGTGAGGCGCCGAACAGCACGAAGCGGTCGAGGCCGGCGGCATCCACAACAGTTTCAAGATCGCGGATCATCCCCTCAAAAGATATGTCATCCACATCCCAGTCCGAAAGGCCGTTGCCGCGCGTGTCATACCGCACAAGCTGCCAGCGGTCAGCCATCCAATGCAGCAAATGGCTCCACACCGGGCTTTCCCAGTCATATTCCAGATGATTGAGCCAATTGCCAGCTTTGACCAGAGGCAAGCCCTCGCCGACTTTTGAATAGGCGATTGTCACGCCGTCAGGCGTTGAACAGAACTGGATTTCCTGACGTTTGTCTTTGACCTTTTCCGTTTGAAGCGCTTCGGCATTGCCCGGAAATACTTCTTCCACGCTCCCGACAAACCGGTAACCCCGGCGCGGCGCGGTCTTGATGAGGCGCTGTTCACTGCCATTGTCACCCAAGGCAGCGCGCGCCGCATTGATGCGGCTGGTCAGCGTCGATTGCGAAACGATGCGTCCGCTCCACACCGCATCAAAGATCTCGTCCTGGGACACAACGCGGTTGCGGTTGGCAATTAGAAACGCCAGCAGATCGAAGACCTGCGGCTCCACTTCGACGCTCAGATCACCCTGGCGCAGTTCCATGCGCTCAAGGTCAATTGAAAAATTTTCGAACGAATAGCGCACTTGGATTCATCCCAATCGCGCCCCGGCGGCTCTTTAGGCCAAATCTCAGTGTTTGTTCAAGAATTCATTATCGCGAGTCAGCTGGTGCGGCTTTCGAGAAGCTCGGGGTCCCAGCCAGTCGCTTGTGACTTAAGGGCGGGGCACTTTGGGCGGAGCGAGCTCCGTGTTCGTGAGCACCGGAAGCGCAGAGAGTCGCATCTGATGGCCGCGAAAATGCATTATTGGACAAACACTCAAGCAACTCTCAAGAAAAAATCACGTCCGTCTCAAAGCGCATCCCGCATGGGTAGCCTATTCCAGCGCCATGAACTGCTCAAACACAACATTCCCTTGGCGGAGGTCCGATTGCAGTTCAACCACCGCCTCAGGGATTGAAATATTTGGAGACTTGAACATGAAGAAACTCGCTTTTGCATTCGCGGCGCTGCTGGCCGCAGCTGGTTCGGCTTCGGCTGGCAGCCAGCACGAGGATTGCGGCCACGCCGTCGCGAAAAACCTCAGCCGCGCTTACATGGAGAAACATTGCAGCGATCGCCTGGGTTACGATGCTCTGGATCATCTCGGGGCCATCCCCAGCGACAGCAGCTCCATCTCCGCTGGAAATGCCCGTTCTATCGGCGGGTTCCTGTCCAACGGCGCGGGCGCTCGCAACAGCAAATAAACCCACAACATTCTCCAGCCTCGCCCCCCCGAATCCAAGGCTGGAGATGGGTGGTCCAGTTCAATCTGGACCACCCCCATTGAGAGAGAAAAATCAAAATGAAACTTCCACTGACCTTCCTTGGCCGGGCCAAGCAACGTTTCCTCAAACGGGAAGCAAAGCGCCAGCTGTCCCGGCTCGATGACCGGGTGCTTGCCGACATCGGCATCGCCCGCGACGAGATTGACTACGCCGTTGAATCAGGCCGCGGCCATGCCCGGCACCATGGCTACTGAAGGAGCAAGAGATGAACATGATAACACAGGTCAGGTTCGAACCATCGCAGATCGTCAGTTTCTGGCGCGATGCGGGACCCGAACGCTGGTTCAAGGCTGACCCGGCCTTTGACAAGGCCTTTGGCGATGAGTTTGCGTTCGATTTTGTCGCTGCGGCAAGTGGTCAGCTCCATCACTGGCTCGATACGGCGGAAGGTGCGATGGCTCTGGTGCTCCTGCTCGATCAATATCCGCGCAACAGCTTCCGCGGAACGCTCTGGATGTATGTCACCGATCAGGCCGCCCGCATCGTGGCGGACATCGCCATCAGCAAGGGCTTCGACCGCGCGTTCGAAGGCATGCTGCCGCTGTTCTTCTATCTGCCCTTCGGTCATTCCGAATCTCTGGCCGATCAGGAGCGCGCCGTGGCTTTGGTCAAGCATATGGGCGAACCCGCCGTCTCGCATTCGCAGCGCCACCACGGAATCATCAAGCGCTTCGGCCGTTTCCCGCATCGCAACCCAATGCTTGGCCGCAAGATGCGGCCGGAGGAGCAGGACTATCTCGACAAGGGAGGGTACGCAGGATGACGAAAGCAATTGAAGTCAGCGCGGGCACCAATGGCATTGCGCAATTTTGCTTTGCCTATGCCAGCATCGCATCGGTGTGCGGGGTTTCCCTTGGCATGTTCATGGGCATTGCCCACGACTTTACCCTGGTGCCTGTCCATGCCCATATCAACCTCATCGGCTGGGTGAGCATGTTTGTGTTCGGAGCCTACTATCGCCTGCACCCGCACCTTGCCGGGCGGCTTGCGAAACTCCAGATCGCGCTTGTCAGCATAGGCTTGGTTGCCAGTTTTGGCACCCTGGGTATCACACTGACGAGCGGCGATGACACCTTGCTCCCGGTGATAATTGCGGGATCTGTCATGGTGCTTACAGGCTTTGCCATTTTCTGCGGCATTGTCTGCCGGGAGGCCTTGCGATCCGGGAGCAATTGAGCGTGGGCTGAAGTCCCGGAAACAGCATTCGCGATTCGCGCGGGTTGCACCAATGCGCACTTGTGCATGCCACAAAAGTGTGGATTCGTGCACGCGGGTGGTCCGGACGAAGCCGGGTGAAGCCCGGCAAATCGGGGAGACTTTCAAATGACATCTACATTCATCAAATTGTCGCTCGCTGCGGCAGTGTCCGGCGTTGCATTTGCGGCGCAGGCGGAGGTCAAGGAGCTTTGGTCGCTGGACGGGTTCATGAACCCGGAAAGCGCATATGCGGACGGCGCGGGTGGTTACTTCGTGTCCAACGTCAATGGCGGGCCGCTCGACAAGGATGGCAATGGTTTCATCTCCAAGGTCTCTGGCGACGGCAAGATGGCGACGTTGAAGTGGATCGAAGGCCTCAATGCGCCGAAAGGCATGGTGATGGGCGGAGACAAGCTGTACGTCTCCGACATCGACAATCTGGTCGAAATCGATCCGGCCGTTGGTAAAGTCACCGCCAGATATCCGGCTGAAGGCGCGGTGTTTCTCAATGACACCGCCGTCGATGAAGCGGGTAATGTTTATGTGTCCGACATTGCCAAGCGCAAGATCTGGCAGCTGAAGGACGGCAAGATGAGCGTTTGGTACGAGAAAGACGATCTGATGCATCCGAACGGATTGCGCGTGGAAGGCGGCAAGCTGATCGTCGCCGGCTGGGGCAAGGAAATGGGCGATGACGGTTCGACCAAAACGCCCGGCAACCTCTTCACCATCGACCTCGCCACCAAAGAGCTGAAGAACCTCGGCAGCGGCGAAGGCGTCGGCAATCTCGACGGCCTTGAGCGCGGGACGAACGGCTCGTTCATCGTCACCGACTTCATGAAAGGCGCGCTCATCCGCATCAAGGAAGACGGCACATCCGAAATGCTCCTCGACATGAACGCCGGCAGCGCCGACCTTGAAGTCTCCGAAGACGGCAAGACCGCGATTGTGCCGGTGATGATGGACAACAAGGTGATTGCGATATCGGTCGAGTAAAGCAGAAAAGGAATAGCGCCCCGCCTGGTTAAGGCGGGGCAGAGAATCGGAATCTCGATTTTCTTGCCGATTTTCGACTGCTGAGTTCCGGCATACAAGATCAATTGACTGATCTTGTTTTCGCAGTTTCGCTATTTGTGCAATCGATTGATCTTGCTCCACCCCTTTCACTTGTCACATTTCTCCTATATACGCCCGCGCAACTGACACTGCGCCGGCCAGGCTGCCCGCGCTCACATCCCGAGTAGACATATGAAACTCCGCAATATCGCGATCATCGCGCACGTTGACCATGGCAAAACCACTTTGGTGGACAAACTCCTGCAGCAGTCCGGCGCGTTCCGTGACAATCAGCGCGTTGCCGAGCGCGTGATGGATTCCAATGATCTTGAAAAAGAGCGCGGCATCACGATTTTGGCCAAGGCCACGTCCGTTGTCTGGAAGGACACGCGCATCAATATTGTCGACACGCCCGGCCATGCCGATTTTGGCGGCGAGGTGGAGCGCATTCTCTCCATGGTGGACGGCGTGATCGTTCTCGTTGACGCCGCCGAAGGCCCGATGCCGCAAACGAAGTTCGTGGTCGGCAAGGCGCTGAAAGTCGGCCTCAAGCCCATCGTCGCGATCAACAAGGTGGACCGGCCGGATGCGCGCATCACCGAAGTGGTCAATGAAGTGTTCGACCTCTTCGCCGCGCTGGACGCCACTGACGACCAGCTCGATTTCCCGCTGCTTTATGGTTCCGGACGCAATGGCTGGATGGCCGATTCGCCGGATGGTCCTTCGGATGAAGGCATGAAGGCGCTGTTTGAGCTTGTCATCAAACATGTGCCGGAGCCGACTGTGGCGCCCGGTCCGTTTACGATGATCGGCACAATTCTCGAAGCCAACCCATTTCTTGGCCGCATCATCACCGGACGCATTCATTCAGGCTCAATCAAGCCGACGCAGCAGTTCAAGGTGATCGGCCAGGACGGCAAGCTGATCGAGCAAGGCCGCGTCTCGAAAATCCTCGCGTTTCGGGGCATTGAGCGCCAGCCGATTGACGAGGGATTTGCGGGCGACATCGTTGCCATCGCCGGACTTTCTCAAGGGACCGTGGCCGACACCTATTGCGCCATGGAAGTCACCCAGCCCCTGAAGGCGCAGCCGATTGATCCGCCGACCGTGACAATGACCTTCATCGTCAACGATTCCCCTCTCGCCGGCACTGAAGGCGACAAGGTGACGAGCCGCGTCATTCGCGACCGGCTGATGCGCGAGGCCGAAGGCAATGTGGCGCTGAAGATCGAGGAATCGGCCGAGAAGGATTCGTTCTATGTCTCGGGCCGCGGTGAATTGCAGCTGGCGGTGTTGATTGAGACCATGCGCCGCGAAGGCTTTGAAATGGCCGTCTCGCGCCCGCGCGTTGTCTACAAGAAGGACGAGGCGACCGGCGATCTCCTGGAGCCGATTGAAGAGGTCGTCATCGACGTGGACGAGGGCCATTCGGGCATTGTCGTGCAGAAGATGAACGAGCGCAAAGCCGAGATGATCGAGCTGCGCCCCTCCGGCGGCGACCGGCAGCGGCTGGTGTTTTACGCCCCGACGCGCGGCCTGATCGGCTACCAGTCGGAGCTTCTCACCGACACGCGCGGCACGGCCATCATGAACCGGCTGTTCCACGCCTATGAGCCTTACAAGGGCGACATTCCCGGCCGCACCAACGGCGTCTTGATCTCCAACGATTCCGGCGAAGCGGTGGCCTATGCCATGTGGAATCTGGAAGACCGCGGCCCGATGATCATCGAGCCGGGCGACAAGGTCTATCAGGGCATGATCATCGGCATCCATTCGCGCGACAATGACCTTGAAGTAAATGTGCTGAAAGGCAAGAAGCTCACCAACATCCGCGCCGCCGGTAAGGATGAGGCCGTGCGCCTGACCACGCCGATCAAAATGACGCTGGAGCGGGCGCTCGCCTGGATTCAGGACGACGAGCTGATGGAAGTCACCCCCAAATGCATCCGCCTGCGCAAGACATTCCTCGACCCGAACGAGCGCAAACGCTCGGAGAAGTCGGCGAAGGCTGTGGCTTGACGAAATCATGACCAGCCGCGCGGTTGACCTCTCCACTTGGCAGCGCGCGGACCAGTTCCGCTTCTTCCGCACCTATGCAAAGCCCCACTACGCCGTTACCTCGCGCATTGACGTGACGCGCCTGCTCAACGAGCTGAAGCCGAAGGACATCTCGCCCTACCGCGCCTGCATCTACGCGATTGGCGCCGGTATCCACGCTGTGACAGAGCTGCTGATGCGCTTTCGCGGCGATGAAGTGACGCTTTATGACAGCGTTGAACTGTCGATGACCGTGCCGCTGGCGAACGGCAATTTCAACTATGCCTATGTGCCGTTCCTGCTGGACTTCGCGGCCTTTGACGCGCAGTGTCTATCGTTAATGGAGGCGGCGAAAGCCAAGGCGGGGCTTGATGCCAATTCCGGGGCACGCGATGATCTGGCCTATCTCTCCTGCATGCCCTGGCTTGACTATACGTCCATCAACAACGCTCTGCCCGGCCCGGACGACTGCATTCCGCGCGTGTCATGGGGCAAGTTTGTCGCGGATGGAAATGGCCGCCATTCCATGGCCATGACCATTGAAGTGCACCACGCGCTGGTGGATGGGCGCCAAGTTGGAGATTATTTCGGCGCTGTTCAGACCACTCTGGACGGCCTGAAACACTTCTCATAGACGTGGCAACGGCGCAACTCGGCCAAAATTCCAAGCTGCGCGGCCTCTTAAGTGTTGCGATTTGGGACAGGCGGGCTATGGTTAATGGATTATGACCACGCTCACCTTCGACATACGCCCAGCCCAAAAGCGCGACTGCGAAGCGATCGCGAACGTGCATGAAAAGGCATGGCAATATGCTTATGCCGGGATCATCCCGCACAAGAGCCTGTCGAACATGATCGCCAGGCGCGGGCCGCAATGGTGGCAGCGCACGATTTGCGGATCAAACGCCGTGCTCGTCGCCGATATTGGCGGCAAAGTTGCGGGCTATGCGACTGTCGGGCGGAACCGCACGCTGCAACTGGCGCAGAAAGGCGAGATTTATGAGCTCTATATCCGCCCGGAATATCAGGGGCTGGGCTTCGGCGGCCAGCTGTTTGCCGCTGCGCGCGCCCGCTGCGCCAATTTCAGCCTGAGGGGCACGGTCGTCTGGGCACTCGAGGAAAACATCAACGCCATCGGTTTTTACGAGGCCATGGGCGGGCTAGATGTGGCCGAAGGCACGGAAAGCTTTGAGAACAAGATCCTGAAGAAAATCGCCTTCGTCTGGAACTGAATTTATTCAAAATTCCGGCTTGGGTCGGCCGCATACGGCCCGCGAACGCCGTGGTAAACCGGCACGTCCACCCGGCATTTGAACGACGTCACCAGTTTTTCCGCCACTTGCCGCGCCAGGACATTTGGCTCCTTGTTCGCCCGCGCATCCACATAGCCGATGACACAGGCCTCGCCCGCGCCGGGCTGGCCAACTTTTGACACGGTCAGAACCTGGCCCTTGGTTTCATCCGTGTTTTCATCGCTGTTCTGGATGAAAAAGCGTGTGATCGCCGCCACCGGCATGCCCTTGTCGGTCAGCCATTCGATGGTCTCGCTGTAATAGTTGAATGGCCCGAAGCTCTCCCAGGCGCTTTTCTGGAACCAGTCGCCGACATGGCCGAAAAACACCGACTGGCGCGCATCGCCCTCAATGAACCAGACCGGGTAATCCTTGATGCCCTTGCATTTCCACGTCCCGCCAACCTCATTGGTCTCGACATCCGTGCAGTCGGTATCCAGATTAATGGTCTGATAGGCGCTTTCAAAGGCAAGGGACGGCTGGGCGAGCAAAGCAAGCACGGCAAGAATCACGGCGCGCATATTTTTCTCCAATCGTCCCTGCGCGCTAAATGCTGCTTTCGGGGCGGCAGGTCAATTGCCGGATTTGGGTTGCGCGGTCTCAGATGCGCGGCTACGTCTGTCGAACGGCATATTTTGAGGGGACACACATGAACATTGACGCCATTCCCACCGGCAAAAATCCACCCGACGAGATCAATGTCATCATCGAAGTGCCGATTGGCGGTGAGCCGATCAAATATGAGATGGACAAGGCGGCCGGCGCGCTGTTTGTCGACCGTTTTCTCTACACATCCATGCGCTATCCCGGCAATTATGGCTTTGTGCCTAGCACGCTCTCAGACGATGGCGATCCCATTGACGTGATCGTGTGCAACACCCGCGCCATCATTCCCGGCGCCTACATGGCCTGCCGTCCGGTTGGCGTTTTGGTGATGGAAGATGAGGCCGGGGGCGATGAAAAAGTCCTCGCTGTGCCGACCACCAAGCTGACGCGGCGCTATGAGAAGATCAAGGACGTCAACGACGTGCCGGAAATCACCCGCGAGCAGATTCAGCACTTCTTTGAACACTACAAGGATCTGGAGCCCGGCAAATGGGTCAAGGTCGTGCGCTGGGGCAATGCGGAGGATGCCAAAAAACTGATCCGCGAGGCGATTGAGCGCTACAAGGCGCACAAGAAATAGCCGGGATGGCGGACCATCCCGGCTTGTTTCGCTGATCGGGAGTTATTTGGCCCGGGTAAGCAACGCTGTCACTGCAGGCACAAGGCAGGCAGCAAGCGCTATCTTCACCAGGTCGGTCACGATGAACGGACCGACGCCGAAGGCAAAAGCTTTTTCCATGCCGAACAGATACGCCATCCAGGCAAAGCCCATGGCGAGGATAACCACTTCCGCGACAAGCATGGCGCCAAAGAGCTTGAAGGGATTGCGCCCAAGGCCGCGGTCAACCGCGTATCCGACAATGGCAGCGGCAATTATGTAGCTGGCCAGATAGCCGCCGGTCGGGCCGGCCATATAGAGAAGGCCGATCCCCTTTTCCGGAGTTCCGGCGAACACCGGCAGTCCTAGCGCGCCTTCAATCAGGTAGAGCGCAATTGTCGCAACGCCGAGCCGCATCCCATAAGCGGCAGCGATGCCGAACAGCGCCAGCGTCTGCAGTGTCATCGGAACCGGATAGAACGGCACTTTGATTTTGGCCGACACCCACATCAGGAGCGAGCCGGCAATGGCCAGGAGCACCAGACCGGCAAGATGCAATGCGCGGCCCTGCGGCAAGAGGCTCGGCGCAAGCGCGGGCGTTGAAAATACGGCTGTGGCCATAATGATATCCCCTTGAGTTCAATGACCGCAACGGCCCTGCTTCGGCTATAGAACGTCAAAAACCGTGCCGCAAGCGCCTTTCGCTCAGCTGGCGCTCACCCCAGCAGCGCAGGCGCAATCGTCGTCCACAACAGCTGGCGCAGGAAGAAGATGATCACCAGAAGCACGATCGGCGATACGTCCAGGCCGCCCAGATCCGGCATGTATTTCCGGATCGGTTTCAACGCAGGCTCCGTGGCGCGGAACAGGAATGTGCCGACAGAGGCCACCAGCTGGTTGCTCGAATTGACGACGTTGAAGGCGTAGAGCCAAGAGTAAATGGCGCTGGCAATCAATATCCAGGTGTAGATTGACAGGACGAGGTCAACGGTGCGGAGTGCGGCGAGCATGGGATTTCCTTTGGCGTATGCGCTCCATTTAGCCACTCAGGACTGGGGCGGCAAGTGCGCGGTTGACAGCCGGTAGAATCGTAGTTTTATACGACCGCTTCATCTCAAGCCGGTGGGGGGCAATAGCTCAGTTGGTAGAGCGCGTCGTTCGCAATGACGAGGTCAGGGGTTCGATTCCCCTTTGCTCCACCAGCCTTCGCCCTTTGGGCTACGGCTCGGCAAGCCGGAGATCAAAGGGCGAAGGCTGCCGCGCCAAAGCTTTTGCGCAGGCGGGTCTGTGCAATCTCCTCATGACGCTTGCGTGAACACCGCTAAGGCCGCCAGCAACTCTGTGTGAAGCGGTTCTGCAGGCACGGTTTAGATGTTAGCCATGACAATTGTCCAGAAGAGAGTCCGTCATGCGCTCAACGCTTCGCCCCCTGTTTGTCCTCGTGCTGATTGCGGCTTTTGGGTCCGTTTTTTCCGCCGCCAGTGCTGAAAAGCTGACCAGCCAGCAGATAAGCGATCTGGCGAACACCGTTCTGTTCGGGTCCGACGACCAGATGGAAGACGCGCTCGGCACGCTGGAGGCCCGGGGCGATCAAGACATCATCCCGTCATTGATTATCTCGGCGCGGTTTCGCGGCGATGCCCGGATTTTCAAGACGCTGTCCAATCTCTCTGGCGAGCCGCTCAACAGCTGGAACGACGCGATGCTTTGGCAGGAGCGCCATACTGACCTCAAGCCGCACCCCACATTCGAAAAATTCGCACTCAGCGTGTTCGAGCGGATTGACCCCGCATTCCTGCGTTTTCTTGGGAACGGCCGTGCAAATCCTGGCAAGATGCGCATACGGCTGGAAGAAATTGTCTGGGGAGGTGTGCCGGTGGACGGCATTCCTTCGCTCGATTATCCCAAACTCATTGAAGCGGCGGAGGCGGCCTATCTGAAAGACGGCGACCCGGTCTTCGGTGTCTCCATCAATGGCGATGTGCGCGCCTATCCGCTGCGCATCATGGGCTGGCATGAAATGTTCAACGACGTCATTGGTGGAGTCCCCGTGGCGCTCGCCTATTGCACATTGTGCAGCGCCGGCATTGTGTTCGAAACCGAAGTCGAGGGCCGGAAGAAACCGCTTGTCTTCGGATCGTCCGGCTTCCTGTATCGCTCAAACAAGCTGATGTTTGACCGCGAAACCGACAGCCTGTGGAACCAGTTCACCGGCGAACCTGTCTCCGGGCCGCTTGTCAAATCCGGCATCAAACTCAAAATCCGCCCGGTCACCATCACCAGTTGGAAATCATGGCGCAAAGCGCATTCAGGCACGAAGGTTTTGTCACTCGAGACAGGCTTTAGCCGCGATTACGGTTCGGGTGTTGTCTATGCCGACTATTTCGCCAGCCCGGACCTGATGTTTCCAACGGCCGTGCGCGATGAATCCAGCCTGAAGCGCAAGGATTACGTGTTTGGCATCAGGGAGCTGGACGTAGCGCGCGCCTGGCCGCTTGAGGCTTTCAAGGGCGGCAAGGTGATCAATGATGTCTTCGCCAAGCGCCCTGTCGTGCTGATCGGCGATGCAGCAACCCGAACGGTGCGCGCCTATGAACGCGGGAAAAACACGTTTAACGGCAGCAGCGAGGCGCTCAAGAGCGGCGGCGCACTCTGGCAGATTGGCGAAGAGGCGTTGACCGGCCCAAACGGCGAGAAGCTTGACCGGATAGCGGGGCATTTGGCGTTCTGGTTTGCCTGGGACGGGTATTTGGGCGCGCGGAGCACGATTTACGAGGGGAAGTGATTGCTTGTTTTGTTTATGGTATGTTGAGTTTTCCGGAGGCGCAACAACGGCAATGGCTGAAGTGCTGAGGCAAAACCCCAGTTGTTCCGCCGCGCTCCAACCGCAAAATCCAATGAGAATGCGGCAAGAACATCTATGGCCAGCGCAACATCAACCGCTTCAAGGACTTCCGTCGCATCGCAAAGCGCTTCGACCGCAAGATCAAGGACTACATGGCAGCCTTGTGCATCATCGCAGCAGTCGTTTGGTGGCTATAAAGAGTCCGGACCTTAGTTATATGGCAGACATTTTCACAATTTTACATTTGAAACAGAAATTGTCTGCGCGCTGAAATAATGACTACAATCAGTGGACACATATGCCTAATTCATTTAGCGTTTATCGCGATTAGAAGAAGGCCCCCAAATGAAATTGAGCATGCGGCAAACTCGATTTTTTTATATTTCGAGGTATCTGCGACTAGCGTCCGCAAGATGGCGCCAATTCAAAATAGGGTCACCGCTGCAGCAGACCGCGGACATGAAGGAGTTTGCGAGAAACAAATCTTTTTTTGTGTCACGTGTGCTGATGTCAATTATAGTTGCGCGCGAGAGCCAAAGATCGGTATGGAATATTTGGCGGCGAGCGTCGGCGGAAAACAGTCTGGCGCATGTGGCCACCGGGGTCGCCAAAATTGAAGGCATGATTTCCCTACTTAGCCGCGAGGGAGGCGGGAATGGGCGCGCCTTGGTGGCGTACACAGACATTGGTTTTGCTTCCAAAGCGGTACGGTACTTTCTTGCGACCTTGTGTCTTTTGACAAGAATTGCACCTAATGCCGCAACTTTAGCCGATCAGGTCGGAGAGTTTTGGTATAAGGACTCCGCAAATGCGGGTGACCCTGCGCTATTGTTGATACAAGGCCGGGACTGTTTGAAACGGGGCGATTTTGCGGGTGCTGCAGCGTTCGCGCGTCATTCGCTGATGATCCAGGCCGTCTGCGTAGATTCGCAAAAGCTGCTCTTCGAGGCGCTGACAGCGGCAAGGCAAAATGGCGACCAGACCAAACCGACTGACATCTCAATTGAGAATCTGAAAGGCCGCTTCTGCAGCCGTCCTTTCACAACGCTTGTTTCCGGTGCGGAGGGCCGTACCTTTATTTGCGACTGCCCGGCCTATGTTCCCATCGCCACGGGCAATCTTGTCTATTCAAAAAGCGCTGATGATGTGTGGAACTCTGCAGTGGCGCAAGAGATCCGCCGTTCTGTTCTGGATGGTGATTATTCCTATTGCAGCCGCACGCTTTGCGGATTGATCAAGGAAGATTTGCTGCCAAGAAACGAGGACATCACCGACCCTGTCCTTCGAAATGTCATCGACAATCACCTGACCAAGCTCGAATCCGGCCCAAGCACGGTGCAGCTCAGCCACGATCCATCCTGCAATCTCGCGTGCCCGTCCTGCCGGTCTGAAATCATCACGCTGAAGAACACTGAGCTTGCCACTTATGAAGCGGCACGGGATCGGGTCGTCATGCCTTTGCTTGCCAGAACCAAAGGCACGGTCATGCTATCCGGCGGCGGCGATCCATTTGCCAGCAAGCATTATCGCTCCATTCTTGCCGGTCTCAACGCTGAGACTGACAAGGACCTTACGATTGCATTGCTGACCAATGCCTTGGTGCTGACGCCAAAACAATGGAACGAGTTCAAGGGCGCACATCCGCTCATTCGCTCGATCCTCGTATCGGTCGACGCTGCGCAGCCGGAAACCTATGCCTATGTGCGCCGTCCCGGCAACTTCGCGCGCCTCTTGCCCAATCTGGAGTTTCTCGCACAGCAGCGGCGCGCCGGTGCCTTTGGCCTTTTTGGCCTGTGCTTTGTCGTGCAGGAACGGAATTTCCGCGAGATGCCGGATTTTGTCGACCTGGGCAAGAGACTTGGCGTCGACGCTATCTGGTTTCAGCGTCTGGTCAATTTCGGCACATTCGATGAACAAGGGCTGCGCGATGCGGATGTGGGCGATCCGAACCACGCCCACCACGAAGAGTTCACGCAGATACTCCAGGATCCGCGCTTGAAAGACCCGTCAGTGCATTTGTTCACCGCATTTCTTGACCGCTGAAATGGGAGCCAATGCTGTTTCCTCGCAGTATTGAAACTGATGACAAACATGCTCTCGCGCTTTAGGCTGTGACGAAATTTCGAATTTCCCTCAACTCTTTGTGACTCCCCAATGTCCGACACCGCCGCCGTTTCGGCTCCCGCCGATCGCTATGCCGCGTTCCGTCATCCGGCGTTTACGCGCTACTGGATTCAGCGGTTCCTCAATACGCTGGCCGTGCAGATCGTGTCAGTGGCCGTCGGCTGGCAGATTTATGATCTGACGCGCGATCCTTTTGATCTTGGCCTCATCGGCCTCACTCAGTTTCTCCCCGCATTGGTGCTTGTGCTGGTGACCGGAGCGGCTGCCGACATGTTCGGGCGGCGGATGATCATGGGGCTCAGCCAGATCGTCGAGCTTGTCTGCACTGCGGTCTTGTTTCTTCTCACGATGAGAGGCCTGTCTTCAGCAACGCCGGTTTTTGTGCTGCTCATCGGTCTCGGCATTGCCCGCGCCTTCGTCGGGCCAGCCTCCTCTTCCCTGATTGTCAATCTCGTGCCTGAAAAGGATTTCGCCAACGCCATCTCATGGGCCACCACATGCTGGCAGATCGCCTCGCTGACCGGGCCGGTGCTGGGCGGTCTGCTCTACGGGCTGTCGTCTCAAGCCGCCTATGGCACGGCGGCAGTGCTGCTCGCGATCGCGGCTGCCTTCACCTTCGCCATCCCCAAACCCGCTGAGCGGCCAAAAATCGGCGGCGGCGCGCTCGCAAACATACTGGGCGGCTTCCGCTATATCTGGGGCGAAAAAATCGTCTTCGGCGCGATCTCGCTCGACATGTTTGCCGTGCTGCTGGGCGGGGCCGTGGCGCTCCTGCCGGTGTTCGCGCGCGACATATTGGAAGTCGGGCCCTGGGGTCTCGGGCTGCTGCGCTCGTCCACCGGCATTGGCGCGATATTGGCGGCCGTCTGGCTCTCCGGCCATCCGATCAAGGATCATGCCGGAATCCTGATGTTCGCCGGCGTTGCCCTGTTTGGCGCATTCACGGCCCTGTTCGGCGTTTCGACCATCGCGTGGTTGTCGATCCTCGCGCTCGCGCTTGTCGGTGCAGCCGACATGATCAGCGTGTATGTGCGCGAAATTCTCATCCAGCTCTGGACACCTGACGAAGTGCGCGGGCGGGTCAACGCGGTCAACGGCGTGTTCATCGGGGCCTCCAATGAGCTCGGCGAATTCCGCGCCGGAACAATGGCGTCCTGGCTGGGGCCAGTGCCCGCCGTCGTCATCGGCGGCATTGGATCAATTGCGGTAGCGGCGATATGGGCATGGCAGTTCCCGGCGCTGCGCAAGACCAGAAGTCTTCAGAAATCGATGGTGAGTTGAGAGTCTGATTTGAAATTTGCAGTGCCGAGTCGAAAATGGCGGTTTTCGAGCAGCTTGGAGCTCCCCGCCAGTCCCTTGGGACTTAAGGGCGGGGCATTTGGGCGGAGCGTACTTTTAGTACGTGATGAGCACCGAAGCGCAGAAAAGCGCCATTTGCAGACCGGCAGGACGAGTTTCAAAACAGACTCTGAGCGCCGGACGCCACCTTGCGCTTCAACAGCACACGCTCGCGTGAGGAGACGCCGAGCAGCTCGCACATGCGCCAGACAAGATTGTCTTCAAGCTCATGCAACTCGCCGTCGGAATAGACCACTTCCCAGACGGCCTCAACAAAAGCCAGCCGGCGCTCCGCATCAAGCACACGCATGAGCACGCTGGTGAACTGGTATAGGTCGACAGCGCCGCCCTCGGCGTCCTCGCCTGCCGCCAGCACATTGCGCAGCGCCGCTTCGCTTTCGCCAAAATAATCCGAGAGTTCGCGCGACAGCGCGGCGCGTTCCGATTCCAGCCGCGAGCCGTCCGCGTCCATCACCGCATAGAGAATCGCCGCGGCGGCCACACGGGGATCGCTGGCGTTAAGACCGTCTTCCGGCGCTGGCGCGCCGCCCAACCCTTCCAGAAACGCAAGGAACCGTTCGAACATCAGAACAACCTGAACCGGGATTTTGGCCTGCCATTGAGATATTCCGGCTTGACACCCGGATCATCCGGCGGCGCAGGCAGATGATCCGTGGCAACGCCGCGGGCGCGCCCGGTCATTGTCTGAACAGCCCCGGAAAGTTGCGGCGCTCCAGCTTCAACAATCTCGACGCGTTCGGGTGAAAGCGGCGCCACTGGCTCTGGTTTCACCTCGGGCTTGGCCAGGATTTCAATCGCATCCCCAACATCTTCGCGCTCGGCCTCGCGCTCCTGCTCGATCAAGGGCTGCAGCCGTCCGACTGGGACCTTCCATTGAAATGCATCAACGCGTCCCGATACGGGTGAGAACGGCGCCCAGTTTGACGAGACCATGCCATCTGCGGTCCAGGCCGCATCGGGCTCGGCCCGCACGGCCTTGGCCAAGAGCGCCTTCACCTTGCCCTGACCCTCTCCTTCGGCCTGCGCGATATCGGCGAGCAGCAGATATACGCTTTCGCTCGCTCGCAGGGTCAGCGCCGCTTCGGCTTCCCGCTTGGCCTCAGTCAGCGCCTTGGCATCGAACAGCGCGCGCGCCAATGTCAGATGCGCGTCCGGATGATGCGCATTGACCGAGCAGAGTTTGCGGGCGCGCTTCAAACGGTCCTCCTGTGTGTCGCCAAGCCGGGCATGCACATAGGATTGCGCAAGTTCAGGATGCGGCGCAATTTTCCAGGCAGCTTCCAGAACACCGGAGCCCTTGCGCAAATCCCCGTTCTTGAACAGCGCTTTGGCCAGAGTGATCGCGGCGGGCACAAGCTCCGGCGCAAGCCGGTTGGCCTCCATGGCTGCGGCTTTGGCGGCTGACAAATCGCGGTCAATCACGCTCATTGCCTTGCCGGTCAACAACACGGCGCGGCGGCGCTTGTCTTCGGTCTTGTCTGCCTTGTGCCCATCAATGAGGCGGAGCGCGCCGTCAAAATCGCCGCTCGAAA
Organism: uncultured Alphaproteobacteria bacterium; assembly: GCA_963792485.1. GTDB lineage: Bacteria > Pseudomonadota > Alphaproteobacteria > Rhizobiales > Rhizobiaceae > JANOYJ01. The sequence continues at coordinate 335,461 of CAWBWL010000001.1, forward strand.
CTTTCTCGGCAACGGCAACATTCGATGCCCATTGTAATTGTGGAGCAAGCTCGGCCGCCTTCAGCGCATAATGACGCGCTGCCTCACGCTCTCCGAGCCGCTCGGCTTCAAGATAAAGCCCGCGCAAGCCCAGCAGCCTTGTCTCAGGATCGTTCGACATTTCGTCAAACTTCTGGCGCGCCTCGTCATTGCGGCGCTCAAGCACGGCAGCCTGTGCATCCAGAAGCTTGAGCAGCGGCTCCTGGTCGGAGCTCAACAGCTTGCCAGCCTGTTTGGTCATGCGTCGCGCCAGCTCCGCATCGCCTGCCCCTGCAGCGATCATGCCGGTTGAGATCGACTGGTAGGCACGGTCGCGCTTGCGGGCCCGGAAATGCCGCTGGATGAGAACCGGCGACCAGAACACGGTCTTGACCAGCCACCAGACAAACATGACGGCGGCAATTAGCGCCGTCACCGCCACCGCCGCCACCAGCAGCGAGACTTCATAGCGCATGCCCTGCCAGGTCATGACCAAATCGCCCGGCCGGTCGGCAAGCCAGGCAAAACCGGCGGCGAGCGCAAAAACGATCAGCACATAGGTAAGAATGCGGATCATTTTGCGGCTCCCGTGGCGCTGAGCGCGGAGGTCAGAGCCCTGGTCACCAGCGCATCCGTGTCGCGGCGCGCGGAGAGTTTGGTCAGAAAATCAGCGCCCGCCGCCCGCGCCTCGTCGGGTAATTTGGCGGATTCCAGCACGGCGGCGTCGAGGTCGCCCCGGTTGATCGCAATTTCCATCCGCGCCACCACGGCTTCAACAGAATCGCCCTCTACTGCGCCGACGGGGCGGCTGCGGACCATACCCTTGGCGCTGGTCGCAAGCCGCTCAAAAAAGCCGGCATTCGGATCGCTGACTTGGCTGGCCGCAATCATCGCATTGGCAGCTTCGCCAAATGAAGCGGCAAGTTCGGACTTTGACGGAACGCCTGCGGCGGCAAGGCCCTTGAGCTGTTCAAGTTCGATCGATTGCGGCGCGACAGTCGCATAGGTTTCAAGTTCACTCGCAAAAGCGCCGCCCCGGTCGATGGCTGCCTTGAGCCCGGCGGCGGCAATGGCCTGCGCCACATTTGCCGCGCCGCCCGACCCGCCAAGCGCCGCAACCTTTTCTTCAAGCACGGCCATTTGCGCAGATGTATCCACCGGCTTGATGCCAGTGATCTTGGTTTCCAGCGCGGCGAGCTTTTGGTTGAGCGCTGCAATAGCGGCAGTATCTCCCGCTCCGCCGCTTTCCTTGAGCGTTTTGAGTTCGCCGGCCAATTGCCGGCTGGCCGTTGTGACGGTGGTCAATTCCGCGGACATGGATTCCAGCGTGCTTTGCAGGCCGGTCTGCGCGGTCTTCAGTCCTTCGATGACGGCAGGATCGACGGTTTGGCTTGCAGGAACTTCCAGAAGCGTGGCGACTTGCTGCTTCAGGACCGCGACGTCGCCATTATTTCCTATGGACGGCAGCACCCCCGCCGATTGCAGGCCCGCCGCACCCAGAAGTGCCAAGACGCCGCCCGCAAGGCCGCTCAAAAGGCCTGAACCTCTTTTTGGCGCGGCAGCGGGAACCCCGAAAGCGGAGTCTTCGGGCTTGGCCACTGTTTCTGGCTCTGATGTAATATCGTCTTGCGTTTCCAGCACTGTCTCAACTGTTTCATCCGGCGCAATTTCAGCAACTGCCTCCGGAACAACCGCCGAAACGGGCTCATGCTCAATCATGGCCGGAGGGGATTTCTTGGAATGGCGGGGAGTGCCGGAACGTGCCATGTCTGCCTCAGAAGAATGCGCGGAGCGGGCCGCTTAGAGCATTTTGCTTTTGACGAAATCGTCATAGGCATAGGACAATGCGGCAATTCAATAATTTAAAGCGCATCAGCGTTTTACAACGCTGATGCGCTCTAGGACACAACTAAGGCAATTAAGTGCCAAGTGTCACGCCGATAATCGCTGTGCGGCGTGGTGGTTCCCGCACTGTTATCCTGCATTTCTATAATGAATTGACATAACGTTAAATTGAACCATGCGCCAAATGCACTGCTGCACTGCAATATCAAGTCTTTTAATCGATTAGCATTGGGCCCATCTTTGAGCCATCGGTCAAGGAAAGACGAAAGACCGACAGCTTCTCGAAAGGAGAAACAAAATGGACGTAGTAAAGTCATACCAGAACTGGCGCCAGTACCGGTCCACAGTCGCTAAGCTCAGCGATTTGAGCGACCGCAGCCTCGCCGACATGGGCATTGTCCGCGCCAATATCCGCGCAGTCGCCCGCAAAGCAGCCGTTTAAGGCCAACCCATCGGCCTGAACAGGCAGTCCAAAAAGAGCGCCCGCCCTTACCGGCGGGCGTTTTTTATGCGCCTACGTGCACTCATTCGCATATCTACTCATAGTTATATGCGAAGAACGCACCGCTGCACTGCAAACTCGTCTCTACACATCGAACGCGCTTTCAACTATTTTTGCATCATCGGTCAAGCAAAGAGGAAAGACCGGTGGGTTCTCGAAAGGAGAAGCAAAATGAACGTCGTGAAGTCTTACCAAAACTGGCGCCAATACCGGAATGCCGTCGCCGAACTCAACGGTTTGTCAAACCGCAACTTGGCCGACCTCGGTATCTCCCGCGCCGACATTCATACAATCGCCCGCCAGACTGCCCGCTAAGATCAGCGGAACGGTTTGAAGCATCCCAGCGCCCGCCAAAAGCGAGCGCTTTGTTTTTCTTGCGGGTTATTCCGCCTCGGGAAATTCCGATTTCAGCAAGTCCACCAAGGACTCTTCCGTCGACTCTCCGGTGACGGCAACACGACTGCCGAAAACCTTGGCGGCTTCCGCAATGCGCCGTGAAAAGCAGACCAGAACCGCATTTTGAAATTGCGGCATTGTCGCAAGGCCACCAAACAGCTCCGCAGCCACAGCCGACATCAGCACGACAGCATCAATCGGCTGACTGCCAAGCATTTCGGCAAGCGCACCCTCGGCGTATTCAACTGGCTTCGCGCTGTAGGTCTCAACCGCCTTCACCCCAAATCCCGCATTGTTGAGCATTGCTTCAAGCTCGGGCCTTCGCACCTTGCCGCAAATGTAAAGCAGCCGGGCGCCATGATTGAAGTTGGACAATACACACTCAACGACAGACTCGACCGATCCATTTGCCGTCACAATGCTGGAAAAGCCAGATTCTCGCCCCGCGGTCGCCGACATTGCGCCAACTGCAATCACTGGCAGCGCAACAAAACGCGAGAAGTCGCCGCCATTCAAGGCTTGGACACTCGTGACAACAAGACCGTCAAACGTGCCGTCCGGAAGTTCGAACGCCAAATGCTCAATCCGTGTCAGCGGCAGCATAACCGGTTCAAAGCCAACCTGCCGCAGCCGTTCTGCCGTACGTGCTGCGCCCGGTTCTGGCCGGGTAATGAGTATGCGCGGTCTCACACCCAATCCGCGAAGAAATGCGGGCCGGCGACGGCCCTGACCGCAGCACCGGCGTCCTTGCCAATCTGCACAGCCTCGGAAACGGTTCCGGACCGGCGCACCTCATGTGCCTCTTTGCCATCTGTTGTCAGGACCATGCCGTGAAAGCTCAGATTCTGTCCTTCAATACGGGCGTGACCCGCAATCGGCGTGCGGCAGGAGCCGTCCAGCACTGCCAGAAACGCCCGCTCGCAGGCCAGCGCCGCCATGGTCGCCGCATGGTTCACCGGCGCGAGCAACACGGCTACACGCGCGTCTGCGATTCGCGTCTCAATACCAATCGCCCCTTGGCCCGGTGCGGGGGGAAAGCCCTCAATATCGAGAACTTCGCTGGCTTTTTCTGCTAATCCCAACCGCTTGAGACCGGCGAACGCAAGCAAAGTGCCCTCAACCCGGCCCTGTTCGACCTTTTGAAGCCGCGTCGGGACATTGCCGCGGAACATGACAGTTTCAAGATCGGGCCGGATGCGCTTGATCAGCGCCTGGCGGCGCAGCGAAGATGAGCCGATCACGGCCCCATGCGGCAGATCGGCAAGCCGTGTCACACTTCGCCCGATAAAAGCGTCCCGCGCGTCCTCACGTTCGAGAAAGGCCGACAGCGCCAAACCCTCAGGCAAGAATGTCGGCATGTCTTTTGAGGAGTGAACGGCCAGATCAATGCGCCCATCCAAAAGCGCGTCCTCGATTTCCCTGGTAAACAACCCTTTGCCGCCGACTTCCGACAAGGGCTGGTTCTGGATGCGGTCGCCAGCCGTTGAAATCACGATGATCTCGAAATCCTTGATGGCGAGCTTGTGCGCCGCCATCAAACGGGCGCGGGTTTCCTGCGCCTGCTTGAGCGCCAGCGCGCTGCCCCTTGTGCCGATTTTGATAAGCGCCGTTTGCATTCATCTCTGTCCGTGATAGCGGGCGCGCTTATAGTGCGAACCCCGGGAACATGCCACACCCATGCTGATCCTCGGCATTGAAACCAGCTGCGACGAAACCGCCGCATCCATTGTGCGGCGCGGCGATGATGGCGCAGGGCACATACTTTCCAATGTTATCCGCAGCCAGATTGAGGAGCACGCGCCCTATGGCGGCGTGGTGCCGGAGATCGCCGCGCGCGCCCATGTCGAACTGATTGACCGGGTCATCGAGAAAGCGCTGGCCGAAGCCAATGTGCGCCTTCAAGACATTGACGCCATCGCCTCCACCACCGGCCCTGGACTTGTCGGCGGGCTGATTGTCGGCGTCATGACTGGAAAAGCCATGGCGGCAGCGATTGGCAAACCGTTCATTTCAATCAACCATCTGGAAGGTCACGCGCTCACCGCCCGGCTGACGGACGGCCTCGCATTTCCTTATCTCCTCCTGCTGGTCTCCGGCGGGCACACGCAAATTCTTCTCGTCAGCGGCGTTGGCCAATATGAGCGCTGGGCTTCCACTATCGATGACGCGCTCGGCGAAGCGTTCGATAAGACCGCCAAGCTCTTGGGATTGCCCTATCCGGGCGGACCGCAGGTCGAACAAGCGGCGGCCAGCGGCAATGGATCGCGTTTCGCCCTTCCCCGCCCGCTGCTCGGCGACAAGCGCCTCGATTTTTCCTTCTCGGGCCTGAAAACCGCTGTCCGGCGCGCCGCGCAGGACCATGCGCCTTTGAGCCCGCAAGATGTCTGCGACCTCGCAGCCTCGTTTCAGGAAGCCGTGGCAGAAACATTGGCAGACCGCGTGTCGCGCGCGCTGCGGAATTTTTCGGAGCGCTTCCCGGATGAGGCAACGCCTTGCCTTGTTGTGGCGGGCGGCGTTGCCGCAAACAAGCGCCTGCGCGATGCGCTTGAAGCGACCTGCCGTGCACACGCTTTCCGCTTCATCGCTCCGCCGATGCAACTCTGCACCGACAACGCCGCCATGATCGCCTGGGCGGGCGCGGAAAGGCTGGCGCTGGGCGAGGACTATCTGACTCAAAGCCCCGTTCGCCCGCGTTGGCCACTCGATGAATTGTCAGCGCCAGCTTACGGCTCCGGCCGGAAAGGCGCCAAGGCATGAAAATCACAATTCTTGGCGGCGGCGCATGGGGGACCGCACTCGCGCTCACCGCTGCGCGCGCCGGCCATGACGCGCATTTATGGGCGCGCGATTCCGAGACCGTCGCTTCGATCAGTCGGGACCGGCAGAACCCGCGCTATTTGCCCGGCATCAAATTGGATCATGCGATTAAAGCCCATACCGACGCAGCCAAAGCCATGAACGGCGCGGTCATGATCCTTGCTGTGCTCCCGGCCCAAAGCCTGCGCGCCGGACTTGAATCAATCGCGCCCTCTATCCCCGAACAAATTCCGCTGGTTCTCTGCGCCAAGGGTATTGAGCGGACAACAGGAAAACTCTTGTCCGAAGTTACCGCCGAACTCCTGCCCCACACGCCAGTCGCGGTCCTGTCCGGTCCCAGCTTTGCCACCGACGTCGCCAAGGGCCTGCCGACGGCCGTGACCGTCGCCGCAAGGGATGAAGCGCTGGCATCGCAGATTGCTGCCGCGCTCTCAGGCCCCCAATTCCGCTGCTACACCACGACGGATGTCGCAGGCGTTGAGGCGGGCGGCGCGCTGAAGAATGTGCTGGCGCTCGCCGTGGGCGCAGCGCGGGGCAAAGGGCTTGGGGCCAGCGCCGAGGCAGCCTTGATCACCCGCGGTTTCGTTGAACTGCGCCGTCTCGCCGAAGCGCTGGGCGGTGAGCCGGAAACGCCGCTTGGCCTCTCCGGCCTTGGAGACTTGATTCTGACCTGTTCCTCGCCGCAATCGCGCAACTTGTCCTACGGCCTGGCGTTAGGGCGCGGTGAAAATCTCGACCAATTGCCGCTCGCCGAAGGTGTCGCAACCGCGCATATCGCCGCCAGGATTGCACTTGAGCGCCAGATTGAAGCGCCGATCACGCTGGCGACGGCGGCCATCTTGTCGGGCACGGCCAAAATCGAAGACGCGGTGAACGCCCTCTTGATGCGCCCGCTCAAGGCCGAGACCGCTTGAACATAGACTGCAATTGCCTATTCTGCGCCAACTGAACGGAAAATCCACATGCTCTTTGCCTTCATTTGCACCGACAAACCCGGCCATCTGCAAACCCGGATGGACAACCGCCCGGCACATCTCGCCTGGCTGGAAAGCCTTGGGTCTGCCACCAGGGCGGCAGGGCCGTTTCTGGGTTCGGACGGCAAGCCAACCGGCTCGCTCCTGATCATGGACACCGAAAATCTGGAGGCCGCACAGGCGCTCGCCGCTGACGATCCTTATGGCAAAGCCGGGCTCTTCGCATCCGTCGATATCCGGCCATGGAACTGGCTCATCAAAAATCCGGAGAGCGCATGATGGCTTACTGGCTTTTGAAATCCGAACCGGATGTCTACTCGTTCGAGGACCTGAAGAAAGAGGGCAAAAAGGGCGTCGAATGGCACGGCATCCGCAATTATCTGGCGCGCAACAATATGCGCAAAATGCAGATCGGCGACAAATGTTTCTACTATCACTCCAATATCGGGCTTGAAGTGGTCGGTATCGCTGAAGTCTGCGCGCTGTCGCATCCAGATTCGACCACGGACGACCCGCGTTGGGACTGCGTCGACATCCGCGCCGTGATGGACATGCCGCGCGCTGTGACGCGCAATGAATGCAAGGCAAACCCAAAACTGGCGGCCATGTATCTCGTGGTCTCGACGCGCCTGTCGGTGCAGCCGGTGACAGAGGATGAATGGACCGAGGTCTGCGACATGGGCGGGCTGAAGCCCGCGCCGAAATGATGAACCCGGACGAATTCAGCCGCTTCATCCTCGCCAACACCGCCATACTTTCCCCGCCGCATGTGCCGGAAATCAGCCTGCATCTCGCCGACGAGGCCCATGATCTGTGGCATCGAACCGAAGAAGAGCTCGGCCAGATCGGTCTGCCGCCGCCCTTCTGGGCCTTCGCTTGGGCGGGCGGACAGGGCTTGGCGCGGTATGTTCTGGACAATCCGCAGCTTGTGGCGGGCAAGCGCGTGCTCGATTTCGCCTCCGGCTCGGGGCTGGTTGGCATCGCAGCGAAGCTGGCAGGCGCGGGGCATGTGATCTGTGTTGATATCGACCCCTATGCCGGAGCGGCGGCCGGCCTGAACGCAGACCTCAACTCGGTGGAAATTGAGCCTGTCACAAATCATCTGGTTGGCAACGCCCCGGAAGTCGACGTGATTTTGGCGGGAGATGTGTTCTACGACCGGAAATTCGCAGTTGAGTTACCGCCTTGGTTCGAGACTTGTGTGCAGGCCGGCATCGACGTTTATGTAGGTGATCCCGGCCGTTCCTATTTTCCCAAATCCGGCTTTGTGCTGCTCGCAACATATCAGGTGCCAGTCACACGCGCGCTGGAAGACGCCGAAGTTAAGCGGACCACGGTCTGGCGTTACATTCCAAGCTAGCGCTTCACCGTCAGCACCGTGCGCTTCGAAAGCCCCGGCAACAGCCGCCGCATGACATCGCCCGGCAGCGCCACGCAGCCTTCGGTCGGCGTCAGGCCGTCCCGCGCGACATGGAAGAAAATCGCGCTGCCGCCATTGCGTTTGCGCGGCCTGATATTCCAGTCAAGCACGATGACGATGTCATAAAGCCGGTCCTGCCGCTGCATTGTCTCGTGCGCGGCGGGATAGGGCAGGCTGACGGGGCGGTTATAGTTGCGGTCGCCCGGCACTTCGCACCAGCCGAGCTTTCCGGTGATCCGCGACTGCGGCAGCAAAGTCTGCCGGAACGCGACATGTTCAGCGCGCACATAACAGGACAGGAGCCGCATGCGCGCCAGCGGCGTGCCGCCATCGCCCTCGCGTTTCAGCGCCCTGATGCCGCCCTTGCCGAGCGCGCAGACCTGCACGCGGCCATCAATCGACAACAGGCCCTGCGTGCGATTGCCCGGTTTTGGCCTCACAACGATGTGACGTATCAATTTCGCCAGCGCCTTGCTCCGTGCATCTCAATCGATTCTAAGGTGACGATGAACGCCCAGTCCCGAATCAAGCCTTGCCTTTCCCCAGCCGTGTTTCAACCCTATTCTTCTCGTCACAACTGATTCATCGAGGTTTCCATGAGCCCGCGCACTATTCTGATTGTCGAGGACGACACCGACCTTCGCCAAACCCTTGTTGAACAGCTTCAGCTCTATGAGGAATTCGCCATCACCGCCGAGGACACCGCCACGAAAGGCATCCAGTCCGCGCGCGCCGGCCAAATGGATCTTATGATCATGGATGTCGGCCTGCCGGACATGGACGGGCGCGAGGCGGTGAAAATCCTGCGCAAGGGCGGCTTCAAGGCGCCGATCATCATGCTGACCGGCCACGACACGGATTCCGACACGATTCTGGGCCTGGAAGCAGGGGCGAATGATTATGTCACCAAACCGTTCCGTTTCGCCGTGCTGCTCGCCCGCATCCGCGCGCAATTGAGGCAGCACGAGAACTCCGAAGATGTCACCTTCACGGTCGGACCCTATTCTTTCCGGCCAAGCCAGAAGCTTCTGATCGACAAAAAGAACTCCAAAATCCGCCTCACCGAAAAAGAGGCGGCGATCATCAAATATCTCTACCGCGCCGGCGACAAGGTGATCTCGCGCGACACGCTTCTGGAGGAAGTCTGGGGCTATAATTCAGGCGTGACGACGCATACGCTCGAAACCCATGTTTACCGCCTTCGCCAGAAGATCGAGCGTGATCCTTCCAAAGCGGAAATTCTTGTGACAGAAAGCGGAGGTTATAAACTCGTACCGTGATGCCGGGGGATCATGGCCATCGAAGACGACATAAGGCTGTTCTCGATTGTGCCGTTCCTGCAAGGATTCGGGCCGGAATCGCTGCGTCTGCTGGCCTTTGGCTCCGAGCGCCTCGTTCTGCGCCCCGGCCGCGAGCTCTACCGCGCCAATCAGGCGGCGGATTGCGGCTTCATTGTCTCTTCTGGCGAAATTCTGCTTTCCAGCGATACTGAGACCGGCACACAGAGCCATGGCCGCTATGGTCGCGGCGCGCTGCTCGGCGAACTCGCTCTGATCGCCCCCTCAAGACGCCCGGTCAACGCCACCGCGGCCACTGAGGCCGAAGTGGTGCGCATCAGCCGCTCGGTTTTCATGCGCATAGTCGCTGAATATCCGGACATCGCCGCAAAACTCCACAAGCGCATCTCGGCGGAATTCACCGGAATGGCTGCAAAAGTCGCAAAGCTCGGGCCGAGTTTCTCCGACTGACAAGCCGACCCTTGATTTTCTGCCATTTGGCAGTATATTGTCTGCCAATTGGAGATAGCAGACATGGCTCTTGCGCATCAGGTCACGAATACCGCGATACAAGCGGCGAACACAAATCTGGCGGAAAGCCCGGTGCGCGCGCGGCTGACGCCAGCGGCCGTGGCGGGTATGGTCAATCTCGCGGATATCTGGCGTCTTAACACGGCTGAGATCTGCACGCTGCTCGGCGATGTTTCGGAACGGACCTGGTTCCGGATGAAAAATGGCGGCTGGACCGGTGTTCTCTCGCAGGATTCGCTCACCCGCATCAGCGCGCTGATCGGCATTTTCAAAGGCCTCAATCTTCTGTTTTCCGAAAAGCTCGCCAATGAATGGGTGAGCCTGCCCAACACAGGCGCGCTGTATGGCGGCCGCCGTCCGCTCGATGTCATGATCGACGGCGGCATCCCTTCGCTGCTTCTGGTGCGCCGCCATGTTGACGCGCTGCGGGGCGGCTTGTGACGGCCCTGCCACCCAAAACAGTCATCGCGCAGAAAGAATCGGTCCGCCTCATTCCGACGGGGCGTCTCAAACAGCCTGTGCTCAAACCCCTAGCGGCAAGCCAGGCGGCGCTGGATGATCTCGCTGAACTCGAAGGCGCCACCAGCGGACGGCTGATGGCGCAGAAGGGCGGCTTGTTCGAACTCGATCCACGCGAACTGGTCTTCGGCAGCCCCGGCTACACCTTTGTCAACGCCGCCTTCACCTATACGCGCCCAGGCGGCAACCGATTCAACAGCGACGAGCGCGGTGCCTGGTATTGCGGTTTTGACGCTGAGACTTCGCTTGCGGAAGTTTCGTATCATTTGACGCGCGAGCTGGACGCGATTGGCCGGTATGACAATGTCACCGACTATGCCGAACTGATCGCCGATTTCATCGGCGGGTTTCACGATCTGCGCGGAGCGGACTTCGCAAATGATCCCTGCCTCGCGCCGGACACGGCGACTGCCTATCCGGCAGGGCAGGCGCTGGCGCGTGAACTGCGGCTGCAGCATCAGTCTATCGGCATCATCTACCCATCCGCCCGCAAGCAGGATGGCGTGTGCCTCGCGGCATTTTTTCCGAGCCTCGTGCAGAATCTGCGGCAGGGCGGGATTTGGCGGCTGGAATGGAAGGGCAGACGTGAGCCGGCAATCTCCGCTCTCTGAAGCATGGCAAGACGCCCTGACATCCCGCTCATTTTTTCCCCGCGCGGCCCGAAACATTAAACTCCACTGCGGCGCGGATCAGCGCCTTGAACGCCGCCTCGTCGATCGCCTCTCCCTCGCTGATATCAATCGCCCGCCGCGCATTGCCTTCAAGGCTGGAGTTGAACAGGCGCGACGGGTCGGCCAGCGCCGCGCCCTTGTGAAACGTCAGCTTCACGACGCTCTTATAGGTCTCGCCGGTGCAGATGATGCCGTCATGCTCAAACACCGGCACCCCGCGCCATTTCCACGTCTCGGTCACTTCCGGGTCCGCCACATGGATGAGCGCCCGTACCCGGGCCAGCGCTTCGCCGCGCCAATCGCCAAGCTCGGCAATGCGGGCGGTTATGAGATCGGAGGGGGGCGGTCTCCGCCTGAAACGGCTTCCGTTTTCTTCATGTCAGAAGATCTCCCAATGGAAGTTTGCTTATTATGCATGTCGATTTTAGACAGAGAGCAAATGCAAGAGGCGCTTCAAGATGTATGCGTGAGCGGCAGAAGACCCCCTCACATCCGCTCCCCCTCCAACCGGCTCGCCTGCCGCACCCACTCCACGAACTGCCGCTCATCCACCGCTTCCCCCTCAACCACATGCAAATACCGCGTGCTCAGCGTCTTGGAGCCGACCGGCGGCAGAGGCTTGAGCTGGGTGCCGCGGAAGAAGGCAATTTTGATGAATTTCGCATAGCAATGCATGCTGAGGAACCAGCCGTTTCCCACCATGCCATACATCGGCGAGTTCCACTTGACGGCCTTCTGAACATTGGGGACGGTTTGCACAATCAGCGCGTCGATGCGGTTGGCCGCAGCGGTTTTCCAGCCCGGTGCAGCCGTGATCCATGCCTCTACTGGCGCGTCGCCATAAGCTTTGGCAATCTGCGGATTGCCACCGGAGAGAAGGATTGGTGTGTCCGGAGAATTACCTGTCATGCTCAGTAGAATAATCGCGCGGACCCCAAGCGCAAGCTTCTATTCAAACCGCGCCAGCACCGGCACATGATCACTCGTGCGCTCCCATCCCCGTGCTTCGCGTAAAATCTCGATCTCTTTCAGCCCCGCCTCCATGCCGGGCGTCGCCCAGATATGGTCGAGCCGCCGCCCACGGTTCGACAGAGCCCAGTCGGCGGCGCGGTAGCTCCACCAAGTGTAGAGCTTGTCCGGCTCCGGCGTATGCAGGCGCATCAGATCCTGCCATTTACCAAAGGCACGCATCGCCTCGAAGCTCGTGGTCTCAATGGGCGTATGGCTGACAACATTCAAAAGCTGTTTGTGCGACCAGACATCATGCTCCAGCGGGGCAATATTGAGATCGCCGACGAGAATGGACGGATGCGCCGCCGCATCCGCAGTGATCTTGCGCATTTCGTCGACGAATTTCAGCTTGTGGGCAAATTTCGGATTGATCTTCACATCCGGCTCGTCGCCGCCCGCCGGCACGTAGAAATTATGCACACGCACGGTCTTCTTGCCCAAATTCACATCGACCGACACATGGCGCGCATCATCGATCTCACAGAATTTGCGCTTTTCCACGATGGTGAGCGGATGGCGGGAGAGCGTGGCGACGCCGTGATAGCCCTTCTGCCCGTGCACGGCCTGATAATGATAGCCGAGCGCGGCGAAAGTCTCGCCGGGATACTCCTCCTCGCGGCATTTGATCTCCTGCAGGCACAGAGCACATCCGGCTGGCGCAGCGCCAGATATTTCGAGACCAGATCCTTGCGCAGGCGCACGGAGTTGATGTTCCAGGTGGCGATGGAAAAGGGCATGCGCCCTTCTGGCAGCGTCAGAACATGATGGCAAGTCTTGAGCTGAAGGGCGGTTTCAGCCCGCCGCACTCATCACCGGTTTCTCACAGTCAATTGAGACGACGCGCCGGAAATCGCCGCTAATCTCCAGCCAAAGGAGTAAATCATGGCCCTGTTGCGCGCGCTTTTCGTGATCTTGCTGTTCCACACATCTGGCGCCGCCGCGCAGGAAACGCCTGCGAGAGTGCAGCAGGGACTGACGCCGGAGATCACCGAAAAGCTGCGGCGTGGCGGGCTCAACATCTTTTTCCGCCACGGCGCGACGCTGCACGAAAAAGACCCGGTGGAAAGTCAAACCGACGATCCGCTGCCAGCCAATTGCGCCTTGCAGCGGAATCTGTCGCGTGAGGGCGTTGAGCAAATGCGCGCCGTCGGCGCGGCGTTCGACGCGCTCGAAATTCCGGTGGGATCAGTGCGCGCCAGCCCGCTCTGCCGCTGTTATGATTCAGCCTGGCATGCCTTTGGCCGCGCCGAGCGCGACCGCAATCTGATGCTGAACGGCGACACGCCTGAAGGCGATCCTTCGCAGGCGCGGCCTTGGCGCCATATGCGCAATCTCGGCAAGGTGCCCCCCGCCGCGCTCACCAACTCCGTCTTTATCAGCCACAGCCGCACGGGCGAAATCTTCGGGACGGACGTGTTGATGGAGGGAGAAGCGGTGATTGTCGAACCCGACGGCAAAGGCGGCTGGGCGCTGCTTGCACGCGTGACAGCCGATGAATGGAAGTAGAGGAAGGCTTACTTGCCGTTATTCCGCTTCTGGTTAGCCTCATTGATCCGCAGATAATCGATCTTGAACAGCGCCGGATCGAGCTTCACGCCCTCCTCGACATTGAAGATCATCACAGTCGTATCAAGGCCCTTGGCGTCGGTGATCGTCCACTGGCGCAAGTCGTAATTGTTCGGGTCAAACATCATTGAGATTTTGGAATCGCCGAAGATCGTCTTGTCGGCGAGCACGATAGTGGTCAGGTCCGCCTCTTCGCGTATGTCCTTCACCTTGCCGTCAGAAAGGTTGATCCGCTCTGACAGAAGCAGCTTCAGCGGCGTCTTGTCGAGCGTGTACATATCCCAGGTGTCGAGCTTCCTGTTGTTGATGACGACCGACTTGCCGTCGGCCACAACGCGGATCGGCGAAGGCTTTTCGTAATTGAAGCGGATTTTGCCGGGGCGCTCGATGAAGAACTTGCCGCCGGTCTGCTCGCCTTTCGGGCCGAACTGCACGAACTCGCCAGTCAGCGTTTTGACGCCGGAGAAATGATTGGCGATGTTCTGCGCCGCCTCGCTCGCCGCAGGATAAGCGGGGGCAGCAAAGGCAAGGGCGGCAGAGGCCGCAAGGGCCAAGGTCAAAAGCCGGATTTTCATGTCAGTAATTCTCCGTATCTTGGCGCAACTTAAGGACCGAGTTTGGCCCCATCATGGCGCATGACGCTCAATATTCTTCTTCCACCGGCACGAGAATTTCGCGCTTGCCGGCATGATTGGCCGGGCCGACAACGCCTTCCTTCTCCATCCGCTCGATCAGCGAGGCGGCGCGGTTATAACCGATGCCCAGACGCCGCTGGATGTAGGAGGTCGAGGCCTTTTTGTCGCGCAGCACGACAGAGACTGCTTGGTCATAGGGATCATCCGAATCCTCAAAATCGCCTTCCGCGCCGCCGCCGGACCCGCCATCCTCGTCGTCCTCGTCATCCTCTTCGGTGATCGAATCCAGATATTCCGGCACCCCTTGCGTTTTCAGATGCGCGACGATCTTTTCGACCTCGTCATCTGAGACGAATGGCCCGTGCACACGCTGGATGCGCCCGCCACCAGCCATGAACAGCATGTCGCCCTGCCCAAGCAGCTGCTCGCCGCCCTGTTCGCCCAGGATTGTTCGCGAGTCGATCTTGGACGTGACCTGGAACGAGATGCGCGTTGGAAAGTTCGCCTTGATCGTGCCGGTGATGACATCGACCGACGGGCGCTGCGTCGCCATGACGACGTGAATGCCGGCAGCGCGCGCCATCTGCGCCAGCCGCTGCACTGCGCCTTCAATGTCTTTGCCCGCGACCATCATCAGATCGGCCATCTCGTCGATGATCACGACAATGAACGGCAATGGCTCGAGGTCGAGCACTTCGTTCTCATAGACCGCCTCGCCCGTGGCGCGGTCAAATCCGGTCTGCATGGTGCGCGACAGCCGCTCGCCTGAGGCCTTGGCCTGCGCGATGCGCTGGTTGAAGCCGTCAATATTGCGCACGCCGAGCTTGGACATTTTGCGATAGCGGTCTTCCATTTCCCGCACGGTCCATTTCAGCGCCACCACGGCCTTCTTCGGATCCGTCACCACGGGGGTGAGCAAGTGCGGAATGCCGTCATAAACGGACAGTTCCAGCATTTTCGGATCAATCATGATCAGACGGCACTCTTTAGGTGTCATCCGGTAGACGAGCGACAGGATCATCGTGTTGATAGCCACCGATTTGCCCGAACCGGTCGTGCCCGCGACCAGAAGATGGGGCATCTTGGCAAGATCGGCTGAAACCGGCTCGCCATTGATGTTTTTGCCAAGCGCGAGCACCAGCTTGCCCTTATTGTCCTCAAAATCCTTGCTCGCGATCATCTCGCGCAGATAGACCGTCTCGCGCCGCGTGTTCGGCAGCTCGATGCCAATGGCATTGCGGCCGGGAACGACAGCAACACGGGCGGCAATCGCGCTCATCGAACGGGCAATATCATCGGCAAGACCGATGACACGGGACGATTTTATCCCCGGCGCAGGCTCAAGCTCATAAAGTGTGACGACCGGACCGGGCTTGACCTGAATGATCTCGCCCTTCACGCCGAAATCATCCAGCACGCCTTCCAGCAGCCGCGCATTCTGTTCGAGCGCGTCCTTGGACAGGCTCGGATCGCGGACAATGTTCTTTGGCTCGCTCAGAAAATGCAGCGGCGGCAGGATAAAGCCGCCATCACTGAGGAAACTCGCCTGCGCCTCTTTTGCGACGCGCGCGCCGGGTTTGGGTTTTGCCGCAGGCGCGGCTACGCGCACCGGCTGACCTTCGCCGCCATCAGACAGGCGCGGCTCATGCATGCGCGACACGCGCCCCGCCGTGCGCGGCGCGAAATCGGATGGCGCAAAATCCTCGTCAAGATCAAACGGCGCTTCACCGTCTTCATCATCGGTGTCGAATTCGGCGTCTTCGGCAAATTTCGGCTCAACATGCGGCATGCGCGCCTGCGGTGGTGCGAAGGAGAAGTCCGGCTCCTGCCGCAAACGAGGCTGCGGCGCAGGCGACATCGCCGGATCGTCCGGCGCGACGCGCACGCGGCTGCGCGGCTGCGCGCGCGGTTCATCAAACCCGTCATCCAGCGCGCGGCGCGGCGCGGTAAAGCGCGAGAATGCGGCGCGCAGCGAGAGCCAATAATGCGTCAGACCGCCGAGAAAGGCCTGCAACCCCCCGGTTTCAGCGGCGTCATCATCCAGAAGCTCGCCGGACGCGCTGCGGATTTCCTTGACTGGCACAGGAGCTGCCCGGTTGATGAGGCCCGCGCCATAAGTGAGCAGCCAAAGTCCCGGCACAAGAAATGGAACAGCGAGAATGAGCGAGACAATGCCTTTCGGGAAGCCGCCAATCACAACCCCCGGAATGCGCAGGACAAGATCCCCCAATACACCGCCAACGCCAACCGGCAGCGGCCATGTCTGTGGCGGATTGAGGCAGCCAAAGGCGGCGGCGGTCAAAAGCGCGCCAAAAAACCATGCCACGGCCCGCTTCGGCCGGCGGTAAAGCCCGCGCCCGCTCATCAGGAACAGCGACCAGAACAGCGCCGGCACCAAAGCCGGCAGAGCGGCAAGGCCGTAAAACTGCATCGAAAGATCGGCAAAAACTGCGCCGGGATAGCCGAGCGCATTGGTCGCCTCGTTTGCCGTTGCATGGCTGAAGCTAGGATCCGCGACATTCCAAGTGGCAAGCGCGGCCACTGCGGCCAAAACCAGAATCAGGATTGCAAGACCTGCGGCGATCTCAATCTGCCGCCAGACAAAGGCGTTGATACCGGACTTGTCGCGGTACATTTGAGTTGATGCGGAAGCACCCGAGCGCATGAATATCCCTCGCCAAACGCCCGCACGGCAAAACCTGCCTGCGGATTCTGCGCACTTTAGGGCTAGGAAGGTAAAGACCCTGTTAACCATGCAGGTTCAGTGCCGCTTAATCGGCGAGCGTCCGGATCGGCGTGGCGCCCGGTAGTGGGTCAGTCTGAATATCTGCCTGAGACCCTAAGCTGACACCAGTCACAATTCCGGACGGTTTAAGGAGTTTGGCGTCAGATGTTGCGCGAGATGATCGATCAGCATGCGCAGGCGCCGGGGCATGGCCTGGCCGCCGAGATGGACGATCTGCAGGAATGACGGCAGCGGCGCATAGTGGGTGAGCAGTCTGACAAGCTCGCCACTTGCCAGGTGATGCTCGATATCCCAGATTGACTTCAGCGCGATACCAAAACCCTGAACACACCAGTCGCGCACCTGCGTGCCGTCGTTGGTCATGCGATTGCCCTTTACCATCACCGTGAAATCCTTAGCGCCGGTGCGGAATGACCATTCATTGTCGATCGTTTCGCCAAAGCGCATTAGCAGGCAGCTGTGCGCCTCAAGGTCTTGCGGATGTTGAGGCGTTCCGTGCCGCTCGACATAATCGGGTGATGCACAAACAATGCGCCGGTTTTCACCGATCTTGCGGGCGTACAATTGGCTATCCTTGAGCGCGCCGAAACGTACAGCCACATCAATGCCCTGTCCTACGAGATCAATGTAGCCATCGGTCAGGCGAAGATCAATCTGCACATCCGGGTGTTGCGCCAGGAAACTGTCCAACAGGGGCGCGATGCGTGTGCGTCCAAGATCAAACGGCGCACTGATGCGAATCGGGCCAGACAGTCTTTCCACACCGCCGCGGATGCGCGCTTCCAGCTCTTCCGATTCAGCCAGGAGGCGGCGAGCGCCTTCGACAAGCAAACGCCCTTCTTCGGTCAGGCTGATTGACCGTGTCGTGCGGTTCACCAGTTTGGCAGCGTAATGCGCTTCGAGGGCGGCAAGCCTTTCCGACACAGTTGCTGGCGAAAGCCCAAAATCACGGCCCGCAGCAGCCAATCCCTGCTTTTCAGAAATGCGGACCAGAAGGGCGAGGCTGTTCAACATAATTATACGGAATTTCCGAAATATGACTTCATGAAATGGCTTATTATCAGATATTTCCGCAAATGCTACGCTGGGCGACGCTTTAAAATCACGGAGCCTACACAATGGAAACCATCGTACCCCAATCAACCCGCATGCCTCTCGCGGTTTGGGTTCTCACACTTTCCGCATTTGCCATTGGCACGGCAGAATTCGTCGTCGCAGGCATTTTGACCCAAGTGGCTGACACGCTTGGCATCAGCGATGGTCAGGCCGGCAATCTGATTACGGCCTATGCCATGGCCATCGTCATTGGCGGCCCATTGCTCACGTTGGGTCTGGCGCGATTTGAGCGCAAGACAGTGTTGCTCGGGCTGATGACCCTGTTCGTCATCGGCAATGTCATCTCTGCAACAACCAATGACTATTCGCTCCTGCTCGCCAGCCGCGTGATCACGGGCCTCACGCAAGGACCTTTCTACGGCATTGGCGCCGTGATGGCCGCCGGCCTCGTGTCTGAAAAGGTGGCCGGGCGCGCTGTTGGGCAGATGTTTGCGGGCCTCACCCTCGCCAATGTGTTGGGCGTGCCTGCGGGTGCCTGGATCGGCAATCAGTTCGGCTGGAACGTAACGTTCTGGGCAGTAGCTGTTCTCGGAGTCATGGCCACTGCCGCCATCATGATCGCTGTTCCGCGCGTGAGCATCGATGCCAAGCCTGTCTCCATCGGCGAACAACTGAGCGCCTTCGGCAACAGTCAGCTGTGGTTGAGCTTGCTGATCACGGTGTTTGGCTGGACCGGTTTCATGACCTTCTACGGCTATATTTCGCCAGTCTCTCAGGATGTCGTTGGCTTGTCAGTGAATGCTGTCACCGCCTTGCTCGTGGTCGTGGGTGCCGGCCTTGTTATCGGCAACAATCTGGGCGGCCGTGCCGCTGACAGCAATCTCAATCGCGCCTTGATTGGCGGCATCGTGGCGATGATCATCTCGCTCGTTGTGGTCGGCATTTCAACCGGCAACACCTGGACCTATATTGCAGCGGCCATCATCTTCGGCATCGCTTCATTCGCCAATGTGCCGCCGATGCAGATGCGCGTCATGCGTCACAGCGGCAAAGCCCAGGAGCTGGCAGCAACCGCCAACATCTCCGCCTTCAACATCGCCAACGCCTTCGGCGGCATCATCGGTGGCTATGCGGTTGACCATGCAGAAGTTGGAGCAGGCATGGTGCCGTACCTCGCCGCTGTTGTGCCAGTGATTGGCTTGGTCATCGCGCTGGCCGCAGAGCAGGGCGCGTCGTCCGCGTCACCTGCAACAAAGCCAATCTGAGAGGAGTGAAGCTCATGCACATCGATCACGTCACCATCCGTACCCGCGCCATCAGCCAAACCCGCGACTTCTTTGTGGACCTGTTTGATCTTGCGGAGGGTTCGCGGCCACAAGCCATCCAGCGCATCCCGGGTGTGTGGCTCTATGCAAACGACAAGCCGCTGGTTCACATCATCGGTTCGTTCGGTGGCAGCGCAGAACCACAAGCGGAAGCTATCGATCATGTTGGCTTGAAGCTCGAAGGCTACGCAGAATTTCGAAAGAAACTTGAGGCCCGCAACATAGCCTACTCAACCATGGACCTCGCGGAGATCCAGGAGCGCCGCCTGTTCTTCCGCGCGCCGGGCGGCCCTTTGCTGGAAGCTGTATTTTCTGAACCTATCAACTCATAGACATAAGGAACCCATGTCATGAAATCCGTCGGCTACAAAACACCAGGCCCCATCACTGCACCAAACGCATTCGTCGATTTCGCAACGACAAAGCCAACACCAAAAGGCCACGACATTCTGGTTGAGGTGAAGGCGATATCGGTCAATCCCGTCGATGTGAAAATCCGTGCCAGCGGCAAACCGGCTGGCAATGAACACGAGGTCCTCGGCTGGGACGCCGCCGGCGTCGTTGTCGAAACCGGCTCCGATGTCACGCTGTTCAAGAAAGGTGACGCCGTGTGGTACGCAGGCTCCATCACAAGGCCTGGCACCAACAGCGAGTTCCACCTCGTTGATGAGCGCATCGTCGGCAGCAAGCCGAAATCTGTGGGCTTCGCAGAAGCCGCCGCATTGCCACTCACCGCGATTACTGCTTGGGAAATGCTGTTCGATCGCCTCGATATTCGCAAAGCTGTGCCGGGTGCAACCAACGCCATTGTGATCATCGGGGGTGCCGGTGGCGTGGGATCAATCGCCATCCAGCTGGTGAAAGCCCTGACCAATGTCAAAGTCATCGCCACCGCATCGCGGCCCGACACAGTGGCCTGGGTCAAGTCTCTGGGGGCAGATCACGTCATTGATCACACCAAGCTGCTTGCTGCAGAAATCGCAAGCCTCAGTATCGGAGCACCGGGCTTTGTATTTTCGACCAATCAGACCGATCACCACTTCGATCAGATCGTCGAACTCATTGCCCCACAGGGCCGCTTCGGCCTGATCGACGATCCAGACGCGATCGACGTTCGCAAGATGAAGCGCAAGGCCGTGTCAACGCATTGGGAGCTGATTTTCACCCGCTCGATGTTTGGCACTGCCGACATGATTGAACAGCACCACCTGCTCAATGAAGTGTCAAAACTCGTCGATGGCGGCAAGATCAAGACCACGCTGTCGGAGAATTTCGGCACCATCAACGCCGCAAATCTGAAACGCGCCCACGAATTCATCGAAACCGGCCGCGCCAAAGGCAAGGTCGTGCTGGAGGGGTTCTAGAGGTCAGGAGCAGGACAGAAGAACGACTGTCCCGATTCATAGACCTGCAGCCCGTGGTTATCTGGACAATCCAACTGTCTGCTCCCCGCTTTTGCGAGTGACATTCTTGCAAAACACGCGGTTTGCTGCGCAATGTCAGCGCATGCCGGGTTTCATTTCCTCATCATGACCGCACTTTTCCGCCGCGATCTCCTTCTGGCTTTTCGCTCCGGCAGCGGCGCGCTGACGGGTGTCATCTTCTTTTTGTCGGTCATCGCCGTTGTCCCGTTCGGCATCGGTCCGGACCTCAAGCTCCTCGCCCGCATCGGCCCGGCCATCATCTGGATTGGCGCTCTGCTGGCAACACTGCTTGGCCTGGACCGGCTGTTTCAGGCTGATCGAGAGGACGGCTCGCTCGACGTCATAATTCTGCGGGGCGACCACGTCTCGCTCGTGCTGAGCTGCCTGGTGAAATGCCTCGCGCATTGGACAACGACCTGCCTGCCATTGGTCATTGCCGCACCCTTATTAGGCCTCTTGATGAACATGGAGCTGCCAGCAATCATGGCGGTGACACTGACGCTGCTCGCAGGCACCCCCGCGCTCGCCTGCATCGGCGCGGCGGGCGCGGCTCTCGCAGTTTCGCTGCCGCGCGGCGGGCTGCTGATTTCCGTGCTCGTCCTGCCGCTCGCCATCCCGGTGCTGATCTTTGGTGTATCTGCCAGCTATGGCGCAGTCGAAGACCCCGCGCCGTTCACCGCGCCGTTCCTGATTCTTGTGGCGCTCAGCTTGTTTTTTGCCGTAGTCGGGCCATTGGCCGCCGCGCTGGCGCTCAGATCCGCCAGCGACTGACCCGCCCGCATCAGCGTGCGAGCCACCACATCGCCGCAAGCGCGCCCAGCCAGGCGGACAGGCCTGAAATGACCACG
The DNA here is from genome assembly GCA_963792485.1 of uncultured Alphaproteobacteria bacterium. GTDB lineage: Bacteria > Pseudomonadota > Alphaproteobacteria > Rhizobiales > Rhizobiaceae > JANOYJ01. Next base: position 357,042 of record CAWBWL010000001.1, read on the forward strand.
CCCCAGATCAAATCGGTCAGGACAAGATTAATGTGCCAGTCGCGCATGATCGTATAGCTGGTCATTTCGTAACAGCCATAGGCAATCAAGCCGATCAGCGCGCCATTCACAAGCGCCGTGACCGCCGAACCATCCCGGATGGCGGGCAGTCCGGCAAAATAAACCAGCCCGCCGATATGGATCAGGTAAAACAGAAAGGCCGGCGTCAGCCGCAAGCTGTCGACCATCTGTGCGCCAAGATGTTTCTGAAACAGCGGGCGCATCACTGCCGGGATCATGAAAAAATCGCCCGCAAGAAAAACCAGGCCGGTGACAACCGCCAGAATCGCCAATGACATGAACTTCTCCCTGTTCTGCAAAGCCAATTAGCGCAGAACCAGGCCGCGCACAGCGCGTTCGGCTCACTTTTGTGTTGGAACAATTGCGGGCTGTTTAAATCAGTGCAGAACACCATCAAAGAGCGGCAGTGTCACAATCGCCACGACCAGAATGATCAGAAAGGCAATGCGCCGAAACGAAGCATCGGATGCCCGGCCAAAAAGATGCTGTCCGGCGATCAGCCCCACGCCATAGGCGGGGGCGCTGATGAGGGCGGTCAGCACAGCCTGAATGTGGAACAGGCCTGAGATGAACATCGCTGCGCCCGAAAAGAGTGTCGTGATGAAAAACAGGACAATAGTGTTCGCCCGTATCAGCCAAGCAGGGTCTGAGCCCGCCAGCCAGTAGACCAGCACCGGCGGACCAGACAGCTGCGCCGCGCCGCCGAACAGGCCGGACACGCCGCCGACCGCCAAGGACAGCGGCAGAGGCCGCGCGCCATGATAGCGCCAGCCGCTCCATAACACAGCGACGGTCACAAGGATGAAGCCGGATATCAGCCAGCGCAGCAGCTCAGTATCGCCATGTTTCAGGAACCAGACTCCAAATCCGACAGTGGCCGCGTATCCGGACGCCACCGGGAGAACGCTCTTCCAGTCCGTCTTTTTCAATGCGGGCATGACAATCGGCAGCGAGGGAATTGTGTCCATCGTCCAGAGAATAATGACCGCAATCTGCGGGCCGACCATGAGGCTGGCGGCGGGAACATAAATCATCGCAGCGCCAAACCCCGCAAAGCCACGCACCAGCCCAGCCACAAAGGCGAGGGCTGTCAGCGCTGCGAGGGTTGAAAACTCGAATGGCAGGAACATCACTCGGGTCATTTCGACAAGCGCCGCGCGAGTCAAGACGCGCCTAGTCGTCAACTTGCTGCCAAGGTCTGATGTCACAATTACGTGGATCAATTGCGAAGCAATCGCCGGACCGCTAAGAAACGCCCATGACAGATTTGAGCCCCACACTCGCAAACCGCCTCACCGGCCTCGCCAACCCGACGCGCTTTCTGGCGCTCGCGGGAGCGTTGCTGCCATGGCTCGCCGCCATTTCCGCGCTCCTCCTCGCCGTCGGCCTCTATCTGTCCTTCACCGCGCCCGAGGATTATCAGCAGGGCGCGACCGTGCGCATCATGTTCATCCACGTGCCGTTTGCCTGGCTCTCCATGATGTGCTGGGGCGTCATGGCGCTGGCGGCGCTGGGCACACTGATCTGGCGGCATCCGCTCGCCGATGTCGCCGCCAAGGCTGCAGCGCCCATCGGCGCAGGGTTCACGCTTCTGGCGCTATCGACCGGCTCGCTCTGGGGCAAGCCGATGTGGGGGACGTATTGGGTCTGGGATGCGCGGCTCACTTCCGTGTTCGTGCTGTTCCTCATGTATCTCGGCGTCATCGCCCTGACCCGCGCTATTGAGGACGCTTCGCAATCCGCCCGCGCCGCCGCGATTCTCATTCTGGTCGGCGCGGTTAATCTGCCGATCATCAAATTCTCGGTCAATTGGTGGAACACGCTGCACCAGCCCGCCGCCGTGTTCCGCATGGACGGGCCGACCATCCATCCGGCCCTGCTTTGGCCGCTCGCCATCATGGCGCTGGGCTTCACCTTCCTGTTCTTCTCGCTGCACATCGCCGCCATGCGCAACGAAATCTGGTCGCGCCGCATATCGGCGATGCGCCGTATTGCGGCGCGCGGTGAGGACCTGAAATGAGCGGACATGCAGGATTTGTCATCGCCGCCTATTCGGCAAGCGCTTTGGTCATTGGCGCTCTCATTCTGTGGATTGCGCTGACTCAGCGCGCGCGCCGTGCAGAACTCGCAGCGCTTGAACAGGCCGGCATCAAGCGCCGGTCCGCCTTGTCATGAGCGAAAGTCCTGTAACGAAACCGGCACGCCGCAATTTGCTGGCGCTTCTGCCGCTGGTTTTGTTTGCGGCGCTGTCCGGCGTGTTTTTGATGCAGCTGATGTCCGGCCGCGATACGCAAACTTTGCCCTCCGCGCTCATCGGCCAGCCCGCGCCAAAAACCAGCCTTCCGCCCATTCTCGCACTTGAATCCATGCCCGGAATTGCGCCTGACGACCTCAAGGGCAAGGTCACTGTCCTCAACATCTTCGCCTCCTGGTGCGGACCCTGCCGCGACGAGCATCCTGTGCTGATGGAGCTCGCAAAAGATGGGCGCTTCCAGCTCATTGGCGTCAACTACAAAGACAAGCCGGAGAATGCCGCCGCTTTCCTGAATGAACTGGGCAATCCTTTCGCGAAGATTGGCTCGGACGTGTCGGGCCGGGCCGGAATTGACTGGGGCGTCTATGGCGTGCCGGAGACTTATGTGATCGGGCCCGACGGCGTGATCCGCTACAAACATGTCGGGCCGCTGGATACGGAGAGCGCGAAGATGCTGGTTGACGAGGCAGCGAAGGCGGCAGCGCCTTGAGCGCCGCCGTCGCCGCGCTTTTCGAGCAGCAAGCCAAGACCTGTGACGAGATGGGCTCGCCCTTCACAGCGCGCATCATGCGCGCCTGCATCGCAGCGCTTGACGGGTCAACTGAGACGGGCAGGCGCGTTCTGGGCTGGAGGCCCGAGCCAAGCGACGTGATCGCGCTGCGGCTGGCCGGCGCACTGCATTGCCTGGCGCTGCAAGGGCGAGGCGCTGACCTTGCAAATGTCTATCCGCCGAACAGCGGAGGTGACGTGGAAGAAGCCGTGGCGGCGGCTCTCAAGCGGCATGATGAATGGATCTGCGCATGGCTGGACAGCCCGCCACAGACAAACGAGACCGGACGCTCCGCCGTGCTGCTGCCGGGTTTCCTCGAAATCGCCCGGCGGACGCGATTGCCGCTGGCGCTGAACGAGATCGGCTCCAGCGCCGGACTGAACCTCTTCTTCGATTATTTCCGCTACCGTTATGACAGCAAGGACTGGGGCGATCCGGCCTATCCGGTGACGCTTGTCCCGCAGCTGCGCGGCGCGGTTCCTGACCTTTCCGGCGCACTGACAATCGCCAGCCGCGCCGGCAGCGACATCGCCCCGCTCAATGTGCGCAATGAGAATGATCGCCTGCGCCTGCGCTCCTATATCTGGCCCGATCAAAGCGAGCGCCTCGCCCGGCTCGACGCGGCGCTGGCGGTCGCGCAGCAAGGCGGCTTTACGCTGGAAAGGGCGGACGCTGCCGATTTTGTTTCACGAAGACTGGCCGCGCGCAAAGAGGGGCAGTGTTTTGTGCTGTTTCATTCGGTCGTCTGGCAATATCTGCCGGATGCCACGAGGCAAGCCATCGAAAACGCCATGCGAGTCGAAGGCGCGCGGGCAACGCCGAAGCGCCGCTGGCTTGGCTGCGCATGGAGACGTTGACCAGCGCCGACCCCTATCCGGTTTTGCAGCTGACGCTCTGGCCCGGCGGGCAGACGCGCATGCTGGCGTTGGCGGATTTTCATGGGCGGTGGCTGGAGTGGAAATGAGGACAACTGAGTATTGTGTTGACAAATGCAACACAAGTGTGCATGATTTCGAGATGACCCTCGAAACAGCAGATTCAAATTTCCATTTCAGAGTGCGTGCTGACGACAAGCATCTTGTTGACCGCGCCGCTGAGATTGTCGGCGCAAGTCGGTCCCAGTTTGTGATGTCGGCGGCAATTGAAAAGGCAAAAGACATACTCTTGGACCAATCCGTCATTCATATGAACACCAAGGACTTTAACGCCGTCCTCAAATGGCTTGACGGGCCAAAGTCTGAAGAGGAACTGGAAGGCGTCAAGCGCCTGATGAGCATTCGACCGCCGTGGAAGTAGGGCGCAGCTTCTCACAGCCGGAGCCATTGCAGAATATCCACGACATTTCGGGATTTGACTGCGGCGAGCCAACGCTGAACAGCTGGCTCACGACACGCGCCGCCAACAATATGGAGAGTCTGGCCAGCAGCACCTATGTTGTTCTGAGGCAGGGAAGCCGTGAAGTCTGCGGTTACTATTCTCTTTCGATGGGGCATCTGCTGCACGCCGAAGTCTCTTCGAAGCACCGGCGCAACATGCCGGAGCGAATTCCCTGCGCGTTGATTGGGCGGCTTGCCGTTGACTTGAAGTTCAAAGGCCTAGGGCTTGGGTCGTCGCTCTTGCAGGATGCGGTGTTCCGCGCGCGCCGCGCATCCAAATATGTTGCGGCGCGCTTCGTCATGCTTCATTCTTTGAACGACAACGCCACACGGTTTTATGCCCGGCACGGGTTCCTTCCCCTGCGGGAAGGATCGCAGACATTGGGACTCGATCTCAATTTGTTCAAACCGGAGGAATAGCGCCAGCATCCCATAGCTTGACCCTCACTTCCCCTCCCCATGCCGCATGATCAGCGGCATCTGGCTCATGGTGAAGGCTAATGTGATCGGCATGGTCCCCCAGACCTTGAACGCTACCCAGAAATCCGTCGAGAAGCTGCGCCAGACCACTTCGTTAAGCACAGCGAGGAACAGGAAGAACAGGCCCCAGCGGAAGGTCAGCTTGCGCCAGCCTTCGGCGTCTAATTTGAAGGCCGAGTCGAACACATAGCCGAGCAGCGATTTGCCGAACCAGAGACCACCGAGCAGGATCGCGCCGAACAGCGTGTTGACGATGGTCGGCTTCATCTTGATGAAAGTCTCGTCCTGCAGCCAGAGCGTCAGCGTGCCAAACACAAGCACCACGAGGCCTGAGACCATCGGCATGATCGGCAGGGTGCGCGTGAGCGCATAGGAGACGCTGAGCGACAGCGCCGTGGCGATCATGAACAGCAGCGTGGCGATAAACAGCGGGCCGCCAATATCGGCCAGCGCCGGGATTTTCTGTGCAATCCACGCGCCGCGCGCATTGGCGAAGAAGAACACAATCAGCGGGCCAAGCTCGAGCGCAAACTTGAGCAGCGGGTTGATCTGCGGCTTGCCCGCCGCGCCGGGCGCTTGTTCGATTTGCATCATTCCGTTCCTGCTATGGCCGAAGCGAATTCCTTGGCCGAAAACGGCTCAAGATCATCCACAGTTTCCCCGACGCCGACAAAATAGACCGGCAGTTTGTGCCTAGCCGCGATGGCCACCAGAATGCCGCCGCGCGCCGTGCCGTCAAGCTTGGTCATGACCAGGCCATTGACGCCCGCGACGTTCTTGAAAATCTCCACTTGGCTCAGGGCGTTCTGCCCGGTGGTTGCGTCCAAAGTTTGAAGCACGGTGTGCGGCGAGTCGGGGTCAAGTTTGTTGAGGACACGGACGATCTTGGCCAGCTCGTCCATCAGCTCGGTGCGGTTCTGCAGGCGGCCCGCCGTGTCGATGATCAAGACATCCGCGCCGCCGGCCTTCGCCTTCTCATAAGCGTCATAGGCCAGCCCTGCCGCATCGGCGCCGATCTTGGTCGAGACCACAGGCGCGCCCGTGCGTTCGCCCCAGATATGCAGCTGCTCGATCGCCGCCGCGCGGAACGTGTCGCCCGCCGCGAGCCAGACATTGAGCTTGGCCTCGCGCAGCTTAGCGGAGAGCTTGCCGATTGTCGTGGTCTTGCCGGTGCCGTTGACGCCGACAACGAGAATGACATGCGGCTTGTGCGACAGGTCGAGCTCGAGGGGCTTCGCCACCGGCGTCAGAACCTTCTCGATTTCCGCCGACATGATGGCGCGCACCTCGTCATCGCCAATCTGCTTGCCATAGCGGCCCGACGACAACGCGTCGGTGATGCGCAGCGCCGTTTCCATGCCGAGGTCGGCCTGGATCAACACGTCTTCCAGCTCCTGCAGCGTGTCCTCATCCAACTTGCGCTTGGTGAAAATGCCGGTGATGGACGATGTCAGCTCCTTCGACGAGCGCGACAGGCCCTTTTTCAAGCGGCCAAACCAGGAGAGCTTTTCCTCCGGCGCTTGCTCCGGAATAAATGTGTTCTCCTCCGTCGCGCCGATCAGAACTTTGCCGACAAGCGTTTCGGGTTCGGGCGGCAAGCGATTCAGCAAGCTCAGGCTCAGGCTCAGGCTCAGGCTCAGGCTCAGGCTCAGGCTCAGGCTCAGGCTCAGGCTCAGGCTCAGGCTCAGGCTCAGGCTCAGGAAGCAATGCCGCGGCGGCGGGCGCGGTATCCAGCGCTTCCAGCTCTTCGGCGATCAATTCTTCGAGGACAGGCAGCTCCGGCTTTCGGGCTCCTCGGCTGACACTGGCGCGGAAGCGCCGCCTCAGGTTCGACCGCCCGGTGCAATCGGCATCACTTCAACGACGTCTTCTTCAAGGCACAGGTTCAGGCGCAGGCTTTGCTGGCTCCAGAACAGCTGATTTCGGCTTTGCCGGTTTGGGCTGAGGCTTCGGCTTCGGGGCGGACGGTGCTTTGGCTCTCCCGTTATGGCTGACGCCTCCGGCTCAGGAGCCGGAACTAAAATGGAGGCAGGCTCTTCGAGCGGCGCAGCTGCAACTTCCTCAACCGCACTCTCAGCTTCAATTTCCTGCGCAGGTTCCGGCGCGGACAGTTCTGGAAGCGGCGCGGCGGCCACATCCGGAGCTTCGCCCTCCTGCGGAACCTCAATGACCTCCTTCTTGCCGAAGGAGAATATCTTCTTCAGAAAGCCAAACGCCATTATGCCGCCAATGCCGATGCGATGACACCGGTGAGCTTTGCCTGTCATGCCCAATTACGTTCACAGGAACAATCGACCCCGCAGAACCGCCGTTCAGCGCCACGAGCGTAAATCCTTCAGTGCGGCCAACTCCCGGCTTTTCCACGAGCACATTCTGTAAGCTGCCACTCACCGAATTCAGATGCTGAACATAGGCAGCCTCACCGGCCTTCCTCAATCGCGTCGCCCGCGCCTTGACCACCCCGCGCTCCAGCTGCGGCATTTTCGCAGCGGGCGTGCCTTCGCGCGGCGAAAACGGGAAAACATGCAGTTTGGTCAGCCCGCATTCCTCGACAATCTTCAGCGAATTTTCGAACATTTCATCCGTCTCGGTCGGAAAACCCGCAATGATATCCGCGCCGAACACAATGTCCGGCCGCACCTTGCGCACATCTTCACAGAACCGGATCGAATCCTCCCGCGCATGCCGCCGTTTCATCCGTTTCAGGATCATGTTGTCGCCGGACTGCAGCGATAGATGCAGATGCGGCATCAGGCGCTTTTCGGTGGCGATCATTTCCATGAGATCGTCATCGGCCTCGATGGAGTCAATCGAAGACAGCCGCATGCGCTGAAGGTCGGGAACCTGCGTGAAGATAGACTTGAGCAATTTTCCAAGCGTCGGCTTGCCCGGAAGATCAGGACCATACGAGGTGAGGTCCACGCCCGACAGCACCACTTCCCGGTAGCCGTTGCCCGTCAGCCGCTTGACCTGTTCAACCACTGCCCCCATCGGCACCGAGCGCGAATTGCCACGCCCATAGGGAATGATGCAGAAAGTGCAGCGATGGTCGCAGCCATTCTGCACCTGCACAAACGCCCGCGCCCGCCCCTCCAGCGCATCGACCATGTGCGAAGCGGTTTCCTTGACGCTCATAATGTCGTTGACGCGGGTCTTCTCAAACAGGTTGACGCCGAAATCCGGCAGTGCGCGGTAGCTCTGGCTTTTCATCTTCTCTTCATTGCCGAGAATGAGATCGACCTCGTCCATACTCTCGAACTGCGCCGGATTGGTCTGCGCCGCGCAGCCGGTGACGATGATGCGCGCTTGCGGATTGTCGCGCCGCGCCTTGCGAATGGCTTGACGCGCCTGCCGCTCGGCCTCGCCGGTCACCGCGCAGGTGTTGATGATAACCGCGCCTCCCGCCAGCGCATCCAGCCCCGCCGCCTTCGCCTCGCGGCGGATGACTTCGGATTCGTAAGTATTCAGCCGGCAGCCGAGCGTGATGACGTCCAATCCGCTCATGCGGCTTCCTCTTGATCGCGCTGCCAAGCCCCGGTCGCCGGATCAAGCTTGCCGGAGAACTCCCATTCGGCAGGGCCGGTCATGATGACATGATTATCCTCGCGCCACTCGATCCGAAGCGGCCCGCCCGGTACCTGCACGATGACATCGCGCTCCGTACGCTTTGTCCGCGCCGCCGATACACCCGCCGCGCAAGCCGCCGAGCCGCAGGCTTGCGTCAACCCGACGCCGCGCTCCCAGGTGCGCAGGATAAGCTTGTCGCGGCTCTCAACGAAAGCGATGGATATATTGGCGCGCTCCGGGAACATCGGATGGTTTTCGAGAAGAGGGCCAAATTTGTCGAGGTCATAGGACCAGACGTCCTTGTCCACCCAGAAGATCGCATGCGGATTGCCCATCGACATGGCCGACGGCGAATGCAGCACGGGCGCGTCAATCGGGCCGATCTGCAGCTCGATATAACGCGTGTCGTGGAATTCTTCGGCGAGCGGTATCTTGTCCCATTCGAACACGGGCATGCCCATATCGACCGACACCAGCCCGTCCTCATGCTCACTTGCCTCCAGAATCCCCGCCAGCGTCTCAAACACAAACGCCTTCTTGCCCGTCTCCGCCGCCAGCGCCTGCACGACGCAGCGCGTGCCATTGCCGCAGGCCTGCGCCAAGGAGCCGTCGCGGTTGATGATCTCGACATAGGCGTCGGTGTCCGGCGTTTTCGGCGCATGGATCGCCATGATCTGGTCGAACAAAGTCGCCGGATCCGCCGCCAGCGCAAGCGCTGCCTCAGGCGTGACCCGGTCCGCGCGCCCGCGCATGTCGGCAACAAGGATCATGTTGCCGAGCCCGTTCATCCTGGCGAAATTGACGTCAGTGGCCATCAAAGCCTCGTGTTGTTTCGGGGGGTATATGGCGGATTGGGGGGGAAATTACCAGACTGAAGGGGACGCGCAAAATCTCGAAATCAAAATAGGGCTGCGGAACCTAAAAGGGGGCAAACCTATCAAATGTATCCCAATACTTCCGCTGCTACTCCCTCAAGCCCAGGAAAAAGGCTTGAGTAAGAAACTCCTCTGAAATGCAACTGGCGCACAAGCTCAGGGGTCTCAGTCCTTGCGAGCATGACTTTTCTGAGGAACGGCGTTGACGATTCGCCATCATTCCGAGCAACGGTCGTTTTTGGAGAACTAATAATCGTCTCGAGGTCTGGCCAAGCCTTCACCTCAATTGCGCTATCAAAAAAAGTCTGCATCCATTCATCAAATGAGCCGAGCCGCGTAAACAAACCTCTTTGTGCTTGTATGCGATCCGCAGTGTTCAGTGCAGCCTTTACGATGACAATCTGAGGCAGCTTGGTGAGCTCAATCCGGTCTGCCAGCGAAGTATCGAGACACCAAACGCAGCAGCTTGCCGCAGCTTCTGATTCGGCCGATTTCCGCGAGGAGAAAAATGCAGCGACGAACAAGTCATAGGACCAGTCTATCAGGCGCGTTGGAAGACCGTAGTGTTGTGCGATGGCCTCGAGTTCATCCAGATGCTCGGCATGCAAATTGTTATCCATGCCAGATCGAAGGTTGACGCGTTTCATTAGTCCGTTTCGTTCAGCCACGACGTTAAAAGTGTCAAGCAAGTCAAGGTAAAGACCATGCCAAGTGCCTGCTGTCAGAACTTGTGGCGGCGCAAACGGTTTTTGAAAGGCCCTCACAATCGATTTCATCTTTGCGGAATCTGAGCGCCAAAAACTTGGTAACAGCTTCCAAGTCGCATCTTCGTGACCGCGAAAAACCCAATCTGAAGAGAACTCTCTGTCAAAGTACCGATGTTGCGAACTGAACCTCGAACGCTGCCATCTCGGATGGGCAACATTCAAATACTCCAGAAAAGTGGATGCGGTAAACGGTTTTCCGGCATCGTCCTTCTCAACGATTTCGATGAGGGCCATAACTGGGCATACCTTTGATTGAGTCTGCAACTAAGGCTGGATTCTGTCCGAACGCAAGCGCATGTCGGCGGCAAGGATCATGTTGCCGAGCTCGTTCATCCTGGCGAAATTCACATCTGCGGCCATGAGGCAGCCCCGTGTTATTTGGGCGTATATGGCGGATTGGGGGGAAATTACCAGAAGCAAGCGTAACGCCCATCAGGCGAGCAGCTTAGCCCGGTTTTCCTGGTCAATCAGCGCCATGACGAGCGAATCGACAAAACGCCCGTCAAAACAAACCGAATCCCGCGTCACGCCCTCGCGCTGAAAGCCCAGCTTTTCATAAAGAGCGATGGCGCGCAGATTGTCAGCATGGGCGGTGAGTTCGACGCGGACAAACCCCTCGTCATGCGCAGCCGCAAGCGCCGCCTCCATCAGCCGCCTCCCCAATCCCTTGCCGCGATAATCCGGAAGAAGGCCCATGCCCAGCGTGCCGCAATGCGCATGCGCAGACCAGCGACCCCGGCGCACATCGCACCAGCCGACAACTTCCTCCTTGTCCAGGGCGACTAGCTGCGGATTGCGCGCGGCGATGTTGCTCATCACAAATTCGAGCGTGCTCGCAATCGGCGGCGCCTCGGTCGAGGCCAGATATTTGCGCTCGCGGGCGACAACGTCGAGCGCGCGCCAGAAGCCGGGGATGTGTTCAGGGGCGATGGGGAGGATGGCAACCGAGTAAAAGGATTTCATGGGCCACAAACTCCTCTTTCTTCCGCCTCACCGCTAATTCGAAAGTTGTCCCGGAAACAAAATCTCCTGCCAGTCGCGTGCGCCATGCATTATCCTGATGATCTCGACGCCATTTGTGTCGGTTTCGTAGAAAACCAGATAGCTCCTCACAACCAGCATTCTGACATCCGGCCCAAGTTCGGGTTTGGGAACGCCAAGCCCCGGAGTGCCTCCAAGTTTGGCGCATTCTTCGCGAATTGACATTGACCAGCGCCGCGCCGCCTTCTTGCTGTCAGCCGCGATGTAACGCACCGCCGACTGTAAATCCGCTTTGGCCTTAGGATTGAACCGGACTTTCACTCAGCGTCCATCGCATCAAGTTCAGCGAATATCTCGTCGAACACGTCTTCGCTGTCGATCAACGGCCCGCTGTTCCTGCCTTCGTCCAGGAGCTTTTTCAGCTCCTCAATCGCGTTATCCCGCTGGCTCCGCCGGAACTTCCATTCCCGCAATGCCTCGCGCATCACTTCGCTCGACGACGCATATTCGCCCGAGCCGACAACTTCGCGCAGCATCGCCGCCATTTCGGGCGTTACGGCGACGCTTAGTTTTTCAACATTTGCCATGGTGTTTCTCCTTGGCAGTATAGTAGGCAAGTTTCCTACCTCTGACAAGAAGCGTGGATCAAGCCGCCTTCAGCTTCGGCTTTATCAGCCCCCTCGCCACCAGCAGCTCCGCGATCTGCACCGCGTTCAGCGCCGCGCCTTTGCGGAGGTTATCGGAGACGATCCACATGGCCAATCCGTTCTCCACCGTGATGTCCTCGCGGATGCGGGAAATGTAGGTGGCGTCTTCGCCGGCGCTTTCGACAGGCGTCGCATAGCCGCCGTCCTCATGCCTGTCGATGACGAGGCACCCCGGCGCGTTTTCGAGCAGCGCCCGCGCCTCCTCCGGCGAGATCGGCTTTTCGAACTCGATGTTCACCGCTTCCGAATGGCCGATGAACACCGGCACGCGCACGCAGGTCGCTGTCAGCTTGATCTTCGGATCAAGCATCTTCTTGGTCTCGGCGACCATCTTCCACTCTTCCTTCGTATAGCCGTCTTCCATGAACACATCGATATGCGGAATGACGTTGAAGGCGATGCGCTTGGTGAATTTCTTGGTCACGACAGGATCGGCGACGAACACGGCGCGGGTCTGCGTGAACAATTCGTCCATGCCTTCCTTGCCCGCGCCCGAAACTGACTGATAGGTCGACACGACGACGCGCTTGATGACAGCCGCGTCATGCAGCGGCTTCAATGCCACGACCAGTTGCGCGGTCGAGCAGTTTGGGTTGGCGATGATGTTGCGCTTGGAAAACTGTGTGATCGCGTCCGGGTTCACTTCCGGCACGATCAACGGCACGTTGGAATCATAGCGGAACGCCGAGGAATTATCGATGACGACGCATCCTTGCGCAGCAATCTTCGGCGACCAGATTTTCGACGTCTCGCCGCCGGCGGACATGAGACAAATGTCTGTGCCGGTGAAGTCATACTGGTCGAGAACCTGCACCTTCAGCGTCCGGTCGCCATACGAGACCTCGCTGCCGAGCGAGCGCCGCGAGGCGAGCGGCACGACCTCGGAAGCTGGAAAGCCGCGCTCTTCCAGAATGTTCAACATTTCACGGCCCACATTGCCGGTGGCGCCTGCGATCGCGATCTTGAATGCCATTGTAAAGTCCTTCTGTCCTCTCCCGCCTCAAACCCGCCAATGGCGCGGTTCTGTTCTCACCCCGCCAATCCGGGGGAGCATCGGACAGGCACAGGCGTCAAACCGTTTTGGTGGTTTTCGATGCGGTGGTTTTTGCGGTGAAAAGGCGGGCGTGGTCGCGGGCAAGACCCGCAACAATAGACCCGATTATGGCATGACGGATGCCGCGCATGATTTTTCCTTTTCTGAGCCGTGCTCATAACGTTTTCGGGTGAAGAGTCAATCTCGGTGCACTGCCACGCGCGCGGATGGTTTGGCTATTCCTCATGAAGATGAGTCTTTCGTCGTAAGTCCAAAGCTGGCCTGTCGGCGATCCCCCTTTTCTGGCAAATTCCCCCTTGGACAAATCCGCGCTGGTACCGGAACGGGACGCAGCGGACGGATTTGCGGGACTAGTCAATATCTGTGGAGGAGAGACTCATGGCAAATGTGGCAATGGCGGGCACAGCAGCCCGCGGCATGACGCGAGAGGAGAAGAAGGTCATCTTCGCCTCCTCGCTCGGCACCGTTTTCGAATGGTATGATTTTTATCTGTACGGATCATTGGCAGCGTTCATCGGCGCGGCCTTCTTCTCGCAATATCCGGAAGCCACGCGCAACATTTTCGCGCTGCTCGCCTTTGCGGCGGGCTTCCTCGTCCGTCCATTCGGCGCCTTGGTTTTCGGCCGTCTCGGCGATCTCGTCGGACGCAAATATACATTCCTGGTCACGATTGTGATCATGGGCCTGTCGACCTTTCTCGTCGGCCTCTTGCCCGGCTCGGCCACCATCGGCATTCTGGCACCGATCATCCTGATCGGTCTGCGCATGCTGCAGGGTCTGGCGCTCGGCGGCGAATATGGCGGCGCGGCGACTTATGTGGCGGAACACTCGCCGCCCGGCAAACGCGGCTATTACACCTCGTTTATTCAGACAACGGCGACGCTTGGCTTGTTCCTGTCTCTGGTCGTCATCTTGGTGCTGCAGACCAACATGTCCAAAGAAGCCTTCGCTGACTACGGTTGGCGCATTCCATTCCTGCTGTCGGCAATCCTTCTGGGCATCTCAGTTTGGATCCGTCTGCAAATGAATGAATCTCCTGTCTTCCAGCAGATCAAGGACGAAGGCAAGCAATCGAAAGCGCCTCTGTCGGAAGCTTTCGGGCAGTGGAAAAACGCCAAGATCGCCATTCTGGCGCTGCTGGGCGCCACCGCAGGCCAGGCTGTGGTCTGGTATACAGGCCAGTTCTACGCCCTGTTCTTCCTGCAGAACGTGCTGAAGGTCGACGCCGCGTCGGTGAACAAAATGGTTGCCGCCTCGCTCATCCTTGGCACCGGATTCTTCATCGTCTTCGGCTGGCTGTCCGACAAAATCGGTCGCAAGCCGATCATCATGGCGGGCCTGCTTCTTGCGATCCTCACCTACTTCCCGCTGTTCAAAATGCTGACGGAAGCCGCCAACCCGGCGCTTGCCGCAGCGCAGGCGAATTCTATCGCCACAGTAACCGCCGATCCAAAGGACTGCAATTTCCAGTTCAACCCGACCGGCACGGCAAAATTCACCACTTCCTGCGACATCGCAACCGCGTTCCTGACGCGCAATTCGGTGCCATACAAGGTGGTGGACGGCGCGGCCGGAACACCTGCGTCGATTGAGCTTGGCGGTGTCAAGGTCAACTCATACGATGCAGTCGCCGCAGGCGACAAGGCGGCAGGCATGAAGTCTTCCTTCGAGAAGGCCGTCAACCTCGCCATGCAAAAGGGCGGCTATCCGCTGGTGCGCGATCCGGCAAAGGTCGCCGGCTCCAAGCTTGCCGGCTTCGCAACCGCCAATCCGGAGCTTGCGCTTGATGTCGCGGCCATTGAAGGCGGCGAGAAAGCGATGATGCCGGTGGCCGACGCCGTTAAGGCCAAGCTTCTGACGGATGAGGAAGCCAAGGCTGTCACCGGGGCAGAGGTGCCGATATACACCGTCAAGGACGCGGGCGCGTTCAAGATGGTGGCCGACGCCGCAGCGGTGAACTGGACCAAGATCATCGCGATCCTGACCCTGCTCGTCGTCTACGTCACCATGGTCTACGGCCCGATTGCCGCATGGCTCGTGGAAATGTTCCCGACCCGCATCCGCTACACCGGCATGTCACTGCCATATCATATCGGCAATGGCTGGTTCGGCGGCCTGCTCCCGGCAACGGTGTTTGCCATGAGCGCGGCCAAGGGCGACATCTATTACGGCCTTTGGTACCCGATTGTGATTGCGGCGATGACGCTCGTCATCGGCCTCTTGTTCGTCAAGGACAACAAGAAGGATCATCTCCTCAAAGATATGGACTGATCAATCCGGTCCAGACAAGAAACCGGCGGGGGCAACTCCGCCGGTTTTCTTTTGGCCATGATTTACCGTAGTCTGACGGCATGCGCGCAAGTCTATCGATCATATTCCTCGCCATCCTTGCTCTTCCGGCACTTGCCAGCGAGCGCCGTCAGATGTCCGCGTCCGAGCTGCTTGCAACGCTCCCCGGCATGACCATGACCGGCCATTACGCCGACGGCGTCAACTTCACCGAATCCTATCTGCCGGGCGGCAAGATCGACTACAAAGACGATCTTAATGTGGACACCGGCAATTGGTTCGAGCGCGACGGCCTGTTCTGCACCTTTTATGTTCAAGGCCAGGGCGCATGCTTCAACGTCATGCGCACCGGTGAGAACTGCTTTGAAATGTATGTGGCCGAATCGCAGGACGGAACCCGCGAGCAGAACCAGAACTGGAATTCAGTCGGCTGGGACATTACCAAGCCTTCAACCTGTGATCTTTCGGAAAAGATTGTGTGACTGAATCTCGCAGGATGTCTTTGCTCTCACGAGTTGACGCCAGCGGCTATCTTTTCAGTTCCTTCGCCTTCTCATGCATGCGGCGGATCATCTCGATTTCGTCCTTGCGCCGCTCTTCATGAGTTTTCACCCGCTGCCTGCCGCGCACAACCACATCATATGCTGGAGCAAGGTGCGGCGTCGCCTCCCGGCTGACCGAACGCCCTTCCCGTGGTTCGTCGCGAGGCCGCAGCCGGTTCCGGTGCTGCAGATATTTCAGGCTGAACCCGAGCGCGATCAGGGGAATTCCTATCCCTGCCAGGGCCAGAACCGCGTCGAAAAACGGATCCTCGGGATTGCGGAAACTTGGCTCGCCATTGCTCGGGACATAGACCGGGATCGCATCGCCGGGTGCGTATTCTTTCGACACGGGTTCTGTCACACGCCCGTCCACGCGTTGCGGCCCTTCAATGCCTGCAAATTCGGCAACAATGGCTTGCTCAATCGTCAGCGTCTTGCGGCGGATGGTTTCGGCCGAGATAACCCGCGCCTCGGTGATTGTCACCGCGCTGCGCTCGCGCAGGCCCGCAAGTTTCAGAATGTTGTCACGCGTTCCATAGATTGCCGCTGCCAGCGAAATCGTCCACAGGAGCACCAGCGCCCAGGCAAGAATCCGTCCTGTTCCCACTCCGAGCCGCCGGTCAATCCCGCCGCCCAGGGATCTGAATATCCACCAGATGAGATGGCCGACTGGATTGAAGAGAACCGACAGAAAACGCATCAGTCCCCGCTTCCCGCGTTCAAGCCTGTTGTGCCTTGAAGGCATCCAGGATCGCCTTGCCCATTTCGACCGTCGTGACCTGCTTCATCCCTTCAGACATGATGTCACTGGTGCGCAGACCCGCATTCAGCACGTGCGAAATCGCCGCCTCCAGCCTGTCGGCTTCCGCAACCATATTGAACGAATAACGCAGGCACATGGCGAATGAGGCGATCATGGCGATCGGGTTGGCGATGCCCTTGCCGGCAATATCCGGCGCCGAGCCATGCACCGGTTCATACAGCGCCTTGCGCTTGCCGGTCTTGGGATCGGGCGCGCCGAGCGAGGCCGATGGCAGCATGCCGAGCGAGCCGGTGAGCATCGCCGCCACATCCGAAAGCATGTCGCCGAAGAGATTATCCGTGACAATCACATCAAACTGCTTGGGCCAGCGCACCAGCTGCATGCCGCCGGCATCCGCCAGCATGTGCTCGAGCTTCACGTCCTGGTACTTCGCTTGGTGCGTGGCCGTCACCACCTCGTTCCAGAGCACACCCGACTTCATCACATTGCGCTTTTCCATCGAGCACACACGTTTGCCGCGGGTGCGCGCGAGATCGAAGGCTACGCTGGCAATGCGCTCGATTTCGTAAGTGTCATAGACCTGCGTGTCGATGCCGCGCTTCTGGCCGTTGCCGAGGTCTATGATCTCCTTAGGGCTGCCGAAATAGACACCGCCGGTCAGCTCGCGCACGATCAATATATCAAGCCCCTCAACCACGTCCGGCTTGAGCGAGGAGGACGCGGCAAGCGCGGGATAACAGATCGCCGGGCGCAGATTGGCAAACAGCTCCATATCCTTGCGCAGCCGCAGCAGCCCGGCTTCAGGCCGCGCCTCATAAGGCACCTTGTCCCATTTCGGCCCGCCCACCGCGCCAAACAGCACGGCATCCGCCGCCATCGCCTTGGCCATGTCGCCTTCGGAGATGGCGACGCCATGCGCATCAAAGGCCGAGCCGCCCACCAGGCCTTCATCAATCACAAAACCCGAAGCCATGGCCTCGTTCATCCAGGCAATGATATGCCGGACCTCAGCCATGGCCTCCGGGCCAATGCCGTCGCCAGGCAGGAGAAACAGGTTCTTCATGGTCATGGGAATTTACTCATTCGGTAAAAATCTGGCTTTCGCTTAAAAGCACGCCGGCGGAATTGCAACAGGATCGGAGAAGTCAGTTCCGGCGCAATCGGCGGCAAAGTTCGTCCAGCTGTTCGAGGTCGCTGTAGCGGATCGACATAGCCCCTCCCCCTGTCTGATGGTTGATCGACACCTTCATGCCGATTGTGTCTGACAGGAGTTTCTCCAGTGCCTCTGTGTCAACATCTTTGACGTGGACTGCGCTTTTCTTTTCAAGATTAGCCGGAAAATCAGTATTACTTTCCCCCTGCGCCAGAGCCTCTGCCTGCCGCACTGAGAGCCCTTGCGCGACAATTTTTTCAGCAAGCTTCAGTGGGTTTTCGACAGCGATCAACGCGCGGGCGTGGCCTGCCGAAAGCTGATTGTTAATCAGCATATCTCGCACTTTCTCTGGGAGTTTCAACAGGCGAAGCGTGTTCGCGACGTGACTGCGGCTCTTGCCGATAATGCTGGCGAGGTCGAGCTGGGTGTATGAATGTTCGTCGACTAATTGTTGGTAGCCCAGCGCCTCCTCAATCGCGTTGAGATCAGTGCGCTGAACATTTTCCACAATCGCGATTTCAAGCGCAACGCGGTCATCAATATCGCGGATGATGACAGGCACTTCTGTCAGACCGGCGATTTGCGAAGCGCGCCAGCGCCGTTCGCCCGCGACAATTTCATAGCTTTCGCCTGCGCCGGTCTTGCGGCGCACAATGATCGGCTGCACCACGCCATGCGTGCGGATCGATTGCGACAGATCGACCAGATCAGCCTCGGAAAAGCTCCGGCGTGGATTGCGCGGGTTGCGGGTGATCAGCTCGATCGGGACGCGCCGGTCCGCGCCTGGCGCAGCCGCGGGCACCGCTGCAGCCGACTTGTCCATTTCCCCGATCAGCGCGGCCAAGCCCCGTCCAAGGCGCTTGCGTGTTGGATCATCGCTCATATCGTCCCTCCTGCCCGCCGCGGCGGGGCTTTGCCTTATGCCGCGCGCAGCCGCCGCTCGCGCTGTATCACTTCCGAGGCCAGCTGCAGATAGGCTTGGCTGCCCGGGCACTTCAGATCGTATAATATTGCCGGTTTGCCATGTGACGGCGCTTCGGAAACGCGCACATTGCGCGGGATCACCGTACGGTAAACCTGATCGCCCATATGCGCCCGCACATCCTCGGCCACCTGATTGGCCAGATTATTGCGGCTGTCATACATGGTCAGCACGATCCCCTGAATGGTCAGCGTCGGATTGAGACCTGCCCGCACTTCCTCGACTGTTTGCAGAAGCTGACTCAGTCCTTCCAGCGCGAAAAACTCGCATTGCATCGGCACAAGCACCGAGTCTGCTGCAGCCATAGCGTTTAAAGTCAGCAAATTGAGCGAGGGAGGACAATCTATGATAGCATACGTAAATGCCTGGGCGGATTGTTCGCGCAGAGCGTGTTTCAAACGCAAAGCCCTATCGCTTGACCCGGCAATCTCCATCTCCACACCGAGCAAATCCAGCGTAGAGGCGATAACTGAGAGACCCGGAACGGCTGTCGGAATCGCCGCCTGTTTCACGTCGGCATCGCCCATCAAAAGGTCATATGAGGACAAATGGCGCTGCTTGCGATCAATTCCGAGCCCGGTAGACGCATTGCCCTGCGGATCGATATCCACCAGCAAGACTTTTTCGCCAATTGCCGCCAGCGCGGTGGCAAGGTTGATCGCCGTCGTAGTCTTGCCGACGCCGCCCTTCTGGTTTGCCACTGTGATTATCCGCAAAATAGGTCTTCCGCTTCAAGCTAGTTGGTGAGTTCGTCGCGCAAGCGCTGCGAAACATTCGAAATTTCAAGAATCATAGAGTCCGCATCGATTGCGCTTGGGTGTTCTATCAGATCAAAGTCCCAAACGTCACGCGCCAACTCGATTTCCTGCCGAAAATCCCGTCCTTTGTGGAAAAGCCCGACCGCGCCGTCCGTCAGCCAAGGTTGTGCAAGCCCAATCAGCTCGCTCAGAGGCGCCAAAGCGCGAGCGGTCACGACATCAATGCCTTTGATCAAAGCGTGTGCGTCCTCGATCCGCATGACATGGACCTTCCCGGGCACCTGCGTTTGCCCGATGATATTCTGCAGAAACGCAGCCTTTTTCCCCCTTGATTCAACCAGCTGGACCATGGCTTCCCGCTTTTGGCCTGCCAATATGGCAAGAATGGCGCCAGGCAAGCCGCCGCCTGACCCCAGATCCAGCCAATTTCCTGTCAACGGCCTAAGAGCTGCAAGCTGCACACTGTCCAAAATGTGACGGCTCCAAAGCTCCGGCAAGGTCGAGGGTGCGGCCAGATTGATTGCCGCGTTCCAGCTGCGAAACACGTTCTCAAACTGAATCAGGCGTTGAAACGTTTCACGTGAAACATCTGGAACAAGAAGCCTGACGGACTCAAATTTGTGATCGGTCAAGCCGCACCCCGAAGCAGGCCTGCTCCATTGCGCTTTATCTCCAGCAAAATCAGCGCAATTGCAGCCGGGGTCATTCCGTCAATCCGCTGCGCCTCGGCGATGGAACGCGGCTGACGGTTCGCCAATTTTGACTTGATCTCATTTGACAAACCAGAAACACTTGAAAAATCAAGCCCTTGAGGGATAGCGCGTTCCTCTTCCCGGCGCAGCGCAGCTGCGCTCGCGCTTTGCCGGTCAAGGTAGACGGCATATTGCGCCTCAACCTCAAGCCGCTCCGCTGTCTTCTGCGATATCGAATTGAGCTCCGGCCAAACAAGGGACAATCGGCTCAGCGACATCTCAGGGTAGGACAGCAAATCATAGGCCGAGCGGCGCACACCGTCCCTGTTCACCTCAATCCCGCATTTGTGCGCCTCCTGCGGTGTCAGCGAAATTGCTTGCGTGGTTGCGCGGGCGCGGACCAATTCGGCTTCGAAGGCACCATACACGGCGCGCCTTTCAACACCAATCACTCCAAGTTTTTCACCCAATGGTGTAAGCCGCGAATCCGCATTGTCGGCGCGCAAACTCAGCCGGTACTCGGCACGCGAGGTAAACATGCGGTACGGCTCCGTCACTCCGTTGTTGACGAGGTCGTCAATCATTACGCCCATATAGGCCTCTGAGCGGCTGATCGAGGCGGACTCTGAGCCTCCAGCGCGCCGGGCCGCATTTATGCCTGCCCAAAGACCCTGCGCCGCCGCCTCCTCATAGCCCGTTGTGCCATTGATCTGACCGGCGAGAAACAAACCGCCAATCCGCTTTGCTTCCAAGCTTGGCGTCAATTCACGTGGATCAACATGGTCGTATTCGATCGCATAACCAGGCCGCAGCATTCTGACGCGTTCGAGGCCGGGAATAGTCTCAAAAAGCTGTTGCTGAACCTCTTCGGGCAGGGAGGTCGAAACGCCATTCGGATAGACCGAGATATCGTCCAAACCCTCGGGTTCAAGGAAAATCTGATGTCCGTCCCGGTCACCGAACTTGACAATCTTGTCCTCAATGGACGGGCAATAGCGTGGACCTACTCCTTCAATCGACCCGGAATACATCGCCGATTTCGTCAAGTTCGCCCGGATGACCTCATGTGTAGAGGGCGTTGTGCGCGTAATTCCACAAGCAATCTGGCGGCAAACCGCCTTTTCAGTCAATAGCGAAAAGAAATATGGCTTGTCATCGGCCGCCTGCATCTCAAGCGAAGCCCAGTCAATCGTGCGGCTGTCAAGCCGTGCCGGCGTGCCGGTCTTCAACCTGCCGAGCCGGAACCCGAACCGTTCAAGCGTCTTGCTCAAACCAAGGGCAGGGGCCTCGGATACGCGACCAGCCGGAATTTTCTTTTCGCCTATGTGGATAAGACCACGAAGGAACGTGCCGGTCGTCAGAACAACGGCGCCGGTGGAAAGCGCACGGCCATCTGCCAGGACAATGCCTGCTACGCTATCCCCTTCGGTGCGCAGATCATCGACCTCGCCTTCAATGACGGCGAGATTGCTCTGCGCCCGCAACATGCTCTGAATGGCATTCCGGTACAAGGCACGATCAGCCTGTGTGCGCGGACCACGAACAGCAGGCCCCTTTTTGCGGTTCAAAAGCCGGAATTGAATACCCGCAAGATCAGCAGCACGGCCCATGAGCCCATCAAGCGCGTCCACTTCGCGGACCAGATGACCCTTGCCAAGGCCGCCAATGGCCGGATTGCACGACATGGTTCCGATCGTGTCGAAGCGATGCGTGATCAGCGCTGTGCTGGCGCCCATGCGCGCAGAGGCCGCGGCCGCTTCACAGCCGGCATGCCCACCGCCTACAATAATGACGTCGAAACTTGTATTCATTCGAACCAATGCGCCTGCTTCAGGAAGCGGGGTCCATATCACTCTGTTTCACGTGAAACAACTCTGACCAGTTGAATTGCTGGTTTGGAGATGTTTCACGTGAATCACGGTATAATCAGCGCGTCTTGTTTCACGTGAATCATTTTCCGACACAAAATTGCGAGAAGATGACACCGAGCATTTCCTCAACACCGATCCGTCCCGTCAAGCGTCCCAATGCGTCGCCTGCAAGCCGCAACTCCTCTGCTGCAAGCTCAATAGCGCTCGAACGGATGGCAAGGGCCGCACGAAGCCGCCTCTCACACTCTCCCAGCTCTTCCACCTGTCTTTGCCGCACCGGTGTCACCACACCAGCGCCGCCAATATGTGCGCCCACAAAGGATTGCAGACGTGCAAGCAGCTCACTTAACCCTGATCCCGACTCCACAGACAGAACAAGATCATATGAAAATTGGCCAATTGGCGCCAGATCATGCTTGAGGCCAACACGCCAGAACGCAGGCCCGGAGGGAGCCGCCGGCGCAGAACCCGGCAAGGTGACATCCTCGACCAGCAGCACCAGATCCGCCTGCCCTGCACGTTCTACAGCGCGTTGAATTCCTATGGCTTCCACGCGCTCCGCATTGGCGCGAATCCCGGCTGTATCGATGAGGTTCACCCGGAAACCGCCAAGGTCCAAGCGAACCTCCACAAGATCGCGCGTTGTTCCCGCCTCTTCCGTGATGATCGATACGTCGCGCCGGGCCAGCGCATTCATCAAACTGGACTTCCCGGCATTCGGAGCCCCAAGAATCACCACATCAAGCCCGCTTCGGACAATTTCTCCGGATTTGGCAAGGCCAATATGGTGTGTCACATCCTGCGCCAAAGCAGCGATCTGCGGCCAAATCTGCGCCGAAACAGAACCAGGCACATCGCCTTCATCGGTGAAATCAATTTCGGCCTCGATCATCGCCCGCGCGTGCAATATCTGCGCCCGCCAATCCTCATAAAGCCTTCGCTGCGCACCCTCGGCATTGGCAAGCGCCTGCAAGCGCTGGGCCTCTGTTTCGGCGGCGATCAAATCCGCAAGCCCCTCTGCCTCGGTTAGATCGATCTGGCCGTTCAGGAATGCACGTTTGGTAAACTCCCCGGCCTCTGCCATGCGCAGTCCTGGAAACGCGCCCAGCGCGGACAGGCATGCACTGACCGTCGCTACGCTGCCATGCAGATGAAGTTCCGCGCAATCTTCGCCGGTAAAGCTGTGGGGGCTGGGAAAGAACAAGATAAGGCCGCGGTCAATAGGCCCGCTATCAGCCCCTTTGATGGCAGCGTATTTGGCCATTCGCGGCAAGGGCACTTCGCCGGCAACCGCGTTCAGAACGTTACGCACTTGCGGTCCTGACAGACGCACCACCGCGATACCCGAGGGCAGGCGGCCAGTGGAAAGCGCAAATATCGTGTCCGTCACGGCAGAACCATTGTTAGTCGAATACTACCTTAAAGGGAATACTGCACCTTTAAGTATTCATTGAGTCGAAGAAATCCGAATTGCCTTTGGTCTGCTTCAGCTTGTCAATCAGGAATTCGATCGCGTCAGTCGTGCCCATGGGTGCTAGAATGCGGCGCAAAACGTAAATTTTCTGCAGATCCTGTTTCAGAATCAACAAGTCTTCCTTGCGAGTCCCGGACTTCAATATGTCCATGGACGGGAAGATCCGCTTGTCGGCGACTTTGCGGTCAAGCACGATTTCCGAATTGCCCGTGCCCTTGAACTCCTCGAAAATCACTTCGTCCATGCGGCTTCCGGTATCAATCAACGCGGTCGCGATAATGGTGAGCGAGCCGCCCTCTTCAATATTGCGCGCCGCGCCAAAGAAACGCTTCGGCCGCTGCAGGGCATTGGCATCGACGCCGCCCGTCAAAACCTTGCCGGATGACGGCACGACCGTATTGTAGGCGCGGCCAAGCCGGGTGATCGAATCGAGCAGGATCACCACGTCGCGGCCATGTTCGACAAGCCGCTTGGCCTTCTCAATCACCATTTCGGCGACTTGAACATGCCGCTGCGCCGGTTCGTCAAACGTCGAGGAGACCACTTCGCCCTTCACCGAGCGCTGCATATCAGTCACTTCCTCAGGCCGCTCGTCGATCAACAGCACGATCAGGAAGCATTCCGGATGATTGGCCGTGATGGAATGGGCGATGTTCTGCAGAGAGCACGGTTTTACCAGTGCGTGGCGGCGCCACGATCAGTCCGCGCTGGCCCTTGCCGAGCGGCGCTACCAGATCAATCACCCGGGCCGACAGGTCTTTGGTGGTCGGGTTTTCGATTTCCATCTTCAACCGCTCATTCGGGTAGAGCGGGGTCAGATTGTCAAAATGCGTCTTGTGCTTGATCTTTTCGGGATCTTCGAAATTGATCGTGTTGACCTTGAGCAGCGCAAAATACCGCTCGCCCTCTTTCGGGCCGCGAATAGGGCCCTCAACCGTATCGCCGGTCTTCAGCGAAAAGCGCCGGATCTGCGAGGGCGAGATATAAATATCGTCGGGACCCGGCAGATAGTTCACATTGGCTGAGCGCAGAAAGCCGAAGCCGTCCATCAAAACTTCGACAACGCCTTCGCCGATAATCTCGACTTCCTGGCTGGCAAGCGCCTTCAATATGGCAAACATCAGCTCCTGCTTGCGCATGGTCGAGGCGTTCTCGACTTCGAGCGATTCGGCAAAAGTGAGCAGATCGGTCGGGCTTTTGCTCTTGAGGGCTTGGAGTTTCATTTCCTGCATCGGTGCGGAACTCTTCGGTGGGAGATAAGATCGGGGGAGGGCGTGGGCAACACAACAGAACTGCCGAATCGGCTGCGGGTGTGTGTCATGCCTGTATGAAGATGAGGCGTCTTAATCCTTGCGGGCCTTCAGGGCAAGCGGCAATTTTTCCCAAATCTTGCCAAAGTAAATGCACGCTAAATCAAAACGGTTTCACAATTACAAGAATGACAATGCCGATCATCAACACGGTCGGAACCTCATTCATCATCCGCCAGTGCCGCGCCGGCTTGTCATTGCGGTCCTCGGCAAACAGCCGCACGGCCTTGGAGAAATGGCCATGCGTGGCCGACATCAGGATAACGAGTGCGATCTTCACATGCAGCCACGCACCGGAGAACTGAAATCCCCTCCAGGCAAGCCAAAGCCCAACGACCCATGTCACCATCATGGCCGGATTGATGATCACACGCAGCAGCCGTCCCTCCATCACCTTGAACGTTTCCGACTGCGCAGAACCCTTCTCAGCGTTGCAGTGATACACAAACAGCCGCGGCAGATAGAGCATCCCCGCCATCCAGGAAATGACGGCAATCACGTGCAGCGCCTTCAGCCATGGGTATAGCGTTACGGGGTCCAACGCGAACAGCACGGCCGTCATGCCCGCAAGCACCAGAAGGGCGACAGTGGCGCGTGCAAACGGCGTTTTCATCCCCGTCGCACCCTTTCGACCAGTCTCTCCACATGTGCGATGGGCGCTTCAGGCGTGATCCCATGGCCAAGATTGAAAATCAGCGGCCCGGTGCCAAGCTCGTCCAATATGTGCGCCACGCCCTCATCCAGCGCTGCCCCGCCTGCCACAACGCGCAGCGGATCAAGATTTCCCTGGACCGGCCCCTCGGTCTGCAACATGCGCGCAGCGCTCAGCGGCATCGCCCAATCCAGTCCAAGACAATCAACCCCCGTGTCTTCGCGGTAAGTCTCATAAAACCAAGCCGCGCCTTTTGGAAATCCAATGATCCGCGCGTCCGGGATGGCCGCGCGAACACGGTCAACCATCCGCTTCACCGGCTGAACACAGGCGCGCGCAAACATGGCTTCATCAAGCACACCTGACCAGGAATCAAAAATCTGCACCGCATGGGCGCCAGCCTTCAGCTGCTCGATGAGATAATCCGCCGAAACATCCGCCAGCAAAGCCAGGAGATGATCGAACGCCTCAGGATAGCGATAAGCAAACAGCCGCGCAGGGGCCTGGTCTGGCGTCCCGTGGCCGGCAATCATGTAGGTCGCCACCGTCCAGGGCGCGCCGCAAAAGCCGAGCAGAGCTGTTTCCGGCGCAAGCTCAGCCCGCACGCGCCGCACCGTCTCATAGACCGGCGCGAGATTCACGTGAAACTTTTCGCTCGAAAGCCCCTTAACTTCCTCAGCCATAATCGGGCTCAAGACCGGACCCTGCCCTTCGAGGAAGGTCAGCGCCCGGCCAAGAGCATGGGGAACCACCAGAATGTCGCAAAACAGGATCGCTGCATCAAAGCCAAACCGCCGGATCGGCTGCAGCGTCACCTCCGCCGCGAGTTCCGGCGTGTAACACAGATCGAGAAAGGTCCCGGCCTTCTGGCGGACCTGTCTGTACTCAGGCAGATAGCGCCCGGCCTGACGCATCATCCAAAGCGGCGGCGGGTAGATCGTCTCGCCACTCAGCACTTTTAGAATATTGGGCGTCATAAACAGGCTTTTCCACTATCTGCCAAAAAATCCTGAAAGGAATTTTCTGCTCTTTTGATTCTTAGAGTCTGTGGGAATCGGGGATAGGCCATTACCCACTGCTTGTCCAAGATGGCGTTTTGTCCCGTCAAACAAGGGAAAAGTTTTCCAGAGAGTTTTTTCTGCCAAAAACAAATGCAAAAGCAAATGCTTATTCGGTTCACCGCCTTGCAGCAATTGTGGACGGCCTGTGCGCAAAACTGATTCCTCCCCGCAGTTAAGGACTTGTTAACAACAATGCCCTGCGCCTTGCTGGCTGTGGAAAAATCCACCCTTTCCCCACAGCCGCATCCGCCGCTGGCGTCCCGGGCACCTTTGTCCACACTTGCCCACAGCCCCGTTGAATTGCGCCACGCAGCCAAGACCGCATCTGGAATTTGCGTTCACCCGAAAATCTGGCAAAAGCAAAACATGTCTCTGATCCTTGCCTCAAAAAGCCCGTTCCGCGCGCTGATCTTGAAAAATGCCGGCATTGCCTTCCGCACGGAGCCTGCCAATATCGACGAGCGCACGGTCGAAGCGCCGCTGTTCAACTCTGGCGCAACGCCGGAAGATGTCGCGCAGATTCTTGCCGAGGCAAAAGCGGTGGGTGTCAGCGAACGCTTTCCGCAAGAGCTGGTTCTGGGCTCAGACCAGACGCTGTCGCTGGATGACGAAGTGTTCCACAAGCCGCGCGACATGGAGGAAGCCCGCCGTCATTTGCTGCGCCTTTCAGGGCGCACACACCAATTGAACAGTGCCATGGCGCTGGCGAAAAATGGACAAACGCTGTGGCGGCATGTGTCGGTCGCGCGTCTGACGATGCGCGCCCTCTCACCGCAATTCATCGGCCGTCATTTGGCTGCGGTCGGCGAGGCGGCTTTGCAGAGCGTCGGCGCCTATCAATATGAGGGGCTTGGCATCCAGCTTTTCGACAGCATTGAGGGCGATTATTTTACCATTGTCGGTCTGCCCATCCTGCCGCTCCTGCATGAATTGAGACGCACGGGTGAACTCAATGGTTAAGCGCGCTTTTGTGATCGGCGACCCGATCAGCCATTCCCGCTCGCCTCTGATCCATACCCATTGGCTGCGTGAATATGGAATTGCAGGAAGCTATGAAGCGATTCACGTGAAACAGGATGAGCTGGCGCAGTTTCTGGCCTCGCTCGTTTCCGAGGACTTCGCCGGCGGCAATGTCACCATTCCGCACAAAGAAGCTGCACTTGCTTTGGTCCCTCAGCATGATGCCGTCGCCGCGGAGATTGGCGCGGCAAACACGCTCTGGATCGAGGGCGGTAAGTTGAGGGCAACAAACACCGATTCCTTCGGCTTTGCCCAAAACCTGGATGAGTATGCTTTTGGCTGGGACAACGGTAAAACTGCACTTGTGCTCGGAGCGGGCGGCGCGGCGCGCGCCATCATACATGCGCTGCTGTCTCGGGGCTTCACCGATATCCGTATCGCAAACCGCACGGCAGCGCGCGCTCAGGACATCGCTGAACGCTTCGGCTCCAAGGTTAGCGCCCATGCCTTCCCGGACCTTGATCTCCTGGCGTCAGATGCCGACTTGGTCGTGAATACGACATCGCTCGGCATGGGAGGCGCGGGAGAAATCCGCCTCGATATGAAAGCGCTGCGCCGCGATGCAATTGTCACCGACATCGTTTACGTGCCGCTGATCACGCCATTGCTTGCAGCCGCGCAAGATGCCAGCCTGAAAACCGTCGACGGCCTCGGCATGCTTCTGCATCAGGCCCGGCCCGGCTTTGAAAAATGGTTCGGCGTCTTGCCGCAAGTAACTCCCGCGCTGCGCAATCTCATCATCCGCAACATGGAAGGCGACAGGTGATCAAACTCGGCCTTACCGGCTCCATCGGCATGGGCAAATCCGTCACCGCCCAAATGTTCCGCGACGAAGGCATTCCCGTGCACGATGCTGACGCAACCGTCCACGCGCTGTATGCCGGTCGCGCAGTGCCGCTGATTGAAGCGGCCTTTCCGGGAACGGTCATTGACGGCGCAGTGAACCGCGCGGCGCTGTCCGCACATGTGCTGGACAATCCCGAAGCGATGACGCGGCTTGAAGCCATTGTCCACCCGCTGGTCAGGCAGGAGGAGGAAGCCTTCCTCGTGCGCGCTCAAACGGAGGGCGCACGACTCGCCGTTCTTGATATTCCGCTCCTCTTCGAAACCGGCGCCGGGACCCGCTTTGACAAGGTTCTGGTCGTGACCGCTGATCCGGATGTGCAACGCGCCCGGGTGCTTGCGCGGCCAGGCATGAGCGAGGAAAAGTTCCGTGCCATCCTCGCCCGTCAGACTCCCGACACTGAAAAGCGCCGCCGCGCCGATTATGTGATTAACACCGGTCTCGGGCTGGACTTTGCCCGCGGCGAGGTTCGTAAGATCATCACCCGACTCACAGGCTAGCGAACCGGCATGCGCGAAATCATTTTTGACACCGAGACCACCGGCCTGGACAAATCATCCGACCGCGTTATCGAAATCGGCGCTGTCGAACTCGCCAACCGCTTCCTCACCGGCAAGCGGTTTCATGTGTTCATCAATCCGCAGGGCAAACAGGTGCATCCCGATGCCGAGAAAGTGCATGGCATCTCCAATGCGCAACTCCTGGACAAGCCAGTCTTTGCCGATATCGTTGATGACTTCCTGAATTTTATTGATGGCGCCAAGCTCGTTGCGCACAACGCCTCATTCGACACCGATTTCATCAATGCGGAATTCGCCCGGCTCGAATTGCCGCTTGTCGAACCCTCCATTGTGGTTGACACATTGCAACTCGCGCGCCGCAAACATCCAATGGGGCCAAACTCACTCGATGGCCTGTGCAAACGCTACAACATCGACAATTCGCACCGCACTCTGCACGGTGCGCTCCTTGACGCTGAACTCCTGGCCGAAGTTTATTTGGAGCTGACTGGCAGCCGCCAGGCGGCGCTCGGCTTTGGCGGCGCATCGGAAAGTTCTGACGGCGGCGCCGCTGCCCGGCAGAAGGCGTCACGGATCGGTCCGAGGCCTGAGCCTCTGCCGCCCCGCCTGACCGAGGCCGAAATTGCTGCCCATGGCGTAATGGTTGCCAAGCTCGGCAACGCTGCGCTCTGGCTCAAACAAGCGCCCTTTCAACAATAAAAAGCCCGGCGCTAGGCCGGGCTTCAAAATGACTGCGGATTTGATCTCAGCTCGCTTGAACCTTGGCCTTTGCCTGTTCTTCGGCGAGGCGCTGCTGGAACATGCCGGCAAAATCGATGGGGTCGATCATCAAGGGCGGGAAGCCGCCATTGCGCGAGGCGTCGGCCACAATCTGGCGGGCGAACGGAAAGAGCAGACGCGGGCATTCAATGAAGAGAAGCGGCAGCACATGCTCCTTCGGAAAGCCAGTGATGCGGAACACACCGCCATAGGTGAGCTCAATATTGAACAGCACGGTTTTGTCGACGCCGGCTTTGCATTCCAGCGTCAGATTGACGTCGAAATCGGTCTCGGACAGCGGATTGGCGTTGACGTTGACATTCACATTGATGGCCGGAGCCTTGTCGCGCGCCTGCAGCGACATCGGCGCGCCGGGGCTCTCGAACGACAGATCCTTCACATATTGAATGAGCACATTCAGGTTTGGCGCCACCCCGTTGCCGGTTGCCGCTGCGGGTGACTTGTCTTCTTCGGCCATGCCAAATTCCTCTGGAAATCATCCCTTGTGCAAGGGAAAGGGTCAAAAACGTGCCGCTCGCTAGCATGAAGCCAAAACCCGTGCAAGGCGAGGCATTTGCGCCTCAATGCAGTGTTTTGTTAGCGTCCTTGCCAGAAGACCACGGGGAATTCGGATCAGGTTCGCGGCGAAACTCGTCCTCGTCCAGATCGACAACGCTATCCCGCGCGCCGCTTCGGCCTTGCGGCGCAGCGCCGAAACTTTCAACTTTCACACGGCTCGACAGGAATTTCCAAACCCGGTCGCGCACCTGCGGGATAAACAACAGCAGGCCGAGTGTGTCAGTCACAAATCCCGGTGTCAGCAGCAAAAAGCCCGCCAGCAGGATCATCACCCCCTGCACCAACTCTTTTCCGGGCACTTTTTGTGCGGCGAGTTCCTTTTGAATGCGTGCCAGCGCCGCAAATCCCTGCCAGCGCAACAGGATAGTCCCCGCTATCGCGGTCAAAATGACAAGAGCGATGGTTGGCAAGACGCCAATCTGGCTGCCGATGAGAACAAACACCGCAATTTCCGTGAGCGGCACAATCAAAAACAACAATGGGATAAAGCGGAACGGCAAAATGCGGACTTTCTTGTTGGGCAGGAATGGGCGTCGTGCCCATATAGAGATTGTTGCGCCGAATTTGAATGATGCGCGGCCTCAGACTATATCTCATCCAGGAATCCGGCTAAGCGCAGAACAACAGGTTTAAGCTGAAAGTCTCGATCAAAGGCGGCAAGATGCAGTTTCTCGATTTTGGTACTCTCTTTTTCATCGTTGCGGCGGTCTTCGTGCTGATGCAGCTGCGCAGTGTGCTGGGTAAACGCACCGGCACTGAAAAGCCGCCATTCAATCCCTATGCCCAGCGCAGCGCCAAAGAGCCCGCCAAGGACGCCGATGGCAA
Organism: uncultured Alphaproteobacteria bacterium; assembly: GCA_963792485.1. Taxonomy (GTDB): domain Bacteria; phylum Pseudomonadota; class Alphaproteobacteria; order Rhizobiales; family Rhizobiaceae; genus JANOYJ01. Next base: position 387,808 of record CAWBWL010000001.1, read on the forward strand.
GCCGCTTGGCAATGTCGTCTCGCTGCCGGTCCGCAAAGGCGATAATGTCATCGACTATACAGCAATCGACGCTTTGTCGGTTCCTGGGTCCTCTGTAAACAAGGGCTTGCGATCCGTGCGCCAGAGCGATCCGTCCTTTGATCCGGCAGAGTTCCTGAACGGCGCGAAAATCGCTTATGAAATGATCGTGACCGCTTTTGCCGAAGGTGACCGCAAGACGCTGCGGGGCTTGCTGGCAAAGGATGTGTTTGACGGATTTGAGTCCGCGATCGCTGAGCGCGAGAAGCGTGGCGAAAAAATGCAATCCTCTTTCGTCGGTATCAACAAGATCGACTTTGCTGATGCTGACGTGAAAAACAGCGAGGCGCACCTCACTTTGCGCATTGTCAGCCAGCTGATCTCGGCGACGCTCGACAAGGACGGCAAAGTTGTTGACGGCGACCCGGACACAGTCAGCGACGTCAAGGATGTATGGACCTTTGCGCGGGATCTGCGCTCGAAAGATCCCAACTGGAAGCTCGCCGCCACTGAAGCTGAAGAGTGATCCATGCTGGGCGGGGGGGTCGAAAAGCGGGCTTTTGCCGATCTGCCCGGCTGGGCGCAGGACGATCATCTGGCTGCATTCGAGGCGTTTCGCCGCTCGGCGCGCCACGCCCGTACCGCTCGTTACAAGGATGGCGGGCTGGGCGTGCGTTTCGCCGACATCGAGCAGGCCTTTGAGGAATCGCTTGGCGAACCGGTCTGGAATGCAAATGAAGCCAAGGCCTTTTTCGAGCGGTGGTTTGTTCCCGCGCTCGTCAAGCCCGACAAGGGCGAGCGCGGCCATGTGACAGGCTTTTACGAGCCGGTTGTTCCGGCGAGCCGCGAAAAGACAGACGGCTTTGAGGTTCCGCTTTACCGCCGTCCGCACGATCTTGTTGACGTGAATGACACCACGCGGCCACAAGGCATGGATCCCTATTTCCGCTTTGCCCGCAAGACAGCCTCGGGCCTGGCGGAGTATCCGGACCGCGGCGAAATTGAGCGTGGATTTCTGAAAGATCGCGGGCTGGAACTGGTCTATGTCGCCGACACCGTCGAGGCCTTTTTCATTCACGTTCAAGGCGCGGCGCGCTTGACCTTCGACGACGGCTCGCAAATGCGCGTGACCTATGCCGCAAAATCCGGCCATCCGTTCACCGGCCCTGGGCGCATCCTGATTGACAGCGGCGAGATCAATCCGAAAACGGTCTCGATGCAGTCGATCCGCGCCTGGTTCAAGGCAAACCCGGCGCGCACCAATGACATCCTCTGGCAGAACCGGTCGTTCATCTTCTTCGAGGAAAGCCCGATCGGCGACCGCGCTTTGGGCCCGGTGGCGGCCGCCAAAGTCCAGCTGACCGCAGGCCGCTCCATGGCGGTGGACCGTCTGCAGCACGTCTTCGGATCGCCCTTTTTCATTGATGCGCCCAATGTCAATGGCGGCGATAAAAAGCCCTTCCGCCGCACCATGATCGCGCAGGATACCGGTTCGGCAATTGTCGGCACAGCACGCGGCGATCTGTTCACCGGCAGCGGTGTGGCGGCGGGCAATATTGCAGGCCGCATCAACGCCTCTGCGGACTTCTACCTGCTCGTGCCCAAGCATCTTGCGGACAAGGCGTAATGAGTGCGCTTTCAGGCCTGTCGCGGCTTGAAGACCGCATTCTGTGGGAAAAGGTCGCGCGCACCGCAACGCCGCTCAAGGGCCGTGCCTTGCCCAAGGAAGAGCACAAGACAGAGCCCGACCTCATGTCTGAGCCAATGGAAAGCGCGCCGCCATCCACGCGCCCCTCAGTCTCTGTCCAGCACCAGCGCAAGACCAAACCGCATCAGTTCCGCCTTGATGAGCCGACGCACCGCAAGCTCGCCAAAGGCAGGCTAGAAATCAGCGCCCGCATCGATCTGCACGGCCTGACCCAGGGCGATGCGCACGGACTGCTGCACTCTTTCCTGCACCGCGCCCATGCGGCGGGCCTGCGCCATGTTCTGGTGATCACCGGCAAGGGTTCGTCCTTCGGCAGCGACGGCATATTGCGCCAGGCGGTGCCGCATTGGTTCGCCACGCCTGCGTTCAGGACATTGGTGAGCGCATATGACTTTGCCCATCAATCACATGGCGGAGCGGGGGCGATCTATGTGCGGCTGCGCCGCGACACCGAGATGCGCAAGACATGACGCCCTTCGGCGACAAGTTGCGCGAGCTGCGCCGCGCGCGAAACCTGACCCAAAGGGACATGGCGAAAGCGCTGAATGTGTCAGCCGCCTATCTGTCGGCCCTGGAGCACGGCCACCGCTCAGCCCCCTCCTTTGAATTTGTGCAAAGGGTGACCGGATTTCTGAACGTGATCTGGGATGAAGCCGAGGACTTGCAGCGCTTGGCCCACATGTCCGATCCGAGAGTGACCATCAACACCTCTGGTCTGTCACCCAAGGCGACAGAGCTTGCCAATCTGCTGGCGCGCCGAATCACAACGCTGAAGGATGAAGACCTCAACCTCCTTTTGAAAACACTGCGCCGCTGATCATTCCAGATGTTCCGGAACATCCGGTATCGTGACCCCCGCAAGCTCCGCCAGCGTCATCCGGTTGGCGCCAAGCCGGGCAAAGCGCAGCATCAAGGCCTTGCGCGAGGCGGCCGCCAGCGGTTCATGCGGCGCGTCGCGCACAATCTCTGCATCATAGCCGTCTGACAGGATAAACCCGCACTCTCGCGGAAAAATCTCCATCGGCACATCCGGCAGTGTGGCAAAAAACAGCCGGTCGCAATGCTGCCGGTAGTCCGGCCATTTGGTATCGACTCGAAAGTCCTCGATTGAGGACTTGATTTCCACGATCCAGAACTCGCCCTTGCGCGTCAGCGCAATGATATCCGCCCGCCGCCCGCTGGTCAGCGGCATCTCGCACAGCATCGCATGCCCAAATGACAGAAAAAGCCGCTGCACCCCGCGCCGCACGGTCAAGGCCCGCTGCGACTGGCGGCCGTCAATCAGGGGATTGGGGAGGTCGGAGAGGAGGAAGGGCATGAGATAGCAGGCTGCCAGCCCCTTAAATAGGTCCATTAAATACACGCGGATCTTAACGTTTTTTTCCAACGGCAACGCGGATTAACCTTCCCTTAAATCCGCAACTAGTTTCTCGATAAGGCCGGTTTTCAACAAGGCGGGCCACGTCCGGCGCTTGAACGCCCCGGTAGTCCCGCTCAGGCTGGTGCGAAAGCGCGCGGATGGAGCTAGGCCCGGACTGCCGCAGCGCACGCAGCAGTGACCATCGGTTCAAGGTCATAACACGAAGAAACTGTTCACATACTGGCAAAGGAGAGGCTGGCCGGCTGCGTCGCGAAATCTCCCTCGTCAAGCTTTCTGGCCATATCGACGGCAAGGACATGCGTTAAGAATGCATCCATGCTCGCGACCTGAATTTTGACTTCATCCATGACCGCGTTCCTTATTTGACATCCAGCTCGAAATCCCAAAAGCAATTGTTTCAGTGATTTGAACTGCCCTACCTCGCCAAATTCGCCGGCGGCATAGTGCCGGTGGTCGACCCCTCGGCCGCGCTTCATTATCATATCCGATAATTCGCTCTCCACTTCGCCCGTAAAAAAGCGAATACTTCTCGGCCAGTGAGGCCGCTCGATTGTCGAGTACGGCAACTTCCAAATCTTGATCTCGACGATTGCGCCGTCTTCAGTCTCGAAGCGTTTGTGACGGATCAGAGTTGCGGACTTACGCATATGCAAAAAATAACCAAATCGTAATATCAATCATGGAGGTTCAATAGCGCATTTTCGAAGTGAAGAGCTGCTGTCCTTTGCTTAACGCCGCCTTACCAAACATGCTTAATCGCCCGTTAACCGCCGCGCGCTACCACATTGGCCAGTAAATCTGACCGGACCATGCAGGGGAAGACGATGCGCGGGAAACTGCTTTTTTCATGGACATATTGCTGGCTGCTGCAGCGCTCTCCGGCTGCTCCACTTCCGGCGGCCCCGGTATTACCTGCCGGACCTGCTACGGCTCGGTGACGGAGACGGCATAAGCCGTCCTTAACCGTCCATTCCGACCGCCAAAGTGCCGCTTCAAAAAATACCTGCGCAAGGAAAGACAGCTGAACGCCAAGGGCGCCAATGGAAAAAGCCCGGCACCATCGTCGTCGAGAGCCGGCGCCCGGCTATCTTTATCTGAGAGCGAACCAACAAAAAATGGCAAGGCCATGCGGACGTTACGGCAAGGGCGTTGGCAGACAGGGCTTTGGATGGCGCGGCACGGCGCGCATTGCGCCTGAAAGCGCGAATGGCCGCGCTGGGTCGTCAAGCGCCGCCGAACCGGGCAATGATCAAACTATGTGGAGGCAAGCTCGACCTCGCCCAAATTCGCCGATGTCGGCATCCTCGGCAACCTCTCCGGCCACAAAAGCGAGCGGCCGAAAAAACATCCGAAGCGCGGCGCGCATGGATGTCATCTGTCCAACAAGGGCGGCTGAACCCTATCGAAATGGCTATCGCAAAACTGCACGGCACGCCGCAGCAGAATCGCGCACAAGTGAAGTCCTCTGGCAAGGCCATAGCGAACGGCTGCTCACTCTTTACAGCAGGATATGATTGACCTCTACAATCGCAGCGGATGTCGGCGCGAAAGTGATCGTCAGATAGGCTCTAGACCGCCTCAACCTCGCGCACTTCCGGCACAAAATGCCGCAACAGGTTCTGAATGCCGTGCTTCAGCGTCGCCGTTGAGGAAGGGCAGCCGGCGCATGAGCCCTTCATGTTCAGGAACACAGTTCCGTCCTTGAAGCCCTTGAACGTGATGTCGCCGCCATCCTGTGCGACGGCTGGGCGCACCCGGGTTTCGAGCAATTCCTTGATGGTCAGGACAATTTCCCTGTCGCCTTCGTCGAAGAACTCGCCTTCAGCTGCGGCGGGCCGTGCGGCTGCCCCGGAAGCCATCACCGGATCGCCGGAGATGAAGTGTTCCATGATCGTGCCGAGCACTGCCGGCTTCAAATGCTGCCATTCCGGCCCGTCCGCCTTGGTGACGGTGATAAAGTCGTAGCCAAAGAAGACGCCCTCCACGGACGGAATGCCAAACAGCTTTTCCGCAAGCGGCGAGCGCCCTTCCGCCTCACCTTCATCGCGAAAGTCGGCTGTGCCCTCGTTCAACACGACTTTTCCGGGCAAAAACTTCAAAGTCGCCGGATTGGGCGTCGCTTCAGTCTGAATGAACATGGAAAGGCTCCAAATATTGGAATACTTCTAAACTATAGGACTTGCCGGCCCGCGCTGCAAGAGTTCAGGCAACCGCCTCAATGTCCTCATCCGACAAATCATGCGGCACGACGGTGACCGGGATCGAAAAAGACGGCCCCCGCCCCGCAATGGCCTGCACAAGCGGCCCTGGACCCTCCTTGCCGGAACCTGCCGCGAGCACCAGAATGGCAATGTCTTGATCTTCGTCAATCAGAGCGTGGATTTCCTCGGTCTTGGCGCCTTCCCGCACCGTGTTTTCAAACTCCAGATTGGGAATCTCACGCAGTTTCGCGCCAAATTTCTCCAAAGCCAGCGCCGCCCGCTCGTTCGCCTCGGCTCGCATGATCTTCTCGACGCCCATGAATTGCTGAAAATCAGCGGTTTCAATGACATAGAGCAGCACCAGAATGCCGCCGGTGGAAAGCGCCCGGCGCGACGCATAGGCGACGGCGCGCTCGCATTCCGGCGTGTCATCGACAATCGCCAAAAACTTGCGGCGGTGACCTGATTCTCTGGAAAGACGGCGTGAGACCATGAATTTAATCTGCCATTAGCTGGGGAAGGCCGCAAGCGGCTTACTCAGTCCCGCAACATGCCCAATATGTCTTTGACTTCGCGAATGGTAATCTCAGCAATCGCCCTCGCGCGGCCGCCGCCTTCAGACAGGACCGCATCGACATAGGCCGGATCAGCCGAAATGCGCCGCATTTCCCCCGCGATCGGCGCAAGTTTCATCACCGCCAGATCGGCGAGTGCCGGCTTGAACGTCGAAAACTGGCTGCCGCCAAACTCTGCCAACACAGCCTCACGCGTTGCATCAGAGAGCGCCGCATAAATCCCGACAAGATTGTCCGCATCCGGCCGCCCCTCAAGTCCCTTGATTTCAGACGGCAGCGGCTCGGTATCGGTCTTCGCCTTGCGGATTTTCCGGGAGATGGTGTCCGCATCGTCCGTTAGATTGATCCGCGACAAATCCGACGGGTCGGACTTTGACATCTTCTTCGTGCCATCGCGCAGCGACATCACGCGCGTCGCCGGTCCTTCAATGATCGGCTCGGTCAGCGGAAAATAGCCATGTCCGTCATTGTCCCCGAAACGCATCGGCACGCCAAGGCCGAGCGCTGCGATCCGCCCAGAAAAATCACTGTTGAACTTCTGCGCGATGTCCCTGGTGAGTTCCAAATGCTGTTTCTGATCGTCGCCCACCGGCACGTGCGTCGCCCGATACACGAGAATGTCCGCCGCCATCAAATTCGGATAGGAGTAGAGCCCAACCGAGGCGTTCTCGCGGTCCTTGCCGGCCTTGTCCTTGAACTGCGTCATCCGGTTCAGCCAGCCGAGGCGCGCGACGCAGTTGAAAACCCAGGCAAGCTCCGCATGCTGCGGCACGCGGCTTTGGTTGAAGACGATGTGCTTCTTGGCGTCGATCCCCGCAGCCAGAAAAGCGGCGGCAACCTCCCGCGTTGACTTCGACAGCTCAACCGGATCCTGCGGCATGGTGATCGCATGCATGTCGACCACGCAATAGATACATTCGCTTGTCCCCTGCAGCGTGACAAACTTCTTCAAGGCGCCGAGATAATTGCCGAGGTGCAGATTGCCAGTGGGCTGCACGCCGGAAAAAACGCGCGGGGTGAATTGGGACATAAGCAGGCTCGGCACTTTTCAGGGATCGGACGAATTCAGGCGGCGCTTATGGACGAGAGCGGCCCGTCATTCAAGCGTTTCAACGGGAGCCCTGTCTTTGCGCTTGCGCGTGAAGGCAGACTTCAATTCCTTCCAGTTCAAGCCGCCGGTTCCCACGACCAGAGCGATATAAAAAAGGAAGGCAGCAAAAAGTATACCCAGCGTAGACACTATCCGCACAAGCACAGACGGGCTTTGCAGCAACTGCGGCCAAAGCGCTTGCACTGCATAGAGCAGTCCGCCCATCAGCACGGATGACAGAACGATCATCGCCATCTTGCGCCATGAGGCCGCAGACGGCCGGAAATGATTGCGCGACCAGAGCGCGCCGCCAAGCAGGATGGCGTTGGCCCAGGCGGAGAGCGACGTCGCAGCGGCAATCGCCACATGGCCCCATGTGCTGAACAGCGCGAAGGACAGAACGATATTGATGATGACGGCGGCCAGGGAAAACCAGAGCGGCGTCTTCATGTCTTCGCGGGCGAAGAAGCCTGGCTGGAAAACCTTGACCAGCACATAGGCAGGCAGGCCTGATGCAAAAGCCGCCAGCGCCGTCGCGGTCAAAGCTGTGGTCTCGGCGGTGAACGCGCCACGCTGATAGAGAATGTTGACGATGGGCGCGGGCATGACCATCATCGCCACGGCAGCCGGCAGTGTCAGCGCCAGCGCAAATTCCAGCGAGCGGTTCTGCAAATGCTCCGCCTCGGCGTGCCGCTCGCCTTTGAGCGACCGTGCAAGCTCCGGCAACAGCACCACGCCAATCGCAACGCCAATGACGCCGAGCGGCAGCTGGTTGATGCGGTCGGCATAGTTCAAAAGCGCGATTGCGCCGTCCTGTCCTGAAGCAATGATGCGGCCGATCATGATGTTGATCTGCACCACGCCTCCGGTCAGCATCGCCGGTCCCATCAGAATCAACAGCTGTTTCACTTCCGGCGTGAGCTTGGGCATGCGCAAAGACAGCGGAAATGCCGTGCGCCGGGTGGCTATGAACAACAGCAGAAGCTGCGCGATGCCGGAGGTCAGAACACCCCAAGACAAAAGCCGCCCGGTGGCGAACGCATCCATGCCGGCCCACAGTGCATAGGCGGTCACTGCGGACATGATGATGTTCAAAAGCACCGGCACAAACGCGGCGAGAAAATAATGCCGCAGGGAGTTCATGATGCCCGACAGCATGGCGACCAGCGACATGCACAAAAGATAGGGGAACATGACCCGCGTCAGTTCGACGGTCAAATTGAACTTGTCCGGTGTGTCGGCAAAGGCGGGCGCGACAACAGTGCCGACCACGGCTGGCATGAATATCATGGCGAGCGCGCTGAGACCGATAAGGGCCGTCAGCAGAACCGCGAGCACTTGTTCTGCAAAGTTGCGCGCCTCGCTCATGCCGCCGGATTCCACCGTGCCGGCAAATTTCGGCACAAAGGCCGAGTTGAACGCCCCTTCTGCGAACAGACGGCGAAAGAGGTTTGGAAACGCAAACGCCGCATAAAACGCATCCGCCACCGGACCCGCGCCCAGCGCGGCGCCAATCAGCGCCTCACGGACAAATCCCAGCACACGGCTCGCCAGCGTCGCGCTCCCGACAGAGGCGAATTTCTTCACAAGACTCATGCAGCATTCGCCTTTTCGGATTTTTCAAACAGGGCTGTCAGCTTGCGCGTAATCGCCGTCTCGCGCGCGGCTTGGGTGATTTTGTGGCCGATCAGGTCGGTCACATAAAATGCGTCGATCACCTTCTCGCCAAAGGTGGTGACATGCGCCGAAGCGATGTCGAGATTGAGGGCCGAAATAACCGAGGTGATCTCCGACAACAGGCCGGGCCGGTCGAGTCCTTCCACCTCAATAACTGTGAATTTGTCAGACAGCGTATTGTTGATTTCAATGCGCGGCGCGACCTTGAAGGCGCGCGAACTGCGCCTCGGCTTGGTGCGTTTGGCGAGCACGTCCGGCAGATAGGTTTTGCCGAGCAGCATGTCTTCAATCAACCGCGTCACATTTTGTGCCCGACGCTCTTCATCAGCGTCCTCGGTGAACTCCCGGGAGATCAGGATTGTGTCGAGCGCCCGGCCATCGGTGGTGGTGAAAATCTGCGCGTCTACAATGTTCGCCCCGGCGCTCGCGCAAGCGCCGGCGATAATGGCCAGGAGCCGCGGATGATCCTGCGCCATAATGGTGATTTCCGTGACGCCCTCGAATGTGTGCGTCTTGACCATGGTCGCGAGCTTCTTGCCCGCACTATCCGCAGCTCGGATGAACTCGGCATGCCGGACTTGGTCGTCAAGGCTCACCGTCAGAAGATAGTTTTGGTAGGGAAGCGTCAGATACGCATCGCGCTCCGCCTGCGGCCAGTCGGCGAGTTTCTCGCTCAGCTCCTGGCGCGCAAGCTCCGTGCGCTCGCGGCGCGGCACTTCGGAAAAGCCGCCGGTCAGGAATATCTCGGTTTCGTAAAACAGCGTGCGCAGAAGCTGGCCCTTCCAGCCATTCCACACGCCCGGTCCCACGGCGCGGATATCGCAGATCGTCAGGATCAGCAGCATTTTCAGCCGGTCAAGCGTTTGCACTTTCTCGGCAAAATCAAGGATCGTTTTGCGGTCATTGAGATCGCGCGATTGCGCCACCATGCTCATGGTCAGATGTTCCTGCACAAGCCAGACCAGCGTTTCAGTTTCGCTCGAGGAGAGCCCGAAACGCGGCGCGAGATTTGCGGCGATTTTCGCCCCTTCCAGCGAATGATCTTCCGGGCGGCCCTTGGCGATATCGTGCAGCAAAAGCGCCATGTAAATGAGGTGCCGTTCGGCCTTGAGACCTGGCAGAAGCTTGTAGGCAAGCGGATGTTCCTTTGCCAGCGTGCCCTTCTCAATGTCGGACAGAAATCCAATGCAGCGCAGCAAGTGCTCATCCACCGTGTAGTGGTGATACATGTTGAACTGCATCATCGCGACGACCTTGCCGAAGTCGGGAATGAACCTGCCGAGCACGCCCGTCTCGTTCATGCGCCGCAGCGCTAACTCTGGCTGACGCTCGGAGCACAACAGCTCAACGAACAGCCGGTTGGCTTTGGCGCTGTTGCGCAAATCCGCGTCAATCAGCGCCAACGAGCGCGTCGCCAGCTGCATGGCATCCGGATGCAGCTCCATGCCGGTCTTGTCGGCAAGGTGAAACATTTCGATCAGTTGCAGCGGGTTGTTCTTGAACACGTCCGGCGAGGCGATGTTGATGCGCTGGTTGTCGGCGATGAAGGCGGACGTGCCGTCAATCTTCTGGCTGCGGCGGGTGAACGTCATGAAAATGCGGTTGAGGCCGGGCACATATTTGGCCTGCTGCGCCTCAAGGGCGGCGCAGAAAATGCGTGTCAGATCGCCGACTTCCTTCGCCACCAGAAAATAGTGCTTCATGAAACGCTCCACCGGCGATAATCCCGGTTGGGCGCGATAGTTCAACCGCGTGGCGATCTCGCGCTGAATGTCAAAAGAGAGCCGCTCTTCGGCTTTGCCAACGGCGAAGTGCATATGGCACCGGACGGTCCAGAGAAAGTCCTCCGCCTTCATGAATTGCCGGTATTCATCTTGCGAGAACACGTCTTTCTCAACGAGGTCCTCGGTCTTGGCGACGCGGTAAAAATATTTAGCGATCCAGAACAGCGTCTGCAGATCGCGCAAGCCGCCCTTGGCGTCCTTGATGTTGGGCTCGACCAGATAGCGCGACTGCCCGGTCTTCTCATGCCGCGCATCGCGCTCCAGAAGTTTGGCCTGGATGAATTCTTTTCCGGTGCCTTTGACAACTTCCGGATCAAACCGCCGCTGCAACTCGTCAAACAGTTCCGCTGCCCCATGAATGAACCGGGCCTCAAGCACGGCCGTGCGGATCGTCATGTCGGCGCGGGCGAGCCGGATGCATTCATCGACATTGCGGCTGGAATGTCCGACCTTCAAACCGAGGTCCCAAAGGCAATACAGGATAAACTCGATGATCTTCGTGCCGAGCGGCGTCTGCTTGTTTGGTAAGAGAAACAACAGGTCAATGTCCGACCCCGGTGCCAGCGTAGCCCGCCCATAGCCGCCGACCGCGACAATCGCGATACGCTCGGCGGCTGTGTCAGAGGCCGGAAACACATGCGCGCGCGCGAATTCAAACACGCCGCTGATCAGCGCGTCCATGAGATAAGACAGCCGCGCGGCGCAGCGCACGCCGCCGCCATCCGACAAAAGCAGCCGCTCGGCCTCATGACGGCCCTGCGCAAGACAGTCTTTGAGAATTGTTACGATCTCGCCGCGAAGCGCTTGAGGGTCTTTGGCAGAACGGGACAGCGCCTCAAGCCGCGCGTGCAAGGCGGACAGATCAACGATCTGGTCGAGTTTAAGGTCCGCTTGGGGCATGGTGTTCCGCTGATTCCCGCGATCTGCGGCGCTCTATAGCGGCTTTTGCATGAGCGGCATATATTTTGTGCTCAATCCTTCGGCAACGCCTTCAGCCGGTACAGCGCCTCAAGGGCCTCCTTGGGCGAAAGCTCGTCCGGATTGATGCCGGCAAGCGCTTCAGCGACAAGGTCGCGCTTCTTGCCCGGCGCCGCAGCTTGGCGCACATGCGTGGAAAACAGCGGCAGATCGTCAATCAGCTTCTGCGGTTTCGCCGCCGATCCGCCTTCCTCCAATTGCTGCAAAACAGCTTTCGCCCGCTCGATCACCGGGGCGGGCAACCCCGCAAGCTTTGCCACCTGCACGCCATAGGACCGGTCTGCCGCGCCCTTGGCCACTTCATGCAGAAACACCACCTCGCCATCCCATTCCTTGACCCGCATGGTGACGTTGTGCAGGCGCGCAAGCTTTTGCGACAGCGCGGTCATTTCGTGGAAGTGCGTGGCAAACAGCGCCCGCGGCTTGTTGGCCTCATGCAAATGCTCAACCGCCGCCCAGGCAATTGACAGCCCGTCAAAGGTCGACGTCCCACGTCCGATCTCATCAAGAATGACCAGCGAGCGCTCTCCGGCCTGATTGAGGATCGCCGCCGTCTCGACCATCTCCACCATGAAGGTCGAGCGGCCCCGCGCCAGATCATCCGATGCGCCGACGCGCGAGAACAGCCGGTCGATAATGCCGATGCGGGCCGAGCCCGCCGGAACGAACGAACCCATCTGCGCCATAATGGCTATAAGCGCGTTCTGCCGCAGGAAAGTCGACTTGCCGCCCATATTCGGACCCGTGATCAGCCAGATAGCGCCCGCGCCGCCGTCCATCTCCGGCGAAAGGTCACAGTCATTGGCCACAAATGGCTGCGCGGCCGCGCGGCGCAGGGCCTGCTCGACGACCGGATGGCGGCCTTGCGCAATGTTGAAGGACAGCGAACTGTCCACCATCGGGCGGCAATAACCCTGCTCCTCCGCAAGTTCGGCAAGCCCGCGCGACACGTCAAGCACCGCCAGCGCCGCCGCGCCCTCCTGTATCGCTGTGGCGACCTGCAGAATTTCTGCCGCAAGCGCATCAAACACCGCAAGCTCGATCTCCAGCGCCCGTCCTGCCGCATTGGCGATCTTCTCTTCAAGCTGCGCCAGTTCCACCGTGGTGAAGCGCATGGCGTTCGCCATGGTCTGGCGGTGGATGAACCGCGCCTTGGCCGCGTCGGTGCCGTTCATCGTCTCGGCATGGTTGGCGGTCACTTCGATATAATAGCCGAGAATATTATTGTGGCGGATTTTCAGCGAGCGGATCCCGGTCTCGTTCTGAAACTCGCCCTCCATCGCCGCAATCACCCGCCGTGATTGATCGCGCAACGCCTTCAGCTCGTCTAGCTCCCCATCGTAACCCGCGCAGACAAACCCGCCATCACGCCGCAGCAGCGGCAGATCCTCGCCAAGTGCTGAAGCAAGCAGGTTCGCAGAGGCGGCAGGCAGCTGTTTCAGCTGCTCAAACGACGCGGCCAGTTCCCCCGGCAACAATCTGTCAAAGCCCAAATCCGCAATCTGCAGCGCCACCGAAATCCCCTGCCGGATGGCATCGAGATCGCGCGGCCCCGCCCGCCCAAGGCCAATGCGCGACAGCGCGCGCGGCATGTCGGGCACCAGCTTCAACTGTTCGCGCAGCCGGTCCGCCAGCCGCCCCTCGTTCAGCATCCACGCCACCGAGTCGAGCCGCTCGTTGACGGCGTCAGGATCAGTCAGCGGCGACATCAGCCGTTCGCCCAAGAGCCGCGCCCCGCCCCCTGTCAGCGTCCGGTCAATGGCGCGGTACAGGCTGCCCTGTTTCTCGCCGGACAAAGTGCGGGTCAATTCGAGATTGGCGCGCGTCGCCGGGTCGATGAACAGCGTTGACCCCGCTGCTTGCCGCTGCGGCCTTTGCAATGGCGGGCGGCTCGCAAACTGGGTCTTCTCCACATAAGCGATCGCCGCCGAGACCGCCGCCGTTTCGGCGCGGGAAAATGTGCCAAACCCGTCCAGCGCCGCCACGCCATAATGGCGGATGATCCGGCTTTCTGCCGTTGAGCTGTCAAACAGGCTTGCGGGCTCCGGACGGACAATGCGGCCAAGCATGTCAAACGCTGCCCGGAATTCCGGATCATGAAACACCGGCTCGGCCACGATCAGCTCACGCGGGTCGATCCGCAGCACATCCGATACCAGCCGCTCCAGCGCGGTTTCCCCCGCGCGGAAGATCCCGGTTGATATATCCACCCAGGCCAGCGCCAACCCGTTCGCCCCCGCCCCCTTGAGCCGCGCCAGCGTCATCAGATAACTGGTCTCGCCGGGCTCCAGCAGTTTCTCTTCCGTGATCGTGCCGGGCGTCACCAGCCGCACGACATCGCGCTTGACCACGGATTTGCCGCCGCGTTTTCGGGCCTCCGCCGGATCCTCGATCTGCTCGCACACCGCAACGCGAAACCCGAGCCCAATCAGCTTCGACAAATACTCATCCGCCGCATGCACCGGCACGCCGCACATCGGAATGTCCTGCCCCAGATGCTTGCCGCGTTTGGTCAGCGTGATCCCAAGCGCCCGCGAGGCGGTTTCGGCGTCGTCAAAGAACAGCTCGTAAAAATCACCCATCCGGTAGAACAGCAGGCAGTCCATGTTCGCCGATTTGATCTCGATGAACTGCTCCATCATGGGCGTCGCGCGCGCATCGCCGCTCTGTTCAAAATTGATCGCCACGCAAGACCCTGCCGGATGCCAAAACTCGCCATTGCGGGCTTTACTTCCCCCGCTGCGCCTGTCTACCTTCCTGTCCAATCAAAGACAAACAGGAAACGCCCTTATGCCCAGCGATACGCGGGAGCGCACAACCCCTTCGGTGACTGCGGAAGAAGCCCTCGAGTTCCACGCGCGCGGCAAACCCGGCAAGCTGGAGATCAATCCGACCAAGCCGATGGCGACGCAGCGCGATCTGTCGCTCGCCTATTCGCCCGGCGTCGCCGCCCCGGTCAAAGCCATCGCGGAAGACCCGGCCCGCGCTTATGACTACACCACCAAGGGCAATATGGTGGCAGTCATTTCCAACGGCACAGCCATTCTCGGCCTCGGCAATCTCGGCGCTCTGGCTTCAAAGCCGGTCATGGAGGGCAAGTCGGTCTTGTTCAAGCGCTTTGCCGATGTCGATTCCATCGACCTTGAAGTCGATACCGAAGACGCAGAGGCCTTCATCAACTGCGTGCGCTATCTCGGCCCCTCCTTTGGCGGGATAAATCTTGAAGACATCAAAGCCCCTGAATGTTTCATCATCGAAAGCCAGCTGCGCGAGCTGATGGACATCCCGGTGTTTCACGATGACCAGCATGGCACCGCCATCATCGCCGTCGCCGGCCTCATCAACGCGCTCCATCTGACCGGCCGCGACATGAAGACAACGAAGCTCGTCTGCAATGGCGCAGGCGCAGCCGGCATTGCCTGCATTGAGCTGGTCAAGGCCATGGGCTTCCGGCCTGAAAACATCCTGCTCTGCGACACCAAGGGCGTCGTCTATCAAGGCCGGGCGGAAGGCATGAACCAGTGGAAAGCCGCCCACGCCGCGCCAACGGATGCGCGCTCCCTGGCCGACGCGATGAACGGCGCCGACGTGGTCTTCGGCCTCTCCGCCAAGGGTGCATTTTCAGCCGACATGATTCGCTCCATGGCCAAAAACCCGATCATATTCGCCATGGCCAATCCCGATCCTGAAATCACCCCGGAGGAAGCAGCGGAAATCCGCAGCGATGCCATCGTCGCCACCGGCCGCTCGGACTATCCCAACCAGGTCAACAACGTCCTCGGCTTTCCCTATATTTTCCGCGGCGCGCTCGACGTGCGCGCCACCACGATCAACGAGGACATGAAGATTGCCGCCGCGCAAGCGCTGGCGCAGCTGGCCCGGGAAGATGTGCCCGATGAGGTCGCCGCCGCCTACCAGGGCAACCGCCCGAAATTCGGCCCCGGCTACATCATCCCCGTGCCGTTCGATCCGCGCCTCATCTCGGTCATTCCGGTTGCTGTCGCCAAAGCCGCAATGGCAAGCGGTGTGGCGCGCAAACAGATTTCAAATCTTGAGCTTTATGCCCGCGAACTCTCCGCCCGCCGCGATCCAGTCGCCTCCACCCTGCAGCGCATCTATGACCGCGTGCGCAAACAGCCCAAGCGCATGGTCTTCGCCGAGGGTGAAGAAGAACAGGTTATGCGCGCCGCGCTCGCTTATGTGAACCAGGGCCTCGGCGATGCCATCCTCGTCGGCCGCGAACAGCGCATTGCCGAGACTGCGGCAAAGGCCGGGCTTGATCTTGACCGCAAAGGCCTCTCCATCGTCAACGCGCTGCTCTCTACACGCAACACCGCCTATGCCGATCATCTGTATGAGCGCATGCAGCGCAAGGGCTATCTCTTCCGCGACTGCCAGCGACTGATCAACAATGACCGCAATCATTTCGGCGCCTGCATGGTGGCGCTCGGTGACGCGGACGCTATGGTCACGGGCGTCACGCGCAATTATTCCACGGCGCTGGATGATGTGCGCCGCGTCATCGACAACAAGCCCGGCCACCGCGTCATCGGCGTCTCGCTCGCGCTCTGCCGTGGCCGCACGGTACTGGTTGCCGACACCGCCGTCCATGACATGCCAAGCTCGGATGAGCTCGCCGACATCGCCGAGGAGGCCGCCGCCATGGCGCGGCGCATGGGCTATGAGCCGCGTGTGGCGCTGCTTGCCTATTCCACCTTCGGCCACCCGCCCGGCGAGCGCGCCGAGCGCATTCAGGAGGCGGTGAAAATTCTCGACAAGCGCCATGTGGATTTTGAATATGACGGCGAGATGGCGGCAGACGTGGCGCTGAACACGCGCGCCATGGAACTCTACCCGTTCTGCCGTCTGTCAGGCACAGCCAATGTCCTCGTCATGCCCGCCTTCCACTCGGCTTCGATCTCGACCAAGATGCTGCAAGAGCTGGGCGGCTCCATGGTCATCGGCCCGCTTCTCGTCGGCCTCGACAAGCCGGTGCAGATCGTTTCCCTCGGCGCAAAGGATTCCGACATCGTCAATATGGCGGCAGTGGCGGCTTATCTGGCGAGCACTTGAATACCGGCTGCGCTCAGGCAAACCGGCCCGCATCGGGTCCGAAATGGTTGAGATAACGCGCCGTGATGTCTTCGCATCTCACAATCACGAGCACATCGGTCGAGCCGAACTCGTGGTCAACCACCGCCCCGTCGCCAAATCTTGCGCCGAGGCGCAGATAGCCTTTGACCAGCGGCGGCATGGCCGCAAGCGCGGCTTTGATATCCACTGCCTCCGTGGGCACAAGGTCCATCGAAGTGCGCCGCTCGCCAATGGCCGCGACACGCCAGTCATCCTTGGCGCGTGTGTGATTGTGCAGAAATGACAATGCCAGCGCATGCGCCGCAGGCACGGTTCCCGGAAAGGACGCGCAGCCAAACATCACATCGATCGTATGGATTTGGCAGTAAGCCCAAATGCCTTGCCACAAAAGCTCCACCGTGCGCTTCGATCTGTATTCAGGCAGGACGCAAGACCGGCCAAGCTCAAGATAGCGCCTTTCCGGATGGCGGCTTATGAGCCCGCGGATATCGTAGACCTGCTCGGAGTAATAACCTTTTGCAGCCCGTGCGCGCTCTTCGCGCAAAAGACGGTAGGTCCCGACTATCCGCTGGCTGACGGGACCGCCCAGCGAATCGTCGATCACCAGAAGATGTTCGCAATACGCATCAAACCGGTCGGCATCCAACAGCGCGTTGCGGCTGTCCTTTGTGCCGGAAGCTTCAAAAAAAACGCGGTGGCGCAGCCGCTGCGCCGCGCGAACTTCCGCGTCATTCAGCGCCAGCCGCACGCTGAGCTGGCCGATTCGCCCAAGCGACACGGCTGCTTCCGCATGGACCTGTGCCTGCGCCTGCCTGCCCGGATTCTGCAATGCGATCAGTTCGGTCACGGCCGCAATCCTCCACAGTGTCTCGACTGCCGCCGGAACTATACCGCCATTGCGACAGCATCATGAAGTCATGGCCGTGAATGCCGCAGATCAGGAACCGGCCGCCTCTTCCACAATGGCCAAGAGCTTGAACGGATCAACCGGCTTGGTGATAAAGCCGGTGCCGCCAACCGCGCGTACACACGCCTCAGCCTGCGCCTGCCCGTCTGCGGTCAGAGCAAAGATCGGCGCCGCTGGCCAGGAGTGCTGCTCTTCGCTGGCGCGGATCGCGGCGATCGCATCAATCCCGTCCATTTCCGGCATGTGAAGGTCCATCAGTATCGCGTCGAAACGGCCATAGCCGCCAGTCGCCTGCGCGACCGCGGATTTTCCGTCCGCCACCCGCACGACTTGATGCCCCGCGCGCTCCAGCGTCGCGCGCACGAGCAGGGCATTGATGTCATTGTCCTCGGCCAAAAGGATGCGCAGCGGTTCGCCCTCAACGTCGAGGTTCTGCACGCGAAATGGCGGGACGACAATGTCCCGGGAAAGCGATGCGTTGCCTGTCAACACCCGCACCAGCGAGTCCAACCGGACCGGCCGCGCCAGAAAGGCCGCAAACCCCTGTTCGCGCCAATGCGCCAGCGCGCCCCGGTCCTTGGGTTCGATCAGGATAATCTTGCGGGAGAACGCACCAGCAAGGCACGCATGTTCCATCACAAGCCTTTCGGCCATGACCGCGTCTACGATGAGAAGTGAGTCGATTGTCTCATCAAGATCAGCGACGGATTGGGCAATATGTGCTGCGCCGCCCTCGCTCAAAATATTCGCAGCCAGCGATTCTGATTCCACAGTCCGGCTTGTCAAAACCTGCACATGCGTCCCTGCGAGCCGCCCCGGCGCGATCACGCTTGGCGCGGCATTCCCGCAAGGCACGCGCAGGACAAAGGCAGAGCCATGTCCCAACCGGCTCTCCACCGCCACCTCGCCGCCCATGGCGTCCGCAATGCGTTTTGTAATGGCAAGGCCGAGTCCCGCTCCGCCATGACGCCGGGTAGCGCCAGCCTCCGTCTGCACGAACTCGCCGAAAATGCGCTCCTGCTCCTCAGGTGCAATTCCGGGGCCGGTGTCACTGACTGTGAAAGCCAGGAACCCTTCTTGATGCGTCACGCAGAGCGAAACCCCGCCCGCGTCCGTGAACTTCACGGCATTGCCCAACAGGTTCAGAAGCGCCTGACGCAAGCGCATCGGATCGGCCTCGATCATGGCCGGGACTTGCGCCTCAATATGCAGACCAATGCCGATGTTTTTGGCAAACGCGCGTGCGGACATCAGTTCGACAATGCCCTCGCAAAACTCCCGCAGCTGTATCTGTTCAGCCTCAATATCGATCTTGCCTGCTTCGATCTTGGAGAAATCCAGAATGTCCTCAATCAAGCCCAGCAGCGAATTGCCCGAAGAGATCACCGCCTCGACATAGGTGCGCTGCTCATTGGTGAGCGGTGTGTCGGCCAGAAGCCGCGCCATGCCGGTAATGCCGTTCAGCGGCGTGCGTATTTCATGGCTGACTGTCGCCAGAAATTGCGATTTGGCCAGACTCGCCGCCTCCGCGCGTTCCCGCGCGATGTTGAGTTCGTCTTGCACTTGCTTGTCTTGCTGCGCGGATGCCTGCCATCTGCGCGCCTTGCGCGCCGCATGAATGGCTGTGCCGACCGACAGTGCAGCGAGTAGGGCAGCAAGCGCCGCCAGGAAAATATTGTTGTGGTTGAACAGGTAAAGCGCCCAGACCCAAAGTGACAAGATCGTCAGCCCGGCGGCAAGGCTGATACCGGTGGCCAGCGTCGCACGCGCGTCAAGCGGCATCTTTCCGGTGATGTCACGGCGCGAGGGGACAAGCCCCGGCGCGGCAAGTTGCCGCCGCAGGGGTTTTCCAGTTTGTGTCTCGCGTTCCCGAACACTCATCCGCATGACGGCAGACTAGCAAACCTTGCTTAGGGAAGGCCTGTTCAAATGCACGCAATTTTAGGCAATAGCCTTAGAGGCCGTTTGGAAACTCACCTGCGCGGCTGCGCCGCCAGTCAATCACTTCCTGCAAAAGGATCAGCGCCGCCCCCACCGAAATGAACGCGTCGGCGAGGTTGAAGACGGCAAAGGACCAGACCGGCGTGTGAAACAAAATATAGTCCACCACATAGCCGAGCAGAGCCCGGTCGATCAGATTGCCAACCGCCCCGCCAATGATGAGCGCAAAGCCGATGCGGGCGATGACATGCGAGACCGGCGTGCGCGACCAGAGATAGAGGACGAAGCCGATGATGAACACGGTCAGTATGACAAGCCAGACATCGGGCAGACCAGAGAAAAATGAAAATGCAATGCCTTCATTCCATGTCCGGTACAGTCCGAGATAGGGAATGATCGGGACAAGTTCCTCATACACAAGCCGCGTCTCGACCAGCCATTTGACGATCTGGTCCAGAGCGACTGCAGCGGGGATGATCGCAAGAACCGGCGAAAATCGCATCATATCACTTTCAGCGCGTGACGGCGCACTTCATATAGGGCGACCGCCGTCGCAACAGCAAGATTGAGCGAATCCGCCCGGCCCTCTTGCGGAATCCGTATCAGCACATCGCAGGACGCTGCGAGCGGGTCAGGCAGTCCCGCCTGCTCGTTGCCCATCAACAGCAGCACAGGATTTCCCTTATAATCCACCGTCCGGTGATCCACCGACCCCTTCAAATGCGTGCCGGCAACAAGTCCGCTGAACCTGTTACGAAACGCAAGGAACTCTCTCTCATCCGCCCTGTAGAGCGGCATGGCGAAAACCGACCCCATCGTCGCGCGCACCGTCTCCATCGAAAACGGATCCGTGCACTCCCCAACCAGAATGACACCCTTCGCCCCAACCGCATCCGCCGTGCGGATGATGGTTCCCAGATTTCCAGGATCACGCACCCGGTCAAGCGCGACATAGACATCCTCGCCGGCCGGCTTCAGATTCTTCAAATCCCGCCATCTCTGCTCGAACACACCCACAACGCCCTGCGGATTGTCGCGCCTTGTGATCGCGCCAATCACCTTCTCGCTGGCTTCGAGCACAAGCGCGCCAGACGCCACCGCCCGCGCCGCGGTCTGCGCCGCGATATCTTTTGCCAGCGCCGCCTTGGCCACCACCAGTATTTTCAGCGTCCAGCCCTGGTCCAGCGCGTCGATGACGAGCTTCAGCCCCTCGGCCATGAATGTCCCGCTCTCGTCGCGATGTTTCTTCAAGGCGAGCGCCTTGATGTCCTTGACGATTGGGTTGGCGAGAGAGGTGACTTCCTTGACCTGCCCCGGCCGGGCAATGTCCGTATTGCGCATGTTCATGGGCTCGCCACCCAGCGTGAGAACAGCGATGTGGACAGCGCGCGCCCGGCCGATTTCTCGCGCAGGATCAGTTCACCCGATTCGACAAGCCCGCCCCGTCCGGTGAAGGCGTCCCGCATGACTTCATGCATGGCAAAAAACGAGGCGCGGATCGAATAGGCCGTGAGGATGACGGCCAGCGCATTTGGCGCCGTGATCGCCCGGCAGGCGTCGACCATGCCCGGCAGATGCTCAAACAACTGCCAGACCTCGCCATTCGGCCCGCGTCCGAATTGCGGCGGATCAAGAAGGATGATGTCGTATGAATTCCCGCGCCGTCCCTCGCGCAGCACAAATTTCAGCGCGTCCTCCATGATCCAGCGGATAGGCTTGTCCTCCAGCCCGGCGATTGCCTGGTTTTCCCGCGCCCAGCCAATCGCCTTTTTCGACGCGTCCACATGCGTCACCTCCGCGCCCGCCCGCGCGGCGATCAGCGAAGCAACACCCGTATAGCCAAACAGGTTGAGCACCTTCACCTTGCGCCCCGCCCCTTGGATCAGCCCTTCCATATGCGACCAATGCGCCGCCTGCTCGGGAAACAGGCCGACATGGCGGAACGAGGTGAAGCGGCCCAGAAATTTCATGCCGTCATGCTGCTGCGGCCATGTTTCCTGCAAAGGTCTATGCGGAAACTGCCAGCGTCCCATCCCCTCTTCTTCCGTATTGCCGCTGAAGATGGCGTCAGCCTTGGCCCATTCGGTTTTGCCCAGCGCCGGCAGCCAGATCGCCTGTCCCTCGGGCCGGTCGATGCGATAGGGTCCGTATTGCTCCAGCTTGCGCCCATTGCCGCTGTCAAGCAGAGCATAATCCTTCGTCGGCAAAGTTTCGAGAATCAGCGGCAAGTTCTCTTGAGGCCGCGCGCCTGTACGCCGCTCCTGACTTGGCGCCGCTGCGGAAACAACCGGTTTGGATTGTGCGCTCATAATGTCTGCATTTTTCAGAAAGCGCGCTTTTGCGCTTGAAACCGCTGATGGATCAATATGCCCGCCGCCAGATCCTCCAGCGCCGCGCCAACCGACTTGAACAGCGTAATCTCGTCACTGGTGCGCCGCCCATGCACATCGCCCTTCACCAGCTCCGCCATTTCGCCGACAATATCGCCGGCGGAAATAATCCCATCCGTGATCGGCTGCACAATATCGCCGCCCTCTTTCAGCGCGCCTGCATAGGTGTCGACATAGATCCGCGAGCGCAGCATGGCCGTGTCATCGCTCTCGCGCATCTGCGCGTTATAGGCGCCGACAAGATCAATATGGGTCCCGGGCCGCACCAGATTGCCGCGCACCAGCGGCGTCGTCGAAAGCGTCGCGCTCGAAATCACATCCGCCTGCCGCAGCCCGGCGTCAAGGTCGGCAATGGCCTCGGCCTCGAACCCGTATTGCCGCAGTTTCTCCGCTGCCGCGAGCGCGCCGGATCGCGTCCGGTTCCAGAACAGCGTCTTGCGGATCGGCCGCACCGCCCTGTGCGCGCGCGCCAAAGGAACCGACAGCGCGCCTGCGCCAATGACCAGATGCGTCGCCGCATCCGGACGCGCCAGAAACCGGGCCGCCAGCGCAGAAGTTGCCGCCGTGCGAAATGCCGTCAGCGACGGCCCGTCGATAATGGCTTGCGGCTCGCCCGTTTTGCCATTGAGCAACAGATACGCGCCCATGATGGCCGGTTTTTCCAGCGCGCCATTGTCTGGCGCAACCGTCACCATCTTCACGCCGATATATCCGCTCGCACCGCTCTCGAGTTTCGCAAAGTCGGTCCATGCCGGCATAAGCAGCAAAGTGATGTCGCTCGCGCCCGGCCTTTGCACCGCATGATGGTGCCGCACCGGCGCGGTCACGCCTGATCTGAACGCGTCTTCTATCGCTGCAATGAGCGAGGGATAGTCAACCAGCCGTTCAATCTCCTGCGCGCTGATGAATTCCATGGATCAGATCGCGGGAAGCGCGGCCTGCGCCGCGCGCTGCGCCGCATCGCGCTTGTTCGCTTCGCTCATCAGACGGTCAGTCTCCGCCTTGCGTTCCCGCGCCAGCCGCCGGTAGCGCCCCTGCGCAAACCAGGTCACCAGACCGCCAAGCAGCAATCCGGCGATCAGGGACAGGAACAGAAGCGCGAACAAGGGCGTGTTCCACGACAGCAGCGGATTGCCTGGGTTGAACGGGTCAATTGTGAACAGAACCGGCGCGCGGTTGGCGACCGCCAAAGCAATCAGCACAATCGCCGCTGGGAGAAGAATGATCAGATACGTCAGTCGGCGCAGCATGCGGCACCCTTTATGTTGAGCCTGTCCTCAGGCTGCGCGCCGGGACCCTTCAGGCCAGGCTGGCGTTCAGCCGGTCGCGCAATTCCTTGCCGGTCTTGAAGAACGGCACCCATTTTTCTTCAACGCTGACGGACTCGCCCGTGCGCGGGTTGCGCCCGGCGCGCGCCGGGCGGTTCTTGACCGAAAACGCCCCGAAACCGCGCAGTTCCACCCGGTTGCCCGTCGCCAGCGCCACGGTGATTTCGTCAAACACCGCATTGACGATGTTTTCGACGTCTCGCTGAAACAAATGCGGGTTGTTGGTGGAAATCACTTGCACCAGTTCCGACTTGATCATTTTCGTCCCCAATCCCTCAGCGTTTTTCGCCGCCCGAAGCGCGGCGGGGGCTTATTTGCCCTTAACTGCCATCAAGTCAACGTGCCAAAGTGAAAGCAATCCGTCAAGAAACATATGCTTTTCAATGCCTTCCCGCATCTGTGCCCCTGTGCCTGCGGGCAGCCCAAGCAGCTGTTCGAGAACTTTGGCCGAAAATCCCGGCAGAAGACCCGCCGTCCCCTCCGGCGCCTTCTCCCATTCGATCACGTCGAGTTTGGCATCAATCCCCTTGCCTTGCAGCCAGGCAACCGCCTGTTCCTGTCCGCCCAGCTCGTCAATCAGCTTGTTTTGCACCGCCTGGCGTCCCGTGAAAACCGAGCCGTCGGCAAGGGCCAGCGTCTGCGAGCGGTCGAACGGGCGCCGCTCATCAACGATCCCGACAAACCAGTCATAGGAATCGGCGATCATCCGCCCGATCATGGCCTTGGCTTCTTCGCTTGCGGGCGTGAAAAAATTTGGCTCCGCCTTGAGCGGGCTCGATTTGATCGATTCCACTTTGACGCCGACATTGCCGAGCAGCTGGGAAACATCCGGATATTGAAATATCACGCCAATCGACCCCACAATCGATGATTTGCGCGCCACAACATGGTCAGCCGCGACCGCGATCATGTATCCGGCGGAAGCGCCCAGCGTGCCGATCTGCGCCGCGACCGGCTTCTTGGCCGCCACTTTGCGCACGGCCTCATAAATGGCCTCGCCGCCCGCCGTGGTCCCGCCCGGCGAATCGATTTGCAGGATGAGCCCCTTGGCCGTGTCGCTCTTTTCAATCTCGGAAAGGCGGCCCAGGAGCTCCTCATCTTCGGTGATCGTGCCTTCAATGCGCACTTTGGCGATATGATCGGCGGCAAACTTTCTCGCATCAGGCCCGAAATACGCATAGTAAAGCCCGCCACCGGCAATCAGCGCGGCAAGAAGCGCAAGAATGCGCCAAAAGCCGAGCTTTCGCCTGAGCCGCCTGCGGTCAATGATGTCATCTGGTGTCATGGAATCTTTCCTGCGTTGCGCCTGAGACGTGATTAACCATGTTGTCAGGCGGCTTTACGGCGCGTCAAGGCGCATCTTGCGGCATCTTATCCCAGTCTATACCAAAAAATAACCATAATGGTCACTATGGCTTCCTGGGGATGGCACAGCCGCTGATGAGCACAAGTTCTTTCGACCATGCCCCTGACGCAGGCAAGCGCGTTTCCGCGCGCCCGCCGTCCCGAGCCGGGCGATTTGCAAGGCCTGCGCCGCAAACCCGCAGCGATTCCGAGTTCGCCTCCGCCTACCGCCATTCGCAGCGCGTGCGGCTGCTGAAGCTCGGCCTTCCCCTGTTTGCGCTGTTCGGCATCGGCTTCTTTTCCGCAGCGACCATTTTTGCGGGCGACAGCGCGCCGGTGGCCGCTGAAAAACCGGCGGAGATGTCTGACGGCCGCATCATCATGGCCAATCCCAAGCTGGAAGGGTTTTCCGGCGACAAGCGCCCCTATAAAATGGTGGCTGTGCGCGCCGTCCAGGAAAATGCCGCCTCTTCCATCATTGCGCTGGAAACAATCACGGCGGATTTGCCGTTCGGCAAGGGAGCCACCGCGACGGTGACTGCCGCCAGCGGCATTTTTGACAATGCCTTGAACACGCTGGATTTGAACTCCGCCATCATGCTCACGACGAGCGATGGCATGACAGCCGCCCTGGAGACTGCCAAGGTCAACATCGCCACCAGCGAAATGAGCACGGACAAGCCGGTCGACATCAAGACCGAAGGCTCGCACATCACTGCGGACTCAATGAAAATCACCCATGGCGGCAAGGTCGTGATATTTGAAAACCGGGTTCGCTTGAATATTGACTCAAAACAGTTGAAACAGGCACAGGCGGCGGATGCTGCCGCATCGGGCGGCTGATATTTCACAAGGAAAAGCCATGAGCTCAGTAATTTCCGGCATGGCTGTTCGAGCGTGCCTCGCAGGATTGCTCCTGTCATTGCCTGTTTCGTCCGCCATTGCGCAGTCATCCGGCAAACCGGTGGCCGGCCTCAAGCTCTCCGGCGACCAGCCCGTCCAGATCGAAAGCGACAAGCTGGAAGTGCGGGAGAATGAACGCAAGGCGATCTTCACCGGCAATGTCGCCGTGGTGCAGGGCGCCACATTGCTGAAGTCCGGAATCTTGACCGTGTATTATGCCAATGACGGCGGGTCCGCGACCACCGGCACGTCCACCATTGAGCGTCTCGAAGCCTCCGGGAAAGTTTATGTGAAGTCCGAGAACCAGATCGCCACGGGTGATGCCGGCACATATGACATGAAAACCGAAATCATGGTTCTGACGGGCGACAAAGTCGTCCTGTCTGAAGGTGAGAACGTGGCAGTCGGCTGCAAACTCACCATTCTGACAAAAACCGGGCAAGCCAAACTTGAAAGCTGCAAGAATGGCGGCCGCGTCTCCATCGTGGTTTCGCCCCAATCCGCCAAGAAGAAATAAGGCCGGCTCTTGGGACTGATTGAAAAATTGCGCCCGGACGCGGCTACCTCCGCATTCAACTCCGAAGACATGGAGCGCCTGAAAGGCACACTGGTCGCGCGCGGCCTGACCAAGAGCTATAAGGGCCGCCAGGTCGTCAACGGCGTCTCGTTCGGCCTGCGCGCCGGTGAAGCGGTCGGCCTGCTTGGCCCCAATGGCGCGGGCAAGACCACCTGCTTTTACATGGTCACGGGTCTGGTGCCGGTCGATGCCGGGACCATTGAAATCGACGGTCACGACGTCACCTCCATGCCGATGTACCGCCGCGCCCGGCTTGGCATCGGCTATCTGCCGCAGGAAGCCTCCATCTTCCGGGGCCTGTCCGTCGAAGCCAATATCCGCGCCGTGCTCGAAATCGTGCAGAAGGACAAGCGGGTGCGCGAGAACGAGCTGAATGAGCTGATGGAAGAGTTCCACATCGCGCATTTGCGCAAGGCGCCCTCCATTTCGCTCTCCGGCGGCGAGCGCAGACGCCTCGAAATCGCCCGGGCGCTGGCCTCGCGCCCCAATTTCATGCTGCTCGACGAGCCGTTCGCCGGCGTTGATCCCATCGCCGTCGGCGACATCAAAAATCTCGTGCGCCAGCTCACCAAACGCGGCATTGGCGTGTTGATCACCGACCACAATGTGCGCGAAACGCTCGCCCTCGTTGACCGCGCCTATATCATCCACGCCGGCGAACTGCTCACCCATGGCCGCCCCAGCGACGTGGTTGCCAACCATGAAGTGCGCCGGCTCTATCTGGGCGAGGGCTTTACGCTCTAGGACCGTCAGCCGCTCCGCCTTTCCCCTCGACCCCCGGGGAGAAGGACAGTCTTGCGCAGCAAGACAGGAGAGGGAGAGTCAATCACGCCGCCCCTGCCTGCCTCGCGCCAAGGATTCCTGCTCCTTGAACCGCCCAACTGTGGGATGAGAACACGAATTTTCTCAATAGATTCAATCCGCGCAAAAATACTTATCCCACCCCTTTCATCCTGCCCCATAATCCGCCGCGTGTGTGGAAGGGCAGGGCATGTCGGATATTGACTGGAAAGGGGTGATCGAGCGGCAGTCGCGGGACTTGTTCTTTGTCATGACAGAGATGTTCTTCATGGCTGGTCTCAACAAGGGCGTGCCGGTGACGGTGCTGACGCGGCGGGTTTACCGGCGTATCTTGATCCTGCTGCGCCCGGCGGAAGCGGCGCTGCGCCGGCTGATCATCATTGCCGCGCGCGGCATTGTGCTGAAGGTCAGGCCCAGCGGTCCGTTTCCGAAGGAACTGGCGGCGAGGCTGAGGAAGATGGAGCGGGCTTCGGATGCGGCTTCAGATACGGCTTCGGATAAAGCGGGGCGCATTCCCGTGTTCAATCTGATCGAGCCGCTCAAACATTTCGCCTTGCCCGGCGGACGCAAGCCGTTCCAGGGCAGGCCCACCTCGTTTCCGCGCATCAGCGTTCCGGGCTGGTCCACACCGTATTTTCCGCCCGAACCGGTTCCCCTCACCGGCGAGGACCCGATCAACGCCGCGCGGCTCATCCGGCGCATTACAGCGTTCAAACACGCGCTGGCAACGCTCCCCAGACAAGCGCGGCGCTATGTGCGCTGGCGCGGCAAGATGTTACTCGAAATCCGCAAACTCACCGCGCGCAAACGCGGCTCGCGCATCTCGACCATCCGTCCCGGCTATCCGCTGGGTCATCGCAAGAAACAGATCCATGAAGTCGACCGGGTCCTGAGCGACTGCTGCTATTTTCTGCGCGAGCTGCGGAAGGAGCAGGATACGTCGTAAGGGGCGGTGGCTGACTTGACCGGCAGTTTGGACGGCGTCTGCAAGCAGGCGGCGGGGGTATTGGCGTTGACACTATTGGCGACGCGCGCCGCCTGAGCCGCACGTAGTTGTTTCTTAATCCCGTTCGGATTAACTTTGCCAAGCAAAAGACGGGCCAACTCAGCAGTATGCCCCGCAACGGGATTTTCCATGGCGCTTTCGCCGAAACTCATCATGCGTCAGAGCCAGTCGCTGGTCATGACGCCGCAGCTGATGCAGTCGATCCGGCTGCTGCAGATGACGCATTTGGAATTGTCCAGCTATGTCGAGGAAGAGCTTGAAAAGAATCCCCTGCTGGAGCGCGCCGAGGCCGAGCCGCCATCGCGGGAGAATCTTCCCAGCGACCGGGCAGAGCCGCAGCCCGGATCGGGCGAGCCTGCCGCCGACCAGGCCGACTGGATGCAGGAGGGCCTCTCGGTCGATGCCGAAAGCATGGCCGAGACATTTGACGCGCCGCTCGACAATGTGTTTCCCGACGATAACGGCTCCACCGAGCATCTTGCGCCGGACCTGACCGCCCAATGGAAATCGGCCCCCGGAAACGCGGGCGGCCATGATGGCGAGGGCTTTGACCTTGATGATTTCGCCGCCTCGGCCCTGACGCTGCGCGATCATGTGCGCGAGCAGATTGCCCTGACTTTCGCCGACCCGGCCAAGAGGCTGATTGCCCTGGAACTGGCCGACGGGCTGGATGAAAACGGCTATGTGAGCTTTGACTCTGCCGAGGTTTGCCGCAAGCTTGGGGTGGAAGAAGCAGGCCTTGCGGGCGTGCTTGCCGAACTGCAGACCTTTGATCCCGCCGGAATCTTTGCCCGTGATCTGTCCGAATGTCTGGCCATTCAGCTCAAGGTCAAGGACCGGCTGGATCCGGCTATGCAAAAGCTCATCGGCAATCTCAAACTTCTGGCCGCCCGTGATTTTGCCCAGCTGAAGCGCATTTGCGGCGTGGATCAGGCGGATCTGACCGACATGTTCGCCGAGATCAAGGCGCTTGACCCAAAACCGGGCACGGCCTTTGCCTCAGGGGTGATCGATTCCATTGTCCCGGATGTAATCGTCAAGGCGGCCCCGGACGGCTCCTGGCTGGTCGAACTCAATCCGGCAGCGCTTCCCAAGGTTCTGGTCAATCAGAGCTATTACAAGCGCGTTGTCGCGGGCGCCCAAAAGCGCGAAGACAAGGATTTCATGACCGAATGTCTGCAAAGCGCCAATTGGCTGGCGCGCAGTCTTGATCAGAGGGCGCGAACAATCTTGAAAGTGGCGGAGGAGATTGTTCGCCGTCAGGACGGTTTCCTGATGCATGGCGTCTCGCATTTGCGGCCGTTTAACCTGAAAATGGTTGCCGAGGCGATCAAAATGCATGAATCGACCGTCAGCCGCGTCACGGCAAACAAATATATGCTCACCCCGCGCGGTGTCTTCGACATGCGCTATTTCTTCACCCAGTCGCTGGCCGACACTGAGGGCGGCGATTCGCACTCATCCGAGGCGGTGCGTCATCAAATCCGCAAGCTGATCGAGCAGGAGAGTGCTGAAAATGTGCTGTCCGATGATCAGATTGTGGATGTTTTGAAGGGCGAAGGCGTTGAGCTCGCCCGGCGCACCGTCGCCAAGTACCGGGAATCCATGAATATTCAGTCTTCCGTGCAGCGCCGCCGCGAAAAACGCGCCGCACTTGCAGGCGCGAGCTGATTCGCGGCGATTGACAAAACCGCCTCAACTGCCTACCAGCCCGCACGAATTTTTGCGGCACCAAACGTTCATGGACTGGAACAGGCCTGATTTCGGCGGATTTGCGCTGAAATCGCCTGGATAGCTGTGATCGTGAACAGGTTGGAATTGCACACCGCGCATACACATATAGACTGGCGGCGCTTCCACTGATTTGAGTTTGAAAGGAAAGCCATATGACCCTGCGTGTTTCTGGCAAACACATGGACATTGGCGACGCCTTCCGGTCACGTATTGAGGACCGGATCGGCGAAGTCATCGGCAAATATTTCGACCGCGGCTATACCGGCCACGTCACCGTTGAGAAGCAAGGCTCGCGCTTTGTCGCCGACTGCAATCTGCATCTGGCCTCCGGCGCCGCCATTCAGGCGACCGGCGCGGCGCAGGACCCGCAAAGCGCCTTTGATGGCGCCTATGAGCGCATTGAAAACCGCCTACGGCGCTACAAGAGCAAATTGAAAGCGCATGTGAATACGGCTGTCGCCCACGAAATCACCTACAGGGTGGTGGAGGCGCTGCCGGAGCATGATCACGAGGAGGTGGCGGCTGATTATGCCCCTGCCGTGATCGCGGAAACCTCCATGCCGCTTGGCACCATGTCGGTGGCGGCGGCGGTCATGGAGCTTGATTTGAAGGACGGGCCTGTTTTCGTGTTCCGCAATGCAGGAAATGGAGAGGTCAACATGGTTTACCGGCGCAGTGACGGCAATGTCGGCTGGATCGACCCCGCCGCGCTCGGCGCAAATGCCAAAGCCAATTGAACATGGCCCGGCTCTAAAGGATAAGAAGAATGGATCTCAGCGATCTCGTCAAACCGCAAAGCGTTTTGTCCGGTGTGAAGGCCGGCTCGAAGAAACAGCTTCTGCAAGTTCTATCGGAAAAGGCGGCGGAAATCACCGGCCTGCCTGAGCGCGACATTTTCGAGACCGTACTGCAGCGCGAGCGTCTCGGCTCGACCGGCACCGGCAATGGCATCGCCATTCCGCACGGCAAGCTTAAAAACGCCAAATCCATCACCGGCATTTTCGCCCGGCTTGAAAAGCCGGTTGATTTCGAGGCGTTTGATGATGAGCCCGTCGATATCGTGTTCCTGCTGCTGGCGCCGGAACATGCGGGCGCGGATCATTTGAAAGCTCTCTCACGCATTGCCCGTATCCTGCGCGATCCGGATATGGTCAGCAAGCTGCGCGCCACGCCTGATGCGGCGGCGCTTTATTCATTCCTGACGGTTGTGCCGACTTCCAACGCGGCTTGAGGCAACGGACGGTCAATTGATTGAAACGGGCCGCAAATCGCGATTGACGGCGGCGCTGATTGCGACCGCCTGTTCGTCCGCAACCATCATCGGCTGGCCATTGGCAGCAAACACGGCCCAAAGGTCAAGCCCGGAATCCAGATGCGGCAGGCCGGGGAATCGCGCCTTCAGATCATCCGACGTGATCTTGCGCACATAGGCGATCGCGCCTTCGCCAAGATGGGCGAATTCCTGCTCGGTGATTGGCTTGTAAGGTACATTCATCGCACTATTCCACAACATTGATATTGATACGTTTGATCAGCTTGTCCGGTTCAGGCCGGTCCAAATCGATTGCCAAAAGGCCATTTTTGAGCTCCGCGCCCAGAACCCGCATCCCGTCGGCCAAAACAAAACTGCGCTGAAACTGTCGCGCGGCAATGCCGCGGTGCAGATATTCGCGCGGTCCTTCCTCAGCCTGGCGTCCGCGGATGACCAACTGATTGTCTTCCATCGACACGTCAAGGTCAGCTTCGGCAAAGCCGGCGACCGCTAGGGTAATGCGCAGGCGCCCGCCTTTTTCGTCGATGGGGATGCGCTCAATATTGTAAGGAGGATAGCCATCGCCTGTCTTGGCAATGCGCTCCAATGTCTTCTCCATCGCGTCGAAACCGAGCAAAAGCGGAGAAGAAAACGTGGTCATGCGTGTCATGTCCTCAGTCCTCTTAAAAGCGACCAATGGCGGCGGGACCCGTATGGCGTCCTGCCGCGCCATGCTGATATGGTCCTTTCTGTTCACGGCTTCAAGTCAGCAACACAGAATCCAAAGAGCGGAAAATGGCGCGCAAGATCATTATTGACACAGACCCGGGGCAGGACGACGCAGTGGCAATCCTGCTTGCTCTGGCCAGTCCCGAACTGGAGGTAGTCGGCATTACCGCTGTTGCCGGAAATGTTCCGCTCGCTCTCACGGAGAAAAATGCGCGGAAAATCTGCGAGCTGGCGGGCCGTACCGATCAGCTCGTATTTGCCGGGGCCGACCGGCCGTTGAAGCGCAAACTGGTGACGGCCGAATATGTGCATGGCAAGTCGGGCCTTGATGGCCCTGATTTGCCCGAGCCGCATATGCCGCTGCAAGACAAGCATGCGGTCGATTTCATTGTGGAAACGCTGCTGGCAAGCAAACCGGGTGAAATCACCCTTTGCCCGCTCGGGCCGCTGACCAACATTGCGCTTGCACTCGCCAAAGCCCCGCAGATTGCGCCGGGAATCCGCGAAATCGTGCTGATGGGCGGCGGCTTTTTCGAAGGCGGCAATGTGACACCCGCCGCCGAGTTCAACATCTATGTGGACCCGGAGGCGGCCGAGATTGTCTTTGCAAGCGGCATTCCAATCGTGATGCATCCGCTGGATGTAACCCACAAGGCGCTGACAACAAGAGTGCGGGTCGAGCGGTTTCGTGCCCTTGGCACCAAAACAGGTGTCGCCACTGCGCAGCTTCTCGATTTTTTCGAACGGTTCGACGAGCGCAAATACGGAACCGATGGCGGCCCGCTGCACGATCCGAATGTGATCGCCTATCTGTTGAAGCCGGAACTCTACACCGGCCGTCACTGCAATGTGGAGATTGAGACAAGGTCCAAATTGACGCTCGGCATGACGGTGGTGGACTGGTGGGCTTCGACAGGCCGCAAGCCGAATGCGCTCGTCATCCGCGATGTTGATCACGAAGGCTTTTTTGATTTGCTGATCGAGCGGATCGCACGTCTAAGTTAGCGCCGCATCCACTTCCGCAGCGATAGGAATCGACGGTTGCGCCCCCGGCTTCAGGCAGGCGAGCGAACCGGCGGCGCTCGCCCGGCGCATGGCGCTTTCTAGATCAAGCCCTGCATCCAGCGCCGCGCCCAGATACCCGCAAAATGTATCACCAGCCCCGACTGTGTCCACGGGTGTGACAGGCAGCGCCGGAACGGAGATGAAGCCGTCAGGTGAGGCGGCGAGCGCGCCATCTCCTCCCAGGGTCACAATAATTGTCTTGCCGCTGCGCGCCACGAAAGCGGCCATCCGCGCCTTGCGGTCGGCTCCTTCCAGACTAAGCGCTTCGCAGGCGAGATCGAACTCGGTTTCGTTGGCAACTGACATGTCCGCATCATTCATCAAACCTGCCGCATGCGGATTGAAAGGCGCAATGTTGAGAATGGAAACCGCGCCAATGCCTTGCGCGGACATGATGCCGGAGGCAACGGCATCGAGCGGAATTTCAAGCTGCATCAGAAGATGATCATTTTGGCTTAAGCCCATATCTGTCGCCTGCTGCGAGGTGACGGTGGCATTTGCGCCTTGCGCGATCACGATCATGTTCTCGCCCGTGCCGCCGACAAAAATCAGCGCGATCCCGGTCGGCGCGTCACGCTCCTCCACTTTTGACAGATCAACGCCGCCGCTCTTGAGCAGGTCCAGCGCCTGCGGGGCGAACGCGTCCGTGCCGACCGCACCGACCATGCGCGTCACAGCGCCTGCGCGCCGGGCGGCGAGCGCCTGGTTCGCGCCTTTACCGCCGGGGCCGGAGACGAAACCGGTGCCGACCAGCGTTTCACCGGGAGACGGCAGGCGGTCGGAAATCGTGGTCAGATCAAAGCCGATCGAGCCAAGAACATGGATCATGTATCATTTCCTCCCGCGTCAAATTGTGCGGGGGAAACCGGCAAGCGTCAAGCGCGCAAGACTTGTCCCGCTTCCCAGCCCAGCATGGCGCGCTTGCGCGTCAAACCCCAGTGATAGCCGGTAAGCGCTCCCGTCGCGCCCACTGCCCGGTGGCAGGGCACGACGAAAGAAATCGGATTTGCCCCGACCGCCGCGCCGACGGCGCGGGAGGCTTTGGGCGAGCCGATTCTCCGCGCGATAGTTCCATAGGTCGTCGCCTTGCCCATCGGAACATCGAGAAGGCTCTGCCAGACGCGCACTTGAAAGTCTGTTCCGATCAGCACGATGCGCAGCGGCTGGTCGGCGCTCCAGCGTGACGGTTCAAAAACCCTCGCCGCCTCGCCAGACACTGCGGCGTCATCGTGGATATAGACAGCGTCCGGCCAGCGGCGGGTCATGTCTTTCAGCGCCGCGTCCTCGCCTTGCGCGTTGGCAAAGGCCAGGCCGCAAATGCCGCGCTCGGTTGTCATGACCAGAGCCAGCCCGAACGGCGAAGGGTGGAAGCCATAGCGGATTGTGAGCGCGCCGCCGCGCGTCTTGAAGTCGCCCGGCGACATGGCTTCATGCGTGACGAAAAGATCATGCAGGCGGCTCGGGCCAGACAGACCGACCTCATAGGCGGTGTCAAGAAGGGGCACGCCCTGGTCAAGGAGCCGCCGTGCATGGTCCATCGTCACCGCCTGCAGAAACGCCTTGGGAGACAGTCCGGCCCAGCGGGTGAAGAGCTTTTGCAGCGCCGTCGGCGCCATGCCGGCCTCATTTGCCAGATCGTCCAGCGACGGCTGGCCGCGATAGTCGAGGCTGATATGCTCGATCACCTTGCAGATGATGTCATAGTCGGCGGCGGGGATGTCGTGGCCATTGGCGGATTTCGGATCGATGTGCAGCATGGCAATTCTCCAATGCCGGAGAACTTAGGCGCTGCAAAACGGCGATGCCACCCGATTCTTGGCAAACTTAGCTGCGCTTTGCCTCGGACAGCGCAAGGGCAAAGGCCTTGGCAAAACTCTCGCGGTCATCCGGATTGAGGATGGAGCCAAAACTCACCCTGCGGCCATTTGCTTCAACATTCATGCCTGTCACGCCAATAAGATCGTGCCGCAGAACATTGAACTTGACCCAAAGCGGGTGGAAGCCATGTTCGGATTTTCGGCCCGATGGCGCAATTTTTGAAATGGAAAGCTGTTGCGATGACAGCTTCACCTCTTCCTGGGCCTTGGCGGACCGATAGCTCCAGCGGAACGCGAACCAGACCAGAACCAGGTCAAGCCCGAAAAAGCCGAACACCGGCCACGCCCCCATGGAGAGAAACACAAGTCCGGCTCCGCCCCAGCAGACAGCGAGCACCAGCATCAGATTGCGAAAGCCCTTTGGTCCAAGCGAACGATGGGCGGTGAGCCTTGCGTGGAAAATCGGTGCGGGGCTGTTTGCGGCGTTCATCTGCACAACTATAGAGGAGGTGTGACAAACGAAAAGACCAAAATGCGGGTTACCAAAGCGAGGCGGCGCAAACCGCCCTATTCGCCGGAGGACTTGCGCGAAATCTTCCACCGCTTTGCGGTGCAGCGGCCCGAGCCGCGCGGCGAGCTGGAATATCTCAATCCCTATACGCTCCTGGTCGCTGTCGCTTTGTCGGCGCAGGCGACGGATGTCAGCGTCAACAAGGCAACACGGCCCTTGTTCAAGATCGCCGGCACGCCGCAAAAAATGCTGGCGCTTGGCGAAGAAGGGTTGATCCCGTTTATCAAAACAATCGGCCTGTGGCGCAACAAGGCGAAAAACGTTATCGCGCTCAGTAAGATGCTGATCCGCGACTACGGCGGTGCAGTGCCGGGTGCGCGCGAGGAACTTGTCAAACTGCCCGGCGTCGGGCGCAAGACCGCCAATGTCGTGCTCAACAACGCATTCGGCCAGCCGGTCATGGCGGTCGACACACATATATTCCGCATTGGCAACCGGCTCAAACTTGCGCCCGGCAAGACGCCCGAGCAGGTTGAGGCGGGGCTGATGCAGATCATTCCGCCCGATTATTTGTTTCACGCCCATCACTGGCTGATCCTGCATGGCCGCTATGTATGCGTGGCGCGCAAGCCGCGATGCACGGAGTGCATCATTGCGGATTTGTGCAAGGCCGCGGAGAAGACCAATGAGATACCGGCGCCATTGACAGCCATCTCAGGAGATTGAAGCAATGACAGATCACGCTACACCGAACCTGCCCGCGCGCGACTTCGAGGCGACGGAAAAGTTTTACGCCGCGCTCGGCTTTGTCGCCGGCTGGCGTGACAGCGGCTGGATGATCATGAAGCGCGGCGCGGTCACGCTTGAATTTTTTCCGTATCCAGGTCTTGATCCGAGGGCCAGCTGGTTCAGCTGCTGCCTGCGTCTGGATGATCTCGATTCCTTCTACGCAGTCTGCGAATCTGCAGGAATACCGGAACGTACCACCGGACATCCCCGCCTGCATGCGCCAAAGCTTGAAGACTGGGGCGGCAGGGTCGGGGCGCTGATTGATCCCGACGGCACGCTGATTCGGCTCATCCAGAACTAATCGGCAGGCTTTCCTTTGAGGCCCGCCTCCTCTAAGGAGCGCGGGTTTGTAAAAGCAGGAGCCCTTGATGGCTGAGTATGACGTTCTGACAATCGGCAATGCGATTGTCGACATTATCGCCCGCACCGAGGACGATTTCATCCATGCCAACGGCATCATCAAGGGCGCGATGAATTTGATCGACGGTGAGCGCGCCGAGCTTTTGTACGCGCGCATGGGGCCGGCCATGGAAACATCCGGCGGCAGCGCCGGAAACACGGCGGCGGGCGTTGCGAATTTTGGCGGCAAGGCGGCCTATTTCGGCAAGGTGTCAGACGATCATCTTGGCGGCGTTTTCGGCCATGACATGCATGCGCAGGGCGTCGCCTTTGATACCAAACCGCTGAAGGGAGAGCCACCGACCGCGCGCTCGATGATTTTCGTCACGCCGGACGGCGAACGCTCGATGAACACTTATCTCGGCGCCTGTGTCGAGCTGAAGCCGCAGGACATTGAGGAAGACAAGGTCGCCGGTTCCAAGATCACCTATTTCGAAGGCTATCTGTGGGACCCGCCGCTCGCCAAGGACGCCATCCGTCTCGCGGCAAAGATCGCCCACAAGCACGGGCGCAAAATGGCGATGACCCTGTCCGACCCGTTCTGCGTTGACCGCTATCGCGGCGAGTTTCTCGAACTGATGCGCTCCGGCGCGGTGGACATCTGCTTTGCCAATGAGCACGAGCTGAAATCGCTGTATCAGACCGCCGATTTTGACACGGCGCTCGCGGCCCTGCGCAATGACTGCGAGATGGCGGCGGTGACGCGCTCGGAGATGGGATCGGTGATCATAAAGGGCGGCGCGACAGTGATGGTCGATCCGGTTCCCGTGGACACTGTCGTCGATACGACGGGGGCGGGTGATCTCTATGCGTCCGGCGTCCTGTTCGGCCTGACCCAAGGCTTCCCGCTCGCCAAATGCGGCAAGCTGGGATCGCTTGCAGCTTCCATCGTTATCTCTCAGATCGGGCCACGGCCACAGGTAAATCTGCGGGACAAAGCGCGGGAGATGGGGATCATCTAAACTTCAGTCACGGCTGCATCCGGTCCGCCGCCCTGAAGAACTTGCGCGCCAGCGCCACGATCTGGCCGTCGGTCGGATGATCGGCGCTTTCCACGCCGATGATGCGGGAAGCAAGGGTGTGATGATGTCTTGCGACATGCTTGGCGAGTTCGTCCTTGGCGCTGCCGGGGCCGGCGATCAGCCATTCGGCAGCCGGTTCCAAGGCTCTGACGATATCGTTCATCAGGGCAACATCCATCTCAATGCGGCGGCCCTCGCGCGTTCCGGCATGTTTGTGCATCTGATCGACAGGATTTGACGAGGCGAGTTTGAGCTCCTGCGCGTGATCGCGGTCAAAGTAGAATATCTTCGCCTCGCGGTGATCGAGCCAGACGACGGCATGTTGGGATTGCATGGATGAGCCTCCAAAATTGGCGACCAGCGCCAATCAATACCCCATCTTCAACGACCGGAGACAGAGCGGCGTTGACCTGCATCAAACAGCTCTCATTTGGCCTTTGGTCTGCGTGGCTTGACCACGTCATCCGGCGCTCGTCCGGCGCGGGCGCGGAAGACCGGAAACTGCCAGCCGAAAACGAGCGCGCCACCGCGCACCGCAAAGGCGGCAAGTGCTGAAACGAGCGTGGCAAGAAGTACAGGCGCGCCGGACAGTTGCAGCACCACGTAAAGGCTCGCGCCAGTGAGCGCTGCAGTTACATAAATTTCCCGCCGCATCAGGACAGACGGTTCGCCCGTCATCATATCGCGCAATATGCCGCCGAATGTGGCGGTCATCACCCCGGTCACGACGGCGATTGGTGCGGAGAACCCAAGCGCCAGCCCCTTCGCCGCGCCGATCACAGAATAGGCGCCAAGTCCTATGGCATCGAGCCAGAGCAGCCAGACATAACGCGACCAGACAAGATGCGCTGTGAAGTAAACGATGACCGCCGTCACGCTTGCCACAATCAGATAATCCGGCTCGCGGACCCAGAACACCGGCGTTTGCCCCAAAATGACATCGCGCAGCGTGCCGCCGCCTACGCCTGTGACAATGCCAAGAAAGAGAAAGCCGATCAGGTCAATCTGTTTGCGCGAAGCCGCCAGCGCACCCGTCGCCGCAAAGACGGCGACGCCTGCATAGTCGAGGAGTTGGAGGAGTGTCATGTGCGGGAGATAGCCCAGCGCAGCCGGATTTGGAATTCGGGGTGTGGATAAGGGTTTGGGCTTGGTCTTCCCTTCTCCCCGTTCTCACGGGGAGAAGGTGGCCCGTAGGGTCGGATGAGGGGCAGCGCTGAAGGTCGAGGAAAAGAAAAACTTTCGCAGCGAGAACATTAAACTGTTGAAGTTCGATATCTTTACAAAAACCTTGAACCTCGGCGCAGCCCCTCATCCGCCCTTCGGGCACCTTCTCCCCGTTCTCACGGGGAGAAGGGGAAGAGTGGTCTTACGCCGCCGCGCGCTTGAAATTGGCGATATCCGGCACTTTCAGCCGTGGCAAGGCTTGTCCGGCGGCGTCGAAGAGATGGCAGTCGCTTGTGCTGAAATTCAGCGCCAGATCATGCCCGACTTCGGTCAGCGTTGTGCCGCTGATCAGCGCTGTGGCAGATGCACCGCCCTTGGTCACCACTTCAACAAAGGTCTCGTGGCCCAGCCGTTCGACCAGTTCGACATTGCCATGCATGACCACATCGCCCTTGTCGCCCGCCTCCATGTCTTCGGGCCGGATGCCGAGGATCAGCTTGTCGCCTTGCCTTGACGGCGCCTTGCCGCACCGGAATGAGCTTTTCGCCGAAATCGGGAGACTTCACGTTGACGCCGCGCTCGGAACTGACCAGCGCCTCGACCGGAATGAAGTTCATTTTCGGGGAGCCGATGAAACCGGCGACGAACTGGTTGTCCGGCTTGTGATAGAGTTCCAGCGGCGAGCCGACCTGGCGCACGATCCCGGCCTCCAGCACGACAATCTTGTCGGCCAGCGTCATCGCCTCGACTTGGTCATGCGTCACATAGATCATGGTTGCCGCAAGGTCGCGGTGCAGCTTGGCGATCTCGGCGCGGGTGTTGACGCGCAGCGCCGCGTCAAGGTTCGACAGCGGCTCGTCAAACAGGAACACTTCCGGATTGCGCACGATGGCGCGGCCGATGGCGACGCGCTGGCGCTGGCCGCCGGACAGCTGGCTCGGCTTGCGGGACGAGCAGATTTTCCATCTTCAGAATGCGCGCCGCCTCCTGAACCTTCTTTTCAATCTCATCCTTCGGCGCGCCTGATATCCGCAGGCCAAACGCGACATTCTCATAGACCGTCATATGCGGGAACAGCGCGTAGGACTGGAACACCATCGCGATATTGCGCTCCTTCGGCGGCAGGTCGTTGACCACTCTCCCGCCGATTTCGAGCGTCCCGGCGGTGATGTCCTCGAGCCCGGCGATCAGCCGCAGAAGTGTGGATTTGCCGCAGCCGGAGGGGCCGACAAAGACCACGAATTCGCCATGGTTGAGCTGCAGGTCGACACCCTTGATGATCTCCAGATTGCCGAAGCTCTTGCGGATATTCTTCAGAACGACGTTTGCCATTGTCTTCGCCTTTCCACCAATTCGGATTGTTACTCTTCGACTTTCAGGAGCCCGTCAGGCCCAACGGAAACGGGTACGGGATTTGAGACCTGGCCGACAAATTTGCCGTCCGGCCCGGTGTCGAGAAAGCCCATGGTAAAGAGCTTGCCGTCTTTTTCGACGATTTTGCCGGTGTAGCGGTTGGCAGGCAGCGCCCCGTCGAAAAAGGGTCCGGGCGCCATCGTCCACGGCCCGCGTGGAGTGCCTGCCATCAGATAATGCGTCCCGGTAACGGGCGATTGCGGATTGAGCTTCTTATAGCCTTCCGACCAATGGTTCGAGCCGGTGCAGAACAGGCAATACCAGCGCCCCTTGACTTTCAGCACTTGCGGGACTTCCATCTGGCCGAAGAAACCACCTTCATAACGTTGGAGGCTGGAGCGTCCAGGTGTAGAGGTCCGGCGAGGTCGCAAACCCGATGCCGCCGCCGGCATTGGGTTCGTCAATACCGGGAATGCGGCAGGTGAAATACATCAGCCAGCCATCGCCTTGCGGATCGCGCATCACCCACGGGTCGCGCATGGCCCGGTCGTGCCAATGGCCGGGCGTGTACTCCTCGTAAAGATGCGCGTTCGGCCCGGTGCGGTCGACAACAAGCCCGGTGCCGACGCGCTGCCAATTGTGCATGTCGGTTGACGTTGCGTGGCCAAGCCGCTGATGCATGCCGTCAAGGTCATGCATCGTGCCGGTGTAGAACAGGTGCCACAGCCCGCTCTCATCCTTGACGACGGAACCGGTCCACGTGGTCCAGTCATCCCAGGCCGGGACGCTTGGCAGGCGCAAAACACATGCCAAGATGCGTCCAGTTCGTGAGATCGTCCGACACCGCATGGCCTTGCGTGACATTGCGGTGCCGGTCGTCAGGATGCGGCAGCCTATTGTCCGCCTGCAGGAAGTAAATATGCCACTTCCCGTCATCCGACTGGCCCGGATCGACCAGCCAGAAATCCCAGATCCATTTGTCTTTGAGCGCAAGGACCATGATCAGCCCTTGATGCCGGTTGACGCGATGGACGCGATGAAGGCGCGCTGCAGCACCAGATAGAAAGCGAGCACCGGCACCGTGATCAGCGTCAGATACGCCATCACTTCCCCCCAGGCGATGTTGAGCTGGAAGAAATATTGCAGGCCGATCATGACCGGACGGTATTGCTCGGCCTGTACGGAGATCAGCGGCCAGAGGAACTGGTTCCACATGGCGAGGAACTTCAGAATCGCCGCCGTGGCAATCGTCGGTCCGGAAAGTGGCATAATGACCTTGAAGTAGATCTGCCACCAGCTCGCGCCTTCGATGCGGGCGGCCTCGATCAGTTCCCGCGGCAGATCCTTGAAGACTGTGACGAAGAGAAAGATGGTCAGCCCGTCGGCGATCCAGCGGAACGATCTGGACATGATAGCTGTCAAGCCAGCCGATGGTGAAGCCGCTTGTGCCGATCCAGGGCAGATTGTTGACGAGCATCAGCAGCGGAACGGCGATGGTTTCGAAGGGAATGATCAGGGTGGCGACAATGGCCGACAGGATTACGTTTCGCCACTTCCATTCGAGAAACACGAAGGAGAACGCGGCCAGGGAACAGAGGAAGAGCGACAGAAGCACCGTGACGCCAGTCACAAACACGGAATTGAACACAAAGAGGCCGACCGGGGCGCGCTTGAAGGCGGCGGAGTAATTGTTCAGGGAGATGTCGCCCACGGGCAGGAAGGCGCGAAGCGATTCGGTGTCGGTCAACAGCTGCAAATCCGGCTTCAAGGACGAGATCATCATGAAGAGCAGCGGGAAGACAGAAGATGAAGGCGACGGCGATCAAGAGCGCATAGCGCCAGAACACGCCCTGCAGGCGCTTGGGCGAGGCTTTCATCAGGTCTTCTCCCGCGTGAGGTAGCGTTGGGTGAGTGAGATCGTGAGCACGATAAGGAACAGCACGACGGAAATGGCGGAGCCGCCGGAAATGTCCTGCTTGCCGTAGCCGCGTTCGATGGCCTGGAACACCACGGATTGGGTGGAGTCCAGCGGCCCGCCCTCCGTCATCACCTCCACCTGCCGTAACAGCGCGAACGCCTGCATGGTGATGACGAGCAGGACCAGAACAGCGGTGTTGCGCAGCCCCGGCCAGGTCACATAGCGGAAACGCTGCCAAGCCGAAACGCCTTCAATGTCGGCCGCCTCATAAAGCGAAACGGGGATGGTTTGCAGGCCTGACAGCCAGATGACCATGTGGAATCCGACCGCCTGCCAGATCGACATGGCAATGAGCGACGGAAGGGCCGTCGCCGGGCGAGCCCAGCCAGTCAACCGGCTGGAACAGCGCCGAAGGTGAGCGAAGCTCAGCAGCGTGTTGAGAAGGCCGTTATTGCCGTCATAAATGAAGCGCCAGAGCAGCGAGACGACAACCATCGAGATGACAACCGGCATGAAATAGATGGTGCGAAAAATGTTTATGCCCTTGAGCTTCTGATTGATCATCAACGCGAGGACAGAGCGCGAGCGCCCCTTGCAGCGGCGCGACGAACAAGCACGAACAGGAAAATGTTGACCAGCGCCTTCATGAACACGACGTCGGTGGCGACCACGACCTTTTGCGTGTCCCCGGAACCCCACGAGAACCATTCGCGCATGCCGTTATACTGCGGAAAATCCGGATTGTTGCGCGTAATGGAGCGCACAGTCGGATAGACGGGCTGCCCGTCCGGCCCAGTCTTCGACCGCATTTGTCGCAGGGTCTTTTTCAGGCTCCAGCGTCAATACGCCAACCGACAGAAGCTGCCGGAAATTCTCCATGCCGATAAATTCAGCCGCGTTGGGCGAGTGAGAGCGCTGGTTCGTGAACGAAAACCAGAACGCCAGCAGGAATGGCACCACGATGAAGAGAAACATCAGAAATGCGGCTGGAAAAGCAAACCAGCCATCCGGCGCTTTGCGAGTTCATCAGCTTCGAGGACGAAGAGGACTTGCATGGCCTGTCACCTTGGCTAGGACCGGCCGCGCTTAAGTGCGCGGCCGGTTGGCTTTTGGCAGGAGATGCTACATTTTCGGCGCGTAGCCGCCGTTCTTTTCGACGTCCTTGGTGATCTCGTCAGCCGCCGCATCAAGCGTGTCTTCGACCGCCGCGCCATTGGCGATGTCGGACAGCGCCTTCTCGAACACTTTTGCAGCCACCGCATAACCCGCATAGACCGGACGCAGCGTCGCCTGCTTGGCGGACAGGGCGTAGAATGCAGCCATGGGACCGCCTTCCTTGTAGTTCTTGGAAGCGGCGGCCGAACCCGGAGTTGGCGGGATCAGGCCGATGCCGTCGGAGAACGCCGTCAGATATTTGTCCTGCAGCGCAAATTCGATGAACTTGTTTGCGCCTTCCTGGTTTTTGGACGTGGCCGCCACGCCAAACTGCCATGAAGCCGCGCCAATCTTCGGTCCGGTTCCAAAATCAGGCGCAGGCAGGAAAACAACATCTTCCTTGTATTTTTCGACAGCGCCGAGCGCAGCCCAGTTGCCGTTCCAGGAAATGGCGTATTTGCCAGCGAGGAAGCCGGCGTCGCGGTCGGCCGGGTCTTGGGATGTGCCCGGGGCCAGCTTGCGCTCAAACACGGACTTCCACCAATTGCCAAACTTGACCGCAGCCTCGCCGTTCAGCGTGCCCTCGGCAGTTTTATAACCATCGCGGTTGATCATGTCGCCGCCCGCGCTCTGCAGGAACGGGCCGAACGCGTAAGGGTACCACTCGCCTTTCCATGCCATGCCGAGGTCAAGCGGGAACTCGAACTTGCCCGATGCCTGAATCTTGACCAGCGCAGCGTCGAACTCTTCCAAAGTCCAAGGCTTGTCGAGCGTCGGGATGCGAATGCCGTTTTCGTCCAGAACGGACT
The DNA here is from genome assembly GCA_963792485.1 of uncultured Alphaproteobacteria bacterium. GTDB lineage: Bacteria > Pseudomonadota > Alphaproteobacteria > Rhizobiales > Rhizobiaceae > JANOYJ01. The sequence continues at coordinate 431,228 of CAWBWL010000001.1, forward strand.
TGCGGCGAACCATGGCGACAGCTGCGTCCCAAAGACCGATTGAGTAGACCTTGTCATTATATTTGCCGACCGCGCCCGGCAGGAAGTTGGCATACTTGGCCGGATCAACCGTCAGCGGCGCCATATAGCCGGCCCAGACCCAGCCCGGCATGACGGGGCCGTCAACATCGATAATGTCCGGCAATTTTCCGGAGGCAGCCGCGGCTGTCACCGAGTCATTGTAGGCGCCCTGCGGGAATTGCTCAAGCTTGACGACATAGTCGGCCTGTGAGCCGTTGAAGTCGGTGATCAGCTGTTCAACGATCTTCTTTTCGACTTCATTGCCCGCCCCGTGATACCACATCATCAGATCAGTGGCCGCGAAGGCCGCCGAGGACATAAGCGATGCCAGCAAGCGCGCCGCTGAGAATAAGTTTGGTTTTCATTTCGTTTCCTCTCTGTCGCTGCAACACAAATCCGGCGGTCAGGTTTTGCCTGTCGGAGCAGCCGGTTCGCATCCGCGTTTTCTCCCGTTTTCGGCTCAAGGCCGTTATAAGCGGGCTCCTCCACCCGTTTTCCGCAGTGCGCCTAGACAAGCGCCCTGCAAGATTCTCGAATTACCAAGGGACATGGCACCAGGACTTTCGGCGCCCAGCCCTCTTCTTCATCTCCCGCCAGCTTCGCCATTTCCACCGCCAGCCTGCCGATTTCAAAATAGGGCAGCGCGACAGTGGTGAGGGACGGGCGCAAAGTCTCCGATATTACCTTGAGGTCGTCAAACCCCATGAGCGAGATATCGCCCGGAATTGAAAGGCCCAGATGGGCGGTGGCGGAAAACACCTGCAGCGCGATTTGGTCATTGCCGCAGATGATCGCCGTTGGCCGCTCCGGCCGGGCGAGAAGTTCAAAGGCCACCTCAAAGGCCACCAAGGTCTCATTCATCAGCGGGCCGGTGAATCCGACGCGCTCGCTGCCGTAATCATAGCTCACCCCGGCGTCGCGGAACGCCCGGCGCATGCCGCGGCCGCGCAGGATCGTCGCTTCGATGGTCGGGTTGAGTGTGATGATGCCAATGCGCCGGTGGCCAAGCTTGAGCAGATGCGCCGCCTGCGCATAGCCGCCCGCCTCATCGTCCGGAATGATCGACGCCCGGTCGCCTTCCCGCGAAAAGCAATTGGCAAGGACAATCGCGTCGTTGAAGTCGGGATGACCCATCGCCTGCGGCCGGTGATACATCGACGCATAAATGACCGCGGCGACCTTTTGCGCCCGGAACATGCGCCAATACTCGGCCTCAAGCTCGGCGTCGCCATCCGTGTTGGCGATCAGCAGTGTCTTGTGCTCGCGCTTGAGTTCGGCCTGCGCGCCTCGAACAATATCAACCGAATAGGGTGTCGTGGCGACGGCGTCGGTCATCAGCCCGACAACATTGGACGCGCCAGAGCGCATCAGCCGCGCGGCCTGATCGGGCACATAATTCATGTCTTTGAGATGGGTCAGAACCGCTTCGCGCGTTTCCAGCCTGACCGCCGGATCATTGTTGACGATCCGCGACACAGTTTTGATGGAAACGCCCGCCCGTTCGGCGACTTCGCGCAGAGTAACCAAGACTGCTCCTCCCAAAGCTGTCATGACAACGTTGTCAATCAGTCAATACTTGATTGACAACGTTGTCAATACGAAATCCCAAAATTCTTTGCCGTCTTCCGAAAGCCGCTGGCCCGGCCCTTTTCAAGCCAGGCGCGGGGCGCTAACACTGCGGCAAGGGAGAATGCACATGGCGACTTCACTGGCTGGCAAAACCGTGCTGATTACAGCCGCCGCTCAAGGCATTGGCCGGGCGACCGCCCTCGCCTTTGCCGCTGCGGGATCGAAAGTATTTGCAACAGATGTCAATGAAAGCGCGCTGCAAACGCTTGCCGGTCAGACGGGCATCACGATCCGACGCCTCGACGTGCTCGACACGGCGGCGGTCAACGCGCTCGCCGCGCAGATTGGCCCCGTGGATGTTTTGTTCAACTGCGCCGGATTTGTCCATGCCGGCTCGGTGCTGGAGGCGACAGATGCGGATTTTGACTTCGCCGTTGATTTGAACGTCCGCTCCATGGTGCGCACCATCAAGGCGGTTCTGCCCGGCATGCTGGAACGCGGCGGCGGATCGATCATCAACATGGCCTCGGTCGCCTCGTCGATCAAGGCGGTGCCGAACCGGTTCGTTTATGCGCTGACCAAGGCGGCCGTCATCGGCCTCACCAAATCCGTCGCCGCGGATTTCATCACCAAGGGCATACGCTGCAATGCAATCTGCCCCGGCACGGTGGAAAGCCCGTCTTTGCAGGACCGGATGCGCGCCCAAGGCGATTATGACGAGGCGCGCAAAGCCTTCATCGCCCGCCAGCCCATGGGCCGGCTCGGCACGCCGGAAGAAATCGCCGATCTTGCGGTTTACCTCGCAAGCGCGCCCTACACGACCGGGCATGTCCACATCATTGACGGCGGCTGGGCCGCGTAAAGGAAAGCAAGCATGAAACTCGTCCGCTACGGCAAACAAGGCCAGGAAAAACCCGGCCTCATCGACAGTGACGGCAATATCCGCGATCTATCAGCCCATGTGTCCGACCTCGCGGGCGAAGCGCTCTCACCAAAAGGCTTGAACAAGCTCAAGAAGCTCAAACCAGCCGATCTGCCGCTGGTCAAAGGCAGCCCGCGCTACGGCCCCTGCGTTACCGGCACAGGCAAGTTCATCTGCATCGGCCTCAATTACGCCGACCACGCCGCCGAGTCCGGCCTTGCCGTGCCGCCGGAGCCGGTGATTTTCATGAAGGCGACATCCGCCATCATCGGCGCGTTTGACGAAGTCGAAATTCCGCGCACATCGCTCAAGTCCGACTGGGAAGTGGAGCTTGGCGTCGTCATCGGCAGTCACGCCAAATACGTCTCCGAAGACAAGGCGATGGACCATGTCGCCGGTTATTGCGTCGTCAACGATTTGTCCGAGCGCGCCTTTCAGACCGAGCGGTCAGGCCAATGGACCAAGGGCAAATCCGCCGACACATTCGGCCCGATTGGACCCTGGCTGGTGACAAAGGACGAGATCGCCGACCCGCAAAACCTCAAAATGTGGCTCGACGTCAACGGCAAGCGCCGCCAGAACGGCTCAACCGCCACAATGGTCTATGGCGTGCGCTTCCTCGTCTCCTATCTGTCGCAGTTCATGAGCCTGCATCCCGGCGACATCATCTCGACCGGCACCCCGCCCGGCGTCGGCATGGGCCAGAAGCCGCCGGTGTTCCTGAAGGCAGGGGACGTGATGGAGCTTGGAATTGAAGGCCTCGGGGCGCAGCGTCAGGTGACGGTGGCAGGTTAACCCACGCCGCGGTCCGAATCCGCCGCAGGATCTTCCGCCTTCACCTCGACGAGCTTCGGCCCGCCCTTGGCAACGCCCACCATCGCCGGGCGCAAGACGCGCTCGCCAATGGCATAGCCCGCCTGGACGACCTGGACGACCGTGTTGTTCGGCACATCCGGGTTCGGCACTTCGAACATCGCCTGATGAAAGTTCGGGTCGAACTTCTGGCCCTGCGGCTCAAGCTTGTGCACGCCGTGGCGCTCGAGAGAGGCGATCAGCGAGCGCTCGGTCAGTTCAACGCCCTCAATCAGGTTCATCAGGCCCTTGTCATGGCCATCCCGCGCTTCCGGCGGCAAGGCCTCGAGCGCGCGGCGCAGATTGTCGGCAACGCCCAGCACATCGCGGGCAAAGCCGGAAACGGAATAGGCCTTGGCGTCGCGCACATCGCGCGCGGTGCGCATGCGCAGATTTTCCATTTCCGCCGCAAGGCGCAGCGAGCGGTCTTTCAGCTCGCTGTTTTCGGCGATCAGTTTTTCCATCGCGTCCAGGATGCGTTGCTCTTCGGAAACCTCGCTCTCGGCCTCCAGAAACAGTTCATCATCAGGCAGCGTGTCTTCCACGGACTTTTCGTTCATGGGTTTTTTCCGTCGTCTTGTTCATTGAGTTGCAGCGCATATCGAGGTTTGCGCCGCAAAAATCAAGCCGCCCCCGGCACTGCGCCTGCAATCGCCGCCATCTTTCTCTGCATGGCCGCCCGCCATTCGGCAATCCTGGGCGATTTCGGAGGAATTTCACACGCCTTCGCGCGACGGCATGCAAATTTCGGCTTTCCATCGCCTTTCTTCGGTTGCTGTTCAGGACCTGTTAAACCAGGGGGCGCATCATCAACGCATTGTCCGCACTCACGCGGCAATCGCGAAAAGGCCGCCGGCCACCGCGTTTAGCGCCATGTTTTATAAGGTGATCGCCATGATCGAACTCATCTTCTCGGCCTGCCTCGCCACCGCTCCGCAGCAGTGCAAGGACGTGCATCTGACCTTCAACGAGCCGGTCCCATCTCCGGTCATGTGCGCCCTGCTTGGCCAGGTCGAAATGGCCAAATGGATGGAAAGCCACCCGAAATTCCGGCCGGGCCGCTTCAAATGCGTGCCGGTGGGATGGAGGGAAGTCGAAACCTGAGCCGGCAAGTTTGTCCAGGAACTATCCGGGAAGGTGGAGTGTGGCAGGCAGGCGGGCCTCTAGCCCGGCTGATCAACCCGCCTGACCAGAAGCTTGTCAATGCGCCGTCCGTCCATATCGACCACTTCGAAACGATAACCCATCGCCTCCGTCACGTCTCCGGTGGCAGGCAGGCGCTGCAGGAGATCGAGAAACAGCCCTGCGGCGGTGTCGTAGGACCGCCGCTCGGGCAGCTTCAGCCGGATAAGCTCAGCCATTTCATCAACCGGCATCCAGCCTGATATCAGCCAGGAGCCGTCTTCGCGCTCGACCGCCTCCGGCTCGTCATCATCCTCGTCGGCGCGGAATGATCCGGCGATGGCATCCAGAATGTCAGCCGGCGTGACCACGCCTTCGAAATGTCCGTATTCGTCATGGATCAGCGCAATCGGCACTTCCGCATCGCGCAGGTTCTTGAGAACGTCCAGCGCATCCACAACGTCGGGGATCATCCCGATCTTGTGGACATGATCACGGATGCGCAGCGGCTTTTTCGCCAAAAGCGCGGAAACAAGGTCCCGAATTTGGATGACGCCAATCACCGAATCCTGATTGCCTTCGCAGGCGAGCAACCTTGCATGCGTGGTGTCCTTCAGACGCTCCAGCAGTTCCGCATCGCTCAGTGTCACATCAATCCACTCGACCTCCGAGCGCGGCGTCATGATCGCGCGCGCCGTGCGGTCGGACAGGCGCAGCACGCCGGAAATCATCGCCCGCTCGTCCGCCTCAATCACGCCCGAATGCGCCGCCTCGGCGACAATTGTCTTGATCTCTTCTTCGGTCACAGAGCTGTCGGGCGAGACATGCAGGCCGAGCAGCCACATGATCCCTTGCGTCGACGTGTCGAGAAACCAGACGACCGGTGTCGTGATTTTGGACAAAATATACATGGGCGGCGCGACCAGGCAGGCAATGCTCTCCGGATCGCGCAGGGCAAACTGCTTGGGCACCAGTTCTCCAATAACGACAGACAGGAAGGTGATGGCGCTGATGACGCCGCCAAAGCCGAGCGGTTCCGCCAGCCAGTTCTCAACGCCAAGGCCCTTCAGCCAGGCCGAAACATACCCGCCCAGCGCGGCACCCGAAAACGCCCCCGCCAAGACACCAACCAGCGTAATGCCGATCTGCACGGTGGACAAAAACCTGCCGGGATTTTCATTAAGCGCCAGCGCCCGCCGCGCCCCGCGCACATGGTCATTGGCCATATTCTTCAGCCGGATGCGCCGCGAAGACACAACCGCCAGCTCCGACAGCGCGAACACGCCATTCAGAAGAATGAGAAAGGCAACGATGAGAAGTTCAAACAAGGATGCGGCCCTGAATTCAGGCTCAGGGTCCTTCGGTTGGTCAGGGTGTGTGTTTGGGGCTTATTGGGGAGAAAATCAACTCGGGTCTGGTTTGGACTTTGGAGAAACGCGCTGGAGCTCATCCGGGGCAAGCTCTCGCTTTTCAGCGGCTCGCTGGACGCGCGCAGCCTTGATTGGCGCCAGCCTTGCGTTGAGCGCCTCAACCATGGCGATTTTCTCGGCGAACGACCTTTTCGACGCAGCCGCCTTGCCCTTTGCCTTGCGGGCGAGCAGGTCGGAAATGTCGGGGTATTGAGGAAGAGAGTCCACTACTTCCGCCCAAGAGGCCGTTTGGAAACTCGGCTGGCCGAGTCATCTGGTGTGGTTTTCGAGAACCGGAGCGGAGCGAACTCAAGTTCGTGAGCACCGGAAGCGCAGAAAATCCCATCAGATGGCCTGTCAGGCGGGGTTTCCAAACGGACTCTAAGTAAATTCATTCGTCAGGCCCAACCTCTGGCAGCATTGCGCCCATTTCAACAGCAATTCGTGCCGACCAAGTATATCACAAAAGCGCTGCTTGTCGAAAGCGCTCTCACCGACAAACTGGGATATGCGGATCATGTCTTTTGGCCTGCCGACTTTCAAAGCAATAGCCATAATGTGTTCAGCCGAAAGAAGGCGGGTTGAAACCGGCTGTTCGCCGAGGGTCACTTCCAATTCAATGGCCGGAGCCTCTTTCAGCGCTTCCACGTCCAATCCATCGGCTATTGGCAAGAATTGCACCGGCCATCCGGCGTGACAATTCCTTCGTGACGCCATTCTGTGAACCCTCGCGCAGTCAGATAATCGAAAATCGGCCCCAAGCTGACCAGCCCGGTCAAAGGGCCCGCGGCGCGGTTCTCAAACGAAATCAGAATGTTCAGATCGTCGGTGGAGGACGCTTCGACATAATAGATAGAAAGCGGCGACTGCGCCGCCAATCGCATAGCTCTCGATGACGGAACTTCTGACCATGTCATTGAGGACGTCGATTGTCTGCTTCATCGCCATTGTCGAGTTTATCTCCATTCAATTCCGGCGAGTGTGCTTTTCCTGCGCGCGCTGTTTAGCCGAAGTCGTCCATTCTTTATTCAGCCGGCGTGAGTTGATGGTCAAGTGTCGATGGTGTCCTCACCCGATTGCGCCGCCCGCCCATCAAAGCTAGAAGCCGCCAACACTCGAATCCGACGGACTGCCACATGACCGCCAAACTCCGGGAGGAAGTCTCCCGCCGCCGCACTTTCGCGATTATCGCCCATCCGGACGCGGGCAAGACCACGCTGACGGAAAAGCTGCTGCTGTTCGGCGGCGCGATCCAGCTTGCAGGCGAGGTGAAGGCCAAGAAGGACCGGATCAACACCCGCTCCGACTGGATGGCCATTGAGCGCGAGCGCGGCATTTCCGTGGTCACCTCGGTGATGACGTTCGAATATGAGGACGCAATCTTCAACCTCCTCGACACGCCCGGCCATGAGGATTTCGCCGACGATACCTACCGCACGCTTTCCGCCGTGGACTCGGCCGTCATGGTCATCGACGGGGCAAAGGGCATCGAGCCGCGCACTTTGAAACTCTTCGAAGTCTGCCGGATGCGCGACATCCCGATTGTCACCTTCATCAACAAGATGGACCGCGAGGCGCGCGATCCGTTTGATATTCTGGACGAGATAGAGCAGAAGCTGGCGCTGGACACGGCCCCGGTCAACTGGCCCATCGGCATGGGCAAGAATTTCGGCGGGACCTACAAGCTCAATGACAACACCGTCCGCCAGCGCGACGCGGATGCGGATGCGGTTAAGGTGAACGGCCCGGAAAGCGAACATGCGGCAGGGCTTCTGCCCGAAAATGAGCGCGCCGCCTTTATCGAAAGCTGCTCGCTTGCCAAGGAGCTGTGCAAGCCGTTCGACAGGAAGTCGTTCATGGAAGGCCATTTGACGCCGGTTTATTTCGGCTCGGCGCTGAAGAATTTCGGCGTGCGTGACCTCATTAACGCGCTCGCCGATTTCGGCCCGCCGCCGCGCGACCAGGAGGCGGATACGCGCATCATCCATGCGACGGAAGAAAAAATGAGTGCCTTCGTCTTCAAGATCCAGGCCAATATGGACCCGAACCACCGCGACCGCATCGCCTTTGTGCGCGTCTGCTCCGGCACGCTGGAGCGCGGCATGAAGGCGAAGCTCGTCCGCACCGGCAAGCCGATGGGGCTCAGCGCTCCGCAGTTTTTCTTCGCCCGCTCGCGCCAGATTGCCGACGAGGCCTATGCTGGGGACGTGGTGGGCATTCCGAACCATGGCACGCTGCGCATTGGCGACACGTTGACCGAAGGCGAGGATTTCCTCTTCCGCGGCGTGCCCAATTTCGCCCCGGAAATCCTGCGCCGCGTGCGGCTGGACGACGCGATGAAGGCAAAGAAGCTGAAGGAGGCGCTGGCGCAGATGGCCGAGGAAGGCGTGGTGCAGCTGTTCTCGCCTGAAGACGGCTCGCCCGCCATTGTGGGCGTAGTCGGCGCGCTGCAGCTGGATGTGCTTCAGCAACGCCTGCAGATCGAATACTCTCTGCCGACCGGCTTTGAAATGTCCCGCTTTTCGATCTGCCGCTGGATATCAGCCGATGACCGCGCCGAGCTGCATCGTTTCATGGAACTCATCGCGGCGACATGGCCCGCGACCTTGACGGCGATCCGGTGTTCCTGGCGCAAAATTCCTATTCGCTGAATTATGAAGCCGAGCGCTGGAAAGCCATCCGCTTTGCCACGATCAAGGATTATCAGGTGCGCGGGGCGAAGGCGGCGTGAGCCAGCTGATGTGCCTTGAGGAAAACACCAAAATAGTCAATAAAGTAGGGAATATTGATTTCTACCTACTTTTTCGGTATTCTAGGTAACTCTAAGAATGGAGACTGCTGTGGGATTGTTTGATGCGAAGACGTCGCTCAAAGGGCAAGTCACGGTACCCGCAGAGGTGCGGCGGCTGATTGGTCTTGAGGCAGGCGGCAAAGTTCAGTTTCAGACTGAGACGGACGGACGCGTTTATGTGACGGCCAAGAAGCGCAGTATCAAAGCTCTCCGTGGGCTGGTTCCGCCGCCTGCGGTTACGGTCGATGTCAAGGCTGCGATCTCGGCTGAGACGGCAAGGCGCAACCGTGCGGGAGCCGAAATTTGATCGGCGTCGACACGAATGTGCTCGTGCGCTACATTTTGAATGACGATCCGGTCTGGTCTGCGCCAGCCCAGTCCTTCATTGACGATGACTGCACAATTGACCGTCCGGGCTTTGTCAATCTCGTTGTCCTGGTGGAACTGATCTGGGTGCTGAAGCAAACTCCGGGCTGGGGCAAGGATGAAATATGCACAGTGATCGGCGAGTTCCTCCTGGCGGACAACCTCGTGCTTGAGCAGCCGCTTCTTGTCTCCGCCGCGCTGAGTTCATTCAAGGAAAGCGGTGCTGATTTCGCTGACTTCATCATTGCGGCGATAAACCAATCCGCAGGCGCAAACCCCACTGTGACGATCGACAAGAACGCCGCCAAGGAGGCGGGTTTTGCCAGGCTTTCCCGGAAATCAAAGCGGTGATGCGAAGCGGCGGAGTCGCCTGATCCATGAAGTCAGATAACTACAACACCGTCATCATCGGCGCGGGCGCTGCCGGGATGATGGCCGCTGCCGAGGCCGGCAAGCGCGGCCGCACGGTCTTGCTCGTCGACCATGCCAAATCCGCCGGCGAGAAAATCCGCATATCCGGCGGCGGGCGCTGCAATTTCACCAATGTGCATGCGAGCCCCAAGCAGTTTCTCTCGGAAAATCCGCATTTCTGCATTTCCGCGCTGAAGCGCTTTACCGCCCGCGATTTCATCAAGCGCATCGAGGCGCGCGGCATTGCCTATCACGAGAAGACACTTGGCCAGCTGTTCTGTGATGGCCCGTCGCAGCAGGTCATAGACCTGCTGCTCGATGACCTCGCCGCCGCGCATGTAACGCTGAGCCTCGAAACCGAAGTCCATGAGATCACCAAGACCGAAAGCGGCTTCGCTCTGCGTCTCTCCACTGGTCCTGTGACCTGCCAAAGCCTGGTCATTGCGACCGGCGGCAAGTCGATCCCGAAAATGGGCGCGACAGCATTTGGGTATCGCGTGGCGGAGCAGTTCGGCCTGCGGGTGACGGAAACCCGCCCCGCCCTTGTTCCGCTGACATTTGAGCCGATGATGCTGGACCGGCTGAAAGGCCTGTCAGGCGTCAGCGCGGAGGCAATCGTCAGCCATGGCAAGACGAAATTCCGCGAGGCGCTGCTGTTTACCCATCGCGGACTGTCCGGTCCGGCAATTCTTCAGATCTCCAGTTTTTGGCGCGAAGGCGACGAGATCGGGATCAATCTGGCGCCAGAGCTGAACACATACGAAATCCTGCGCGCAGCGCGGCAGGCAAGCGGAAAACAGGAGCCGCAAACGGTGCTCGCGCAATTCCTGCCCAAAGCGCTTGCGCAGTTCACCGCCGCCAGCACGGGCGTTACGGGAAATCTCGCCGATTGCTCCGACAAGAAACTCTCGGCGCTGGCCGAGGCGGTGAATGCATGGCGCATCAAGCCATCCGGCTCGGAAGGCTACCGGACCGCCGAAGTGACGCTCGGCGGCGTTTTGACCGATGAACTCGACCAGAAGACCATGCAGTCGAAAGACGTGCCGGGCCTCTTTTTCGTCGGCGAATGCGTGGACGTGACCGGCTGGCTTGGCGGGTATAATTTCCAATGGGCCTGGTCGAGCGGCTGGGTCGCGGGGCAGGCGGTTTAGTCCCGCGCCTCGTCAAGCACCTGCCGCACTTTGCGCAAATGCGGGATCAGGGATTTGAGAAACTCTGGATCGAGCTTTTCCATGATTGGCCGGAATGCCGGACCGACACTGCTGATCGCCTCGTCACGAAAGGCACGGCCTTCGGGCGTAAGGTACGCAAGTTTGGATCGCCCGTCTTCAGGATTTGGCTGAAGGCGGATGAACCCGGCCCTTTCCAACACACCAAGCGAATGGGTCATGGTCGCCTTGGTCAGCTGAAACGCGCTGGCGAGTTGCACCGGGGTGCGCCCGTCGCCAAGGCGCACCATGTGATTGAGGATCGAAAAATGCGCGACATGCACCCCGCCCGGCAAAGTCCGGCTGAAGAGCGCCGATGAAAGCTGGGAAATAATCCCGATTTCATTGAAGAACTCAAAAAGCGGCGGGGAGTTTGTGTCACTCACAAATGGTCAAACCTTTAAGATTTTCGCCTCGAGCGGCCAGCGCGGGCTTGCCGGTACACTGGGACCATAGCCCAGACGCGACAGCATTTGAACAGTGCCGCCCTGCGGCGCAAACCTTGCGTGGACGGCTTTATAGATTTCCGCCATTTCGGGATATTCCTGCAAAGCTTGGCTGAGTGGCTGAAAGCCAATGCCTTGGGCCGTAGCCGCCAGATTGACCCGCACCCAATCGCGCCCCGAGGCGATCTGGTCTTCGCGGCTGTTGCCCTTGGTCACCATCCAGATATGCCCCATAGCCGTCTGCGCGTTCTCCATGACCGCCGAGACACCTTGGGCATATGAGGTGGAATTCCGGTCCATCACAACGGCGCGGTCGAACTGGCCGATGAATGCGAGTGATTCAAACAGCACGCCGGAAAAATCAATACCGTCCGGGTTAGCTTCGATTTCAGTTTTGCCGATACGGAACAGGTCCACGCTTTCCTTGTAGGTGTGCGGCGTATCTATCTCGATCTGCAACGCTTGCGTGGTCAGGGCCCGCAGTTCCGCCACTGACTTTTCGTCAAGAGAGCCCGCAAGGCTGGTTCCGTTCTGGCCGGAAGCAATCATTGCATCGAGGGCAGACTGTGGGACAGTTTTAGTCATGTCGAAGGGCTCTTTCAGCGTGCGGCGCTGCATGACATGTGCAAAGAGCGGATCAGACTTGACGGCGGCATCCTCGGCAAAGGTTGCGATTGCGACGGGCGCCTTTGTCAATCTCCCGGCATCGCCTCCTTCGGGAAACAGATTCAGGTCCACGCGATAGCCCTGTTCCGCCGCGGCCATAACCATGACCTCCAGAAAGCATCCAAGACCAATGGTAATCTGGCGGTTCAAAGGATCTGTGTGAGGCAGAAGTTTTTCAGTATCAACGAAAAGAGTGACCTGATTGTCAGTAGACAGATCAACCAGCCAAGGCTGGCGGTTGTGCGGATTTGGGGCCAGAATTGCGTATGAAAGCGCACGCTGGCGCGGCTCCCTGTAAAGCGAACCTGCCCGATCCCAAGGCAGCAATGCCTGTGTTGGCATGCGTGTCGCCGCGAATGTTCCGAACGAAGCGCCCGCGGCAAGAACGGTCCCGCCGCTCAGAAGCTTGATAAATCGACGCCGTTGCATTTGTCTCTCCTATAGTTTGATATCATACTACATATGATTAGATATCTAACTAGTCAAGAGGGAGGCACCAAATCTGTTTCCGGCCTCATTT
>CAWBWL010000002.1:0-37582 GCA_963792485.1 uncultured Alphaproteobacteria bacterium
ATCAGGTCTTGGCGGGATGAATGCTCATCGTAAGATTCAGCGCTTTCATCACGCCGAGCAGCGTTGAAAGCCGCGGGTCGCCATCAGCGCTCAGCGACTTGTAAAGCGCCTCACGCGTCACGCCAGCCTCTTTGGCCACTTGCGTCATGCCGCGCGCCCGGGCGATTGTGCCGAGGGCATGGGCGAGATACTGAGGATCGCCGGACGCAGCGGCATCGGCCAAAATGAAAGCTTGGGAATCTTCGTCTTGAAGATACTCCGCTGGATCAAAGTCTGAGAATTTGGCGGTCATTTAATCCTCAATTCAGTTTCTTTTTGACCATGTCTTGATATGTCACCGCAATATCCTTGGCTCGGCTAATGTCCCTCGCCTGTGTGCTCTTGTCTCCGCCAATCAAAAGCAGGATGAGTTCGAGGCCCTGCTGCTTGAAATAAATCCTGTATCCCGGGCCATAGTCGATGCGAAGCTCGCTTATTCCGTCCCCAACGGTTTTGACATCGCCAAACTGACCAAGCTGCAAGCGCAAAAGCCTTGCGACAATCCGCTCGCGCGCCCGACGGTCACGCAAACGATCGAACCAGTCAACAAACGCATCCGACCTTTTGAGCTTGAGCATCGTAATCTATAATTCACATCTGTTGGTTTGTCAACTGTTTTCAATCCTTCGGCCTGAAGCTCTTCATCACCGTCTCATCCGTCTCCACCCGCCCCGCCCCGATCAAATCCAGGCAATAAGGCACCGCCGGAAACACCGCGTCGAGGCACACTTTGATCGAATCCGGCTTGCCCGGCGCATTGATGATCAGCGTCCTGCCGCGCGTGCCCGCCGTCTGGCGCGAAAGGATCGCGGTGGGGACATGTTCGAGGCTGACGCGGCGCATCAGCTCGCCAAAGCCCGGCAGCTCCTTTTCCATCACCGCCTGCATCGCCTCCGGCGTCAGGTCGCGTGGGCTGGGGCCGGTGCCGCCGGTGGTGAGGATGAGATCGACCTTGTCCTCGTCGCACAGCGCAATCAGCGCATCGCGCACACTTTCCATGCCGTCGGGGATGACGCGGAAAACCGGCTCCCAAGGCGAGGAAATCACCGGCCTCAGCCATGCTTCAATCGCCGGGCCGCTTTTGTCTTCGTACTCGCCCTTCGAGGCGCGGTCGGAAATGGTAACTATGGCAATCTTGAGCATGGCCCTTTGGAGCCAAGGGGATGCGGGGCCAAGGAAATGGTGGGTGCGACAGGGATCGAACCTGTGACCCGCTGATTAAGAGTCAGCTGCTCTACCAACTGAGCTACGCACCCAAGGCCGCCCGGGTCCCTGGCGACGGCGGGTCTATAGCCATGTGCCCGGAGGATGTCCAGCGCCGCCCGCACAAATAGTGCAAGCCAGCGTTCAGGCGAACAACCGCCCTTCCGCCACCTTCACTGCGTGCCCGCCAATGGAGACTTTCGAGAGAAGTCCCGCGTCCATCAGCAAGGTGAGTTCAATTGCATGACGGCCTGCCCATCTCGATGCCCTGTTCGATGACAAAACGCTTCGGCCCCTGCGGGCAGCGCCTCAGACTCGGCCAGCGCGCCAGCAAAGCGCCGCAGCGGCGGATCCAGTGGCCGGGTCCTCCTTGATCCCATCCCAAGGCGCGAACATGCGGGCGTGGAAATCGCTGCCAGCCAAATCGCCGCCCGGGCAATAGATGTAAGGCGCGGCGATGATCGCGCCAGGCAGACGCACGAGGTCAAGCCACGCCCCCTCATTGATCCGCGCGTTCCGCACCGCCTCAATGCGGCTTACGGGAACGCAGACATAGGGAACACCCGCCGTCCAGACCGAAATTGCATGACTGCCAAAGCCGATATCCGCCGGTGCAAGTCCGAGCGCCGCCGCAATCCGGTCCGGTGCAAGTTCAAACCCAATCTGTTCGGGAAGGCGCGGCAGATCAAATTCGGCCCTTGCTTCGACGGCAGAAATCTCAACCCGGCATGCAATATTGCCAATCTGCTCCTCCAGAATGAACGCCTTCTTGCCAGCGCCATGCCTCAACACGGCAATGGCCACCGCGCTTCCTACGGTCGGGTGCCCAGCAAACGGCAATTCCCGCGCCGGAACGAATATGCGCACCCTTGCTTCGTGCCGGGGCGTTTCCGGTGGCAGAATGAATGTCGTTTCCGACAAGTTGAACTCGCGCGCAATCGCTTGCATCCGCGCCGTGTCGAGGCCATCGCAGTCAAAAACGACCGCCAACTGGTTGCCCGCCAGCGCCTCACTGGTGAAAACGTCATAAACGGCGTAATGTCGTTCCTGCATGGTGCTTGTCCCGGATTGCCAAAAATTAATTTGAACTTTGGGCAAATCCGGCCGATTTACCAATGAATACTTGGTTTCAATCCAATTGGATTTCGTGATGGACCAGCGCGTCTCGCCACCGATCACTCCTCAACCGCTCGCGCCGGATATCAAGTCGGCACTGGCGCTTGATGCTGACGGCAAGCCGAAGGCGCGGCGCGGACGCTGGAAGAGCTGGGCCATCGTCGCTCTTCTTGTCACAGGCCTCGGCTATGCGGGCTGGTCGTGGCAGCAGTCTCGCGCCGTGACTGTAACTTACACAACAACTCCAGCCGCCACTGCCGACCTCATTGTCGAAGTCTCGGCGACGGGCACATTGCAGCCGATCACCAAGGTTGATGTGTCGAGCGAGCAGTCCGGCGTCGTGCGCGAGGTCAATTTCAGCGAAAACCAGCGCGTCAAACAGGGTGATGTGCTCGCAATGCTCGATACGACCACGCTCTCCGCCCAGATCGAGCGTGCAGAGGCCTCGCTGATGGCCGCCAAGGCGCGGGTGAAAGACGCGCAGACAACCTCCCTGGAGAAACAGCAGCTGCTCGACCGGTCCGGCAAGCTGAAGGCCCGCGGCATGGTGACAACGCAGGACATCGAAACCGCGACCGCCGCCCGCGACCGCGCCGCAAACGCTATCGAAAGCGCCAAGGCGGATGTCGCTATTGCCGAAGCCGATTTGAAGCTGCAGAAAGCCGCACTCGAAAAAGCGACGATTTACGCACCCATTGACGGCATTATCCTGACCCGCTCGGTCGATCCCGGTCAGACAGTCGCCGCTTCCCTATCTGCGCCCGTGCTGTTTGTGATCGCACAGAATCTCGAACAAATGCAGCTGGAGGCCGCAATTGACGAGGCGGATATCGGCGCTGTCGCCAAAGGTCAGACCGCAAATTTCACCGTTGACGCCTATCCGGACAAAACTTTCACCGCCACGATCAGCGACATTGCCTACGCTTCGGTGACAACTGAAAGCGTCGTCACCTATGAGGCGAAGCTTGCCGTGGACAACAAGGATTTATTCCTGCGCCCCGGCATGACCGCCAATGTCGATATCATCACGCGCGAGGCCAAGGGCGCACTGACCATTCCGAACGCCGCTTTCCGTTACCAGCCGGCCTCGGCCAATGCGGCGCAAAGCCGCCCATTCAGCATCACAAGCCTGTTCATGCCGCGATTTCCCCGCAATGAGCGCCGCACGCAGGAGGTATCGAAAGATGGCTCCCGACCGGTCTATGTGTTGCGTTCGGGCAAGCCGGAAAAGGTGAATGTGAAGCCGGGATCCACCGATGGCGAGAAGACGGAGATTTTGACCGGGCTGAACGCAGGCGATGACATTGTCATGTCCGAAAAGCAGGCGGCCAACTGATGTCCGCCCCGCTCATCCGGTTTCATGATGTCTGGAAAATCTACGGCCATGGCGAAGCGCAGGTAAACGCGCTTGCGGGCGTGGATCTCGCCATCGGGCAAGGCGAGTTTGTTGCGATCATGGGTCCGTCCGGCTCCGGCAAATCTACGGCAATGAACATTATCGGCTGTCTCGATACACCCTCGACAGGCCGATATGATTTCCTGGGCGCCGATGCGGGCGGCCTTGATCGCGGACGGCGCGCGCTTTTGCGCAATCTCTACATCGGCTTTGTCTTTCAGGGCTACAATCTGCTCCCGCGCACCACCGCGCTCGAAAATGTCGAACTGCCGCTGGTCTATCGCGGCGTGCCCGCCCGGCAGCGGCGCGAGATTGGCATGGCAGCGATTGAAAAGGTCGGTCTCCTCGGCCGCGAGACCCACACGCCAGCCGAACTTTCCGGCGGCCAGCAGCAGCGCGTTGCAATTGCCCGCGCCATCGTGACCAATCCGACGCTGCTCGTGGCCGACGAGCCGACCGGCAATCTCGACACGGCCCGCACGCATGAGATCATGGAACTTCTGACGGATCTCAATGTCGAGCAGGGACTGACCATTGTCATGGTGACACATGAGCCCGATGTGGCAGCCTTTGCAGCGCGTAACATTGTGTTCCGTGACGGTGATATCGAGTCCGACGTTTCGTTGGGAGCGCGCCATGCTGCTTGAGACGATCCGCCTCGCACTGCGCTCCGTGCGCCGTAACGCCCTGCGCTCAATCCTCACACTGCTTGGCATCGTGATCGGCGTCGCCGCCGTGATCGCCATGCTGACCATTGGTTCGGGCACGACCGCAAAGGTCAAGGCTGATATCTCCAAGCTCGGCAGCAATCTTCTCGTCATCCGCCCCGGCGCGCCCGCAGCGCCCGGACAGCAATCCGGCACGTCGCGCTCGTTCAGCGACAAGGATGTGGCGGCGCTGATAAAGGAAGTTCCGGACGCCAAGGCGATATCCGCCGCGTCCCAGAAGAGCGTCAAAGTCGTCTACGGCACTGAGAGCCTGACAGCGCAGATCACCGGCACCGACACCGGCTATTTTTTGGCGCGCGATCTGGGCGTGATAATCGGACGCGAGTTCAATGATTCCGAAGCGCGCGGCGGTTCAAGCGTCTGCCTGATCGGCGAAACGGTGCGCAAGCAATTCTTCGGGTCCGCATCGCCCGTGGGCGCATCCATCCGCATTGGCCGGATGAACTGCAATGTCATCGGCCTCCTGGAGACCAAGGGCTTCTCGCAGTTCGGCCAGGACCAGGACAATGTCGTCCTGATGCCGCTCACCGGTTTTCAGCGCCGCGTCGCCGGCGACAATGACATTGAGACAATCTTTGTTTCCGGCAAGGACGGCGTTGTCATGGCCGACATGCAGCGTCTGACCGAGGAGATTTTGCGTGACACCCGCCGCGTTCCTGCAGGGCGCGAAGACGATTTTTCCGTCCGGGACATGACACAGATTGCCAGCGCCATGGCCTCGACCACCGCGACCATGACCGGCATGCTCGGCGCGGTCGCCGGCATCAGCCTGCTCGTCGGCGGCATCGGCATCATGAACATCATGCTGGTCTCGGTTACCGAGCGCACCCGCGAGATCGGCATCCGCCTCGCCATCGGCGCGCAGGAGCGCGACATCCTCACGCAGTTTCTCGTCGAGGCCACCGTCCTCTCATTGATCGGAGGCTTGCTTGGAATCGGACTGGGATTGGGCTTGGCGCTTCTGGCCTCTTCGACAATGTCGATCCCATTCGATCCCAGCCTGTCCGTGATCGCAATGGCAGCAGCATTTTCAGCGCTGATCGGCACCGTTTTCGGCTTCTTCCCGGCCCTGCGCGGCGCGCGGCTCAATCCGATTGATGCGCTCAGGCATGAGTGATTGCCAGAGTTTCTCTGGCTATCTCATTAGAGTGTGTTATGGTGTACACAACTGACAGCATATGAGAGTAGGCACATGTCAAAAACTGAGACGATGACTATCCGGGTATCTTCGCAAGTAAAGTCGCAGCTCGAACTGATGGCTCAAAGCACACAGCGGACCAAGAGCTACCTTGCGTCGCAGGCAATCACGCGCTTCATTGCCACGGAGTCGGAGATCATTGACGGCATCAAGGCTGGCCTTGCCGACATCGAGGCGGGCCGCGTGATTCCTCATGACGAGGCCATGGCGCTCATCCGCACGACGATTGCCAATCCCCGCCGGTCCGCCGCTTAATGCGGTCTGTCTTCTGGTCGAAGGAAGCGCTCGCCGACTTCGACAGCCAAATCAATTTCATTGCGCTTGACAGCATACGGGGAGCTTCGCTTATCGCCGACCGGATCGAACAGGCAGTCACGGCCCTGCAAGCCATGCCCACCGGCCGGTTCGGCCGCGTCGCAGGCACATATGAGAAGCTGGTGACAAAAACGTCGCTGATCATAGCCTACGGCATAGATGCAAAAGGCGATCTGACAATTGTCCGCATCATCCATGCGGCGAGGGACTGGCAGGCGGGGACGTGGCCGGAGGGTTAGGTTGACCGCCTTTCAAGTCGCCGAATTGACAGGCGAATTAGCATCCACGCAACCATGGCTTACAAATGATAATGCTCAAGACTTGCGAATACGACCCCGCCAGTTACTCTTCAATGCGAGGAAGAGCAGGCGGAGTGTCTGAAAGTGACATGCGAAGACGGCACCTCGGCAGAGATCGCGAGTGCGCTCGGCGTCATTGCCCGCGCCTGCGGCATCACCGACCTGTCGCGCAAGACCGGCCTGACAAGGCAGGCGCGCTACAAGGCGCTGAGCGGGGAAGGAAATCCGGAGCTTGGGACAATTGCGAAAGTGGCGGAGGCGCTGGGGTTTAGGCTGGCGATTGTGCCGGCGGAGGGGGAGCGGAAGGATGCGGCATGATTGCTGAGGGCGCCTGCGGCTAAGCACCAATTCCCCCAAAAAAATGCCAGTCAAGCAGCACTTGCATGTGCCGCAGCGCGCCTTCGGGCTTGTCGCCTTTTCGGATTATGACCGGCCCCTCGATTTCAGGCTCCGCCTCAGCTGAGGCGTGCCGGCGAATCGTCTGTGCTACCGCTTCTGCGTCACTTTCTAAATAGTAGCGCCGGAAAATCAAAATCGCCGCGCCGATGCGAATGAGGCCAAACTCTGCGTCATGCGGCACATTGTCGAATGACAGTCCAGTCTCTTCAAGCGCCTCACGATGCGTGTTGGCCGCGAAGTTCATTTGTCCTTCAATGAAATCACTTTTTTCAAACGATCCTGCCGCGAAGTAGACGCATCCCGGATTGGCGGTGGAGCTGTTCATTTTGACAGCTGCAAGCGCGCCGTCTTTTGTCACCGGCACAGCAAAAGCGAATATGTGGCAGCAGCCTTCGGCTTGCCGCGTCTTTCGCCAAAACAAAAATGTCGAGAAGTCAATTTCGTGTGTTGCACCCCGCAGGACTCCGTCCTGCAGCGTCGCTTTAGACGCAAGTGTCACACGCCCGTTGAAAAGGTGCGGGTTGTTGGACAGCTCATCCTTCCAGTTTTCAGCGATTTCTTTTTCGAATCTGGCTTCGAATGGATGCCGCGTGGAAACAAGCCGCACATCAATCCCGCTGCATGGACACACAACACCTTCCGGCAGCTGACTGAAAATCTCCACCGCCTTCACCCCAGCCCAAACGTCATCGCCACCGGACAATGATCGCTCGCCTTGGGGCGGTCCCAGCCGACCCTCGGATACCGATCCACCTCCTGCCCCTTTGGAAAGATCGTCCGATAGGGCTGCCCTTTGCGGATGATGTCCGGCTTGGTCGAGGCATTTTTTCGCGCCAATGACGGTGACGCAAGCAGGTAGTCCACCTGCGTCAGCTGCCGCTCCTGCGGGCCGCGCGTGTGGTAGTTGGTCCAGCGGTCGTCCGCGTCCCGCCGCGCCACAAGGTTTTCGCAGAAGCCGCCTTCTAGGAGGATGCTGACAGCGTTTTCAGGCTCAGCAAACGAAGTGAACTTCACATTTTCGTCTCCGTCTTCGGTGATGACAAGTTTTTCTGTGAAGTCGTTAAGATCGCCGCAGAACAGCCAGTCGCGGGTGGGCGCGCCGTCCTTGCCGAACTTCTCTTCGATGACATGCCGCGCCGCCTTCGCCTCCGCGACGCGCACAGGCAATGTGTCGCTTGAGCCGTCAGGCCCAACGCGTTTGCCTCCTTTGGATTTGAAATGCGAGGTGAACAGCGTCAGTGGCCTGCCGCCTATCAGCAGGTCCAGCTCAAGCAGGTCACGCCGGAAAATCCGTTCATTGGCCTGAATGCCGATGGCCTCCAGCGCCGGATTGTGCAGGCCAAGGTCCGCAAAGGTCAGCGTTGCATGGCTTTTCAGCGCGACGAACTCGATCCGCTCTCCGTCCCGCGTGACTTCCTTCATCATGATGGCGACATCGATGCCGCGCGTGTCATTACCCTCGATCAGATATTTCTGCCTGTAGCCGTCGCCGACCATGCGGAACAGATAGCCGAACTCGAAGGCGTTCAGCGCGGCGAGATTGTCCACCTCCTGCAGGCACAGAATATCCGCCCTGGTGTCGGCGATGGCCAGCGCCGTCAGCTGGCGCGTGTCATCGGTGATCCCCATCACCCGCGCCGTTTCCATCTCGCGGTACTGCATCTCGTCCTTGATGTTGAACAGGCCAAGGCTGCGGTCCTTGGTCAGGTCGTTGCGATAGCCGGTGAAATCGAACCGGTTCATCAGGTTTTCGACATTGAACGTGGCGATGCGGACGGACATGGGTCGGGCTTTCTCGTGAGATAACGTTCACATTCGAGCGGCCAAGCCGTTTTGGCAAGTGCGCTTAATCAAAGAAGGTTTGCCCCTTGACACCTCAGCCCTCCTCCCCTTAACTCCGCCCCATGACACAGAACATTCTCCTCGTGGTGGGATCGCGTATGGGCAAGACGGCGTAGCCGTCCGGCGAAATCCTCCCATGCGCGCGAACCAAGGCTCCTGACGGGGCCTTTTTTATTGCCCAAATTCCCGCAAGCCCCTATCAAGCCTCAGAAAATCCGGCCCGCAGCGCCGCACAAGACGGAAAATCAGAATGAACACCGCTACGAAGACCAAGCCAAAACAGCAGGCAGCGCCCAAACGCCCGAGCGGCGCGCGCGAGATGACCGGAGCGGAAATGGTCGTGCAGGCGCTGATCGACCATGGGATTCAGCACATATTCGGCTATCCGGGCGGCGCGGTGCTGCCAATTTATGATGAGCTGTACCAGCAGGAAGAGGTGGAGCACATCCTGGTGCGCCATGAACAGGGCGCAGGCCATATGGCCGAAGGCTATGCCCGCTCGACCGGCAAGGTCGGCGTCATGCTGGTCACCTCCGGCCCCGGCGCGACCAATGCCGTCACCCCGCTGCAGGACGCGTTGATGGATTCGATCCCGCTCGTCTGCATCACCGGGCAGGTGCCTACCCTCCTGATCGGCTCCGACGCTTTCCAGGAATGCGACACGATCGGCATCACGCGGCCCTGCACCAAGCACAATTGGCTGGTTCGCTCGGTCGATGATTTGTCGCGTGTTCTGCATGAAGCATTTCACATCGCCACCACCGGCCGCCCGGGCCCCGTCGTTGTCGATATCCCAAAGGATGTGCAGTTCGCCAAGGGCCTCTACACGCCCCCCGCCGCCATTGAGCGCAAGAGCTACCATCCGCAGATGGAGGGCGATCTGGGCAAGATCAAAGCGGCTGTGGACCTGATTATGTCCGCTAAGAAGCCAGTCATCTATTCCGGCGGCGGCGTCATCAACTCCGGACCCGAAGCGTCCAGACTATTGCGCGAGCTCACGGTCCTCACCGGCTTTCCGATAACTTCCACGCTGATGGGCCTCGGCGCTTATCCAGCCTCAGGCGAAAACTGGCTCGGCATGCTCGGCATGCACGGCACCTACGAGGCCAATATGGTCATGCATGACTGCGATGTCATGGTGAATATCGGCGCGCGCTTCGACGACCGCATTACCGGCCGCCTCAACGCCTTCTCGCCGCATTCCAAGAAAATTCATATCGACATCGACCCGTCCTCGATCAACAAGGTCGTGCATGTCGATGTGCCCGTCATCGGCGATGTCGCCAAGGTTCTGGCCGTCATGATCGAGGAAATCAAGGCGTCGAAGAAGAGCATCGACAAGGCCGCCCTGAAAACATGGTGGGCGCAGATTGAGCGCTGGCGCGCCCGCAATTCGCTCGCCTATGCGCCGAACCGCGATGTCATCATGCCGCAATATGCGATCCAGCGGCTGTATGAAAAAACCAAGCATCTCGACACCTACATCACCACCGAAGTCGGCCAGCACCAGATGTGGGCGGCGCAGTTCTATCATTTCGAGGAGCCGAACCGCTGGATGACCTCTGGCGGTCTCGGCACGATGGGCTATGGCCTGCCCGCCGCGCTCGGCGTGCAGATCGCCCATCCGGACAGCCTGGTTATCGACATTGCCGGCGACGCCTCAATCCAGATGTGCATTCAGGAAATGTCCTGCGCCGTGCAGCACAACGCACCGATCAAGATATTCATCCTGAACAACCAATATATGGGCATGGTCCGCCAATGGCAGCAGCTGCTGCACGGCAACCGCCTGTCCAACTCCTACACGGAGGCCATGCCCGACTTCGTCATGCTCGCCAAAGCCTATGGCGGTCACGGCATACGCTGCGACAAGCCCGCCGACTTGGACGATGCCATTGACGAGATGATCAGCGTCAAAGCCCCTGTCATCTTCGACTGCCGCGTCGCCGCCCTCGCCAACTGCTTCCCGATGATCCCCTCCGGCAAGGCGCACAACGAAATGCTGCTGCCGGACGAGGCGACGGATGAGGCAGTGGCGAATGCCATTGACGCGTCAGGCAAGGGGTTGGTGTGAGAAGATAGGACGTGAAAGTCTCACTTGCGTCTTACGTCGAGGTGTCCAGATGAATGCGCGCGGGAAGATTTCGAGAAGGGCCAAGTGGTCGTGCCCAAGGATATCCGCGATGAGACATGAACGCCGCCAAACAGCCCTCCGGCTCCTCCTATTTCCTTACAAGGGAAAAGGACCAGCCCTAGTCACACGCTCTCTTTCCTGGTCGGCAACGAGCCGGGCGCTTCGGCGCGCAGTCTCTCGAGCAGAACAGCGGCGGTTTCACCTGCTGCGGAAAACGCACCCTCAATCAGCCCCGGGCTGTCCGCCGCCGTCTCTGAGACGGAGAAAAACAGCCGCCCCCCGCAATGCGGCGTTCGCATGATGTCAGGCGCCAACGCAGGATGTCGAGGAGCCTGTGCCAGATCAGCATCCGAGCAGATCGCATCGTTTGTGGCCCAGTCCTGAATATGCAGCGATGCGTAAGCGCCGCCTTCCTCGCCAAAGCAGCGGATCAACTGCTTGCGGATCTGCGCTTCCAACTCCGATACATGAGCCTTTCGCGCCTGAGGCGGCCATCCGATAAATCCGAACAACGCGCCAACGCTGCCGTCATGCGGTCCGTTGTCATGTATTTCGATCAAGGGACCGGCGTGGCTGGCGACGCGCCCGGACAGACCCTTGTCGCGCCAGAATGGCCGGTCATAAACCGCCACCGCCTTTGCCTGGCTCGCCATCCAGGTAGGTGTGGCGCGCATGATCGAAAGCACATTTTGGTGCAAAGTCTCAGGAAAACGAATCGTCTCTACCGCCACCCGCATCGGCGCGGCAACGACAACACGCTTGGCAATGAATCCCGGTATTTCTTCACCACCGAACGAAACGAGTATGCCGTTCTCAGCCATTTCAAGCTCGGTCACTCGGTGCCCTGTCCTGACTGTTCCCTTGGGCAATCTTTTATGAAGGATGTTGATGAGCGCCTGAGGACCGCCAACTGGCCGGCGGATGCCGTGCTGGCCGGGCAGAAACTGACGGCGCGCTGGTCCTGACTTATCAAGATCGATGACCGCCTCGCCGCGTTCAAACTGGTGGAAAGTCTCGACATTCAAGAGGCGAAGCCATTCCTTGGCGATTGGCTGGTACTCCGGCCAAACCCAAGTCGGACCGAGATCCGCCGCATAACTGCCATCCGGCGCGGTGACGGAATCAATGCGCCCGCCTATGCGGTCTTGCGCCTCCAGCACAATGACATTCAATTGAGCGTCGTTCAGAAGATTCGCCAAGGCGAGGCCCGCCAGGCCCGCGCCAATGATTGCAACGTCGCATGTTCCAGCGCTGTCGGCCATAACTGAGCCTGCTCCTACAAAGAGTGGTTCGAGAGAAGCGCGCTGGCCGCCGCATCAAAAATCGCTGGGTCCTTCATGCTGGTTGCAAGCATCATGGCGCCTTGAACGGCGGACACGGCCTGGATCGCAACTTCCCGGCGCTTTTTCTTTGGCATATCGCCGGGCAAAATCGACATCACCCAGTCAATGTTTGCGGCAAAAAATCCGGATACCGACTGACCGAGCGCGTCTGGCAGTCCGCAAGTCTCCGCCCCCAGCATTCCGCAAAGACAGAGCTTGTCAGACGATTTGAGCGACACGCGGTATGTGTTGCAAAATGCCGTCAGCTTTTCGTGGGGAGTCTTCGCCTTCGCCGCATTCTTGTTGAGATCGGAGAAAAACCGCTCGAAATACCGGGTCACCAGCGCGAGGCCCAGATCTTCCTTCTGAGGAAAATAATAGTGGACGCTGGCGCTCTTGATGCCAAGCTCGTCCGCGAGTTCCCGAAAACTCACGGCATGATATCCACGTGACCTTATCGAGGATTCAGCCGCGTCCAAAAGCCTTTCAACCATCTCGCTCATCATCATCACCAGATTGTTATTCTATCTATCGATAGGTGATCTTGACATAGGCGTTGCCGGGTGCGAGGTCAATCTAGCTATCGATAGATAGATAAATCAGAAAGTTGGAGTATTTTGGTATGTTTGATATGGCGCATTTGAAGCGGCTTGGGTCGATGGGAAAACTGGCGCCCGAAGCAATGGCCGGATTTCAGGCGCTCGACAGTGCAGCGCTGGCCGATGGCGCGATCCCCAAGAAATACAAGGAGCTGATGGCAATCGCCGTCGCGCTGACGACCCAGTGTCCTTACTGCATAGAGGTGCATCGCAAAGCCGCCATTGCCGTTGGCGCCACACGCGAAGAATTGGCCGAGACTGCCTTTGTCGCCACCGCCCTGCGCGCCGGCGCCGCATTTACGCATGGCAGCCATTTATTCCCCGAGTGAACCGGATGCTCACGCAATCGTCTTTTCAAAGGTTACGACCAGGAGCAATTTCATCATGAGAATCTATGACTTCCAAGGCTTCCCCAACCCAGCCCGCGTTCGCATTGCGCTCGCAGAAAAGGGTCTGACAAGCCAAGTTGAGTTCATCACCATCGACGTTCCAGGGGGCGAACACAAGCAACCAGAATTCATGGCGAAAAACCCTGCTGCGGCCGTTCCTGTTCTGGAGCTTGAAGATGGCACCACCATTTCCGAATGCACGGCGATCACCGAATACATCGACCATCTGTCAGGCGAGCCCGTGCTGACCGGTCGCTCGCCAAAGGAGCGCGCAGTCATTCACATGATGCAGCGCCGCGCCGAAGCCGGACTTCTTGATGCGGTCGGCGCCTATTTCCACCATGCGACGCCTGGTCTTGGACCAAAAATCGAGACCTATCAGTGCGCCGAATGGGGCAATCACCAGAAAGGCCGCGCCATGCAGGGCATGAAATATTTTGACGGTGTTTTGGCAGATCAGCCTTATCTCGCCGGCGAGTCTTTTTCCATGGCGGATATCACAGCGTTTGCCGGCCTTGCGTTTGCCGATTTCGCCAAGATTGACGTGCCTTCCGATTGCACCCATTTGAAAGCATGGCGTAACAAGGTTGCAAGCCGCCCAAGCGTCACGGGCTGAGCGGCAAGGCAGGAAGAAAGGAGAGAGCAATGGAACTTAACGCAAACTTCAACGAACGGGTCTGTGTTCACGCCGCGCAGCTCCCCTGGCAGGCTTCACCCATGGTGGGCGTGGAGCGCCGCATGCTGGACCGGCTTGGCGGTGAAGTTGCCCGCGCCACCACGATTGTCCGCTATGCGCCCGGCAGCCATTTCTCGCCGCATGTCCATACCGGTGGCGAGGAGTTTCTGGTGCTCGAAGGCGTGTTTCAGGATGAGCATGGCGACTTTCCCGCCGGCAGTTACATCCGCAATCCGCCGCAATCCTCGCACACGCCAGGTTCCGAACCCGGCTGCACAATTTTCGTCAAGCTGTGGCAGTTCGATCTCGCCGACCGTGTGCAGATACGCATGGATACCAATTCGATGAAATTTGACACCGACCCCGCTCGCCCGTCCGTCGAAACAATGCCGCTCCACAAAGACAAGAACGAAGAGGTTTCCCTGGAAAAATGGAAGGCCGGCGCCGAGATCGAACTCAATGCAAGGGACGGCATGGAGATTCTGGTGCTCGATGGCAGCGTTCTGGAGAGCGGCGAGACGTTATCCGCGCAGTCATGGCTGCGTCTGCCCAAGAACTCAAAGTCGCGGGCCGTGGCTGGCTCATCAGGTGCAAAGGTCTGGATCAAGCGCAATCACCTGGCTCAGGCACCACAGCCGCCAAAAGTCTGAGCATCCGCATGTAGTTCCCGGATGTGAACAGGACCTGATCGTCTTCGAGCACGCTTGACAAATCCGGACATCCGCCCGCTTGAGGATTTGTCGCGAGATGACAGCGAATCCGGGTTTCCTTGTCGCTGGAGTGACCGTATGAACATTGGCAACAAGTCACTCTCAGGATTGCATGCCGATGAACGCCGCCAAACAGCCCTCCGGCTCCGCCTATTTCATCACCAAGGAAAAGGAGCTTCCCGAGAACCACACGCTCTCCGTCCTCGTCGACAACGAGCCGGGCGTGCTCGCCCGCGTCATCGGGCTTTTCTCCGGGCGCGGCTACAATATCGACTCGCTCACCGTCTCGGAAACCGAGCACGCCAAACACCTGTCTCGCATCACCATTGTCACGCGCGGCACGCCGCACATTCTTGAGCAGATCAAACACCAGCTGGAGCGCATCGTGCCCGTGCATCATGTGACGGATCTGACGGTGGCGGCGAAGGAAATGGGCCTCGACAAGCCGGTCGAGCGCGAGCTTGCCATGGTCAAGGTCGCCGGAACCGGCGATGCCCGCGTCGAGGCGCTGCGCCTGTCGGAAGCCTTTGACGCGCAGGTGCTGGACGCCGAAACCGGCCATTTCATCTTCGAAGTGCGCGGCGAGCCGCACAAGATCGACCAGTTCATTCAGGTCATGGCCCCGCTCGGCCTCGTCGAAGTCTGCCGCACGGGCGTGGCGGCGATGAACCGGGGCGCGGCAGGGATGTGAGTGCATGACCCCCGCCACCTTCCTTGCGCTCGTCACCTTCGCCTTTGTCACTTCCATCACGCCCGGGCCGAACAACATGATGCTGTTCGCTTCCGGCGTGAATTTTGGCTTCCGCCGCACCATACCCCACATGTTCGGCATCGGCGCTGGCTTCTTCTCGCTGCTGATCGGCGTCGGCTTCGGGCTTGGAGCGGTTCTGAAAACATATCCGCTTCTCTTCACGCTTCTCAAGTTCGCAGGCGGTGTCTACCTGCTTTACATCGCCTGGCACATCGCGATGAGCCGCTCAATCAGCGGCGGGGCGGCGGGCGCGCGGCCGATGACGTTCCTCGAAGCGGCTGCGTTTCAATGGGTGAACCCGAAGGCCTGGGTCATGGCACTGGGCGCGATGACGGCCTATCCCACGCCAGAGAGCTACGCAGCGTCCGTCCTCATCATCGCCAGTGTCTTCGCCGCCGTGAATGTGCCGAGCGTCTCGTGCTGGGCGGGTTTTGGCAGCGCGCTGCGCCAATGGCTTGCCGTTCCGCCCCGCTTGAAATGGTTCAATATCACCATGGGCGCACTCCTCGCCTTGAGCCTTTGGCCCATGCTGAAGTAACTTTGCGATACATTCCGTGAGCTTTCGCGCCGCAATGTGGTCGAATTCATCCCATGCTATCCAAGCAATGTTTGGGAGAATCGCACATGACGCTCACCCGCCGCGACTTCAATCTCGCTTCCCTGACACTTCTCATGGCAAGCATGTCGAGAGTGTCGGCGTCCGGTGCCTCAACAACCGTCTCCCCCGCTGTCAAGATATTGAACCGCCTGACCTTTGGCGCCACCGAAACCGGAATCGCCGACTTCGAGGCGTTCGGGATTGAGGCATGGCTCGACCGGGAGCTTGCCAAGCCGCCGGTCAATGATGATCTCAAGAGCCGGCTTTCCATCGCCCGCCTGATGATCGAATACGAAGCTGGCAAAAACGACGACACGCACGTTTGGAAAGCCCGCAAGGAAACCATCCCCTACCTCTATTTGGAAACAGAAGGCCCGGCGCTTCTGCCGCTTTTGAACTTCGACAAGTCGAGCCTCGCCTATGAGGAGCGGATCCGTCCTGCCCGCGAAGTGCAGGCGGCGTCTCTCATCCGCGCAGTGCATGCCGATGCGCAGCTGCGTGAAGTCATGACGCAGTTCTGGCACGATCATTTCAACGTCAATTCCATGCGCGACGAGCACACCGCCGCCTATTTCGTTCTCTACGACCGCACGATGCGCGACAATGCGCTGGGCAATTTCCGCAAAATGCTCGGCGAAGTGACGCGCTCGCCTTCCATGCTGTTCTACCTCAACAATGAGGCCTCGCGCGCCAGCCCCGCCAATGAAAACTTCGCGCGCGAACTGCTGGAACTTCACACGCTCGGCGCGGTGAACTATCTCAACGGCAAGACCACCAATTGGTCGGATGTGCCCGGCGCAAAAGAAGGGCTGGCGCAGGGCTATATCGATCAGGATGTCTATGAGGCGGCACGCGCCTTGACCGGCTGGTCTTTCGGCGATGGCCGCGAGGTCGCTTCGGGCGACAACGCGCCGGAAACGGGCGAGTTTCTTTATATCGACCGCTGGCACGATCCTTATCAGAAACGCATCCTCGGCGTCGAGTTTCGCGCCAATGAAGGACCCATGCAGGACGGCGAAAAGCTGCTCGACCTGCTCGCCAGTCATCCGGCGACGGCGAAGTTCGTTTGCGAGAAAATCTGCCGCCGTCTCGGTCTTGAACAGCCCTCGCCATCCCTGATTGACCTTGCCGCCAAGACCTGGCTCGACAATGCCAAGGCCGACGACCAGATCGCCAAGGTCGTCAAGACCATCGCCATGTCGAAGGGGTTCGCCGATGCCGAGCCGCGCAAGCTGAAGCGGCCGTTTGAGTTCATGGCCTCCCTCTATCGCGCCACAGGAGCCGAAGTGCCATCGCCCACAGGCGACTATCTATGGGTTCTCTCAAAAGCCGGCTGGAACCAGCACGAATGCCGACCGCCGACTGGCCATTCGGACGACTCGGAGCATTGGGCTAATACGAATCTCATCTCCGGCTTCGTCAACATCGCGCTCAACGCCTTTGAAGACTGGAGCGGCGCGGGCAGGGCGGACCTTGCCGCGGCCCTGCCACAGGGCAGCGGCAAAATGGCCGACGCCATCCGCTTCTGGTCGGCCCGCCTTTCGGGCGCCGAGCCGCCGGAAGAAGACGTTGGCGCCATCATTGCGCAGCTCTCCGATGACGCAAATGCCCCCCTGCCCGATGATCCGAAGGAGCGCGAGCAGGTTCTGCGCGGCCTTGTCGCCGCCGCTTCGCTCACCCCGCAATTCCTGTTCCGCTGAGGTCCGCCATGTCAGATCCGATCCTGGTAGTTGTATTCCTGCGCGGCGGGGCGGATGGCCTCTCGCTGGTCTCCCCATCCGGCGACAAGGATTATGTCGCCGCGCGCCCCGGCAGCCTTCGTGTTGGCCGCGAGGGCGAAAATGCCGGCTTCATATTGAAGGACGCCATCGCCGATGCCGGCTTCCGCTTTCATCCCCGCGCCAAAGGCCTGTCCGAGCTCTTTGATGCGGGTGAACTCGCCGTCGTCCATGCAGCGGGCCTCAAGGACGCGACACGCAGCCATTTCGACGCCGAGGACCGAATGGAGCGGGCCGCGCCCGGCGCTGGCGCATCGGCCGGCGGTTGGCTCGGCCGCTGGATGAACGCTGTCAAACCCGAAGGCATTCTGCCCGCGCTCGCCATCGGCGCAGCTGCGCCGGACTCGCTGCGCGGCGCGTCAGGTGTCGCGGTCGCCGAGGAAATGAACGCGCTGCGCGTCGCGGCGGGTCACGGCTATTCCACCGCCATCCGCGCACTTCTGGCGCGTCAGCTCGGCGGCGATGCCATTCTCGGCGCGCCCGTCAACCGCCTTTTGTCATTGAGCGAAGCGATTGAGGCGCGCGTTGCCGTTGACGAAAACGGCAACATGAAGCCGTATGTGCCCTCGGTCGAATACCCGAAGGACAACCCGCTCTCCGGCTCGCTGCAAACCGTAGCGCAGACGATCAAGCTCGGCCTGGGCCTGCGCATTTCCACCGTCGATTTCGGCAATTGGGACACCCATGTCGATCAGGCGGACCAGATTGCCGATCAAATCAACATGCTCTCCGCCGCCCTCATCGCCTTCTGGCGCGACCTTGGCGATCATCGCGGCCATGTCTCGGTCGTGGTCATGAGCGAATTCGGCCGCCGCCTCAAATCCAACGAATCCGGCGGCACCGACCACGGCCATGGCAACGCCATGATGATGCTCGGCCCGAAAGTGCGCGGCGGCAAGATGTATGGGTCATGGCCGGGTCTTGCCAATGACGACCTTGATGAAGGGGCAGATCTCGCCATCACCACCGACTACCGCACGGTGCTGTCGGAGATGATGGCAGGACATATGGGCTACTCCGATACAGCAACGCTGTTTCCGGGGTTTGAAGGCTCGCGTCTGGAGTATTTGGGCTAACGTCGGCGCTGTGGAATCATGAACCAAACAAAGTCGGCTAAATCAATATTTTCACCGAGATCGGCAAAACTGCATTCTTGCCTTTGTGTCAAATAGCGCTTCATCACTACCTATCAGGATTCGACAATCAAATTGCGGGCAGTTCGAACCGAAATATCATCGCAATTGGGCACGCTGGTTTAGAATGTGCAGGCACACTATATCACAAATGTACAGGAGCTTCGCATTTCAAGCTTGTCGATGTCGCCGTCCGAATGCAGCAGTTCGAGAAACTCCCCCTGATTTCCGCCACAAATTCTCGTTGTTTGAGGTCTCTTGACCCTTTGGTATTGGCGCCAGGTTAGCCGCGGAATCAGGATAATCTGCTTCATTTGCGAAGTAGACTCCCGAAAGGAACGGCAAGAGCATCAAGATAATCAATTCGGCGAGGCGCGCGTAGCTCGCGGCTACCATGATCTTCAATCTTACCGGACTGGCTTCACTTATAAAGAATCTGGATGTCAGAGCAAAAATATCAGATATGAGCGCGATTACCGCCGCCATCGCGATCAAACTTCCAAGCACCACAATCGCTTTGCCAATTGCGTCGCGCCTGGCTGGCGTGGGACCTAACTCCCGCAAAGCCAAAACCGCAAGAATTGCGGGCACAAGATCCAGAAGCAATTCCGGCAGGCTCAGTATCGTAATCACGAACATCGACAACGGAGCGCGGTGGGGAAGTATGCTGGCATACGCGACAAAGACCGGAAGTGCCGGCAGCAGTAAAGAGGCTATAAGCAGCATCGATAGCGCGCGGAAGCTTCGGCTGTCGGCATCTCGCGGGCTCGCAAATGCGAAGAATGTCAGGAACGCGAAACCGGTCACAACCACTGGCGTCACGCCGCCCGACGAGCCAAACGCGAACGCGACGGACCAAGGCGCACTCGCCACGAGCCAAAAATCTATGCCCTGTGAAAGCAAGAGGAGCAGCGGCGCCACATACCACCGCGGCATTTCCATATCCCGCAACCGACGCAAAATGGGTGCGACCAGCGACGTAATAAATCCAAAGTAGATAAGCGGCTTCAGGTATAGCGAGAATACGAAGCTGACGGCACCGCAAGTGTCCATCGCACAGTTCGTCGACCTCGCTAATGTAAACAACATGAAAGGCCACCCGAGGGTCAGCACGAGCAGAGCAACGTTGCGCCAGCCTAATGCCTTTGAGTAGTCCTCCCGATCAAGCCAACCGCCGAACCGTTTCACCGTCTGCTCCAAAGTTCCGCAATTGTTAAACCAGCAATCTAACGGAGACCCATTAACAAACGGTCCCTATTTGCGGCTGCCCCTCAGACTTCTTGAACATCACGTGGTGCAGCTCGCCGTTAGCAGAGGCTCAACACGACGCACGTAGCTGCAATTCAACCTCAATCCGTACGGTACTTGCGGAATTGATGGTCGCACACAATGACTTTGCTGAAACCTCAACGCTGTTTCCGGGGTTTGCCGAGAAGGGGCTGGGGTATCTGTCCTGAGTTAACCCAGTTTCCAAGACCTTAAAGCAATTTCAAGGCTTGCCTGCTAATCTCAAACAGGCGCGTTACAATTTTTCCGCGCAGCTTTGGGACGAGGTCAGCGGCGAGACATGCTGGGCAGCTACAGATTTCAATCCTTGCGGAGCTTCACAAGGCAGACAGTGATCAAGTCCGCATTGGGCGCCATTGACCTTTTCAAGCTCTGCAAGCTTTTTCCGGCGCATGGCGGGCGCGGGGTGATATTCACGCTGCATCATGTGCGCCCCGCCCGCACGGGCACATTCCGGCCAAACGCTCATTTGTCGGTGACGCCGGAATTTTTGGACGCTGCCATATCGGAGGCCAAGCGTGCGGGCCTTACCCCTGTTCACCTCGGCGATCTTCCGGCGCTCTTGGCGAACCGGCAGGACGAACGAAAATTTGTTTGCTTCACGCTGGATGACGGCTATCGCAACAATCTCGAATTCGCCGCGCCCGTCTTTCGCAAGCACAATGCGCCCTTCACCGTCTTTGTCACACCCGGCTTTGTGGATCGAACCAGTACCATGTGGTGGGAGACGCTCGAAGCGCTGGTCCGCATGACCGATGCGTTCAGTTTTGACTTTGGCACTGGCGCTGAAAAGCTGATCTGCCGCTCCACCGACGGCAAGACCACTGTCTTTGAGCGCATCGCAGCGTTTGTTCAGTCATCGGATGAAGACGCGGCCGTCGCACAAATCGACCAGATCGCACTTGCTCATGGCGTCGATCCGATGCGGATCGTTGAAGAAGAAATCATGACGCGGGCCGAACTTGACCTGCTGCTGATCGACCCTCTTGCCTCCCTTGGCGCACATACGATGACGCATCCCAACCTCGCGCGCGTTTGCGTGGAACGGCTTTCGGAAGAAATGCGGCGCTCGGCCGAGATTGTTTCAGGCTATGCCGGCCGCAAGGTCACGACCTTTTCATACCCTTACGGCACGGATTGGGCTGTGAGCGAGCGTGAGACGCAAACGGCGCGGGAGCTTGGTTTTGAAGTTGCTGTGACCACGCAGCCAGGTGTCTTGAAGACCGAAAGCCTCGGCGCGCCAACCGCGCTGAAACGCGTATCCTTGAATGGCTACTATCAAAAGCCCGGCTACGTCCGCGCGCTGATCTCGGGACTTCCCTTCCGAGCCGCTTAAGCTTTCCATGCCTTGAGCCTCTCCCCGAATCCTGCCACATCCGGCTATGCAATTTTCTCCCCAGCAAGATGACGCACTGAAGGCGGTTGAGCGCTGGCTGCAAAGGCCGCACGCCGCTGTTCCGGCTGTTCGGCTATGCCGGAACCGGCAAGACAACGCTGGCGCGGCATTTTGCCGAGCATGTCGACGGCGAGGTGCAGTTTGCGGCGTTCACCGGCAAGGCCGCGCAGGTGCTGCGCTCCAAGGGCGCGGCCAATGCGCGGACCATTCATTCGCTGATCTACCGGCCAAAGGGCGAAGAGGAAGTCGCGGACGAGTCGACCGGCAAGACATCGATGTCGCCGACATTTTCGCTCAACCGGCAAAGCCCGGTTGCCAAGGCCAAGCTGATCATCGTCGACGAATGTTCAATGGTGGACGAGCAGCTCGGCCGGGATCTGATGAGCTTTGGCACGCCGATCCTGGTGCTCGGTGATCCCGGCCAGCTGCCGCCGATTTCCGGCGGCGGCTTTTTCACCGATCATGAGCCGGATCATCTGCTCACCGAAATTCACCGGCAGGCGCGGGACAATCCGATCATCCGGCTGGCGATGGATGTGCGCGAGGGCCGCGAATTCATGATCGGCGATTATGGCACGACGCAGGTGATTTCCAAGAGCGATGTGACGCAGGAACTGGTGCTGGGGGCGGATCAGGTGCTGGTCGGCACCAACCGCACGCGGCGGCGCTATAATCAGCGGCTGCGCGAACTGAAGGGCTTTACCGCAGACTATCCGCAGGCCGGCGACAAGCTGGTGTGCCTGCGCAATGACCCGGCCAAAGGGCTGCTCAATGGTTCGCTGTGGAAGGTGATGACATCGTCGAAGGAGACGGTGAAGCCCGGCATCAACCTGCTGGTCTCGCCGGAAGACGACGAGCCGGGGCGCAGCGTTGCCAAGATCAAGCTGCTGAAAGCGCAGTTCGAAGACCCCGACGCGACGATCCCGTGGCAGACAAAGAAGCGCTTTGACGATTTCGACTATGGCTACGCGCTGACCGTGCACAAGGCGCAAGGCTCGCAGTGGAACAATGTCGTGCTGTTTGACGAAAGCTGGGCATTCAAGGACATGCGCCAGCGCTGGCTCTACACGGCGGTGACGCGCGCGGCGGAGCGGCTGACGATTGTGAAGTAAAACCACCGGCTGCAACCCGGAATTAACTTGATTGTGCAACCCTGAGTAAGAAACTAAGGCGAGGGGCATTGATGAAGAAGTTTGCGGCGGCGCTTATTGTAACTTTGCTGTGTGGAACATCCGCTATCGCGGCCAAGAAGCCGGAGCCGGTGACGGGTGGGGAATTGGCAGCTAGCGCCTTTTTCACTGGCCGGTATTTGCTTTTCACGGTTCTCGGCGCCTTTGGGACACTGACCGGCGCTGCGCTGGTCTTTTCACAAGTCACGGAAAAGCGGCGCACACGCGACCAGCGCGACGTGTATGAGAAACAGCTGGCGAGTTTCCGCAAATCATTGGGAAACGAGAAGCGCCGCTGACTTTGCATTTGGCCGCGTGATGGGATTCATCACGCTTTTGACATTGAAGTCAGGCCACGAGTGTGGAAGCTAAGCGCATGACCGCCAAGCTCTCCGTCAACATCAATGCCATCGCCTATCTGCGCAACCGGCGTGATCTGCCTTGGCCGAGCCTGATCAATCTCGGCCGCATCGCGCTGCAGGCCGGTGCTCATGGGCTGACGGTGCATCCGCGGCCGGATGAGCGGCATATCCGGTTTTCAGATCTTGCGCCAATCCGCGCGCTGATCGACGATGAGTTTCCAGAGGCTGAGTTCAACATTGAGGGCTATCCCACAGAAGAGTTTCTCGCACTGTGCGAGACGCACCAACCCGAACAGGTGACGCTTGTGCCGGATGATCCCGGCCAGCCGACCTCCGATCATGGCTGGGATTTTGGGGGCCAGGGCAACTTCCTGCGTGACGTCGTTCAGCGGTTGAAGGCCAAACACATGCGTGTCTCGCTGTTTTGCGATCCGGATGCGGATGCAACAGCGATCACGGCAGCCAAGGCCACGGGTGCGGACCGCATTGAGCTCTACACCGGTCCATATGGCTCGTGCCATGACAATCCCACGCGGGCGGCCGCGCAGCTTGAACTGCTTGCCGATACGGCCCGGCGTGCGCAAAGAGCAGGTCTGACCGTCAATTGCGGCCATGACCTGACCGTGGCTAATCTCCCTGCTCTCGCCAAAGCCATCCCAAATCTCGCCGAGGTCTCCATCGGCCACGCACTGACAGGAGACGCGCTGGAGTTTGGCATGGCTGCCAATGTGAAGCGGTTTCTGGCAGCTTTGGCATAACGCACTGCGGCGCCGTGCCGCCGTGCACAAAATCTTCAGTTCATTATGATTTGGTCGCGCCGCATGGCCGGGGGCAAGATTGAGACCAATTTCCATCGCCATCATCGGTGCCGGTCCCGCAGGTCTGGCATCAGCGCTCTATGCCAGACGCGCCGGGCACAGGCCGGTCATTTTCGAGCGCTTTGACAAAGCCGCGCCAGTCGGCTCCGGGCTCATGCTGCAGCCGACGGGATTGACCGTGCTTGAGGACCTCGGTCTTTTGCCAGCAATGCTGGCGCTTGGGCACAAAATTCACCGGCTTGCGGGCACGGACGCCAGAACCGGACGCGTCGTGCTTGATGTGCGTTATGGCGCGCAGAAAAGCGGGCGCTTCGGTCTGGCGGTCAACCGGCCGGCATTGTTTGATGTCCTGCACGATGAAGTGCTCAGGCAGGGCATTGAAATCGTGACGGACGCGCAGATTGAGGCCGTTGCCGCCGGAGCTGAGGGAATTGATCTGATCGGCAAGCATGCAAGGAAAGTCGGGCGTTTCGATCTGGCCGCCGACACCTCCGGCGCGCGCTCAAGGCTCCGCCATCTGGCGCGCGTGCCCGCAGAGCCGAAGCCCCTGCCCTATGGCGCATTCTGGGCCATGCTTGATTGGCGCGGCGAAGGCTTCGAGCAGCACGCGCTGACGCAGCGCTATGACGGAGCGAGCGTCATGATTGGCGTTCTGCCGACTGGAAAGCTCAACCTGGCAGGCACAGAGAAAGCCGCCTTCTTCTGGAGCGTCAAACCGGAAGCCTTCGCGCAAATGCGCAAGGATGGACTTGAAGCCTGGAAGGCAAAAGTGCACGCCTATTGGCCGGAATGCACAGCATTTCTCGACCAGATTTCCTCATTCGAGGAGATGACACTGGCGCAATACGGCCATCACACGCTGCTCGCCCCGGTCGGAAACCGGATCGCCTTTGTGGGCGACAGCGCGCATTCCACCAGCCCGCAGCTCGGCCAAGGCGCCAATATGGCGCTGCTCGACGCCCGGGCGCTCTATCATGCGCTTGAAACGGGCAGCGATGTCGCGGACGCGCTGGAGCGCTATGCCAACGCGCGGCGCTGGCACATGCGGTTGTTTCAGTTGCTCTCCGCCGCCTTTACCCCGTTTTATCAATCCGACTCCGCCGCCCTCGCCTTCATCCGCGACCGCATGGTCTCCACCATCGCCCGCATCCCGCCCGCTCCGCAGTTTCTGGCAAGCATGGTCGCGGGCACTGTGGTTGACCCGTTCAGGAAAATAGGCCTGCGTGAAATCAGATTGGCGCGACTGGCATGGCTGAAACCCGCCCAACAGTGCTTGTCATCGGCGGCTCCGGCGTCTTCGGCGCGCATCTGTGCCGCAGGCTGGCGCGGCTGAAGCTGTATCGGATACTGATCGGCGGACGGCGTGCGGAAAACGCAGCGGCGCTGATAGAGGAGTTGCATCACCTGGATCCGGATTGCCGCGCCGGATTTTTCGCCTGTGACCGCAACAAACTGTCTGGTACGGATCTCACGGCGCTTGATCTCCACGCCATTGTCGATGCCGCAGGGCCGTTTCAGGCGAGTTCGCATACTCTGGTCGAAGCCGCAATGGATGCGCGCATTCACTATATCGACCTGTGCGACGCGCGGGCATTCGTTGCAGGTATAGGAGCCTTTGACCAGCGGGCGAAGCAGGCGGGCATAGCCGTCCTCTCTGGCGCCAGCTCCACGCCCGCGCTTTCGAACGCAATGCTGCGCGACCTGACAGCGG
Source organism: uncultured Alphaproteobacteria bacterium (assembly GCA_963792485.1). Taxonomy (GTDB): domain Bacteria; phylum Pseudomonadota; class Alphaproteobacteria; order Rhizobiales; family Rhizobiaceae; genus JANOYJ01. Next base: position 25,369 of record CAWBWL010000002.1, read on the forward strand.
GCTGGCAAAGCATCGACCGCATCACAGTCAGCATCGTTCCCGGTAACAAGGTCCCGCGCGGGCGCTCGGTCATAGACGCCATTCTGTCATGGTCCGGCGAGCCGGTGCGTGTTTTCGATCGACGGCCGCTGGCAGATGCAAACCGGCTGGAGCGAAAACCGCAGAGTCGCGCTTGGCAAGCTCGGATGGCGCAATGCCGTCCTCGCCGAGACACCAGACCTTGACGTTCTTGTCGAAGACTTCAAACCGCGCCTTTCGGCAAGATTTCATGCTGGCATGGAGCTTGGCCTCATCCATCACGGCCTGCGCGCCCTTGCGGCCTTGCGGCGGCTGCGCCTGCTTCCCAAGCTCAGCCTGTTTGGCAAGCCTTTGCATTTTATCGCCAAGGTGCTCAAACCCTTTGGCAGCGACACGGGCGGCATGGTGGTGGAGGCTGTTGGCGTCAATACGCAGGGCATTGCGGTGCAAGCCTCAGCGCGGCTGATCGCTTTGAACGGAGATGGCCCGGTCATTCCCGCGCTCAGCGCTGTGGCGCTTTTGCGGCGCATGACGGGGGACTTCAGTTACTGCGGTGCCAGTCATGCAGGCAGGCACGTAACCGTAGGCGAAGTGCTTGCCCTCGTGCCTGATCTGTCCATTCATCTCGAAAGCGACTGGACGCCAAGGGCGACAGCCTTGTTCAAGACCGCTCTCGGCGAATCCGCCTTCGAGGCGATGCCGCAGGTCACCCAATACCTGCACCGGGGCGCGCCCGCAGTCCTGGGTGAAGGCAAAGCTGATATCGATCCATCGGGCAATCTCGCGGGAAGAATCGTATCAGCCTTGTTCCGCTTTCCAAAGCCGGGCAAGGACGTGCCAGTCTCTGTCCTTGTGGAGCAAGTTCCGGACGGGGAACGCTGGCTGCGGCGCTATCCGGGCCGCGACATGCTGTCATTCATGAGCCATGGCGACCCGGACACGCAAACGCTGGAGGAGCGCTTCGGACCCTTCTCGTTCCGCATGAAAATCTCGGGCCATGAACAGGGCCTCGACATGCGGATGGTATCCGCGCGCCTTGGCCCGCTGCCGCTCCCGAAGTTTCTTGTTCCGGAGATCACGGCGACAGAGCGGACAAATCCGCAAGGCCATCACCTGTTTGATGTGTCCATCAGCCTGCCGCTCATCGGCAGTATTGTGCGCTACCGGGGCTGGCTGGCGCTCAGATAATGGCTCGCCCATTTCGGATCAACATTCACCTTCGCCAAATCCCCGCCCGCCCATTTCATCACTTTCGGATCCATCACGCGCCGCCACAGCGGCGGGATAAGCGCGAGCTTGTAGCAGCCGGGATAGCCGCTCGGCAGGCGCGGCAATTCGTTGAAATTGCGCAGCGCCTGATAGGGGCGCAGCGGGTTGGCGTGGTGGTCGGAATGGCGCTGCAGATGGAACAGCATCAGGTTTGAGGCGATGTGGTTTGTATTCCACGAATGATGCGGCTGGCATGGCTCATATTTGCCGTTGGGCTTCCTGGCGCGCAAGAGGCCGTAATGCTCGACATAATTCGCCAGCGTCAGCTGCAGCCAGCCGATGAAATGGTGCAGAATGAGGAACGGCAGCACGATCCATCCGAACGCTGAGATAAGGGCAGCAGCAATCGCGAGCGTCAGCGCGTAGCCTTGCAAAAGGTCATTGCGCCAGTGCCAGAAGCCGAGCCCCTTCTTCGCCAGCCGCTCCCGCTCCATCGCCCAACCGCGCACAGCCGTGCCGGGAAGCTCACGCAGGGCAAAACGGTAGATGCTTTCGCCGAGACGGGCGGAGGCTGGATCTTCGGGCGTTGCCACCATCATGTGGTGGCCGCGATTATGCTCGATGCAAAAATGCGCATAGCCGGTCAGCGCATTGATCAGCTTGGCGCCCAGCTGGTCGAGCGCCTTCGGCTTGTGGCCAAGCTCGTGCCCGACCGTCAGCCCCGACCCGCTCGCCACACCCGCGCCGATGATCAGCGCAAGGCAAGCCCAGAGCGGCAGATCAAGCGTGGCGATTGCCCAGATGCTGGCGAAAAAACTTGCGTAGAAGACGGGCACTGAGAGAAACAGAAGCGCGCGGTAAAACTGGTCCTCCGACAATTGCTCAATCACCGCCTCCGGCGGATTATGCCCGTCCTCCCCGATCAGCCAGTCGAGCAGCGGCACCAGACCGAAATAGATCACCACCGGCAGAAGCGCGAACCACGCCGGTCCGCCCGCAGCCAGCAACAGGACGGCGAGGAACGGCATGGATGGCGACAAAACCGAAAGCAGCCAAAGCCAGCGCTTGCCGTCGCGATATTCAATGCGCTCGCCGGTTTGGGATTGGCTGACGAAGATCATGATCAGAGCCGCCTTTGTTCAGAGCGCATCATAACAGGAGCCGCAGTGCTCAACAACGGCCCCCAAAGACGGCTTGACTGTTTCACCCGTTGTTTCCCTTCCGCTGCATGGTTATTGCTGATCGAGCAGCCCGCCAGATTCAAAGGTGACCTCCATGCCTCTTTCCTCAATCCGCCCCGCCTCCGCCAGTGACGAGGCCGCATGGCGCAGGCTCTGGGCTGGATATGTCAAATTCTATCGCGCGGAAGTCTCCGAGGAAATCACGGCATCCACCTGGAAACGCATTCTTGATCCGGCAAGCCCCATCGAAGCGCTTGTGGCGGAGCTGGACGGCAGGGTTATCGGCATCTGCAATTACCTCTATCATGAGAGCACCTGGGACACACGCCCGATCTGCTATCTGCAGGACCTCTACGTCGACCCCGAGGCGCGCGGCGGCGGGGCGGCGAAGGCGCTTATCCTCGCCTGCGAAGCGGCGGCCAAGGCTAAAGGCGCATTCCGGCTCTATTGGCTGACCCAGGAATACAACGCCCCCGCCCGCTCGCTCTACGACACCATCACCCCGCGCTCGTCGTTTATTGTGTACCGCAAGGGCTTATGAAAAGGGACCAGTGTCATGCCAGACCCGAAAATCAAACCCGGCAAGCGCGCGGCAAAAGTTGTTGCATCCAAAGTTCACTATTCCGGCGGCTGCCTGTGCGGCGCGGTCAGGTTCGAAACCAGGGGGCCCGCGCTGAAGCCGCACACATGCTCCTGCAAAATGTGCCAGCGCCACACTGGCGCGCTCACCGCTGCATGGGTCGAGTTCCCGAAGGAAGCTGTGACTTGGAGCGGCCCCGGCGGGCCGCCCGTGACCTACCGCTCATCAGACTATTCCAGCCGCGCCTTTTGCAAAGCGTGCGGGAGTTCGATCGGCGCCATAGACGATGCGCCGGTCATCGCGCTGCTGATTGGCTGCTTTGATAAGAACAAAGGCAAAGAGCTGGCGCCGCAATATCATTCTTTCCGTGGCGGGCGGCCGAAATGGTGGAAAATCGGAAGTGAAGGCTAGCTGCCATGCGGTCGGGACAATTTCAAATCCTCCCCGCAGCTTCCCCAGAAGCCCTTGACGCCGCCGCCGTGCTCTTCCGCGCCTACGCCGCCTCACTCCCCATCGACCTCGCTTTTCAGGATTTCGAAGCCGAGCTCGCCGCGCTCCCCGGCAAATATTCGCCGCCGCATGGCGCGCTGTTTTTGGCGCGCGGCGTGGGCCATGGTGCGCTCGGCTGCGTGGCGCTGCGCCCGCTCGGCGAAGCCGGCATCTGCGAAATGAAGCGGCTCTACGTCGATCCTGCGGCACGCGGGCTGGGATTGGGCAAGGCGCTGGTCGAGGCAATCCTGAATGAGGCAATCAGCCTTGGCTACCTGGAGATGCGCCTTGACACGCTGCCTTCCATGCACGGCGCGCTCGCGCTCTATGCGGGTTTTGGGTTCGCGCCGGTCAAGGCCTATTACGATACGCCCGTTCCGGACACGGTGTTCCTCGCCCGGCGGCTTCATCCCTGATGTCGTCCTTCTGTTGAAACACCGCTTGCAATAAGCCGCAGCCTGCCTTAGCAAGAACCGTAACGTTCGTTACGGTAACTCCAAGGCCCTCCTTCATGACCATCCACGTCGAACCCGAAGCGCTCACCGTCCGGCAGAAAGCCGTGCTCGACGCCGCGCTTGCGGCAATGGTGGCGGAGGGCGACGCGCTGACGATGAACTCGGTGTCCAAGCGCGCGGCGTGTTCGAAGGAGACGCTCTACAAATGGTTCGGCGACCGCGACGGTCTCCTGACCGCCACCGTGCGCTGGCAAGCCTCGAAAGTGCACGCGCCGGTCATCGACAAGGCGCGTCTCGACCGCCCTGCCCTCACCGCCATCCTGGAGCAGTTCGCCCGCGAGTGGCTGACCGTTATCGCCAGCCAGACATCGATTGCGCTGAACCGAATGGCCGTCAGCCACGCCGCGTCCGGCAAAACCAGCCTTGGCACAATCGTTTTGAAGAACGGCAGGCAGGCCATGGGCCTGCGCCTTGCGCCGGTACTGGAAGCAGCGGACAAGGCCGGGCTTTTGAACATCCCGGACATCGACGCCGCTTTCCGCACCTTCTTCGGCCTCGTGCTGCGCGACGTGCAAATACGCCTTCTGCTTGGCGACAAAATCAAACTCGGCGCAGCAAAAATCGCCGCTGACGCCACTGAGGCCACTCACCAATTCATCACTCTTTACGGGGTGAGGAACTCTTAGACCGCTCAACAGGGAAGGATAAAACCATGCGTGTTTATTATGATCGCGACGCCGATCTCAATCTGATCAAGTCCAAGAAAGTCGTCATCGTCGGCTATGGCTCACAAGGCCGTGCCCATGCCTTGAACCTCAAGGATTCCGGCGCCAAGGAGCTCCGCGTCGCCTTGAAGCCGGGCTCGCCGACCGCAGCCAAGGTGGAAGCGGACGGCCTGCAGGTCATGTCAGTGGCGGACGCCGCCAAATGGGGCGACCTCCTGATGATGGCCACCCCCGATGAACTTCAGGCTGATATCTGGAAGAACGACATCGCAGCCAATATCCGCGACGGTGCAGCCATCGCCTTCGCCCACGGCCTCAACATCCATTTCGGCCTGATCGAGCCCAGCAAAAAGATCGACGTCGTCATGATCGCGCCAAAAGGCCCCGGCCACACCGTGCGCGGCGAATACCAGAGGGGCGGCGGCGTGCCGTGCCTGATCGCCATCAACCAGGACGCCTCGGGCAACGCCCATGACCTCGCTTTGTCCTACGCCTGCGGCGTCGGCGGCGGCCGCTCCGGCGTCATTGAAACGACGTTCCAGGAAGAATGCGAGACGGACCTGTTCGGCGAGCAGGTCGTGCTCTGCGGCGGCCTTGTCGAGTTGATCCGCGCCGGGTTTGAGACGCTGGTCGAAGCCGGATACGCCCCCGAAATGGCTTATTTCGAATGCCTGCACGAGGTGAAGCTGATCGTCGATCTGATCTATGAAGGCGGCATCGCCAACATGAACTACTCGATCTCCAACACCGCCGAATGGGGCGAATATGTCACCGGCCCGCGCATCATCACGGACGAGACCAAAGCCGAAATGAAGCGCGTCTTGAAAGACATCCAGACCGGCAAGTTCACCTCCGAGTGGATGCAGGAATACCGCTCCGGCGCGGCGCGGTTCAAGGGGATACGGCGCAATAATGACAAGCACCAGATCGAGGAGGTCGGGGAGAAATTGCGGGGGATGATGCCCTGGATCGGGAAGAACAAGGGGAAGAATAGGTTGGTGGATAAGGCTCGGAATTGAGCCTTCACCCTTACTTAAAGCCGCGAGTTTCATAGGGGCAGCCTTTGGTAGGTTGCCCTGCTCGCTGGCGCATAGACGTCATGCGACCTTGCAGCATATTAAACAACTGCGCTGCTTCCTTGTTTTCGGGGGCAGCAGACTGAAGCCTGGAGTACATGATACCGATCAATTTCTGACCACAGTTCCAATCGCCACTTTTCAATTCGAATAATCCAAGTTCGGATATATACGAATCAGAATAGAAACTCGGGTTGCCTCCATTTGACTTTATTGAATATTCAATTGCTCACTTATACGAAAATCTGCCCTTTTCGACTGAATGCATCGTGAGTCATAAAAATAAGCATTTCCAAATTCTCGCAAAATAACTGGAATAATTCTATCGCTATTTTCTAATTTCGCCTTTTCAAGGGCAAGCTTATAGTACTTTTCAACATTGTTAAATTCACCTATCATGAATAGAGAACTTGCCATCGCATATATTTCGTTCGATTTAAGATTATTCTATCTCAGAATCAATCAACGCCGTATTCTGATAAAGCTCCGAGAAAATAAGGTATTGATATGAAGACTGCATGGCAAAATAATCATTGGTAGAAGAAATTATAGCATTTTTGCTAATTTGATCTGCACGCAAAACTGCAATTTTTTTAAGAATTTCTCGCACGTTCGCGACTTTTATTTGTTCAATTCTAGCTTTTTCTCCAATATAGCTCTGAATTCGATCATACCAAGAAAGTGGAGCCGTCCAAAGAAGCGCTATCATGAGCGTGGCGACGCCACCCCACTCCTTAACAAATAAGCCAAATTGCACAAATTTGCTTTTAGGGGATTCTCTACTTGACCTTAGTACTCGCAGTCGATTTTCGGGAGCAGGATTGCTGAGCATCGCCAAGCCTCGCCTCGCCTCAACAACGCAATCTTTCTAGTTGTCCGCCAATTGTCCGTAGAAATCGCCGTATGCGTTGATGATTTAACATGTTACTTTAGGTCGGTGTAGTTTTCAAGATATCTTTTTGAATTTACGTTAGAATTCGACAGCTTCTGGTTCTAATTTTCTCCCCTAGTCAAGGTTGGATGGACGTCTAAATCGCGCATTTCTACTCAACGGGGCGGCGACATGCATTTGACCCCGACCAAGGAGCGAAGCGGCGCGAGCCGGGTTGACGGTGCGCATGGCTAATGTTGGCGCTAAACCAGCTCCCGCCCGACAATCCTCGCCGCCCGCTGCAATGTCTCCAGCGTCGTGTTGCTGCTCATTGGATCAAGCACGCGGTCGAGCCGGGCGCGGCTGGTTTCCATCAGTTCGGCCGCCTACCCACCCCGTCATCCCGGCCAAGGAGCGCAGCGACGCGAGCCGGGACCCATGCCGGAATGGGCGATATTGGAAGCGGGTGAATGAGTCGAGTTCTTTGCCGGAATGGGTCCCGGATCGGCTTCGCCGTCCGGGATTGACGGCGCGCAGTGGCGGGCAGCTGCTTAAGCCTCATCCTCCCCAAAAAACGCCTCAATATCCCGGTGCCCTCAAGCACATTGACCACTTCAAACACATCGCCCTCATAGCGGAAAAAGATCACATAGCTCTTGAACGAAAAACAGCGGATTTGCGTTCGCAGCTCTGGCCGAGCACGGCCCATTGTGCCGGGAAGCGAGGCGAGGTTTTCGCATTTCTGGATGAGCCGGTCGGTGAAATTTTCAGCAACAGCGCGGCTGCCGCTTTCCTGCGCGATGTAGCGCGCAATGTCCGCAATATTGTCGAGCGCATCGCTGGTGAAGCGCAGGACTGGCATCAGGCGGCGGAGGAAATCTGGACAAGCCGCGCCTTGACCGCCGCGCTCACTTCCTCAGCGCTGTGGCTGCCGCCGCGCGCGATGGAGGCGTCCAAGGTTTCGCGCAGCGCCGCGAGCTTGGCCTCCCGCTCCTCGACCAGCCGCAGCCCTTCGCGCACCACTTCACTCGCCGAGCCGTAGCGGCCTTGGTCGACTACCGAGGCGACGAAGCCCTCCCATCGTTCCCCGATTGATACGTTCATGAGACTTCTCCAGCTTTGCGGCTCAGTCTAACCAATAACACAAAACAAGCAATATTTGTTATTCATCACTCTGAAAACCGCAAACCATATCCGCCCAAAGCACGCGTCCCGGCAATCCTCACCGCCCCTTCTTGTTTCTTGCCTCCGGTGCCGCAAACAAAAAAATTCAATGTCTCGTCAGAGGGAGTGAAGCCAAAATCGGTGTAAGACGAAAGAAATTTGGCGGGCCGGCCGCCCAGCCGCATCACCCATAATGATACCGGCAGCCCAGCACGATCAAATCGCCGCCGTCCACCCGGTACACCAGCCGGTGCTCCTGATCGATCCGGCGCGACCAGCAGCCGGAGAGTTCGAACTTCAGCGGCTCGGGCTTGCCAATCCCCTCGAATGGCGACTTCAAAACAGCTTCGATCAGATCGATCACCTTCAATGCCTTGCGACGGTCCTTGTCGACCCAAAAACGCAAATCCTCCAAGGCGTTGGGATCAAAGACCAACCGCATCTTTGAGCGGCTCTATCGATTTGAAGGACTTGCGCTTCGACTTGGCGCGGCTGTTGGCGGCAAGCAGGCGCTCCGCATTGGCGGGCGAGCGCAGGAGATATGCCGTTTCATTCAGAGATTCAAAATCCTCGCGCGACATCAGCACCGCGTCGCCGCCGCGCGCCCGTTCGACAACAATCACGACATGATCCTCCACCGCCCTGTCGAGGGCGGTCTTCAAGTTTGCGCGAAGCTCTGAGTAGGTGTACTGCTCCATCGGCACATGGTACATGAAGTCTGTACAAACATCAAGCTGCGGGCGACGTGGATGTTGGCAGCGGCAGATTGCGTTCTGCGCCGTTAAAGACCGATCCGGCGCACTGCGCAGTCACTCCAAACTCAGCAATATTGTCGAGCGCGTCGCTGGTGAAGCGCAGAACCAGCATCAGGCGGCGGAAGAAATCTGGTCGAGCCGCGCCTTGACCGCCGCGCTCACTTCCTCGGCAGAATGGCTGCCGCCACGCGCAATCGAGTAGTCCAGAGTCTCGCGCAGCGCCGCAAGTTTGGCCTCGCGCTCCTCAACCAGCCGCAGCCCCTCGCGCACCACTTCGCTCGCCGAGCCATAGCGGCCCTGATCGACCACTGAGGCGACGAACCCTTCCCAGCGTTCTCCAATGGATACGTTCATGAGACTTCTCCAGCTTTGCGACTCGTCTAACCAATAACACAAAACAAGCAATATTTGTTATTGACCGACCCGATAATCTCAAACCAGCTCCACCCTCAATTCCCGCCCGACAATCTTCGCCGCCCGCTGCAAGGTCTCCAGCGTCGTGTTGCTGCTCATGGGGTCGAGCACGCGGTCAAGCTGGGCGCGGCTGGTTTCCATCAGTTCGGCCATGCGGGTTTTGGTGATCTTGTTCTTGCGCATTTCCTCGCTGAGCTGCCAGGCGATCACCTTCTTGGCGGCGGAAGCGGTTGCTTCCTGCAAAATGCCCTCCTCTTCAAGCCAGTCCTCAAGCGAAGTGCCGAGATATTCTTTCTTGAACGTCATGATGTCATCTCCTTCAAGCTCTTGCGGGCCAGATCAAGTTCGCCTGGCGGCGTCTTTTGAGTTTTCTTGATGAAGCCATTCAGAACAACCAGCATGCCGTCGCCCGCCGCAAACAAAAGCCGCGCCTCCCTGCGGCTCGGCAATGACGACCGCAGTTCCCACAAGCCGCCCGACAGGGGACGCACAAGAGGCATGCCGATGGGCCAGCCAAATTGCAGCGTCCGCAAGTCAGTGCCGATCACCGCCCTGTCGCCCGGCTCCAAGTCCCTCAGCCATTCGCGGACGGACTTCGCGGCCCGAAGGCGTGCGCCAGAAAATCACTGGAATCGCGTTGAGCCGGTCAATCATGCGAAGTGGTTTGTATCATATATGGTGCGTTGTGTAAAGCGCAGCGGCGGCGTCTCGCGCCCCTGCGCATCTCACCCAGTTCGTCATCCTCCCCCATATCCCCTTTTCAGTTTCGACCCGCCAGACCGGGTGACATCGCATCCCACCGATGTTACGCTCCGCCGCGCTGGAGGTCTGCGCATGGCAGGGCGGCTGACCGGATTGAGTGTCATTGTCACGCGAGCCGATCAGTTCATGGGGCTTGCGGTCGTGGAGCTTTTCCGCAGCGAGGGCGCGCACGTTCTTGCCGATGAGCGCGAGCTCTTGGCGCCCGGCGCCGCCGCTGATCTTGTGCGCGAAGCGGGGCGCGTCGATGTCCTTATTGCCAATCTGACGCGCCGCAATCCGCGCGTCAGTGTTGTGGACACGCCGGAGGACGAATGGCAGGCCATGTTTGATGAGATGGTGCATCCCCTGCACCGCCTTGTGCGCGCCGTTCTTCCGCAGATGATAGAGCGGCGGTCCGGGAAAATTGTCGTCATGGGCAGCGCTAACGCGCTGCGCGGCACAGCGCCCCGCGCCGCTTACAGCGCGGCGCGCGGCGCCCAGGTTGCCTATGTGAGGAATGTCGGCGTCGAAGTCGCGCCGCACGGGGTCAACGTCAACATCATCGCCCAGAACTTTGTCTCAAACCCCACATCCTATCCGCCGGAGAAACTGGCCTCGCCTGAAATGGCGGCCCAGATGAAAGAGGTTCCGGCGGGCAGGCCGGCGGAAGGCTGGGAGAGTGCGGCGCTCGCCCTCTATCTCTCCACAAACGAGAGCAGCTTTTTCTTCGGACAGGTGTTTCCGTTTGCAGGAGGCTGGGCAACATGATTGCAAGGCCTGTCCCTGAAATGGCGAAGGGCAGCCGTCTGGCGGGCAAGCGCGTGCTTGTCACGCAGTCATCCATGTTCATGGGGCCCGCAATCATTGACCTGTTCAGCAGGGAGGGGGCGATCATTGTTGCCGATGACCGCGATTTGAAGCCGCCTGCCGCCGCATCGCAGCTGATTGCCGAAGCGGGACAGGTTGATGTGCTGATCGTCAACCTCGCGATTGATAATCCGCGCGCCCTGGCCCACGAAACCAGCGATGAAGAATGGGCGCTGGTTTACGATACGCTTGTTCACCCGACATATCGCCTTATCCGGGCCGTGCTGCCGCAAATGATGGCGCGCAGGAGCGGCAAGATCATTGTCGTTGGAAGCGCGGCGGCTTTGCGGGGAACGGCAAGGCGAAGCTGTTATGGCTCCGCGCGCGGCGCGCAGCACAGTTTCGTCCGCTCCGCCGCAATTGAGGCTGCCCCCCACAATGTTCAGATCAACGCCACGGGGCAAATCTTTGTCGAAAACCCAACCTATTTCCCGCCGGAGGTTCTGCAAAGCGAGGCTCTGAAGCAGCGGCTGAAAGATGTTCCGGCCGGACGTGTTTCAACAGGCGGGGAGGCAGCTGCGTTTCTGCTCTATCTCGCGGGTCCTGAAAGTGATTTTATCACCGGCCAGGTGTTCGCTTACGCGGGCGGCTGGGTGACCTGATTGTTCAGATGACGGGCAAGACCTATTGATAGAGCCAAGCGGCGCAGGTTGGAATCCCTGATTGGCAGGCCTATCGCCGCCTGCCGGACGTGCTCGAAGCGCACGCCGGAACGGTCGAAATCCTCCACCGCCTGCGCCCGTTCGGCGTCATCATGGCAGGTGAGAACGAGTTTGATCCGTTCAAGGACTGAGAAATGGGGCGGCAGAGATGCCGCCCCTATCGCTTGAGCCAAAAGACGATGTCTCGGGTCCCAGCAAGACCGCCCGATTAAACTTTCGTCATCCGCAAATCCAACACAAAACAGCCGCGATCAAAGTCTTCTCCTGCGCTTTCAAACCCCATTTGCCGGAGGCCGGGAAAATGAGAACGCTCACATTCACTGCTCTCCTCGCAACATCACTTTTCTCCGCCATGCCCACCGCCCACTCCCAGGTCCCGCCCTCTGCCAGCGAGCTCGCCGCCTATTCCGGTCCGCAAAGGGCCGCCGCCGAAGGCGACATCGCCGCGCTCCAGGCGGCCATCGCTGCGGGCGCGGATGTCAATGCGCGCGACGCCGCTGGCCGCACGCCGTTTCATGTCGCCGCTTTCGCCAGACAGATCAAATTGATGCAGGTGCTCGCCAATGTCGGAGCCGACGTGAATGCCCTTGAGGGACAGGCCTATGACGCGGTCACCATCGCGGCAGTGGCGGATGATGTGGAGACGCTGAAGGCGGCGCTCAGTCTCGGCAACAAAGCTGGCAACATCACCAGCCCCTATGACGGCACCGCCCTCATCGCCGCCGCCCATCTGGGGCATGACGAAGTGGTGCGCATTCTCATCGAAGCCGGCGCGCCGCTGAACCATGTCAACAATCTCGGCTGGACCGCGCTGATCGAAGCGGTGATGCTCGGCGACGGCGGGCCACGCCATCAGAAGACCGTCGCGTATCTCGTTAAGGCGGGAGCGGACAAAAGCATTGCGGACAAAAAGGGCGTGACGCCACTGGAGCATGCAAGACAGCGGGGCTATGGGGAGATTGTGGAACTGCTGGATGGTTAGTTTGGGGTCAGCCTCACTTCCCCCG
>CAWBWL010000003.1:0-81001 GCA_963792485.1 uncultured Alphaproteobacteria bacterium
GCCCAGAAGAGGACTCGAACCTCCACGCCTTGCGGCACACGGACCTGAACCGTGCGCGTCTACCAATTCCGCCATCTGGGCAACGGGGGTTCCTCTAGACAGCCCGCCATGGACTGTCAACTCGGGCAATGCGTCAGCCCTCCAAGCACTTCCTTGCTCGCCACCGTCGAATCCGCGTTCAGCTTGTAAATGACCGGAACGCCCGTCGCGAGCTCTTGTTTGACGATCTCTTCGCCCGTCAGCCCGTCCAGCGCCATGATGAGGGCGCGCAACGAATTGCCGTGGGCGGCGACAAGCACCGTCTCGCCGCGCAGGACATGCGGCTGGATTTCGTGCAGATAATAGGGCCAGACGCGCGCTCCGGTGTCTTTCAGGCTCTCGCCGCCGGGCGGCGGCACATCATAGGAGCGGCGCCAGACATGCACCTGCTCCTCGCCCCATTTGGCGCGGGCGTCGTCCTTGTTGAGGCCGGACAGCTCGCCATAGTCGCGCTCGTTCAGAGCCATGTTCTTGATGGTCATCAGCGATGATTGCCCGACGCCGTCGAGAATGTACTGGCAGGTGCGCTGGGCGCGGATCAGGACCGACGTGTAGGCAATGTCGAATTTGAAGCCTTTGGCGGCAATCTTCGCACCCGCCGCCTTCGCCTCCTCATGGCCGAGCGGCGACAGGTCCGGATCGCGCCAGCCGGTGAAGAGGTTTTTCAAATTCCATTCGCTCTGGCCGTGGCGGACAAGCACTAATGTTCCGGACATTTTGTTTTTCCTTCTAATCGTTCAAATCAAGCACATCGCGCATTGTAAACAGACCAGGCTTTTTGCCCTGCGCCCACAGCGCTGCGGTCAGTGCGCCGCGGGCGAACATGTCGCGGTTTACGGCATGGTGGGTGAAAGTGATCTGCTCATCCTCGCCCGCGAACATCACCGAATGATCGCCCGCCACCGAACCGCCGCGCAAGGTGGCAAACCCGATGGAGCCTTCCACACGCGCGCCGGTATGGCCATCGCGCACGCGCACCGAGTTGTCTTTCAGATCAACGCCGCGCCCATTGGCCGCAGCGCCTCCAAGCAAAAGCGCGGTGCCGGACGGCGCGTCGACCTTGTGCTTGTGGTGCATTTCCAGCACTTCGATATCAAAGTCCTTGGCGCTGAGCGCCCTGGCCGCCTTCTCGATCAGCACGGAGAGAATATTGACGCCGAGCGAATAATTGCCGGACTTCACAATGGTTGCGTGGCGCGCCGCGGCGGAGATTTTGGCGTCGTCCTCCGCGCTCAATCCGGTTGTGCCGATCACATGCACAATGCGCGCCTGCGCGGCAAAACCGGCGAATTCGACGGTGGCCGCGGGAATGGTGAAATCCAATACGCCATCGGCATGGGCAAAGGCGCGCAGCGGATCATCCGTGATGGGAACGCCAAGCTTCCCGGCCCCTGCGAGTTCCCCGGCATCCATGCCGAGCTGCGGCGCGCCCGTGCGCTCAATGGCGGCGTGGAGAACCACGGCGCCTTCATGCGCAATCGCGCGGATCAGCGCCTGTCCCATCCGTCCGGCCGCGCCGGTGACAACCAGTTTCATCGCGCTCATTTGGTCCAGTGCCGTCCGTTCATATTGACCCCGAATCCGCCGGGATTGCGGGCAAACGCCGCAAGCCCCATCACCGCCGCCAGCGGCGGGGTCATGACGAACACCGGCATTTTCGACATGATTTCCGTGTGCGGCGCCTTGTCGTTGAAGGCGGCGCGGAATTCGCCCTGTTTGAGGATTGGCAGGATTTTCTGGGCAATGCCGCCGGACAGATACACGCCGCCCTTGGCCATGAAAACCAGCGCCAGATCACCGGCGACGCGTCCCAGATAGGTGGCAAACAGGCTGAGCGTTTCCCTTGCCACCGGATCATGCCCGGCCGCCGCCGTCACTTCGCTTGGCTGGCCATAGACCGGATCGATTTTGTCGGCCTTGCAGATGGCGCGGTAGAGATTGACCATGCCGCGCCCGCACAGGATCTGCTCGGCGGAAATGCGCCCTTCAATCGGCTCCAGATGCGGGAAGATTTGCGCGTCGCGCGGCGTGCGCGGCCCGACATCCGTATGCCCGCCTTCGCCCGGCACAGGCTGCCAGATGCCCCGCGCATTGATGAGGCCGGCAACGCCAAGCCCCGTGCCCGGACCCAGCACCACGCGGCCTGCCACAGGTTCGACTTCACCGCCGCCAATCTGCTCCAGATGCTCAGGCCCGAGCGCCACAACGGCAAGCGCCTGCGCCTCGAAATCATTGAGAATGATCACCTCTTCAAAGCCAAGGCTTGCCATCATCACCTTCGGGCGCACCACCCAGGGACAATTGGTCAGCTCGATCTCGTCGCTCTCAATCGGCCCAGCCAATGCGAGCACGGTTGATTTCGGCTTGACCGGGCAGGCAGGCAGAATGACATCGCGCAGCGCGTCATCAATATTGGCAAAGTCAGCGGTCTTGACGCTGGGAAAGGAAATCAGCTCGGCGTTTTTGCCGGTGATCAGCGCAAAACGGCCATTGGTCCCGCCAATGTCGCCGACAAGGCAGGGGTAGACCATCTTGTCCAAGCTTTCCGCCCCGCTCATCGGCTCGCCGTCCTCCCGCCACGCTCATCTCAAATCGATTGAACGGCTATAGCGGCGGGCAGGAGATGAGTCTAGTTTTGCGCAGCGGCGGGCGAGTCCAGCACCTGCGCGCAGGCGGGTGGCAAGTCAGCGAGGCGCATGGGCGGCTTCGGCTTCACCGGCTTCTTGGGCTTGGGGGCGGGTTTCCAGGGCTCATCTGTGAACCACCAGGCAAGCGAATCATCGCAGCCTTCACCAGCGGCGACTTTCTCCTGCCCCTTGCAGCCGGGCGAGCCGGACTGGCATTTGATACGCAGATGGAAATGATAGTGGTGACCCCAATAGGGGCGGACCTTTGAAAGCCAGGCCCGGTCGCCTTTGACTGTGTCGCAGAGCTTCTTCTTGATGCCCGGATGGACGAGAATGCGCTCAACCTGCGGATAGGATGCGGCAGTCTGAAGAATGCCAGCATGCGCAGGCGTCCAGATGTTCGGGTCGACATAAAGCCCATTGCCCTTCAGCATGGAGGTCGCGCTCGTGTCCTCGCGCTCCTGCCGCGACCAGCGGCGGTTCGGCATGGGGGTCATCCAGATATCTGCATCGAGCCCGATCTGGTGGGAGGCATGGCCGGTCAGCATAGGTCCGCCGCGCGGCTGCGAGATATCACCGACCATCAGGCCGGGCCATCCGACCTTGGTGCCGTCTTTGGACAGCCGCTCGAGCAAGGCGATCAGGTTCGGATGACCCCAATTGCGATTGCGCGACAGGCGCATGACTTGCCAGTTCGGCCCGTCCACGGGGATGGCAACACCGCCGGACAAGCAACCCTTTGAATAAAAGCCGATTGATTGCGGCTCGGTCTGCGAAGGCAATTGCTGCGCGCCGAACAGTTCCTTGGCTGGCGGTTCGGCAAGCGCCGGGCTTGCGGTGAATGCCGCCACAACCAGAACAGAACTCAGAAACTTGCGCATTTTCATCCGTGCCTCCGGCCCGATCTCTTGATTTACCCTGAAGATAATAGGGTTAACGAAGTCTGAACAAAAGAGCGTTCATCCGCGACAGTTCTGATTTTGCCACATGGCATTGAGCGCGGTGCGATAGTCGGGAAACTGGAAAGCATAGCCCATGTCGCGGATTTTCCGGTTGGAGACGCGCTTGACCTCGCCATAGAACGACCGGCCCATGGGCGAAAGATTTGCCTCTTCAAAGGCGATTTCCGGCGGGGGCTCCACGCCCATCAGCTTGGCTGCATAGGTGACGACATCCTGCGGCGGCGCGGGCTCGTCATCCGTGACGTTGAACAGTCCAGCGGCGCGCTTTTCCGCCAAGAAACAGGGCGGATCCGGCAATGTCGGCGACGTGGATGCGGTTGAAATACTGGCCCGGCTTGATGATGCGCTTGGCAGAGCCGTCGGCCAGATTGACAAAAGTGTTGCGGCCCGGACCGTAAATGCCGGAGAGGCGCAGTATGGCGAGCGGCAGATTGCGGCTTGCCGCAAAGGCCTGCCACGCGGCCTCGGCTTTCACGCGCTCGACCGAGCGCTGCGAGACGGGTTTGCACGGCGTGTCCTCGTCAACCCAAGCGCCGTCATGATCGCCATAGACGCCGACGGTTGAGAGATAGCCGATCCATTCAAGTCCCGGCATGCCTGACTTCAGCGTCCCGCCAAGCGCGTTCAAGACCGGATCACCCCGTTCATCCGGGCCTGCGCAAACGATGATATGCGTGGCGTCAGCGAGCCGATGGGAAAGCGAGGATGTCCTGCGGCTCACCGTTAAACACGAGTGTGTCCAAACCCATTGCGGCCAGCCGGGCGGCTTTGTCCGCCGAACGCGTGGTTCCGCTGACTTCAAAACCGCGAGATTTGGCAAGGCGCGCAATGTGCTGTCCGGAAAAGCCAAGGCCAAAGATGAAAAGGTCTCAAGTCAGGCTTCCTTCTGATCTCAGCCATTCTTCCTTTACGCTCAAATCCGTTTCGCAGGCAGCCGGCAAGACGCGCAGTCACAAACTGCTTTTTGGATGCAAGGTGCTTATAAGCCCATATTGCGGCGCCGCGTACGAGCGGATTTGGGTCCGACAAGTGCGGCGCGACCAAGGGCTCAAGATTTTTCTCGCCGCTGTTCCCCGCTGCAATCAAGACGTTGCGGATGAACCGGTCGCGGCCAATCCGCTTGACCGCCGAGCCCGAGAAAAACGCGCGGAACTCCGGCTCGGTCAATGACAGGAATTGCGCGAGCGGGGGCGATCTCAAATCCGCGCGCGCCTGCAGCTTCGTCTCGCGCGCGCCCTGTGCAAACTTGTTCCAGGGGCAGACAGAAAGGCAGTCATCACAGCCGTAGATCCGGTTGCCTATTGCCGCGCGAAACTCGTGCGGGATCGGGCCTTCATGTTCAATGGTGAGGTAGGAAATGCAGCGCCGCGCATCCAACTGATAAGGCGCCGGGAAGCGCGTTGGTGGGGCAGATGTCGAGGCAGGCGCGGCAGGAGCCGCAGGCATCTGTTTCGGGCAGGTTTGGGGCAATTTCAGCAGCTGAAAATATGCTGCCCAGAAACAGCCATGACCCTAATCTCCCGGCTGACGAGATTGGTGTGTTTGCCCTGCCAGCCAAGACCAGCCGCCTGCAGCCAGCGGCTTTTCCATGACGGGCGCGGTGTCGACAAACACTTTCACTTCGGCCTTGGTCAGCTTCTTCAGGCGGCCCGCAATTGTTTTCAGCCGGCCCTTGATCAGCTGGTGATAGTCCTTGTTCTGCGCATAGACCGAGATCGTCGCGCTTTCCCGCCTTTCGAGATTTTCAAGCGGGTTATGTGCCGGCCCGTAGTTGAGGCCGAACATGACGACGCTTTTGACGTCGCGGCCAAAGCGTGCGCGGGTCGGACCTGCGATCAAGCTCCTGACGCATCCAGTCCATGCCGCCATGGCGGCCAAGCGCCACGAATTCACGCAGCCGCCGGCCAGCATCTGTGATAGAGCCGGGCGCGGCAATGCCGAAGCAGTCAAAACCGTGTTCTGCCGCTTCCGATTTCAGAAATTCAACCGGATCGCGCCGGGGCTTAGAAATCGAGGTCTGCATAATGCGAGACCGGATTGAGCCCGCGCACACGGTCTGAAAGGAGCGGGCGGAAGGAGGGCCGCGATTTCATCCGCACATACCAGTCGCGCGCGGCGGGCGCGTCTTTCCAGTCAATCTCGCCGAGATAATCGAGAATGGAAATGGAAGCCGCAGCGGTCAGGTCCGCATAGGACAGGCGCGTTCCGGCCAGCCAATTGCGGGTGCCGGACAGCCAGTTCAGATATTTCATGTGCTGTTTGATATTGCCGCGCGCGGCGCGCAGCGCGGCCGAATCCGGCGCGCCGCCGCCTTCTTCCACTGTCATTTGCAGCTTGAACACACGTTCGCGCACGAAATGCCGGGTCACTTCGCTCTCGAGTTTGGTCAGGAACCAGTCGCAGAGACGGCGGATTTCGGCGCGCTCAAACGGGTCTTCGGCAAACAGCCTTTTATCGCGTTTGAGAACGCCGCGCGTCTCGTCCAGATATTCGGCAATGACCATGCCGCCCGGCACAACCCGGTTATGCTCGGCCAGCAGGACCGGCACTGTGCCTGCCGGGTTGAGCGCCAGAAATTCGCGGCGTCTGGCCCATGGCCGTTCTTCGATCAATGTCATCTCGACCTCATACTCGGCCAATGCCAGCCTGACGAAGCGGGAGGGGGTGGACATGATGTTGTGAAAGAGCGTGAGCATCAGTTCGGTGCGCAAGTGCCTTGGAATTTGGGCAATCCGATGGATTCCCCCTCAAACATGAATCAGCTATAGGCACATCCGTCCCGGGTGACAAGCAATGGCTGGCAGCCTTGCGGGCTTGGGCGCGGAGGGATGTGGATGGATTTTGTCACGGGCGTTGAGGCGCTCTTCCTGGGCCTTCTGGAAGGGCTGACCGAGTTCATTCCGGTCTCCTCCACCGGGCATATTCTTCTGGCGGGCCATTTTCTTGGCTTTGAGTCGAAGGGCAAGGTGTTCGAAATCGTGATCCAGCTTGGGGCGATTTTGGCGATTCTCTCCGTCTATTTCGCCAAGCTCTGGGCGATGCTGACTGACTTGCCAAAAGACCGCGCGACACAGCGATTCGTGGGGGGCATATTGCTGGCCTTTCTGCCAGCCGCTTTTCTCGGCGTGCTCGGACACCGGATTATCAAGACCATATTTTTTGAATCGCCGCAGTTGATCTGCATTGCGCTGATTATCGGCGGCTTCATTCTCTTGTTTGTGGATCGCATGGCGCTGAAGCCGCGCTACACGAATATGGGCGTGTTTCCGCTGTCCATGTGCCTGAAAATCGGCCTGTTCCAGTGCCTTGCGCTCATACCCGGCACGTCGCGTTCCGGGGCCACGATCGTCGGCGCCATGCTGATGGGAGCCGACAAGCGCTCGGCGGCGGAGTTCTCGTTCTTTCTGGCCATGCCCACCATGGCGGGCGCGTTCGCCTATGATGTCTACAAGAACCGCGATATTCTGAACGCCGATGATTTCGGCCTCATCGCCATCGGCTTCGTGGCGGCGTTCATCGCCGGGTTTCTGGTCGTGCGCTATGTGCTCGACTACATTTCCAAGCACGGCTTCTCGCTCTTTGCCTATTGGCGGATATTGGTCGGAGCGGTCTGGGACTGATCGCGCTCGGCATCGGCTATTAACGCAGCAGGAATCCGCCGCGCAGCGGATCGTCCGCTTCGACGGTGAAAATCGCCTTGCTTGAGTAATAGGCGCGGCCCGACACGCGCACTGTCACGGCATCGTGTGAACCGGCCTTGGTCACGCTCTGGATTGAGCCGGTGAATTCAGATCCGGTGATGCTGCCGAATGTGCGGGTCTCTCCAATGCCAGCCAACCCCCTCGCATGCATCGCCGCCATGCGCGCTGTGACGCCTGAGCCGGTTGGCGAGCGGTCGATCTGGCTGTCGGCGAAGACGCACACATTGACGCTGGGCGCAGCCTTGCCATCGCCGCCATCGGTGATGATCGTGCCGTAAAGGAATGCGAGATCAGCCGCATCAGGGTGCGCAAGAGCAATGGATTTTGCCGACTGGGTCAGTTGATCGGCCGCTCTGCGCAATTGCTCCGGGGAGGAATCTCGCAGGTTCAGACCCAATTGAGCGGCGTCCACCAGACAGTAGAATGCCCCGCCATAAGCGATGTCGAAGGTGACTGGGCCATAATCGCCAAGGTCGAGTACGGCGTCTTGCGCAAACAGGAATGCCGGAACGCTCTCGAACGAGACCGCGCCAGCCTTCCCGCCTGCCACCTCGACATCGGCGCGAACCATGCCGCAGGGACATTCAATGTTGACCCGCGTCACCGGCTCCTTCGCCGGGACCAGACCCTTGTCGATGGCATAGCGCCCAAGCGCGATGATGGCGTGGCCGCACATGGTGGAATAGCCTTCATTGTGCATGAAGAGCACGGCAAGGTCCGCGCCCGGCAAGATCCGGCTCGACCAGAAGCGCGCCATACATGTCAAAATGCCCGCGTGGCTCGAACATCAGGATTTTGCGCAAGTGGTCGAGATGGTCGCGGACGTAAGCGCGTTTTTCGAGGATGGTGCCTTTCGGCGATTTCAGGGTAGCCGGATGTCGATGATCCGCAGCGGCTCGCCGCCGGTGTGCATGTCGGTGACGGTGAGGTTTTCCATGGTCTTCACGTCGTGCCCGTTGAGCCGAACCCACGCGATCCGCGCTCCGTCGTGCCGGTTTCGGTTACCGCCTCAATTTGAACGCGAGTCACCTGCGCGATGACCAGCTGCGCAATGCGCATGCCGCGCGTAACGATGAAGTCCTCGCTGCCGAGATTGGCGAGGATGACCTTCACCTCGCCGCGATAATCTGAATCAATTGTGCCGGGGGCATTGAGGCATGTGATGCCGTGTTTCAGGGCAAGACCGGAGCGCGGGCGGACCTGGCCTTCAAATCCGGCGGGTATTTCGAGGATCAAGCCGGTCGGAACCGCCTCGCGCGCGCCCGGCGCAAGTGTGACATCCTGCGCCACCGCGGCGCGCAAATCCATGCCGGCAGCGCCCGCAGTTTCGTAAGCCGGGAGCGCAAGGTCTTGGCCATGCGCGAGCTGTTTGATCTTCAGGACAGGTTTCATGCGGCCGGTTTAGGCAAGCGGCAGGGGCGTTGCAAGCGGGCGGGCTTTCATTTGGCGGATGGCTCATTATTGTGCGCATCAAGGAATCGGCCATGCCTGACGACATCATCTTCAACGCCCGCGGCATTCTTGTCACCAATGACATGGTGGGGGAGAAGTTTGTCCGCGCGCAGGGGCCGGGCGGGCAGAATGTCAACAAGGTGGCGACGGCGGTCGAGCTGAGGCTGGATACCGTTCCTTTGAATTTGGGCGAGCCAATGCAAATCCGGCTCATTCAGCTTGCCGGCCAGCGCGCCACCAAGGACGGGCGTGATCGTCATCTTTGCCGACCGCTTCCGCACGCAGGAGCGCAATCGCCAGGACGCGCGCGAGCGCCTCGCCGCGCTGCTTGAGAAGGCCACCACGCCGCCGCCGCCGCCGCGCCGCAAGACCAAACCGAGCAAGGGCGCGGTTGAAAGGCGGCTGTCGCAAAAGAGCGGTCGCAGCACCGTGAAAAAGAATCGCGGCCGGGTCGGCGGCGGGGAAGACTGATGCTGTCGCTTCCGCAAGGCGTGCGGCATTTGCCAGGCTATCTCAGCGCCGCACAGCAGGCTGCGCTGGTGGAAGACATCCGGCTCGTTGTCAGCGCCGCGCCTCTCTTTGTCCCGGCCATGCCAAAGACCGGCAAGGAAATGTCCGTGCGCATGACCAATTGCGGAGCGCTGGGCTGGGTGACCGACAAGGAGCGCGGATACCGCTATCAGGCAACGCATCCGGAAACCGGCGCGCAATGGCCGGATATGCCGGAGATGCTGGTGCGGCTCTGGAAGGATCTCGCAAATTACCCGCATCCGGCAGAGGCCTGTCTCGTCAATTTCTATTCGGGCGAGGCGAAAATGGGTCTGCACCAGGACCGGGACGAAGCGGAATTTGCCGCGCCTGTCCTGTCCGTGTCGCTGGGCGATGCCTGCCTGTTCCGCGTCGGCGGGTTGAAGCGGGAGGACAAGACGGTGTCGTTCCGGCTGGAGAGCGGCGATGTGGTCTTGCTGGAGGGGCCGGGCCGGCTGGCGTTTCACGGCGTTGACCGGGTTTATCAGGGTAGCTCGACGCTTCTCAAAAACGGCGGCAGGATCAATCTGACCATGCGGCGCGTCACCGAGAGTCCGCTTGGAAACTTCGCCTGAACGGCCATCTGATGCGATTTTCCAAGCGGCCCCTAAGCCGTCATAGCTTTCGTAGCGCGACCTCTTCCACAAGGTGATCCTTGCCTTTGCGCAGGATCAGGTCAGCGCGCGGCCGGGTCGGGATGATATTTTCCTTCAGATTTTTCAGATTGATATGCGTCCACAGCCGTTCGGCAATCGAGAGCGCAGCATCTTCGGAGAATTCGCTATAGCGGTGGAAGAAGCTCTTGGGGTCCTGAAATGCTGTCTCGCGCAGCCGCATGAAGCGCGTCGACATACCATTTGTGGATCTGGCTCTTCGTCCGCATCGATGTAAGATGGAGAAATCGAAAAAGTCCGAGACAAACGGCACTGATTTGCCATCCTGCGGCAGCTCGCGGCCCTGCAGAACGTTGATGCCCTCGAAAATCAAAATGTCCGGGCGGTCCACGGTGATGAATTCGCCGGGGACAACGTCATAGACAAGGTGCGAGTAAAACGGCGCTTTGACAATTCGCTGCGCCCGGCTTTGATGCGCCGACAGGAATTGCAGCACGGCATTGACGTCATAGCTTTCGGGAAATCCTTTGCGCTCCATCAGGTTCATTTTGCGCAGGATTTCGTTCGGATACAGAAAGCCATCGGTTGTCACATGCGCGACACGCGGGCTTGAGGGCCAGCGGCGCAAAAGCTCGCGCAGTATGCGGGCGGTTGTCGATTTGCCAACGGCCACGGAACCGGCAATGCCGATGATGAAAGGCGTCTTGATCGCTTCATCCAGACGCAGGAAGCGCTTGCGCTGAATGAACAGGAGCTGGCTTGCCTCGACATGCGCCGACAAAAGGCGGGACAGCGACAGATAAATGCGGCTGACCTCGTCAAGGTCGATGGGATCGCCGAGCGAGCGCAGCCGCGTGACTTCGTCAGCGGTCAAGGTCAGCGGCGTATCGGCACGGAACTCCGCCCAGCGGTTGGCGGAAAAAAAACGGTAAGGGGAATATTTGCCCGGTTCTAACTGATCCATTTACACATCCATACTCAACAACAGATCAGTATTTTGGACGCGAGGCCTTTTCCTCAAGTCCGGTTTGCTTCGTGCGGCTTTCGAGCTCCGCCATCACGTCGGTGAGCGGAATATCTGCCAGCTTCAGCACCACGAGGAGATGGTAAAGCAAATCCGCGCTTTCCGAAATCAGACCTTGGTTGTCCTCCGGACAGCGGCGATGACGGTCTCGACCGCCTCTTCGCCAAGCTTCTGCGCCGCCTTTTCCATGCCGCGCGAAACGAGCTTGGCGGTATAGGACGAAGCAGTCGCCACTCGCCGCGCGGGCCGCGACGATCTTCTCAAGGTCTTCGAGGCTGAATTGCACAGAGGGGTCCAATCAGTTGAGGCGGTCAAGGCGCATCGGGAATGCCGGCCTGCGCCATATGGGTTTTCGCCTCACTAATTGTATATGTGCCGAAATGGAAGATGGAGGCGGCAAGCACAGCCGCTGCGTGGCCTTGCCTGACGCCCGCCACCAGATCATCCAGCGTGCCAACCCCGCCCGAGGCAATCACCGGCACGCGCACGGCGTCCGCCACGGCGCGGGTGAGGCCAAGGTCATAGCCGGACTTCGCGCCGTCCCGGTCCATGGAGGTGAGCAGGATTTCGCCCGCGCCAAGCGCGGTGACTTTCTGCGCAAATTCGACTGCGTCGATGCCGGTGGCGTTGCGCCCGCCATGGGTGAAGATTTCCCACCGATCTTCTTCGCGCGCGCCGGAGACCTTCTTCGCGTCGATGGCGACGACAATGCATTGATTGCCGAACTTGTCGGCGGCTTCGGCCACAAACTCCGGCCGCTGCACCGCTGAAGTGTTGATCGAAACCTTGTCGGCGCCGGCGAGCAGGAGCTTGCGGATATCGGCAATCTGCCGCACCCCGCCGCCGACGGTCAGCGGCATGAAGCATTGCTCGGCGGTGCGGGCGACGACATCGAAGATCGTGTCGCGGTTATCGGATGAGGCGGTGATGTCGAGAAAACACAATTCATCCGCCCCCGCCGCGTCATATGCCTTGGCGCTCTCCACCGGGTCACCGGCGTCGATGAGGTCAAGGAAGTTGACGCCCTTGACGACACGGCCGTCCTTGACGTCGAGGCAGGGGATGATGCGGGCTTTGAGGGTCATGCGATGCCGCGGTAGAGACTCGCCATTGAGAGCCCTGCAGCCAAGCCAGTCAATTCAAGCTTTTCATCAAGCCCCACGATCATTTGCGGACCTTCCCAAGTTCCGCCCGTGTGAGTCCAAAGCCAAGCACGCGGTTCATCCTGAGCAAGAATCAGATAGTGCTGCAACGTCGGAAGGGACTTGTAATCCTCGACTTTTTCGCCGAAATCTCGTGCGTATGATGATGGCGACAGCACTTCCGCCAACAACACAGGATGCTTGGCAGCCAAGTCTGTGCCTTTCGCTGCAGGAACCCTCTGGTCTACAAATACATCCGGATACCGCACACCATCGTTGGTTTCCACCGCAAAATCAGCGCTGCCAATGTCAAAGAGATCCGTATCAATAGCCGCACCAAGCTCAGCCATTAGCTGATAACAAATCCGCGCGTGATTGCGCGTCGTGTGGATCATCATTTCTACAACTCTTCCCCGCACGAATTCGCGCTTGCCCTCTCGCCCCTCGTTCCAGCGGAGAAACTCATCTACTGTGCTCGGCATTTTGGCGTGAATATTCATGGTGTCACCCTAGCAAACTTCACGCCGCTTTTGAAGCGGAGAGTATCTCGAGCGCCGCGGCCGGATCAATCCGCCCGTCATACAGCGCCCTTCCCGAGATCGCCCCCTCAAGGATGGCGCATTCGGAGGAGGCGAGTTTTTTGATGTCCTCCAGCGAGGCGAGGCCGCCGGAGGCGATGACGGGGATGGCGACGGCGCGGGCGAGATCCAGCGTCGAGGCCCAGTTGATGCCCGCCAGAATGCCGTCGCGGTCGATGTCGGTGTAGATGATGGCGGCAACGCCTGCGCCTTCAAATTTCTGTGCGAGCTCGATGACGCCGAGTTCCGACGCTTCGCCCCAGCCCTCGACCGCAACCTTGCCGCCCTTGGCATCGATGCCGACGGCGACGCGGCCAGGAAAGAGGCGGCAGGCCTCTTTCACCAGCGCCGGATCACGCACCGCCACCGTGCCAAGGATGACGCGGGAGAGGCCCTTGTCCAGCCAGCTTTCAATATGCGCCAAAGTCCTGATGCCGCCTCCAAGCTGCACTGGATTATTCGTCGCCTTCAAAATGGCCTCAACCGCAGCGCCATTGACCGACTGGCCCTCGAACGCGCCGTTCAGATCGACGACGTGCAGCCATTTGAAACCTTGATCCTCAAAGGTCTTCGCCTGCGCGGCAGGGTCCTCATTGTAGACGGTCGCGCTTGCCATGTTGCCGAGTTTGAGGCGCACGCACTGGCCGTCTTTTAGGTCGATGGCGGGGAAGAGGATCATGGCTTCCACACAAGGAAATTCCGGATCAGCGCCAGACCCAGGGTCTGGCTCTTTTCCGGATGGAACTGCGTTCCGATCATGTTGTCGCGCGCGACCACGGCGGTCATCGGCCCGCCATAATCGACAGTGGCGAGGCGGTCTTCGGGGCGCTTTACCTCGAAATGATAGGAATGGACGAAATAGGCATGCAGACCGGCGGGGCCGGTGGCAATGTCTTGGAAAACCGGGTGCGGGCGTTCAAGTTCGATCGTGTTCCAGCCGATCTGCGGGATTTTCAGGGCTGGGTCGTTGGGCGTCATTTCGACGACATCGCCTTCGATCCAGCCGAGTCCTTGGGTGGTTGTCTTCTCAAGACCGCGCGTGGACATCAACTGCATGCCGACGCAGATGCCCAGAAACGGGCGGGCCTTGGTGATGACCGCTTGATTGAGCGCATCAATCATGCCCGGCACGGCGGCGAGGCCCGCCTTGCAATCGGCATAAGCGCCGACTCCCGGCAGGACAATGCGGTCGGCATTGGCGACAATTTCCGCTTTGTCCGTAAGCAAAATGTCTGCAGCAAGCCCGGCCTCGCGGGCGCTGCGCTCGAAGGCCTTGACGGCTGAGCGGAGGTTGCCGGAGCCGTAGTCGATAATGGCGACTTGCATAGTCGGGCACGAGCCCGGCAGGGCGAAGACGCCGAGATTTTGTGCCTGCGGCCCATACTGCCCGAGGGACACAGGCCGACCGCCTGAAACCCGGTCCGTCACCGTCTGGCGCGTCAGAAGATGGTGCTCCTCGGCCTCATCGCGCGAGGCGGCGTCGATGACGGCTTTTTCCGTGAAGCCCTTGCGCCGGGCGGCGGCCATTCTCAGGGCGCTGCCTTCGAGCGCCACGTACAGACCCGTCAGCAAAGCGGCCAGTCCTGCGAGTTGCGACGCGCCCAGCCAGTCGAGCGCAGCCGATATCCCCATCATCGCGACGAGCGTCAGTACGGCCTCTATCCAGAGCCGGTGCCACAGGAGCCAAACGACCGGCAGGATGACGGCGAGCGGCGCGAAGGCGTCGCGGATGTAAACGGCGCTTTCTCCGGTCCTGTCACCAGCCGGTTCCATAACGACATAACTTGCCATGCGCCTACCCCAGCGTGCCTTTGGTGGACGGGATGGCGCCAGCCTGCCGCGCGTCCGGCTCGATGGCAAAACGCAAGGCGCGCGCCACCGCCTTGAAGCAGCTTTCGGCAAGATGATGGTTGTTGTCGAAATAATGATTGTTGATGTGCAGCGTCACGCCCGCATGCTGGGCGAGCGCATTGAAGAATTCGCGCACCAGCTCTGTGTCAAAAGCGCCTATTTTTGGCGCGGTGAATTTGGCGTTCCAGACGAAGAACGGGCGGCCGGAAATATCCACGGCGGCGCTTGTCCATGTGCCGTCCATGACAAGGTCGCTCGAAGCATAGCGCGATATGCCGCGCCGCTCGCCAAGGGCCTTGGCTATCGCCTGGCCGAGCGCAATGCCGGTGTCTTCGACTGTGTGGTGATCGTCGATATGCAGATCGCCCTTGGCCTTGACGCTGATGTCGATCAGCGAATGGCGCGAGAGCTGTTCGAGCATGTGATCGAAAAAGCCGGCGCCTGTGGTGATGTCATAGACACCTGACCCGTCGAGATTGACCGAGACGGCAATCTCCGTTTCCTTGGTCTTGCGCGAAATAGAGGCTGAACGCTGGCTCACTGCGGAATTCCCGAACTGCAACTGTCGCGGCTCATATCAGCATCAGATTGAGATGGGAAGGATGGGGCTGTGGTGCCTCAACGGCCAAACGTGAACGGGTCCAGCACCGTGACGCCTAACTTCTCAAAGTCGCGGCCGTTGCGCGTAACCACGACGAGATTGTGCGTCACGGCTGTTGCGGCAATCATGGCGTCTTCGAGCAGATCTGCGGGCTTCCTGTGCATAAGCCGCGCCCATAAGCGGAAGGATCGGTTGTCGAGCGGCAGTATGTTCCATGTTTGGCAGACTTGTTCGAGCCAGGCCTCTATCTCCTCCGCCTTTGCCGCATCCTGCTCGCGCGTGATTTCAATGCCCGCCTGAATTTCGCCGATGGTCACGGCGCTGATGTGTAAATCGGCATTGTTGACGCTTTTGAACCAAGACAGCACAGCACCGTGCGGCTTTTGTTTTCGCATCTCCGAAAGCACATTGGTGTCGATAAGGTACATGCGCGCCTAATTGAACGCCTGAGGTTCCCGGCGCCGCAAACGGCCGCGCGGCGGAATATTGAGATCGCCCCGCGCATGCGGTGAAAGCAGGAGCTCTTTCAACGTTGGCCGGGCGCTGTCGTGCAAACGCTGCCATTCCTCCACCGGCACCAGCACAGCCGCATCCGCGCCACGCTTCGTCACCAATTGCGGCCCATCCTTCAGGCATGTTTCCAGGAGTTCACTGAAACGCGCCTTGGCATCCTGCACCGGCCAGCTTTTCATTCTTGCAAATCC
Organism: uncultured Alphaproteobacteria bacterium; assembly: GCA_963792485.1. GTDB lineage: Bacteria > Pseudomonadota > Alphaproteobacteria > Rhizobiales > Rhizobiaceae > JANOYJ01. Next base: position 15,824 of record CAWBWL010000003.1, read on the forward strand.
TATGATCTAGTCATCAGACTAGTCATAACTGACGAAATGTCAAGTTTGTGCCACAGCGGGATTTTCGGCGTTTGCGGACCATTTGCAAATCCAAACCGCCTGCATACATAGAGGCAACCCAGGCCTCTCCAAGGATTTTACAGAATGAGCGAACTGCCATCCATGCATGCGACGACAATCATCACCGTGCGCAAGGGCAATCATGTGGTGATTGCCGGCGACGGGCAGGTTTCGCTTGGCCAGACCATCATGAAGGGCAATGCCCGCAAGGTGCGCCGGCTTGGCGGCGGGTCGGTGATTGCGGGCTTTGCCGGGGCGACGGCGGACGCGTTCACGCTCTTGGAGCGGCTCGAAGCCAAGCTTGAGCAATATCCCGGGCAGCTCACCCGCGCTTCGGTCGAACTCGCCAAGGACTGGCGCACCGACCGCTATTTGCGCAGGCTGGAAGCCATGATGCTGGTGGCCGACAAAAGCGTCTCGCTGGCGCTCACCGGCACGGGCGATGTGCTCGAGCCGGAACATGGCGTGATGGCGATCGGCTCCGGCGGCAATTATGCGCTTGCCGCGGCGCGCGCGCTCATCGACACGGACCTTGACGCTGAAGCCATCGCCCGCAAGGCCATGCAGATTGCGGCCGATATCTGCGTTTACACCAATCATAATTTTGTGGTCGAGACGCTGGAGGCGGACGTGGCGCAAAAGCTCATCACGCCGCCTGTCTGATCGGTCATGGCTGAGTACACGTTCCGTCCCCTTGAAAAACGCGACTTGACCATGGTCAAGACCTGGCTTGCCGCGCCGCACTGGCAGGAATGGTGGGGCAAGCCTGACGAAGAAACCCTCCATATAGAGGCGCATATCGATTCGATCTCTGTGGAGCCGTTCATCATCGAACTCGACGGCGCGCCGATAGGCTATCTGCAGAGCTATGATCCGCACATGGAGGATGACCACCCTTATCAGGACCAGCCTTTCGGCACACTTGGCATTGACCTGTCGATTGGCGAGGCCGCGCTCCTCCACAAGGGCCACGGCCCGCGCATACTGGACGCCTTTGCGCAGCTCATGTTCTCCGAAGGCGTGCCGCGGCTGATCATCGACCCTGACCCCGCCAACCGCGCTGCAATCAGGGCATATGAAAAGGCGGGCTTCATTGCTTTCGACACCCGCACCTCCGAATATGGCCCGGCCCTGATGATGGCGCGGGATGCGCCGGAGGCGTGAGCCTCTCCTTCCTGCCGGCCCGGCACCTGGCGCCAATGTCTGTCCCGCCAGCCCGGAGCCAAGCGCCCCTCTCTGTCACTTCGTGACATCTCTCCCGCGAGGGGAGAGATCGGCGCTCCGCCGTTTTCCCCACTTCTTGCACTGTTGAAAGAAGAGGGAAATCCGGGACGCGAGCGATCTCCCCCCTGTGGGCGAGACGGGCGAGATGTTCGCCCGGCAGGACAGGACAGAGTGGGCGCCAGGCGCCGCAGCTTTCGGCATCCCAAATCGCCCAACTGTGGGATGGATCCGTGCGACAGAAAATTTATCTGCGTGCTGTTTCAATACCTTGGCGCCATAGCGGGAGCGCCTTTATCCTCACCTTCCAAACCTGCCCCATACTGCGCCCGTTGTGTGGAAAGGCAGGGCATGTCGGATATTGACTGGAAAGGGGTGATCGAGCGGCAGTCGCGGGATTTGTTCTTTGTCATGACAGAGATGTTCTTCATGGCCGGTCTCAACAAGGGCGTGCCGTTGACGGTGCTGACGCGGCGGGTTTACCGGCGTATGTTGATCCTGCTGCGCCCGGCAGAAGCGGCGCTGCGCCGTCTGATCATCATTGCCGCGCGCGGCATTGTGCTGAAGGTCAGGCCCAGCGGTCCGTTTCCGAAGGGACTGGCGGCGAAGCTGAAGAGGATGGAGCGGGCTTCAGATGCGGCTTCGGATACAGCCGGCGCGCATTCCGGTGTTCAATCTGATCGAGCCGCTCAAGCATTTCGCCCGGCCCGGCGGACGCAAGCCCTTCCAGGGCAGGCCCACCTCGTTTCCGCGCATCAGCGTGCCGGGCTGGTCCACGCCGTATTTTCCGCCCGAACCCGTTCCGCTCACCTGCGAGGATCCGATCAACGCCGCGCGGCTCATCCGGCGCATCACAGCGTTCGACACGCGCTGGCAACGCTGCCCAAACAGGCGCGGCGCTATGTGCGCTGGCGCGGCAAGATGCTTCTCGAAATCCGCAAACTCACCGCGCGCAAACGCGGCTCGCGCATCTCCACCATCCGTCCCGGCTATCCGCTCGGCCATCGCAAGAAACAGATCCATGAGGTCGACCGGGTCCTGAGCGACTGCTGCTATTTTCTGGACGAGGCAAGGAAGAAGCCGGATACGTCGTAGGGGATTCAAAAAATTAATGACCTATCGGACTCGCTGGTCGCTCCAACGGGCATGCAGGCGTTTGTCTATTGCTGACCCGTCAATCCCACGCCGCAAACGCGCGCCAGCATATCAGAAGGCGAACTAAAAAAAACCCGCCGGATTGCTCCAGCGGGTCGGTTTCTTAGGTAAGTGAAAACTTACTTAATCGCGTCGGTAATCTCAGCCGTCCAGGCGCCAGCCGGCTCCTTGGTGATGATCTTTTGATCCAGCAGCGCCTTGGCCGTGCGCTCATACGCGGCCGGGACCAGCTTGCCGGAACCCGAGCCGATGAGCTTCGCCACTTCGCCCATCATGCGCTTCTGGTGGTTCTCGTCCTGGCCGCCATTGTCCATGACAATGCCGGCGGCTTCGTCAACATTTTCGAGCGCATATTTCCAGCCCTTCATCGAGGCGGCGACGAACTTGACCATGTTGGCTTTGAACGCCGGGTCCTTGAGCTTGTCTTCCATCGCGTAGAGACCGTCTTCCAACAGGTCGTTGCCCATCGCCGAATAGTTGAACACGACAAGGTCCTCCGGCTTGTAGCCGGCGTCAATCAGCTGCCAATATTCATTGTAGGTCATGACCGAGATGCAGTCGGCCTGCTTCTGTATCAGCGGCTGCACGTCGAACGACTGTTTCAAGACCGTGACGCCGTCCGCGCCGCCTTCGGTTTTCAGGCCGAGCTTGTTCATCCAGGCATAGAACGGATATTCATTGCCGAAGAACCAGACGCCCAATGTGCGTCCTTTGAAGTCAGCTTCAGTCTTGACCGGGCCGTTTGCAGGGCAGACCAGCTGCATTCCGGCCTTCTCAAACGGCTGCGCGATGTTGACGAGGCCGACGCCCTTTTCACGGGCCGCCAGCGCGCCGCCCATCCAGTCGACAATCACATCCGCGCCGCCGCCGGCGATCACCTGCTCCGGCGCGATGTCCGGGCCGCCCGCCTTGATGTCCACGTCAAGGCCCGCCTCGTCATAAAAGCCCTTGGCCTTGGCAACATAATAACCCGCGAACTGCGCCTGCGCGACCCACTTCAATTGAAGCGTGATCTTGTCAGCGGCAAGCGCTGATCCGGCCATCAGCGATAGTGCGAGAGCCATTGTGAGGCTGAGTGTTTTTTTCATTTCAGTGCTCCTGTGTTGCGGCCCCGGTGTTTGTTATCGGTAGGACGGGTGCCAGAATGTTGCGGCGCGCTCGAGAAGTGCGATGACGCCATAGAACAACGATCCCACAATGGCCGCAAGAGCGATTTCTGCCCAGACCATGTCGAGATTCATCCGACCCACTTCGGTCGAGATTCGAAAACCCATGCCAACGACCGGCGTGCCAAAAAATTCGGCCACGATAGCCCCGATCATCGCAAGGGTGGAATTGATTTTGAGGGCGTTGAAGACGAAGGGCAGGGCGGCGGGCAGCCGCAGCTTGAACAGCGTCTGCCAATGACTGGAGGCGTAGGTGCGCATCAGGTCGCGCTCCATGTCGCCCGCCGCTTTCAGCCCCTCAATCGTGTTCACCAGCATCGGGAAAAAGGTCATGACAATCACCACCGCCGCCTTCGACTGCCAGTCAAAGCCGAACCAGATGACCATGACCGGCGCGATGCCGATGATCGGCAGGGCGGAGACCATGTTGCCGATGGGCAGCAGGCCATCGGACAGGAATTTGAAGCGGTCGGCGAGAATGGCGGTGAGAAAGCCTGAAAACGAGCCGACGAAAAAACCGAACAGAACCGCCTTCAAAACCGTCTGCACAAAGTCCGCAGCCAAGATTGGCAGCGATGCCATGAAGCGCGCGCCAATCGCCGAGGGCGGCGGCAGCAGCACGAAGGGCACGCCTGCGCCGCGCGTGATGGCTTCCCACACGATCAGTATCCAAAGCCCGAACAGGGCAGGGACTCCCAAGCTCCCAGCCAGCCTTCGCCCGACCCGAGCGAACCATCGCCGGAAAGAACTGAGGCCAGCCGCCAGGCGAGGAGCCAGCAGGCCGCGAGGGCAAGGAAGAAGCTTGCGCTGGCCCTGCCTTCCGCACCCGGCAATAGCCGGATCAGCAGATAGACCGCGATATGCGGGCATATGCCGAGCACCAGATTGGAGAGCGCGGACGCAGGATGAACAGCGGATGCCGCCGCGCCCATGGCGATCAGCATGATGATGGTCACAGCCATAAAGGTGGACGCGCCTTCCGTCATCGGCAGGAAAACAAACGCCAGCAGAGCGCAGGCCATCGCCAGCAGCGCCTGCCAGTTTGCGCGCACGCTCATGCCGGCCTCCCGCCCATGCGCGTTGCCGTGAACCGCGCAGCGATATCCACGAGCATCACGAGGATAACAGCCACAACAGACCCCGCGATCAACGCCGCCCAGACATCAATCGTTTGGCTATAATAGGACCCCGCCAAAAGTTTCGACCCAATCCCCGCCACCGCCCCGGTCGGCAGCTCGCCGACAATCGCGCCCACCAGGCTCGCCGCCACCGCAACCTTGATCGAGGTGAAGAAGAACGGCACAGAGGCAGGAGCACGCAGCTTCCAGAATGTCTGCCACCTCGAGGCATTGTAGGTGCGCATCAGGTCGATGTGCATTGTTTCCGGCGAGCGCAGCCCTTTGACCATGCCAACCGCGACGGGGAAGAATGAAAGATAGGTCGAAATCAGCGCCTTGGGCAAAAGCCCCGTTACGCCCACCGCCGCCAAAATGACAATAATCATCGGCGCGACGGCGAGCATCGGTATGGTCTGGCTAGCAATGATCCACGGCAGGAACGACCGCTCCAGAGCCGGAATATGCACAATGCCGACGGCGATGAGAATGCCGAGAACCGTCCCCATCAGGAAGCCGAGCAGCGTGGACGAAAGCGTCACGCCCGCATGATAGACAAGGCTGCGCTGCGAGGTCGGCTTCACCGTGAAAATGTTCTTGTAAAGATTCTGCGCCACCTGATGCGGCGCCGGCATGGTCGGTTTCGGCTGACGCATGGTTTTGGCGACGAGCTCGGAAAAGGTCGAAGTGACGCCGTCGCGCTGGTCCTGGTCCCGCTGGAACGGGGCGTTCATGATGAAGGTGAAAATGTACCAAAGGACGAGGAGGATCGCGGTGATTGTCGCGACGGGGAGGAGGCGTGCGTGGATCACGGTTTGCGCTCCCATTTGAAAGTTGGCAGCTCACGCCCCCCTCTGCCTGTCGGCATCTCCCCCGCGAGGGGGGAGATCGCTGCTTCACGGCTTTCGCATTTGCTTGCAACGGTTGCAGGAAGGGGGAAAGCGGCGGTGAGCGATCTCCCCCCTCGCGGGGGAGATGCCGACAGGCAGAGAGGGGCGCCTCGCGCCGCCCTCTCCGATAGGGCGCTACTCATCATAACTATGCCCCGCCCTTAACCCATCCCGCACCCTCTGCCCGATCCTTAAAAACTCCGGCGTCTCCCTGATCTCCAGCGGCCGCTCCGCCCCCAGATCACACTCAATCACCTCATGAATCTGCCCCGGCCGCGGCGACATCACCACGATGTGCGTCGACAGAAACACCGCTTCGGGCAGCGAATGCGTGACGAACACGACAGTCTTTTTCGTTTTCGCCCACAGCGCCAGAAGCTGCACATTCAAATGATCGCGCACGATTTCGTCCAGCGCGCCGAACGGCTCGTCCATCAACAGCATGTGCGGCTGCAAGGACAGGGCGCGGGCGATGGAGGCGCGCTGCTGCATGCCGCCGGAAAGCTGCCAGGGGTATTTTTTCTCGAAGCCCGCAAGGTTCACCAGCGCGAGATTTTCCGCCACGCGCGCCTGTGCGTCGGCTTTCGAAAGCCCCATCACTTCCAGCGGCAGAGCGATATTGTCGGCAATTGTGCGCCAGGGAAACAAAGCCGCCTGCTGAAACACATAGCCATAGGCGCGGCTTTCCCGCGCCCGCTGCGGCGTCATGCCGTTGACGGAAATCGTCCCGCCGGTCGGTTTTTCGAGATCGGCGATGACGCGCAGCAGCGTGGTCTTGCCGCAGCCGGACGGGCCGATCAGCGAGACGAACTCGCCCTCGGCAATGTCGAGACTAATGTTCGACAGCGCGTGGACGGGGCCGTCATTTGTGGTGAAGGTGAGGGAGAGGTTGCGGGCGGAGATGACGGGAGAGTTCACGTCGAGGCACCCCCCTCTGCCTGTCGGCATCTCCCCCATAAGGGGGGAGATCGCTGTGTCTCCGCCTGCCGCCAATCTCCAAACTTGAAGATTGGCGAAAGCCGCGCCGCGTGCGATCTCCCCCCTCGCGGGGGAGATGCCGACAGGCAGAGAGGGGCGCCTCGCGCCAAGCTATGAAAAAAATTCACCCTCAAACCCCACTCGCCGGTATCCCCGTGCGCTCCACTTTCCTCGGGGCCACAACCTCTTTCCATTTCGACAGCGCCACATTCACCGCGCCCTTCGCCTCGCGCGCCACGAACTCCCCATGCCCCGGCTGAACATCCACCTTGCCATCGTGAATGGACAGATGCCCGCGCGTCAGGACGAACTTTGGCAGCCCAGTCAGCTCCATGCCCTCAAACACATTATAGTCGATCACCGACTGCTGGCTCTTGGCCGAAATCGTCTTCTTCTTTTTCGGATCCCACACGACAATATCCGCATCCGCGCCTTCAACAATCGCGCCCTTCTTCGGATACATGTTCAAAATCTTGGCGATGTTGGTCGAAGTCACCGCGACAAATTCGTTCATCGTCAGCCGCCCGGTATTGACGCCCTTGGTCCACAGCACCGGCATCCGGTCCTCCAGCCCGCCGGTGCCGTTGGGGATTTTGGTGAAGTCGCCCACGCCAAACTGCTTCTGCTTTGTGGTGAACGAGCAATGATCCGTCGCCACCACTTGCAGCGAGCCGGCCTGTAAACCGGCCCAGAGCGAATCCTGATGCAGCTTGTTGCGGAACGGCGGCGACATGACGCGCCGCGCCGCGTGGTCCCAGTCTTTGTTCTGATATTCGCTCTCGTCCAGCGTCAGATGCTGCACCAGCGGCTCGCCATAGACGCGCATGCCTTTCTGGCGGGCGCGGCGGATGGCCTCATGCGCGGGCTCGCACGATGTGTGCACCACATAGAGCGGCACGCCCGCCATGTCGGCGATCATGATGGCGCGGTTTGTCGCCTCGCCCTCGACTTCCGGCGGGCGCGAATAGGCGTGGGCTTCGGGCCCATTGTTGCCTTCGGCGAGGAGCTTCTGCTGCAATTGGGCGACGACGTCGCCGTTTTCGGCATGCACCAGCGGCAGCGCGCCCAGCTCGGCGCAGCGCTTGAACGATGAATACATTTCATCGTCATTGACCATCAGCGCGCCCTTATAGGCCATGAAATGTTTGAACGAGGTGATGCCCCTGTCCAGCACCTCTTTCATCTCGTTAAACACCTGCTCGCCCCACCAGGTCACCGCCATGTGGAACGAATAATCGCAGCAGGCCTTGGACGTCTTGTTGTCCCACATCTGAAGGGCCTCCAAGAGCGACTGGCCCGGAGCCGGCAGGCAGAAATCCACCACCATCGTCGTCCCGCCCGAAAGCGCCGCCCGCGTGCCGCTCTCGAAGTCGTCCGCCGAGTAGGTGCCCATGAACGGCATTTCCAGATGCGTGTGCGGGTCGATGCCGCCGGGCATGACGTAGCAGCCTGTGGCGTCCAGCTCGTGGTCGGCGTGCAGGTCAGGGCCGATGGCGGCTATTTTGTCGTGCTTGATGAGAACGTCAGCCTTCCATGTGCGGTCGGCGGTGACGATGGTGCCGTTTTTGATGACTTTGGACATGGGGTAAGCTCCTTGAAACTTCATCGGGAATTTGACTTCCCTCATCTGTCTTGCTTCGAAAGACTGCTTCTCTCCCCGTGGGGGAGAGCAGAGAGCTGCGCTGCTCTTCGCCTCTCCCCCCCGAGAGCTTGTTCCGCAAAGCCAGGTGAGTGACTGTGCGCAGGCGAAAACCTGATTGTGCCGCAGACTTCGAATATTCGTCCTTCAAACACTGTCAGAATGGTTTCCAGCACAGCCGCGCGTCTCCTTGCGCACTTCGCTGTTCCAGAACCGCAGCACCGAGTATCCGTCTCCTTGTTCAGCACACACCGTCCGGTCCATGCCATATTCCGGCTTAGCATGCTGCATCACCATCCAACTCGACGATCAGATGATGCTCCCGGCACAGCAAATCGGCGATATAGGGTCCAAGGGGAACTTGCTTGCGCACGTGAAGGCCATAGAGCCTGCGGTCCCGGAGCTCTGACCAGAGAACCATTCCTCCTCTGTCTCGTTTGCGCCGGAGGGAACGGGCGCGGCTGATGCTTTCATTGGTTACCGCGTGGGGCATCAGGGATTTCCCTGTGCTTTGCGGGGGACAAGTCCGGAGCGAGGCGCCCCCACCCTACCCCTCCCCACAGGGGGAGAGGGGACTCACAGGCGCTGCAGAACCCCTCCCCCTTGTGGGGAGGGGCAGGGGTGGGGTGCGCCTCGCACTGAACTTTCCATCACGCAACCACCCCCGCCGTCTCCACCGCCGCATGGAACAGCACATCCGTCCCCGCCGCCGCCCATTCCGGTGAAATCTCCTCGGCCTCGTTGTGGCTCAGCCCGCCGACGCACGGGCACATCACCATCACGGTCGGCGCGACGCGGTTGATCCAGCAGGCGTCGTGGCCCGCGCCCGAAACGATGTCCATGTGGGAGTAGCCGAGACGCTCGGCGGCGGCGCGGACTGTCTTCACCATGCCCGGATCAAACGTCACCGGATCGAAATGGCCGACCGGCTCGATGGCGCAGCCGAGGCCGAGCTCCTTCGCCACGGCATGCGCCGCGCGCTCGACTTCGCCGCGCATAAGGTCGAGCTTGGCCTGCTCGGGTGAGCGGATGTCGACGGTGAAAATCACTTTGCCCGGAATGACGTTGCGCGAGTTCGGAAAGACCTTGGCTTGCCCCACTGCGCCTACCGCATTTGGCTGGTGGCTCATGGCGATCTGGTGGACGCGCTCAATGATCCGCGCCATGCCCAATCCCGCGTTGACGCGCATGGCCATCGGCGTCGAGCCGGTATGCGCCTCCTTGCCGATGAGCGTGATTTCCAGCCACCACAGGCCCTGGCCGTGGGTGACGACGCCAATGTCCTTGCCTTCGGCTTCGAGGATCGGACCCTGCTCGATATGCAGCTCCAGCATCGCATGCATTTTGCGCGTGCCGACCTTCTCGTCGCCCACCCAGCCGATGCGCTGAAGCTCATCGCCAAACACCTTGCCATCGAGGTCGGTGCGCGCCTTGGCATAGTCTTCGGTGTGAATGCCCGCAAACACGCCCGAGGCCAGCATGGCGGGGGCAAAGCGCGCGCCTTCCTCGTTGGTCCAGTTGGTCACGACAATCGGATGCTTGGTCTTGATGCCGAGATCATTCATCGTGCGCACCACTTCCAGCGCGCCAAGCACGCCGAGCACGCCGTCATATTTGCCGCCCGTCGGCTGCGTGTCGAGATGCGAGCCCATATAGACCGGCAGCGCATCCTTGTCCTCGCCGGGGCGGGTGGCGAACATGTTGCCCATCGTGTCGAGGCCCATCGACATGCCTGCCGCCTCGCACCAGCGCTTGAACAGATGCCGCCCTTCGCCGTCAGCATCGGTCAGCGTTTGCCTGTTATTGCCGCCTGCAATGCCCGGGCCGATCTTGGCCATCTCCATGATCGAGTCCCAGAGCCGGGCACTGTTGATTTTCATGTTGGGCGTCAGGGCCATCGCTTCATCTTCCCATGTCTGCCGAAATCGCGCGCGTCATGAACACGCTGTTCGGGTCAGGTCCGTAGCCTTCGAACGGGCCGCATTCCTCAAAGCCCGCATTAGCATAAAGTCCGCGCGCCGGGGCGAAACCCGTCTGGCTGCCAGTCTCCAGGCTGAGTTTTGTGAAGCCGAGCGACAGCGCATGACTGGTCAAATGGTCGAGCATCTTCCGCGACAGGCCTTCCCCGCGCCGCTCGGCCAGAATGTGCATCGACTTGATTTCGGCGTGGCTGTCATCAATCCGTTTGACCGCCCCCATGCCGATCGGACTGCCGCCATCACGCATGACAAAGAACGAAATGCCGGGAGCAGCGAGCTTGCCTGCATCCAGCATATGAATGCTCTCCGGCGGCGACTCTGCATGCATGGCCTGCGTGTGCCGCTGCATCAGAAGCGTCAGGTCCGGGGTCAGCGGGCTTTCGGGCGCAATGGTCAGCATCCTCGCCCCGCTCCTCAGGCCGCGGTTTTCAGGCTTGCGCCGATGGTTGATATGATCTCGTCAATCTGCGCCTTCGACACGATCAGCGGCGGCGAAAGGGCGATGATGTCGCCGGTGGTGCGGATGAGCACGCCTTTCTCATAACAGTCGAGGAAGACGGAGAAGGCCCGCTTGGTCGGCTCGCCCGGAATTGACGCCAGCTCAATCGCGCCGATCAGGCCGATATTGCGCACGTCAATCACATGCGGCGCGCCTTTCAGCGAATGCAGCGCATCTTCCCAATATTGCGCGAGGCCCGCCGCGCGGGTCATCAGCCCCTCTTCCTCATACACGTCAAGCGTCGCCAAAGCTGCGGCGCAGGCGATGGGGTGGGCGGAGTAGGTATAGCCGTGGAACAATTCGATCATGTGATCCGGGCCGGTCATGAAGGCGTTGTAAATGTCGGACGCGCAGAACACCGCGCCCATCGGGATGACGCCGGAATTGATGCCTTTGGCGACCGTGATGAGATCCGGCGTGACGCCGAAATAGTCCGTCGCAAACGGCGTGCCCATGCGGCCGAAGCCGGTGATGACTTCATCGAAAATCAACAGGATGTCGTGTTTGGTGCAGATCGCCCGCACCTTTTCCAGATAGCCTTTCGGCGGGATCAAGACGCCCGTGGAGCCTGCCACCGGCTCAATGATGACGGCGGCGATGTTCGAGGCATCATGCAGCGCGATAATCTTTTCAAGGTCATCGGCAAACTCCGCGCCATGCTCCGGCATGCCTTTGGAGAAGGCGTTACGCTCCAGATCATGCGTGTGGCGCATATGGTCGACGCCGGTCAGCAGCGAGCCGAAAAATTTGCGGTTGTTCGGAATGCCGCCAACGGAAATTCCGCCGAAATTGACGCCGTGATAGCCGCGCTCGCGGCCGATCAGCCGCGTCTTGGTTCCCTTGCCGCGCGCGCGCTGATAGGCGATGGCGATCTTCAGCGCGGTCTCGACGGACTCGGAGCCGGAATTGGTGAAGAAGGCATGGTCGAGCGGTCTGGGCAGATAGTTGACGAGCCGCGCCGCCAGCTCGAACGCCTTCGGATGGCCCATCTGGAAGGCCGGCGCGTAGTCCATCTGCGCCACCTGGTCCTGCACCGCCTTGACGATTTTATCCCGTCCGTGTCCGGCATTGCAGCACCACAGGCCCGCCGTGCCGTCCAGGACCTGACGACCGTCATCGGTCGTGTAGTGCATGTCTTTGGCGCCAACGAACAAACGCGGGTTGCGCTTGAACTGCCGGTTGGATGTGAACGGCATCCAGAAGGCTTCCATATTGTTCAGGGATTTGGGGTTGGCGGACATAAGGAGGCTTTCTGATATCTGGCGTTTCGGCGCAGCTTGTTTTTCTTTGTTTTCTTGCCCGCGCCAACACCGAAATTGTTGACTATCCGGTCAAAAGGCAGGCTATTTGGGAAGCTTTGGCCGGTCAATAGCGATTGCGTTCGGCGCGCAGTATGTTTAGCTGGCAGCCGCAAATAGAGGCGCGCCGATCAAGAAGCTGTCAAAGCCGTGGCAACGAGCAAAACCAGAGACGCAGGCGAGAAGCCGACCCGCATTCAAGAGGCGAACCGCAGCATTATCCTGGATGCTGCGCTCGACATGTTTGCCAATTACGGCCTGCGCGGCACGACGATCGACCAGATCGCCGAAAAGGCTGGCATGTCCAAGCCGAACCTTCTCTACTACTTCCGGCGCAAAGACGACATTTATGCAGCAGTTCTTGAGAACACGCTCGAGGAATGGCTGGAGCCGATGCGCACGCTCAATCCGGATGGCGACCCGGTCGAGGAGCTGCGCCGCTACATTACCCGCAAGCTCGAAATGTCAGCGAAGAAGCCCGCTGCCTCGCGCTTCTTCGCCAACGAGATTTTGCATGGGGCTCCGCATGTCGGCGGGTTCCTGAAGACGGGCCTGAAGGAGTTGGTGGACCGCAAGGCGGGGGTCATCCGCAAATGGGTCAGCGAAGGCAAGCTCGCGCCCGTTGACCCGCACCATCTGTTCTTCATCATCTGGGCGACGACCCAGCACTATGCCGATTTTGACGTTCAGGTCCGCGCCATTCTCGGCAGCCAAGTCGACAAGCCCGGATTCTACGAGCAGACGGCGCAGGCGGTGCTGACGATATTGTTGAATGGGGTCAGGGCGCGATAGCCTTGCGCTCTATTCCGCCGCAGCGGGCAGATGAGACGTGATGATCCGCTTGATCTCGGCCCGGCATGAGCCACAATTGGTACCCGCCTTCAAGCTTTCGCCGATGGCTTGAACACTGAGGCATGAGCCGTCCAGCACCGCACCGGCGATCTCATTGAAGCCGACGGAGAAACAGGCGCAGACTGTCGCTCCCTTGTCGATTTTGCCCGCGCCCGGACGACCGGCGAGCAGAGATGAAACATCCGGTTGTCCTTCTTCCAGCAGTCCCGCCGCCCAGCTTCGCGCAACGCTCACAGGGCTGCGGCTGAGATAAACGACACTCGTCAGCGCGCCATTCGCAACCGCCGCAAAGCGCCAGTCGCCCCGGCGCACATCCTTATAGCTGACGAACTCATGTGTCTGCGCCGCCGCAACGAGTTTGCGGGCAAGCTGTTCCGCATCTCCATCAAAACCGCAAACTGCGAACTCCGTCCGCCAGCCGCCATTGACCTTTGCGGTCGCCCAATAGGGCAGGTCCAGCGCGGGCCGCGCCCGCGTCACAGCAAACCCATAAAGTTCAGGCACAAACCGCGTCACGGTCGCCCGCGCCATCTTCAAAGCAGGCTGGCCGGACACCGGATCAACCGTGTCCGCATTCAGTTTGCCGATGCGGGCATTGGCGGCATAACTGTCATTCCAGTGCATCGGCGCGAAAATTTCGCCTGTGCTTTGGCAGCCCGTCACTGATGCGCGCACAATAACTGAACCGAGGGCGTTTTCGACTTTCACGAGATCGGCGGTGCGCACGCCAAGCCGCATCGCGTCTTGCGGATTGATCTCGCAATAGGGCTCGGCAATGTGCTGCGACAGACGCACGCTTTTGCCGGTGCGGGTCATGGTGTGCCAGTGATCACGCACACGGCCCGTGTTCAGGACCAAGCCTGAATCCAATCGGGCTGAAGGCGGTGTGACCGCGACGAAACGCGCTTTGCGGTCCGGCGTATAGAATTTGCCATTGCCAAAGAAGCGCGCCGGATCGGCATGCGCATCCTTCGGCCTCGGCCATTGGAACGGCGGCAGGCGGTCATAGCTTTCGGCTTTGACATCCGAAAGAGCGGAAATGTCGAAGTCGCGCGCGCCTTCGTTTTTTGTCCCGGACAGCGCGGCGAATTCCGCAAATATGTCAGCGGGCGACTGCCAGTTGAATGCTTCGGCGAACCCCATGCGCTTGCCAACTTCCGCGATGATCTTCCAATCGCCCCATGCCTCGCCGGGCATGGCCAAAAATGGCCGCTGGCGCGAAATGCGGCGTTCGGAATTGGTCACCGTGCCGTCCTTCTCGCCCCAGCCCAGCGCCGGCAGTTTCACATGCGCGTGGCGGGCGGTGTCGGTGGTTTCCATGATGTCGGAGACGACAACGAACGGACAGTTGATGATCGCCTGCTCGACGGCGCTGGCGTCGGGCATTGAGACAGCGGGGTTGGTCCCCATGATCCACAGCGCTTTGATCCGCCCGTCAGCTACGGCCTTGAACATGTCCACGGCCTTCAGTCCCGGCTTCTGCGCGATGACGGGCGAGCACCAGAAGTTCTGAACAATATCGCGGTGCGCCGGGTTCTCAATCTCCATATGCGCGGCCAGCATGTTGGCGAGCCCGCCAACCTCGCGCCCGCCCATCGCGTTGGGCTGGCCGGTCACCGAGAACGGCCCCATGCCCGGCCGCCCGATGCGGCCCGTCGCCAGATGGCAATTGATGATGGCGTTGACCTTGTCCGTGCCGCAGACGGACTGGTTGACGCCCTGGCTGTAGACGGTGACGGTTTTTTCTGTAGCGGCAAAGAGGGTATAGAAAGCTTCGAGTTCGGCCTCCGAAAGGCCGGTGGCTGTGGCGATGTCGGCAAGCGAACTGAGGCTTGCATCCAATGCGGCTTCTAAGCCAAGGGTATGAGCGCCGACATAGGCTTCGTCTATTTTTCCATGCTTCTTGAGCCAAGCCAGAAGCCCAGAAAAAAGCGCAACATCGCCGTCCGGCGTCACGCCCAAATGCATGTCAGCCGCCTCGGATGTCACAGTACGGCGCGGGTCAATCGTGACAATCTTCATCGACTGCCGCTTATCCTTCGCGGCCATGATGCGCTGGAACAGGACGGGGTGGCACCATGCGAGATTTGAGCCGACCAAGACGATGAGATCCGCCTCTTCGAGGTCTTCGTAATTTCCCGGCACCGTGTCCGAGCCAAAGGCGCGGCGGTGGCCGGCGACGGAGGATGCCATGCAGAGGCGCGAGTTTGTGTCGATATTGGCCGAGCCGATAAAGCCCTTCATCAGCTTGTTGGCCGCGTAATAGTCTTCTGTCAGCAACTGACCGGAGACATAGAAGGCGACGGAGTCCGGCCCGTGTTCTGCGATGGTGTCGATGAATGTTTTTGCGACAAGATCAAGCGCTTTGTCCCAACTGGCCTGCCTGCCGTTGATCTGCGGGTGCAGGAGGCGACCGTCGAGATCGATGGTCTCGGCAAGCGCCGCGCCTTTGGAGCAGAGGCGGCCGAAATTCGCCGGATGCTCCGGGTCGCCGCGCACGGTTATTTCGCCGTCGGGTTCGCGTTTGGCGATCACGCCGCAGCCGACGCCGCAATAGGGGCAGGTGGTGCGGGTTTCGGTCATGCGGCAGGCGCTTCCGTTTGTTGAGACGCTCGGAGCGAGGCGCCCCCACCCCTAACCCCTCCCCACAAGGGGGAGGGGGACATGAGAGCGCTCTGGACTTAGCCCTCCCCCTCGTGGGGAGGGGCAGGGGTGGGGGCGCCTCGCTCCAAACTATCGAATGGGGAAGGTTTCTCCCCACTAAGCCGCATCCTCAACCAGCGCCGACAGCCCCAGCATAATCACCTCGCCATCGAGCTTCAGCGGAATTGTCCGCGTCTTGCCCACATCCTGCCCCTGCGCTTCGCCGGTCTCCAGCGAAATCACCCAATTGTGCAACGGGCAGGTCACCGATGTGCCGTGCACAATGCCCTGGCTCAGCGGCCCCTTCTTGTGCGGGCATTGATCGTCCATGGCGAACACCTGATCGTCCGCCGTGCGGAACACGGCGATCTTGCCCATCGGCGTGTTGACGCAGCGCGCGCCGCGCCTTGGGATGTCGGAGATGTTGCCGATGGCGGTCCAGTTCATGTGCATGCTCATTCCGCCGCCTCCGCAAACGAGAGCTCGGCCATGGGTTTGAACTCATGTTTGTCCAAGCCCGAAACGCGCTCGGCCCAAGGATCGACCTGCGCGAATTTCTGGCTGAAGACAAAACGCTCAAACAGCTTGGCGCGCTTGTCCCGGTCAGCGACGACATTGGCCTGAATTGACGGAATGCCGACGCGCTTCATCCATTTGTAGATGCGCTCGAGATAGCGGCCCTGCTCGCGGTAGAGCTGGGTGAGCGCGACGATGACTTCCAGCGCCTCGTCTTCGGTTTCCACATGGCAGAGCACTTCCGTGCCCTTGATATCGAGGCCCGCCGCGCCGCCGAAATGAATGTCATAGCCGGAATCGACGCAGATGACGCCGACGTCTTTGCAGGTGGCTTCCGAGCAATTGCGCGGGCAGCCGGAGACGGCCATTTTCACCTTGGCCGGCGTCCAGGACCCCCACATGAATTTCTCAATGCGGATGCCAAGCCCGGTCGAGTCCTGCGTGCCGAAGCGGCACCAGTCGGTGCCGACGCAGGTCTTCACTGTGCGCAGTCCCTTGGCATAGGCCGCGCCGGAAACCATGCCCGCGTCATTCAAATCGGCCCAGACGGCGGGCAGGTCTTCCTTCTTGACGCCGAGCAGATCGATGCGCTGGCCGCCGGTGCATTTGACGGCGGGGATGGCGAACTTGTCCACCACATCGGCGATGGCGCGCAGCTCGCTGGACGAGGTCATGCCGCCCCACATGCGCGGCACGACGGAGTAAGTTCCGTCCTTCTGGATGTTGGCGTGCACCCGCTCATTGATGAAGCGCGACTGGCCGTCATCCTCATATTCGCCGGGCCAGTTGGAGATGAGATAATAGTTCAGCGCCGGGCGGCATTTGGCGCAGCCGCAGGAGGTCTTCCATTCCAGCTGCTGCATCACATCCGGAATGGTCTTGATCTCCTGCGCCACGATCAGGCGGCGCACATCGTCATGGCCGAAATGCGTGCAGCCGCACATGGGCTGCACGGCGGCCGGATTATACGCGTCGCCCAGCGTGATGCCGAGCAACTGCTCGACAAGGCCGGTGCACGAGCCGCACGAGGCCGAGGCTTTGGTATGGGCGCGCACATCGTCGAGAGATGTCAGCCCTTTCCCGGTGATCGCCCCGGTGATCTTTCCCTTGCATACGCCGTTGCAGCCGCAGATTTCCGCATCATCCGGCAAGGCTGCAACGGCCGCCATAGGGTCCAGGGGGGACCCTCCCTGATAGGACTGGCCGAAAATCAACGTGTCGCGCATCTCGGAAATGTCGGTGCCCTTCTTCAGCATGTCGAAGAACCAGGCCCCGTCCGAGGTCTCGCCATACAGCACCGCGCCGACGATCTTGTTGTCCTTGAGGACAAGCCGCTTGTAGACGCCGGAAGAGGCGTCGCGCAGCACGATTTCCTCGCGGTCCTCGCCTTCGGCAAAGTCGCCCGCCGAGAACAGGTTGATGCCCGTAACCTTCAGCTTGGTCGCTGTCACCGATCCGGCATAGGCCGCCGCTTCGCCAACCAGCGTCTTCGCCAGAATGCCCGCCATCTCATACAGCGGCGCGACAAGGCCATAGACCATGCCCCGGTGCTCGCCGCATTCGCCAAGCGCGAAAACATCCGGGTCGGAGGTGCGCATCTGGTCGTCGATGACGATGCCGCGGTTGATGGTGAGGCCCGCCTCTTTGCCGAGCGCCGCATTCGGGCGGATGCCGACGGCCATGATGACGATGTCGGCGGGGACGATGGTCCCGTCCGCCAGCTCAACGCCTTCAACGCGGCTTGTGCCAAGGATCGCCTTGGTGTTTGCGCCGTTCAGAACCGTGATGCCGCGCTCCTCCACCGCCTTCTTCAAAAGATGCCCGGCAGCCGGATCAAGCTGCCGCTCCATCAAGGTCGGCATGATGTGGATGACCGTCACCTTCATGCCCTGTTCGGCAAGACCGGCGGCGGCTTCCAAGCCCGAGCAGTCCGCCGCCGATGACCACCGCGTTGCCGCGCGACTTGGCCGCGATCATCATGGCGTTGACGTCGTCGAGATCGCGGTAGGTGAGCACGCCCGCCATGTCATGGCCGGGCACGGGAATGATGAACGGCACGGAGCCGGTGGCGATCACCAGCTTGTCGTATTCGGCGATGATGCCGGTGTCCGACGTGACGGTCTTCGCCTCCCGGTCAATCGATCTTGATCTTGCAGCCCTTGTAGAGCGTGATGCCGTGCTGGATGTACCAGCCGTCGCCATGGATGACGATTTCCTCAAAGCTCTTCTCGCCCGAAAGCACCGGCGAGAGCATGATGCGGTCATAGTTGACGCGCGGCTCGGCATTGAAAATCGTCACCTCATAGGCGTCAGGCGACGCCTCCAGCAGATTTTCCAGCATGCGCCCCGGCGCCATGCCATTGCCGATAATGACCAGTTTTTGTTTCATCAAGTTCTCCGTCATGCCGCTTCAACGAAGCGGTGGCGCTCATAGAGGAATTTCAGCACCGCTTCGCGGCACTTCAGATAAGTCCGGTCGCCGGCGAGCTTGAGACGCTCGCGCGGCCGGGCCAGCGGCACGGCGAGCACCTCGCCGATCTTGGCCGCCGGGCCGTTGGTCATCATCACGATGCGGTCGGACAGAAGCACCGCCTCGTCCACGTCATGCGTGATCATGATCGTGGTCGAGCCGAGGCGGGCGTGGATTTCCATCACCGCGTCCTGCAGATGCGCTCGCGTCAAGGCGTCGAGCGCGCCGAACGGTTCGTCCAGCAGCAGTATTTTCGGCTGCATCGCGAGCGCCCGGGCAATGCCGACGCGCTGCTTCATGCCGCCGGAAATCTCAGCGGGACGCTTGTCCTTGGCATGGGCCATCTGCACCAGGTCAAGATTGCGCATGACCCAGTCATGCCGCTCCGCCTTGGTCTTGGAGGAGCCGAAGACTTTGGACACGGCCAGGTTCACATTCTCATAGACGGTCAGCCAAGGCAGCAGGCTGTGGTTCTGGAACACAACGGCACGCTCCGGGCCAGGGCTGTTCACTTCCTTGTCTTCGAGCAGAATGACGCCGTTGGAAACCGGAGTCAGGCCCGCGATCAGGTTCAGGAGTGTGGATTTCCCACATCCGGAATGGCCGATAATCGAGACGAACTCGCCCTTGTCGATGGTCAGCGCCACGTCCTTCAGCACTTCAGTGCGCTTGCCCGCGCGTTCGAAGTTCTTGTCGATGTGGTCAATCCTCAAATAGGCCGTCATGATGGAATTCCTTATGAAGCCGAAGTGCCGCGCGTGACGAACCTGCCGAAAGCGGCGACCAGGCGGTCGAGCATGAAGCCGGTCACGCCGATATAGGCGAGGGCGACGATGATGTCGGGCAGACGCGAGGAGTTCCACGCATCCCAGATGAAGAAGCCGATGCCGACGCCGCCGGTCAGCATTTCAGCCGCGACAATGGCGAGCCAGGACAGGCCTATGCCGATGCGCAGTCCGGTGAAAATATAAGGCGCGGCGGCAGGCACCATGATTTTGATAAAAAACTCAAGCGGGTTAAGACGAAGCACCTTGGCGACGTTGCGGTAGTCCTGCGGGATGTTTCTGACGCCGACGGCGGTGTTTATGATGACCGGCCAGATAGACGTGATGAAGATCACAAAAATTGCGGACGGATTGGCATCGCGAAATGCTGCAAGAGAAAGTGGAAGCCAGGCGAGCGGTGGCACAGTGCGCAGAATCTGGAAGATCGGGTCAAGCCCCCGCGTCGCCCAAATCGATTGACCGACCAGCGCCCCGAGCGCAACGCCGGCAATTGCGGCAAGTCCGAAACCGATCGCGACACGCTGCAGCGAGATCAGAACCCGCCACATCAAACCGATGTCACCCGATCCGTAGTCGAAGAACGGGAAAGCGATAAGGTCGTATGCCTCGGTCCAGACTTGGGTTGGAGGCGGCAGGCTTGCGCCAGGATGTGAACAGGCAAGCTGCCATATCATCAGCATGAGCGCAAAGACCAAGAGCGGCGGCAGCATGTTCGAGGCGGCGCGGCTTGCCATCGCGGCGTAATCGGTCTTTCGCGCAGATTTCAGGTTCAGCGGCACAATCGCGGCTTCCTTGTTTGAAGGCAGTTCAAGCGTCAAAACATTGTTTCGGACAGCTGCGGACATTGCGATCTCCATAAAAAGAGTACCGGCCGGGTTTGCCGGCCAGTTGAAACCTCAGGAAGCGGCCTTGATCGAAAGGCTGTCGAGATAGGCCGACGGATTTGCGGGATCGAAGGTCTTGCCGTCGAAGAACGTCTCCACGCCGCGTGAATCCGTCGCGGGCATGTCAGCAGCGGCAATGCCGAGCTCGGCTGCCGCCGCGCGCCAGATGTCTTCCCGGTTAACCTGACCAACCAGCGCCTTGATATCCGTGTCCGGAGCAAACTTGCCCCAGCGGACATTCTCGGCGACGAACCAGGAGTCGTGGCTCTTGAAGGGATAGGAAGCACCGCCCGCCCAGAATTTCATCTTCTGGTCCGTTCCAGTCTCAACACGGCCATTGCCATAGTTGATATCGCCCTTCAGGCGCCCGATGATGTCAGCGACAGGCACGTTCATCCAGGATCGCTTGCCAATGATCCCTGCCATCTCCTCCTTGTTGGCCATGTCATCGCACCATTGCTGTGCTTCCATGACGGCCATGAGGATGGCCTTGGTGGCGTTCGGGTTTTTCTCCACCCAATCAGCGCGCATCCCGAGCGCCTTCTCCGGATGGCCTTTCCACAGTTCCCCGGTGGTGGCGGCAGTGAAACCTATGCCCTGATTGACGAGCTGCTCGTTCCACGGTTCGCCAACGCAGAAGGCATCCATGCTGCCGACTTTCATGTTGGCGACCATTTGCGGTGGCGGCACAACGATGGTGGCCACATCCTTGTCAGGATTGATGCCGCCAGCCGCAAGCCAGTAACGCATCCACAGATCATGGGTGCCTCCCGGGAAAGTGACCGCGACCTTGACTTCCTTGCCAGCGGCTTTCTTCGCTTCGAACGCGGCTTTGAGCTTGGACGCGTCTAGCCCGACGCCGGTGTCCTTGTACTCCTGCGCGACAGAAATGCCTTGGCAGTCAAGGTTGAGGCGGGCAAGAATGGTCATGGGAACCGGAGTGTTGTTCTGCGTCACCTTGCCTGTGTGTATAAGGTAGGGCATCGGCGTCAGTATGTGCGCGCCGTCGATCCCATTCGCTTCGCCGCCAAGGACGATGTTGTCGCGCAGCGCGCCCCATGATGCTTGTTTTGACACTTCGACATCAGGCATGCCGTGCTTTTCAAAAAGGCCCTTCTCCTTGGCAATGATCAGCGGAGCGGCATCGGTCAATGCAATGAAGCCAAGCTTGGCGGCGGTCACCTCCGGAGCGGCGGGCGCCGCGTAAGCCCCCGACGGCAGCAGTTTGCGCGAGGCGAACAACAGTGCGGCGGTGGCTGCAGTCTGCCTGAGAAAAGTCCGGCGCGAGGCCGTGTTATCAAATGAAGTCGCGCGTTTGTAGAGTGTCATCAAATTCTCCTTTGATGGTCTGCCAATGGATTCTTGTCGCACTGGAAGGGCTGCGATAGGCCAAGTCTGGTCGTCCGACTTCTTGCAAGCACGTTGCGTGCCAGATCTAGATATCGACTTTTTTGTGTTATATTTCAGTGCGTTACTGACTTTAGTGCAGTTCTGCGGTCCGAATATCGAGGGTTTTCTTGTTTATCGGACGCTGAAATCAGGTCATTTTTTGTGCAGCGCAGCATTGAGCCTAAAAAATCAGCACATTTGGGGCCAATACCTCGTCAATGCCTTCGCGGGGGAGGAATAGATGGAATGCAGTCTCCAGCCCGCACGTGCTTAAAGTTCACGCTGCTAAGCCTGACCGCCGCGGGCTTTATCATGTGATCGAATATTTCGACGGCAGGACGTTGCAGCAATGGATGCTGGACAATCCCGCGCCTGATCTTGAGTCTGTCCGTTCGATCATCGCTCAGATCGCGCTGGGCTTGCGGGCGCTGCACCGCAAGGACGTGCTGCACCTGGATATGAAGCCCGGCAAAGTCCTGATCGACGCCACCGGCCTGGTGAAAATCATCGATTTTGGCTCCTCGCAGGCCGCAAGATGGTCCGACGAAAGAGGCCGCGCTGGGCGTCTCGTCCCGGCAGGCACTTCCGATTACGCAGCACCGGAACATCTGACCGGCGCAGCGCCTTCCAACCTGTCCGACATCTATTCGCTCGGCGTCATCGCCTATGAAATGCTCCCCGGCCACCTGCCCTATGGCAAGGGCATCACCAGCGCGGCGCGCGGCCAAAAAGCTCGCCTATGTCCCCGCCGCGTCGCGCCGCAAGGACGTGCCGGACTGGGTTGACGCGGCTTTGGAACAGGCCGTCAGGAAGTCGCTGGCAGAGCGCACCGAAGCCCTGTCCGCGCTGGTGGAAGATCTGCGTAAGCCCAACACTGAACTTGGCTTCGGCCGCGAAAAGCCGCTGATCGAGCGCAACCCCGTGGCGCTCTGGAAAGGCGTGTCGGCCCTCTTGTGCGCACTCTGCTTAGGCCTCGCGCTGTTTGCAGGCCTCTGAGTTCTCAGGACGCCTTGCCCAGCATTTTGGCGGGCAGCGCAATCACATTTGTCATGTCGGCGTCAATTGACTGGCCGCCTTGCTTGAACTCTGGAACAATGCGCTTCAACAAGATGATCGCTTGATGCGACTGGTCAGCCGAGTTGTCTGCCTCCATGTCGCGGAGCGCACCCTCAAGAACGGATTGCTCCACAACACGGGGCGACACCACGACATAAGAATCGCTCTCGTTTCCTTCCTCGACCTCGCTCGGATCGAAGAGTTCCTCGTACAGTTTTTCTCCCGGACGCAGACCAGTGTATTCGATTTGAATGTCAACTCCGGGGCGCAGGCCGGCCAGTTGTATCATTCGCTGCGCAAGTTCCGCGATCAGAACCGGCTTGCCCATGTCGAGCACGAGAATTTTGCCGCGCTCGGCGGATGTCCGGTCGCCATGGGCCGATGACTGCAGCACCAATGTCACCGCCTCGGGAATGGTCATGAAGTAACGCATGATTTTCGGATGCGTCACCGTGACCGGTCCGCCTTTTGCGATTTGCGCGGCAAATCGCGGCACGACCGACCCGTTGGATCCAAGCACATTGCCGAACCGGACCGTTTTGAAGCGCGTATGCTCTGATTTCAGGTCGAGAAGCTGGCAATAGGCTTCCGCCGCGCGTTTGGTGGCGCCCATCACATTGGTCGGGTTGACCGCCTTGTCGGTGGAAATCATCACAAAGATGTTGCTTCCGAAAGACAGCGCCGCGTCCGCGCAGTTTTTGGTGCCGATAATATTGGTCTTTATGGCTTCGAGCGCGTTCTCTTCGACCAGAGGAACGTGTTTCAGCGCTGCAGCGTGAAACACGACATCCGGACGGAATTCCTCAAAAATGTCGTCCACGCGCTTTTTATCGCGCACATCGGCAATACGCGCAATGAACTCGATTTCCGGATGTTTTTCCGTGAGTTCCAGATCGATTGAGTACAGGAAGTGCTCGGAAATATCGCACAGCACAAACCGTTTTGGATTGAACTCCGATATCTGACGGGCCAGCTCCGCCCCGATCGAGCCGCCGGCTCCCGTCAACAGAATCGTGCGGCGCTCAATAAGCCGTGTGACTTCGACACTTGTCAGGGATACTTCCTTGCGCCCCAACAGATCGCGCACTTCGAGCGGTTTTGGATCAATATGCGTATTGCCGCGAATGGTTGCGGTTCTCAATATGTCAGGCAGCCGGGTGATCTTCAAACCGGCGTTAACAGCCCGTTCCACGAGGGTTGTGAGGTCCTGCGCAGAGAGAGAATTGTCCGAAACGACCAATTCCGTGATGTTCAGCCCCTTGAGCTGAAGCACCTCCTTGATGATTGTCAGATCAGCGGACGTTCCAAGGACACGGCGGCCCTGCAGGATGCGGCCCTGCTTTTGATCGTCGTCGTCAACGACGCCGGCGATGAAAACGTCCGCGCCCCGCCGCAACCGCACTGCCCGGATGTAGGCCTCTGCAATATCGTTCATGCCGTAAATAAGAACATGGGATGCGCCAGCCTTTGGCCGCGAAATACCCGTCAGCAGGCCGAACCCGCCGCTTTCCTTCGCTATCCGGAAAATAACGCGCGGGCCCGCCAGAGAGGCGATCATGAACAGCCAAAGGACGACGGGCACCGTTCTCGGAAGCCCGTCGCCGCGGCTGTACAGGAATTGAACAAGCACATAACCCAGGACTGCAACCGATGACGCTTTCACAATCGCGGTAAGGTCAGGTAGCGACGCATAGCGCCAAGAACCGCCGTTCAAAGAAAAGAAATAAAACACGGCGGCAGAACCGGCCGAGAAAAGCGCCAGCTTTTCAATGATGCCAGGCGTTACGACGGTAGCGTCAAAGCCGATCGCCACAACAAATGCACCAAAGAACGATAAGCCCGCTGCCAAGAAATCATGAACAGTGCCGAGCGCCCGCAAGTAAGGCTCGAACCAGGACAGGAACCGCACAATCCGGCCTCGCCGGGTACTCAAATCATGCGCAGCCAATGAACAACCCTCTGCTTCGGCCAATCGGCGGGCACTTTGGCAGTGCCTTTGGAAGAATAATTGTTGCCCCAGATCAGGCGTTTACATGAAATGCATTGGCAAGCCAACCCTGAGGACAAGCTGCCGTAGTCAATTTCTGCCGTTAGGAATCCAGTTTGAGCAACGCTTTGCCTGCGGTCATGTTTTTCGCATACTCATCCAACGCCGCCGGATACGCCTCCATGCTGCTGATTGATGCGACCCTCGTCTTGAATATGCCGGCCTTAAACAACTTCAAGATATTCAGCGATGCCCGCAGGCCGCCCAGTTGGCCGAGCTTGATGAAATAGGGAGCCAGCCAAAACGCGGTGATTGTCTGGTTCTTGTAGATGACAGACTGGGTCGGGAAATAACCGCCATGTGGATGGATGGCGTTTTCCTCAAGGTAGCCGAAAACAACCGCATCGCTGTCTTGCGGCATCAGCTCCATGATCTCTGCTGTAATCGGTCCCCCCACGGCGTCAAAGAACAGGGTGGGTTTCAGCTTTTCGCAAAGCGCTTTGAGGTTTTGATGAAATGCGTGATCGCTGCGGACAAGAATATGTTTGGCTCCGATCTCTTGCAGAACCTTGACTTGCTCATTCCGCCGGACAATCGAGATTGTCTCAATCTTCGCAGCCCTTGCAAGCGCAATGACTCCCTTGCCGACTTGGCTCGCCCCGGCGGTTTGGATAATCGCCCTGGCGCCCTTCTTGTGAGCCTTTTCAATCAGCGCGTAAGAAGTGAATGGGTTAACGACAAAGGCCGCCGCAGACTCCATTGGCATGGTTTCACCGACCGGAATGCAATTTTTTGCTCCAATCGCAACGTATTGCGCCCAAACGCCTTCACCTTCGGGTTTTGCAACCGCAACGCGCCTGCCCTTTAAAAATGCGCCGAGCACACCTGCATTGGACTGCACAACCCGTCCGACACCTTCAATACCGCAGGTCTGCCCTGCGGCGGGATTGATTGCATACCTGCCGCGCAGCGATAAAAGGTCCGAAGGATTAGCCGATGCAGCCTCCATCCTGACAAGTACCTGCCCTTTGGCAGGCGTTGGCAGCGGCTTTTCGACGAGTTCCAGAAAACGGCTTGGCCTTAACGGATCGTCCGGACCCGGCTTGCAGACAAGCGCCCTCATGCTTCGTGGCAGAGTTTCGTCCATCGACGCCCCAATCGATTCATTGTAAGATACGTTGCTTCAGCGAAACCTGAATCGCTGGATCACCTTTCTACACCCTACGAATAAGGGCGGATAAGGCGCAATAGGCGAAATGTTGCAATTTGGCGCGCGGCGCAGGACTTGCATCACAATAGCAGATCAATTAAGTAACACGTAAATTCTTGATCTGTTGAGCAAGGGTGGGTCCGCAAGGACCCGCTCTTTTTTGTTACCTGAAGGCTGGCCTTGAGCGAAACGGCGCTAAATGTGGAAGATGACCGCCTGATCCGGGAGACCGGATTGGACGCGCGCGTCGCCGCCATTGTCGTGCCCGTTCTGGCAACCCTCGGTTTCCGACTGGTGCGGGTGACAATTTTGGGCCTGAACGGCCTGACGCTGCAGATCATGGCCGAGCGGCCGGACGGGACGATCACGGTGGAGGACTGCGAGAAGATTTCGAAGCTCGTCTCGCCGGCGCTTGAAGTGGAGGACCCGATCAGCCGGGCCTATCATCTGGAGGTTTCCTCGCCAGGCATTGACCGGCCTTTGGTGCGCAAATCCGACTTTGCCCAATGGGCAGGCCATGTGATGCGGGTTGAGACTTCAGTTCCTGTAGCGGGCCGCAAGAAGTTCAAGGGCAAGGCATTGGAAGCGCGCGACAGCGCCTTCCTTTTTGAGAACGATCAGGTCGCCTATGGCGAGGAGCGGCAGGTGGAAATTCCCTATGAGGCCATTTCCGAAGCGCGGCTCGTGCTCACCGATGAATTGATCCGTGAAGCGTTGCGCAAGGACAAGGCTCTGCGCGAAGCCAATGGAATAGTTGAAGACACAGAGAACTAAGACCGGGGCATCGCCCCGCAAGAGGAGAGAGACATGGCAGTCAGTGCAAACCGGCTCGAGCTTCTGCAGATCGCGGACGCGGTTGCCCGCGAAAAGTCAATCGACAAGGAGATAGTCCTTGCAGCGATGGCCGATGCGATACAGAAGGCGGCGCGCGCCCGATACGGCCAGGAGACCAATATCCGCGCCGACATCAATGCCAAGACCGGCGAGATCAAGCTGCAGCGGCTTCTGGAAGTGGTGGACACCGTCGAGGATCCCGGCAATCAGATTGAATTGATCCGCGCGCGCGACCGCAACCCGGACGCCGAAGTCGGCGACTATATCGCGGAATTGCTGCCCCCGATGGATTTCGGCCGCATTGCCGCCCAATCGGCTAAACAAGTCATCGTCCAAAAAGTTCGCGAAGCTGAGCGGGACCGCCAGTATGACGAATACAAGGACCGTATCGGCGACATCGCCAACGGCACCGTCAAGCGCGTGGAATACGGCAATGTCATTGTCGATCTTGGCCGCGGCGAGGGTATTATCCGTCGCGACGAACTCATCCCACGCGAAAATTTCCGCTACGGCGACCGTATCCGCGCCTATGTCTATGACGTGCGCCGCGAACAGCGTGGCCCGCAGATATTCCTGTCGCGCACGCATCCGATGTTCATGGCCAAGCTCTTCACCATGGAAGTGCCGGAAATCTATGATGGCGTCATTGAAATCAAGTCAGTCGCTCGCGATCCGGGCTCGCGCGCCAAAATAGCCGTCATCTCCCGCGACTCTTCAATTGATCCCGTCGGCGCCTGCGTCGGTATGCGCGGCTCCCGCGTTCAGGCCGTTGTCGGCGAATTGCAGGGCGAGAAGATCGACATCATTCCATGGTCGCCGGATGCCGCCAGCTTCCTCGTCAACGCCTTGCAGCCGGCCGAAGTCACCAAGGTGGTGCTTGATGAGGACGCCGAGCGCATCGAAGTCGTGGTGCCGGACGACCAGCTATCGCTGGCCATCGGCCGCCGCGGCCAGAATGTCCGCCTAGCCTCCCAGCTGACCGGCTGGGACATCGATATTCTGACTGAAGCGGAAGAATCCGAGCGCCGCCAGAAGGAATTCGCCGAGCGTTCTGCCCTGTTCATGAATTCGCTGAACGTCGATGAGATGGTCGGTCAGGTTCTTGCCTCCGAAGGCTTCGCCTCTGTTGAGGAACTGGCCTATGTCGATGCGGGTGATATTTCAGGCATTGACGGCTTTGATGAGGATACGGCAAGCGAATTGCAACGCCGCGCCCGCGAATATCTTGAGCAGGTCGAGGCTGAGCTTGCGGCAAAGTGCAAGAAGCTCGGCGTCAAGGAGGAGTTGCGTCAGATCGAGGGCATGACTTCAGCCATTATGGCCAAGGTTGGCGAGGACGGCGTGAAGTCGATCGAAGACTTCGCGGGCTATGCCGCAGACGATCTTGTCGGCTGGAAAGAGCGCAAGGATGGCGAGACCACTGTCAATGAGGGTGTTCTGTCCGGCATGGACATTTCCCGTGCCGAAGCAGAACAAATGATCATGGCTGCCCGCCTCAAGGCTGGGTGGATCACCGAAGAAGAGCTGGCGGCTGAAGAGCCTGCCGAACTTGAAGAAGCGGGAGCCTAGGCGCCATGTTTGGCGCCGTGACCCGGAATGGATGGCATGAACGATCGCACTTGCATCGTCACACGCGAGAGCGGACCGGCTGAAGGGCTGATCCGCTTTGCCGCCGCGCCTGATGGCACGGTGGCTCCAGATCTCAAGCGCCAATTGCCCGGCCGCGGCTGCTGGGTGACCGCCACCCGCGCCCGCGTCGATGAGGCGGTCAAGAAGAACCTGTTCAAGCGCGGACTGAAGGACGACATAACCGCGAGCCCGGACCTTGGCGGCCTTGTTGATCAGCTTCTGGTCAAGAGCGCGCTAGGGGCGCTTGGGCTCGCACGCAAAGCAGGCCAGATCGTCACAGGCGCTGCAAAAGTTGAGGCTGCAGTGCGCGCGAAAGAGGCTGTGCTGGTTCTGCACGCTTCCGATGCCGCGCCGGATGGCGTTCGCAAGCTTGATCAAGCGCGAAAAGCGGTTGCATATGGCGGCGGACCTGATATCCCCTCGCTCGCACCGTTTGCGAGCCCTCAAATGGATTTGGCATTGGGGGGCACAAATGTGATACATGCAGCCGCTCTTGCCGGTTCTGCGGGTGAAAACCTTAAGAAACGTATTGCTGCTTTGGCCCGTTACCGGGGCGATTCAGCCATGGAAGAAGCGAAACCACTCGACGGCCTGCCGCAAAGCGGCCCCTTGAAGGACACGGAATGACTGATACGAAAACAGGCGATGACAAGACGCTCAGCGTGACGTCAAAGCCCACCTTGACCCTGAAGCGTCCCGGCCTCGAACATTCGACGGTCCGCCAGAGCTTCAGCCATGGCCGTTCCAAGGCGGTTGTCGTCGAGACGAAGAAGCGCAAATTTTCGCTGCCTGGCGACAAGCCTGAGCCGGGCGCGGGTTTGTTCAAGCCTGCGGCTGCTCCTCAGCCCGCACCGCGTCCCATCCCGGTCATGCCGGAACGCGCGCCCCGGCCAGCGGTACCGGCAAATCCGCCAGCGGCGCCTGTGGCTGCCTCTCCCGCTCCCGCGCCATCTCCGTCTGCAGCGCCGGTCGCTGCGGCCCCGGCTGCCGCGCCGCGTCCGGCGGCGTCCGCTCCAGCACGTCCGCAATCATCCGCACCTGCGCCGGCGCCCGCTCCCCAGCGCCCGGCAAGCCGTCCCATCAATCACGGCATGGTGCTTAATGTTCTGTCCAATGACGAAATGGCCGCACGCCGCCGCGCGCTTGAAGGCGCCGGATTCCGCAATGATGACGAGCGCCGCACGGCTGTCGAAGAAGCGCGCCGCCGCGCCCAGGAAGAGGGGCTGCGCAAGCGCGAAGCCGAAGATTCCGCCCGCCGTCAGTCGGAGGAGGAAACACGCCTGCGCACCGAGGCCGAAGCCAAGCGCCGCGCAGAAGAAGAAGCGCGCCGCCGCGCACCTGCCGCTGATGCAGAGGTGGTCGATACGAGCCGTCCGGGCGTGCGCCGTCCCATGGCTGAAATGGATGATTTCCGTTCTGGCCGCAGCGGCAGCCCGCGTGGCGCCGCCGGTTTCTCGGCTGCGCGCGCCGCACCGAAAGCCGAAGTCCGGGTGCCAAAAACCCGGATCGCCGAGCCTGACAACCGTCACAGGCTGACGGTCGTCTCCGCGACCGCTGGCGAAGAGGGCGATGCCCGTGGCCGCTCCATGGCCGCGACCCGCCGCCGCCAGGAAAAATTCCGCCGTGCGCAAATGCAGGAAGTCCGCGAGAAAGTTGCCCGCGAAGTCATCCTGCCTGAGACAATTTCGATCCAGGAACTCGCCCAGCGCATGTCAGAACGGGCAGTGGACGTGATCAAATATTTGATGAAGCAGGGTCAGATGATGACGCCAGGCGACATCATTGACGCCGATCTCGCGGAACTGCTTGCCAATGAATTCGGCCATACCGTCAAGCGCGTTGCCGACTCCGATGTGGAGGAGGGCTTCTTCAACGTCACAGATATTGCAGGAGATCTGCAACCGCGCGCCCCGGTCGTCACCATTATGGGCCATGTCGATCACGGTAAGACTTCGCTGCTCGACGCCATCCGCAAGACCAATGTCGTCTCCGGCGAGGCCGGCGGCATCACGCAGCACATTGGCGCCTATCAGATCGAGCGCAACGGTCACAAGATCACGTTCATTGACACGCCTGGCCACGCCGCCTTCACCGCAATGCGCGCCCGCGGCGCGCAGGCGACGGACATTGCCATTCTGGTGGTGGCCGCAGACGACGCTGTCATGCCGCAGACGATTGAATCGATCAACCATGCCAAAGCTGCGGGCGTTCCGATCATCGTCGCCATCAACAAGGTGGACAAGCACGACGCCGACGCGCAGAAAGTCCGCACCGGGCTGCTGCAGCACGAAGTGTTTGTGGAATCCCTCGGCGGCGAGACGCTTGACGTTGAAGTTTCAGCCAAGACAGGGCAGGGGCTCGACAAGCTTCTCGAGGCCATTTTGCTTCAGTCCGAAGTTCTGGAGTTGAGAGCCAATCCGGACCGCCCCGCCGAAGGCGTGGTGGTGGAAGCCAAGCTCGACCGGGGCCGCGGCTCGGTGGCGACAGTCCTCATTCAGGCGGGAACGCTCAAGATCGGCGACATTATCGTGGCGGGTTCCGAATGGGGCCGCGTGCGTGCGCTTGTCACCGACAAGGGCGATCATGTGAAGGAAGCGGGTCCCTCCATGCCCATCGAGGTATTGGGTCTGCAAGGGCCGCCGCAGGCGGGTGACCGCATTGCGGTCATCGACTCGGAAGCCCGCGCCCGCGAGATTTCCGAATACCGCCAGCACAAGAACCGCGAAAAGGCTGTGGCCAAGCAAGCAGGTTCCCGTGGCTCGCTCGAGCAGATGATGACGCAATTGTCGTCCGCAGGCACGAAGGAATTCCCGCTTCTAATCAAGGGCGACGTTCAGGGATCGATCGAAGCCATTACCGGCGCACTGGACAAAATTTCGACCGAAGAAGTGCGCGCCCGGATCATTCATTCCGGCGCGGGCGCCATCACCGAATCCGATGTCAGCCTAGCGGCGGCCTCGAACGCGGCGATCATCGGCTTCAACGTGCGCGCCAATACTCAGGCCCGTGACGCGGCTGCCAAGGAAGGCATCGAAATCCGCTATTATAACATCATCTATGATCTGACAGACGACGTTAAAGCGGCGATGTCTGGACTTCTGTCTCCTGAACGGCGCGAGACTTATCTCGGCAATGCTGAAATCCTCGAAGTCTTCAACATCACCAAGGTCGGCAAGATCGCCGGCTGCCGTGTCACCGAAGGCAAGGTCGAGCGCGGCATGGGCGTGCGGCTCCTGCGCGACAATGTCGTTATCCACGAAGGCAAGCTCAAGACGCTCAAACGCTTCAAGGACGAGGTTCTGGAAGTGCAGACCGGCCAGGAGTGCGGCATGGCGTTCGAAGGCTACGAAGATCTGCGCGTTGGCGACGTCATTGAATGCTTCCGCGTCGAAGAGATCAAGCGGTCGCTGTAAGCTCCGGCCTTCCCCCTTGCGGGGAAGGCTCAAAACCTGGAACTGCATCATGCCCGCAAAGAAATCCGCCAAAGGCCCGTCGCAGCGCATGTTGCGTGTCGGCGAGATGGTGCGTCATGCGTTGGTGCTTATTTTGCAGCGAGGCGAGATCATTGATCCCGTCATCGAAACTACGGTCATTTCGGTCTCCGAAGTGCGAATGACGCCGGACCTGACTCGCGCCACGGCCTATGTCTCGCCGCTCGGCGTCGCCGATCCCGAGCCGGTTGTCGCCGCGCTCAACAGGCACACGCGCTTTATCCGCGGTGCGCTCGGCCCGGCCTTGCGCCAGCTGCGCTCCATGCCGATGATCCATTTTCGCGCCGACACAAGTTTCGACAATTTTACCAAAATCGACACGCTGCTGCGCAAGCCCGAAGTGGTGCAGGACACGCTGCGGCCTGTCATCAGCATCAACAAAGAAGACGAATGAACCAGCGGCGCAAGCGGCCGGCGCGCGCCGTTTCTGGCTGGCTGATTTTCGACAAACCCTATGGCATGGGCTCTACTGACGCGGTCTCGTTCGTCAAGCGCCTCTATCGCGCCGACAAGGCCGGTCATGCCGGAACGCTCGACCCGCTCGCAACTGGCGTGTTGCCCATCGCGCTAGGCGAGGCAACCAAAACAGTCCCGTACCTTATGGATGAGCGTAAGACCTATGTGTTCACCGTCGCCTGGGGCGAAGAGCGCACGACGGATGACCTTGAGGGTGAAATCGTCAGTCGATCGGACACTCGCCCGCTCCGTGCGGACATTGAGACGGCACTGCCGCGCTTCACAGGCGTCATTCAGCAGACCCCGCCGCAATTCTCCGCAGTCAAGATCAATGGCGAGCGTGCCTATGACATCGCCCGCGTTGGCGAAACAGTCGAGATTGCCTCGCGC
Organism: uncultured Alphaproteobacteria bacterium; assembly: GCA_963792485.1. Lineage (GTDB taxonomy): Bacteria > Pseudomonadota > Alphaproteobacteria > Rhizobiales > Rhizobiaceae > JANOYJ01. The sequence continues at coordinate 48,416 of CAWBWL010000003.1, forward strand.
GAAGTTGAAGTTCTACGCCTTGTCATTCGGGATATGCCGGATGCGGACCAAACCGTGTTTGAAGTCGAGTGCGGCAAGGGCACCTATGTGCGCGCGCTGGCGCGGGATATGGGCCGCTTGTTCGGCTGCTTTGGCCATGTTTCTGCGCTTCGACGTACTTCAGTGGCACCATTTGGGGAAGATCGTTCAATGACGCAGGCGCAGCTGGAAGCCGCCGCCAAAGATGTTGCGGAATTGAATGGGCAGGACAGTAACGTGCTCAGCATAGGGAGTTTCCGCCCACTGGATGCGCTATTGGAAACGCCTGAAGCTGCGCTCGTCTCGCTTCCGCACATGGCGCTCGGCGAAGATGCCGCCAACCGCATCCGCATGGGTAACCCTGCCATCATCCGTGGCCGCGACGCGCCCTTGGACGCCGACCGTGCCTATGTCACAGACAAGGGCAAGCTTCTGGCCATTGGCGAAGTGCGCTTCGGCGAATTTCACCCCAAACGGGTGTTCAAATAGCCATCACATCAAATGCGAATTGATCAGCAGATGCGCCGCAATGCTCGCCGCATAGCCGAGCGCAATGGCCCATGTCCATTTGAGATGGCTTGAGAATGTGTAGAGCCCGCGCGACTGGCCCATCAGCGCCACGCCCGCCGCCGAGCCGATGGAGAGCATGGAGCCGCCAACGCCGCAGGTGAGTGTGATCAGCAGCCACTGCCCGGCGGACATTTGCGGGTCCATGGTCAGCACGGCGAACATCAGCGGAATGTTATCAACTATCGCCGAGAGCGCGCCGATGATGATGTTGGCGGTTGTAGGTCCAAGATCGGCGTAGAGAAACTGCGAGGCATGGGCGAGGTAGCCGATCACGCCAAGGCCGCCGACGGCGAAGATGATTCCAAAGAAAAACAGCAGCGTGTCCCATTCAACGCGCTGCACCTGCGCGAAGGAATCCAGCACCATGTCCTCATCATCGCGCCGCCTGCCCTTGCGCTGCAGAAAGTATGACCAGATCTGCAGATAGCCGAGGCCAAGCATCATGCCGAGCGCGGGCGGCAAATGCAGGAAGTTCTTGAACGAGACGGCGGTGACAATTGTCGCGGCAAACAGGACAATAACGCCAAGCGCGCCCGGCTTCATGCTTGCACGGTCCTGATGCTGCGCGGGTTTCGACTTCGGAACGCCAAACTGCATGATCGCTGCAGGCACAAGGAAATTGACCAGGGAAGGCAGGAACAGAACAAAAAATTCCCAGAAATCCAGTTTGCCCTTCTGCCAAACCATCAGCGTCGTGATGTCGCCAAAGGGCGAGAACGCGCCGCCGGCATTGGCCGCAACGACAATATTGATGCAGGCGATGGCGACGAAGGACTTCGAACCCGAACCTATGGCAAGCACAACCGCGCCCATAACCAATGCTGTCGTCAGATTGTCGAGCACGCCTGACAGGAAAAAAGACGCTATGCCCGTCATCCAGAAAAGCGCGCGATAGCTTAGACCCATGCCCACCAGCCGCGCGCGCAAGACGTCAAACACCCGCCGCTCTTCGAGCGTGTTCACATAGGTGATGGCGACGAGGAGGAAGAGGAAAAGTTCGGCGAACTCTTCAATAATGCCCTTGGCAAGAAGCTGGGCGTCATCCGCCTTGCCCGCGCCGGAATAGGCGATACCGATGAGCAGCCAGATCAGCCCCGCCGCAAGCATGACGGGCTTTGATTTGCGCAGATGCAGCGGCTCTTCGAACACGACCAGCACATAGGCGCTGACAAATATCAGCAGCGAGAGAATGCCGGCCCAGTTCGCGGTGAGGTCGAGCGCAGGCGCAGCAGTGCTGGCATGGGCATCTGAAACAGTAAACTGAAGGCAAATGGCGGGGAACAAAAGCGATAGGCGGCTCATTTGCACTCCTTCTGTCGTGTCTGCCGACAGCGGCTGGCCGCCGGATGGCAACACGACAATCGCTGAAGCGCGCACTTTCCACAAGGCGATAATCAACCTATCTGCTACTCAACGCCGATCAAACGGGGACACAAATGCCGCAGCGCCTGTCAGCAGCCCTAACCGAGTTTCTCAACAGCGAAGCGGCGGGCGGCATTGTCCTGATGGTTACGGCGGCGCTGGCGCTGATCATTGCCAATTCGGCTTTCTCAACAGCCTATTTCGATGCGCTTCACGCCTATCTCGGCCCGCTCTCGGTTCTGCACTGGATCAATGATGGGTTGATGGCGATCTTCTTTCTGTTTGTCGGCCTTGAGATCAAACGCGAGTTTCTGGGCGGAGAGCTTTCAACATGGCAGCAGCGCGCGTTGCCCGCCTTTGCGGCGGTTGGCGGCATGGCGGCTCCGGCGCTCGTCTATCTTTGGCTCAATCGCAACTCTCCAGAGACGCTGGCGGGATGGGCGATACCGTCGGCCACCGACATTGCCTTTGCGCTTGGCATTCTGGCGCTGTTAGGCAAGCGTGTGCCGGTTTCCTTGAAAGTCTTTCTCGCCGCTCTCGCCATTCTGGATGATCTCGGAGCGGTGGTTATCATCGCCATGTTCTACACGGCCCAAATTCATCTCTGGGCGCTGGGCGGAGTTGCGGTCACTGCCGCGATCCTGACCGGCATGAACGCGGCGGGCGTAAAGCGCCTTCCGGCCTATCTCTTGCCGGGCGCTTTGCTCTGGTATTTCATGCTGCAATCGGGCGTCCACGCCACCATTGCCGGCGTCGTGCTGGCGCTGACCATTCCGGCGGGCGACGACCATTCGCCCCTCAACCGGCTTGAGCATGGACTGCACAAATGGGTGGCGTTCGGCATTGTTCCGGTCTTCGGCTTTGCCAATGCAGGGGTTTCGTTGTCTGGGCTAAGCCTTGAAACACTCATCCAGCCTGTCACGCTCGGCATTGCGGCAGGGTTGTTCCTCGGCAAGCAGATCGGTGTCTTTTTCGCCGCTCGCCTCGCTGTCGCGGCAGGCGTGACGGAACTGCCGCGCGAGGCGTCGTGGGCGCAGGTTTACGGCGTGTCGATCCTGTGCGGCGTCGGGTTCACGATGAGCCTGTTCATTGGTCTGCTGGCGTTTCCGGAGGAGGGGGCGATGACGGAGGCGGTGAAGATTGGCGTGCTGATGGGATCAGGGTCTGGCGTGGCGGGGCGGGGGTATTGGGGGCGGCGGTGCTGATGCTGGCGGGCCGCGCCGCGCCAGACTGAGTTTCACTTCCCCGACAAGTTCAGTCAGCCAAGACGCATCCCGGCGGCGGGGCGGAACGGCGGATCATCGGGCGATGGCAAGAGCGCATAATGGCTGAATTCCAATTCGAACAAACATTGGCCGAGGGTTATTGTCCTCAGCTTATATTCGTACTTGAAGAGATTGCCGAGCGGAATGCAGGCCTCGATTTCGGCTTGCCCGGCCGTCTAGCCTTCGGCCTCTGATTTCGCCTCGGCGCCTTCGAATATCCGTCTCAATGTCTTTCGTGTAACCTCCTGGCGCTGAGATTTTGACCTGCATGAACGGTTCAAGCAGCGCAACGCCGCCATCACTTGCGGCTTGGCGCATGGCCGCCCTTCCTGCAATCTCGAATGCCTTATCACTTGAGTCCTCATCGTGCCACGCACCGTCGAGCAAGGATCGCCTTCACTCCGAAGAATTGGAAATCCGGCATAGGGGCCGGCACTCGAGCACACTCTCAAAGCCCTTCTTGACGCCAGCTATGAACTCTGCGGGCATTGCTAGGTCAGGGACTGATGAGAACGAAGCACGGCGCATTGACGTCGAGCGGAACTAGTTGAAGCTTGACCCGCGCAAACTCACCTTTGCCATGGAGCTTGCCTTTTATGAGTGTAATCGGCCGTCGCTGTCTTTCGAGAAGGTTTCGCGGTAAGCAATTTGCGGAGCGCCGACTTTAATCTTCGAAATCGATGCTCTGTCTTTCAATTGCGATATGAGCAAATCAAGTGCGAGTTCGCCCGGCCCCGACACGAGGAAATGACCTGAGCAATCATCAAGATCACAAGACAATGCAGGATTCTCAGACAGCAAGCTGCGCAAGCGCGTCATCCAGCTTCGCTTTGTCGGCATGGGAGGCGGCTTCAATGGCAATTCGGATGAAGGTGTCGGGAACTCATTGCGAGTTAGTATTTCATTTCATCTCAGCCAAGAGCATAATGAGATAGCGGCCAGCTTTCGCAATATTGCGCCGCGTCTGAATGCAGCGGCGCTCCAGTTGCCCATTGTCGGGCATCAGAGCAGACTTGGGGTCCGGGCCGTGACGTCAAAAGCAGATGGCGCGATACCATCAGCTCACATATTTGTGCAAGATTGAATTGATCAGCGTCTGATATGGCATGCCTTCTTCGGCGGCGCGGCGTTTCAGCCTGATCAGGTCGAGTTCGGGGATCGAAATCGAAATCCGCTTTCGCCGCTTGGCGAGCGCATTCTCTGCCATTTTCTGCCAAATCGCGCGCTTCTCATCGATGTTGCCGACAGATACCCACTCGCCGCGTTCTGTGCTGGCGATCATTTCGGCCTCTTCCTCGTCGGTCATTGGCGCAAAAAGTTCTCTTTTGGCGGTCATTGTCTTGGTCCCAGATATTTCTGTGTTTCTACTCTAGAGGGGAAGAAGGTCTTGAGAAACTTTAGCTTTGCGGACCCTACATAGGGGACGACCCAAGCGTAGCTGTCGATTTCGACCACCAGCTGAAACTGGTGACCGTACCTCGAAGTGTTCGGATGTGCCTTGTCATCTAGCAAACCGCCGCTTGCGATAGCCTCAACAACTCGATCAAATCCGAATCCATAACGCTCAGTTAAGACCTCGTTCTTCTCATCGCCCCATTCGACATCAAAATCCATGTTCATAAAATATATATTCAATGCACGAAATCAATAGGGCGCCGATCTCCCGACACCCCTTCCCTTTCCCGTCATTTTCCCCTATACGCCCCGCCAGCACCGCGCCCTGCGCCTGCTTTTCACGGCCCTTGCTGGACGACATCCCGGCTCTGGGCGCCCCCAATCCTCAGTTTAGAAAGGATATTCCGATGTCGATTACCGCAGAGCGCAAGCAAGCGCTCATGAAAGAACACGCCACAACGGAAAATGACACCGGTTCGCCCGAAGTCCAGGTCGCGGTGCTTTCCGAGCGCATCACAAACCTGACAGAGCATTTCAAGACGCACAAGAAGGACAATCATTCGCGCCGCGGACTGCTGACCCTCGTCGCAACCCGCCGCTCGCTGCTTGATTATCTCAAGCGCAAGGACGCGGATCGCTATCAGACGCTGATCACCAAGCTCGGTCTGCGCCGCTAAGGCAATCCCGGCGGAGGCTTTGCGCGTCCGCCGGTTTTCATTCCGGGCACTGTTGCCCGAACCCTCCGGATCATTCGAGTTCCGGAGCAACCTGAACCCGAATGGGGCAGGATTGTCGGCATCCCGCTTGGGGGGATGCTCATTGTCTTGCCCGTGACGTGTTCAAAGTGAAACGCAAGGCCGGACCGCCGCAAAACTGCAGGCGGATGAACCGGCGCAAGACAGGATAATTTCAATGTTCAATACACATCGCGTGGAAGTCGAATGGGCGGGCCGTCCGCTCATCCTCGAAACCGGCAAGGTCGCCCGTCAAGCCGACGGCGCCGTGATGGCGACCTATGGCGAGACCGTGGTGCTCGCCACCGTCGTCTCGGCCAAATCGCCGAAGCCTGGTCAGGACTTCTTCCCGCTCACCGTCAACTACCAGGAAAAGACCTATGCCGCCGGCAAGATTCCAGGCGGCTATTTCAAGCGCGAAGGCCGTCCGTCCGAAAACGAGACGCTGGTCTCGCGCCTCATCGACCGTCCAATTCGCCCGCTGTTCCCGGATGGCTACAAGAATGACACGCAGGTCGTCATCACCGTCATGCAGCATGATCTTGAGAACAATCCCGATGTCCTCTCGCTGGTCGCGGCGTCGGCGGCGCTCACCCTTTCCGGCGTGCCGTTCATGGGCCCAGTCGGCGCAGCGCGCGTTGGCTATGCAAATGGCGAGTACATTCTCAACCCGCATCTGGACGAAATGCCGGAATCGGCGCTCGACCTCGTGGTCGCTGGCACTGGCGATGCAGTCTTAATGGTTGAGTCGGAAGCCAAAGAACTTTCCGAAGAGATCATGCTTGGCGCTGTCATGTTTGGCCACAAGGGCTTCCAGCCGGTGATCGACGCGATCATCAAGCTTGCGGAAGTAGCCGCCAAGGAGCCGCGGGATTTCACTGCGGATGACTATTCGGATCTTGAAGCCCAGATGCTGAAAGTCGCCGAGACAGACCTTCGTGCAGCCTACAAGATCACCGACAAGCAGGCTCGCTATGCCGCCGTTGACGCGGCCAAGGACAAGGTCAAGGACCATTTCCTGCCGAACGGCGCGGAAGCGACCATGTGGAGCGCTGAACAGGTTGGCGTGGTGTTCAAAGGTCTGCAGGCGAAGATCGTCCGCTGGAACATTCTCGACACCAAGAGCCGCATTGATGGCCGTGATCTGTCAACCGTGCGCAAGATCGTCTCGGAAGTAGGCATTTTGCCGCGCACCCATGGCTCGGCCCTGTTCACCCGTGGTGAGACCCAAGCTATTGTCGTTGCAACGCTCGGCACTGGCGAAGACGAGCAGTACATCGACTCGCTGACCGGCATGTACAAGGAAACCTTCCTTCTGCATTACAATTTCCCCCCCTACTCAGTCGGTGAAACCGGCCGCATGGGCTCGCCCGGCCGCCGTGAAATCGGTCATGGCAAGCTTGCCTGGCGCGCAATCCATCCGGTTCTTCCGGCTAAAGAAGCGTTCCCTTACACCTTGCGCGCCGTCTCCGAGATCACGGAGTCCAACGGCTCGTCCTCAATGGCAACCGTCTGCGGCACATCCCTGGCGCTGATGGATGCGGGCGTTCCTCTGCTGCGTCCGGTGGCGGGCATCGCCATGGGTCTCATCAAGGAAGGCGACCGGTTTCGCGGTTCTTTCCGATATTCTCGGCGATGAAGATCATCTTGGCGACATGGACTTCAAAGTGGCGGGCACGGCAAACGGCATCACCGCGCTGCAGATGGACATCAAAATCGAAGGCATCACCGAGGAGATCATGAAAGTGGCGCTCGGTCAGGCCAAGGACGGCCGCGAGCACATTCTCGGCGAAATGGCTCATGCCCTGACAGAAGGGCGCGCCCAGCTCGGCGAGTTCGCCCCGCGCATCGAAGTGATGAACATTCCGGTCGACAAGATTCGTGAAGTCATTGGCTCGGGCGGCAAGGTCATCCGCGAAATCGTTGAAAAGACCGGTGCCAAGATCAACATCGAAGACGATGGCACGATCAAGATCGCATCAAGCAGCGCCAAGGAAATTGAAGCGGCGAAGAAGTGGATTCACTCCATCGTGGCTGAGCCGGAAGTGGGCGAAATCTACGAAGGCACGGTCGTCAAAACCGCTGAATTCGGCGCTTTCGTCAATTTCTTCGGACCGCGCGACGGCCTCGTGCACATTTCCCAGCTTGCCTCCGACCGGGTCAACAAGACCTCGGACGTCGTCAAGGAAGGCCAGAAAGTCTGGGTCAAGCTGATGGGCTTTGACGAGCGCGGCAAGGTGCGCCTGTCCATGAAGGTCGTCGATCAGACGACTGGCAAGGAAATCGCCCGCGACGCCGCAGAGCCTGCCGTCGCCGAGTAGTCCGGTCATTCAGATGGGTTGAAGGGCGCGGGTCATTCCGCGCCCTTTGTCTTAAAGGAGGCGATGTGGACGATAACGCGGTCAAAACACTGTTTTTGCCATTTGATACCGGCCAACTGCATTCGCCGAAGCCGGGCGATCAATGGCTTTTTCTGAATGCCGCCGTGCCTGCCGCAGCCCAGCCGGAATTCAGGCCGTTGCTCACATGCGTTCAAGGATTCCGGCCCACATTTCTTGCGTTGGAAAGGGCCGGATATTCTGCAATTGCGGACTTGGGCGCGGGTGCGGACTTCACCGGATCGCTTGTTCTTCTGGGAAAACATCGCGAATTGAACCGCAGCAATATCCAAGCCGCGCTCGCCCGCTCACTTGCGGATGCGCCGGTTCTTGTTGCCGGTTTGAAGATCTCCGGCATTGAATCCATGCGCAAGGAGATGGCGGTGCTCTTGCCCATCGACGCCGTCTGGTCCAAGCATCACGCGCAGGTGTTCCAGCTCACAAGGCCCTCCCATTGGGTCCAGCCTCCCCTCAAAAACACGGCGTGCATTGACATTGATGGGTTCAGCTTTGAAACCGCGCCCGGCATGTTTTCACACAAGGCCGTTGACGTTGGATCAGCGCTGTTGGCAAAACACCTCAGTGACCTGAAAGGCCGTGTGGCAGACTTCGGCGCCGGTTGGGGCTATCTGTCCTGCATTGCCCTAATCAGCGCCGGCGCCATTGAGAGCCTGCATCTCTATGAAGCGGAATATGCCTCGCTCGCCGCAGCAGAAAAAAATCTGAAGAAGCTCAGCTCAACGGCCGCGATTTCGTTTCAGTGGAGCGATCTTGTCCAAGAACCCCCCACAGAGAAGTTCGACTTCATTGTGATGAATCCGCCCTTCCACACAGGCCGTCAAGCCGAGCCTGACATTGGCAGACGCATGATTGAAGCGGCCGCAGCCTCTCTCAAGCCCAGTGGCGCGCTTCTGATGGTCGCCAACAAACAACTTCCGTATGAGGAAACCCTGCAGCGCGCTTTCCGCCGATTTGAGCGCATTGACGAAGACCGGCTCTACAAGGTTATTCGAGCAGTCAGATAATGTTCAGTGAAGCAATGCGGTCGCTGATTTGTGAAGCTGCCGGGTTGAAATCGGCGTTGGTCTGCCAAACAGATATCCCTGTGCGGAGTTGCAGCCAGCTGCCTTGAGCAGCGTCACTTGCGCTTCATTTTCTACGCCCTCAGCAATTGTTTCAACGCCGAGCGCGCGCGACAGGCCAACGATTGTCGAGATGATCGCGCCTGTGTTGCCATTGGTTTCAATGCGGCTGACAAATGACCGGTCAATCTTCAGCTTCTGGAACGGCAGGTCTGCAAGATAAGTCAGGTTGGAATAGCCCGTTCCGAAATCATCTACAGCCACCGACACGCCCATGCGGGCGAACTCGCCGAGAATGAGCGCTGTCTTTTCCTTGTCTTCCATGAGCAGGCTTTCGGTTATCTCCAGTTCAAGTCGCCGCGCCGGAAGGCCGGACTCGGCAAGCGCCGATCGGACGGCTTCCACCATGTCAGACAACAGAAACTGTGCAGGCGACAAGTTCACGGCAACAAAGCAATCATCCGGCAAATGCTTGGCGTCAGAACAAGCCTTCCGCAGCACCCAATCGCCAAGTGGAGCGATCATGCCTGTTTCTTCGGCCACAGGGATGAATTCCACAGGGTGCACTGCGCCCTTGTCCGGATGCTGCCAGCGCACAAGCGCCTCATATCCGGCAATACGGCCGGTCGTAAGGTCAAGCTGGGGCTGATAGTAGAGTTCGAAATCCTGCCGTTCGAGTGCGAGCTGCATCTCGGCTTCTATCCAGCGGCGATGGTCCGCTACCCGGCCAATTTCCGGCTCGAACATTTCCCAGTTGCCCCGTCCCTTGCCACGCGCGCGGTGAACGGCGAGCGTTGCCTTTCGCAAGACACCGACTGTGTCGGCATATTCCTCGTCGACTTCCACGCCACCAGCCGAGGCCGAAATGATCACCCGACGGCCTTCGATGATGTAGGGTTCGCAGAGCGACCCGACCATATTGTCGAGCAGAATCTCAAGAGTCGGTAGTGCGTCTTCCTCTGGGATAAGTATGCCAAGCTCCGCAATCGCCAGGCGCCCAAGAATAGCGCTTTTGGGCATGCAGAACTTGATGCGTTCAGCGGCGTTTTGTACGAGCTGGTCGCCCGTTCTGTAGCCAAGGGCGTCATTCAACTGCTTGAACCGGTCAATCTCGACATTAATGAAGTAGTGGACCTTACGGGATTCCGTTGCGGCATTGCCGATTTTGGCCATTTCAACGAGAAATGCGCTGCGCGAGGCAAGTCCCGTCAACGCATCAGTCTCGCCTGCGGTGCGCACTTCCGACGCATGCGCGTCAATCCCGCTAAAGAATGCCAGCGCGCAACCGGCGGCCGAAAGCGACGAAAGGCTTGTGATAATAGTTGCCGCCGCCAAGCCTTCGATACCGTCGCCGATCCCAATACCGGTCGTGTGCGCCCAAAACCCCAGCATGCCTCCGCCAAACCCTGACGATAAAACCGTCAGAAGTTTGAACGCGGCGCTGCGTTTTGTCTTCTCGCCCTTCAGCATAACTCTCTCCAATTGAGGCAAACTTAGCGTTCAATCGTTAAGGCAGCTGGCGCGGGAAGGTTTGCATTTTACAGATATGGAAAAAATCTCTGCAAAACAGCCATTTAGCTCTGGGTTTCAGGACGCAATGCTGAACTCATTGGTCCGCTCTCCCAGCTGCCGCAGCGGCATGGGTTTTCCATGCAGGAAGCCTTGAACCACATTGCAGCCGGCGGCCTTCAGCAAGGTCTCTTGCCGCTCTGTTTCGACACCTTCGGCAACCGCAGTGGCGCCAAGCGCTCTCGAAAGCGCGATTATAGCGGAGACGATCTGCGCCATGTGCATATCCGTCTCAATGCGGTCGATGAACGATTTATCGATTTTCAGCTTCTTGAACGGAATATCTGCAAGATAGCCAAGATTTGAATAGCCTGTGCCAAAATCATCAATTGCGATAGAGGTCCCAAGTTTCGCCAGCCCAGCAAACAGCTCTGCAGCCTTTGCGCGGTCTTCAATCAGCGTGGACTCTGTTACCTCAAGCTCAAGTCTTGAAGGTTCAAGACCCGACTTGCGCAGTGCCTCTTCCACTGTGCGCAAGATATCGCCGTTGAGGAACTGCATCGGTGAGAGATTGACCGACACTGTCAAGTGACTGTCCATGGTTGACGCATCCCGGCACGCCTGCAGGATTGCCCAGCGTCCGAGCGTGTTGATGAAGCCGTTTTCCTCCGCGACATGAATAAAATCGAGCGGCGGAATGTAACCGCGCACCGGATGCTTCCAGCGCAGCAGAGCCTCATATCCAAGGATTGACCCGTCTATGATGTTGACCTGGGGCTGATAGTACAGGCAGAAGTCGCCGCGTTTCAGCGCGCCACGCAGCTCAACCTCAATCCAGCCCCTATATTCTTCGCGGACAGTCATCTCCTGCGAGAACAACGCCCACGCGCCACGGCCATTCAACCGGGCCTGCTTCAAAGCGACATTCGCGCTCCGCACTGTCTCGCTCACGGTAGAGTCTGAGCGGATTTCAACAATGCCGAGACTGCAGGTGATCGCTGCAAGGCCGCCGTTTATCCGGTAAGTCGCTGAGATTGTTTCGAGAATATGGTCGGCAACGGCGCGGATTTCATCATGATCGCCCGTGGTCTCGATGATCATGCCGAATTCACCGCCGCCGAAGCGTCCAACATTGCCGATGCTTCCGGCAAGCTTCTCCAGCCGGTTTCCGACCTGCCGGATGACCTCATCGCCCGCAGAAAAGCCCATCACATCGTTCAATTCCTTGAACCGGTCTATCTCGGCGTCGATGAGAAAATGACTTCTGTTGGGCGTGCCGCGCTTCTGAATGTGATGCTCAACGAGGCCGATAATGCCGTTCTTTGAAAAGAGTTCGGTCAGGGGGTCAATCAGCGCCGACTTGCGGGTAGCTTCTTCCGACTCGTCAACGCCTGAAAAGAAGGCGACTGCCGCCAGGCTTGAGGACAGCGCAGTAAGGCCCGCAACTACACCCCCGACCGCTGAATCACTCAATGCGCTGGTGCCAAACACATTGGCGGACAGTTTCAGCGCCCAAAGACCCAGCATGCCGCCGCCGAACCCGGTTGCGGCGATGGTCAGAGCCCTGAAGTATTTTTTGCTGATGCCAATCTTCAAGAAAACGCCGCCCTTACCCTGCAATCCAATGGTCGAGACTATGTGCAAACCCTTAAGATCAGCTTAGCGACATGCCCTTGCGGTAGCCGACATAACGCGGCAATGATTAGCCACTTGTGCGTCACTCCCGCCCTCGCTAGTCTTTGGTCATGAGGCAGGGAGTGTCTCTCAAGGAGGAGGAATAATCATGGAATTCAAGAAGAAGTCTTGGCTGGCGCTTATCGGCGCTGCGGGCGTAAGCCTGATGTCTATCACTGCCGCACTTGCAGCCGACATCAATGTCTGGTGCTGGGACCCGGAGTTCAATGGCGCGACGATGAAGGAAGCGGCAGCGCGCTACGCAGCCAAGAATCCAGATGCCAAGGTCAATATCATCGATCTCGCCAAGGGCGATCTCGAACAAAAACTGCAGGCGCAGCTTGCCTCCGGCACCACGGACGGCCTGCCCGACATCGTTCTTATTGAAGATTACGGCGCGCAGAAATATCTGCAGTCCTTCCCGACCGCTTTCGAGCCGCTGAATGGCAAGATCGATTACTCAAAGTTTGCCAAATACAAGGTCGATCTCGCAACGGTGAACGGCAACACCTATTCGCTGCCGTTTGATTCCGGCGTGACCGGCCTCTTTTACCGCTCCGACATTCTGGCTGAAGCCGGATATAAGGAAGCCGATCTGCAGAACATCACTTGGGATCAGTTCATTGAGATTGCCAAGAAGGTGAAGGAAAAGACCGGCCATCCAATGCTGGGCGTTGATGTGAACGATGCAGGCTTCATCCGCATCATGCTGCAATCAGCCGGAAGCTGGTACTTCACGCCAGACGGCAAGCCGAACATCGCCAACAATCCGGCCTTTAAGGCGGCGCTGACGACCTATGCCAAAATCCTGCAGACGCCTGAAATCTATAAGCCGGTTTCCGGCTGGGCGGAGTTCACCGGCAGCTTCACCGGCGGCGAAGTTGCCTCCACCATCACCGGCGTCTGGATGACGGCTACCATCAAGCAGGCCAAGATGGACGGCAAATGGGGCGTCGCGCCAGTGCCGCGGCTCGACGGGGTTGAAGGCGCCGTGAACGCGTCGAACCTTGGCGGCTCAAGCTGGTATGTTCTCTCCTCCGCGCCAAGCAAGGATGCGGCCATCGACTTTCTGTCGACGGTCTGGGGCGCCGATGCCGACTTCTATCAGAAAATCCTTGTGGACCAAGGAGCGCTGGGATCGCTTACCGCCGCGCGTGACGGAGAAGCCTACAAGGCGTCCGATCCGTATTTCGGCGGACAGCCTGTCTGGCAGAACTTCACGACCTGGCTCAGCCAAATCCCCGGCGTGAATTACGGCGTCTTCACGAACGAGGCGGACGCCGCTGTCAACGCGCAGGCGCTGGCGCTGCAGAAAGGCGGCTCCATCGATGAGGCGATCGCCGCCATCGATGCGCAGATCACCACGCAGGCCCAGTAATGACAGCTTAGGAGAGGGCGCCAGACGGCGCCCTCTCCCCGCGCGCCATGGCTCATTCAATCCTGCAACGCAGTGAACGCTGGAACGGCTGGCTGTTTGTCTCGCCGGCGCTGGTTCTGCTTGGCCTGTTCATGCTCTATCCGATCCTCTGGTCGCTCTGGATGAGCTTTCAGTCCGGGCGCGGCATGAACCTGTCCTTCGGCGGACTTACCAACATCAAGCGCCTCGCCGCCGACCCAATCTTCCTGCGGGCGCTCTCCAACACGATGATTTTCCTGGTCGTGCAGGTGCCGGTCATGCTGATTTCGGCGCTGATCCTGGCGGTTGCCCTCAACAATTCCCGCCTCATTGGGCGGTCCTGGTTTCGCACCGCGATCTTCCTGCCCTGCGTGACGTCGCTTGTCGCCTACTCGGTCCTGTTCAAATCAATGTTCGCGGTCGACGGCGTCATCAACAATGCGCTGATGGGTCTTCACGTCATCTCTTCGCCGATTCCATGGCTCGCCCATCCCGACTGGGCGAAGGTCGTCATCATCCTCGCCATCACCTGGCGATGGACCGGCTACAACATGATCTTCTATTTGGCCGCCCTGCAGAACATCGATAAATCCATCTATGAGAACGCCCGCATTGACGGCGTGCCGGCGTGGGCGCGTTTCTGGTATCTTACCGTGCCAATGCTGAAGCCAGTCATTCTGTTCACTGCGGTGGTCTCAACCATCGGCACGCTTCAGCTGTTCGATGAGGTCAACAACATCACATTGGGCGGCGGGCCGGCGGATGGGACGCTGACACTGTCGCTCTACATCTATAATCTGAGCTTCAGATTCATGCCGGCTTTCGGCTATGCGGCGACCATTTCCTATGTCATCGTCATTCTGGTGGCGCTTCTGAGCTGGGTGCAGTTCCGCTTCGCCCGGGACCGGCAGACGTGAGCCGCGCCCTCTCCCTCGCCGGACAGGGGCTCACCTATGCCGGTCTTGCGCTCGCGGCCTTCATCTCGGTGTTTCCGTTTTTCTGGATGGCGGCCGGAACCACCAACACGTCTGCCGACATCGTCAAGGGAAAGACCAGTTTCGGCTCTGCGCTGTTGGACAATATCGCCAAGTTCTTGACACTGGTGGATTTGCCGCGTGTGCTGTTCAACTCGGTCGTGGTTGCCGTCGCGGCGACGATCCTGACCCTCATCGTCTCCTCGCTTGCCGGTTACGGCTTTGAGATATTCCGGTCAAAATGGCGCGAGCGCATCTTTGCCCTTCTGCTCGTGCTCCTTGCCGTTCCCTTCGCCGCCTTGATGATCCCACTCTTCATCTTGATGTCGCGCCTGGGGCTCATCAATACCTATGCCGCGATCATCCTTCCCGGAATCGCCTCGATTTTCATCATCTTCTATTTCCGCCAAGCGACAAAGGCATTCCCTGCGGAACTGCGCGACGCCGCGCGCATTGACGGCCTCAGCGAATGGCAGATTTTCCTGCATGTCTATCTTCCCGTCATGCGCCCGACCTATGCGGCGGCGATGATCATCGTCTTTATGGCCAACTGGAACAATTATCTCTGGCCGCTCATCGTGCTGCAGACAAATGACATGAAGACGATCACGCTGGCGGTTTCGACGCTCAACACCGCCTACACACCGGATTTCGGCGTCATCATGGTCGGCGCGGTGATCGCGACGCTGCCGACGCTCTTCGTTTTTTTCGCGCTGCAGCGGCGCTTTGTCGAGGGCATGCTGGGGGCGGTCAAATGAGAGTGGGCGGGGTCGAAGAATGAGCAGTGTGACACTGAGACAGGTGCGCAAGGCGTTTGGCGCGCATGAAGTGATCAAAGGCGTTGATTTCGACATCGAGCCCGGCGAATTTATTGTCTTCGTCGGCCCCTCCGGCTGCGGCAAGTCCACTTTGCTGCGCATGATCGCCGGGCTTGAGGAGGTCACGTCAGGCGACCTTTCCATTGGCGGCAGGCGGATGAATGACGTCGATCCATCCGAGCGCGGCATCGCCATGGTGTTCCAGTCCTATGCGCTCTACCCGCATTTGACTGTGCGCGAGAACATGGGCTTTGCGCTGCGCTTTGCCAAAAAGCCCAAGGACGAAATTGAGAGGCAGGTTCTGGAGGCGGCGCGGATTCTTGAACTGGAGCCGCTCCTTGATCGCAAGCCCGGACAATTGTCAGGGGGACAGCGACAGCGTGTTGCCATTGGCCGCGCGATCGTGCGTCATCCGCAAGTTTTCCTGTTTGACGAGCCGCTTTCAAATCTCGATGCGGAGCTGCGCGTTCACATGCGCCTGGAGGTGGCGCGGCTGCACCAGAAGCTCGGCGCGACCATCATCTATGTGACCCACGACCAGGTTGAAGCCATGACGCTTGCCGACCGGATTGTCGTCATGCGCAGCGGCATTGTCGAACAGGTTGGCGCGCCGCTGGAACTCTATGATGACCCCGACAACACATTCGTTGCCGGTTTTATCGGATCACCGCGGATGAACTTCCTGAAAGCTGTCACCAGCAAGTCGAAGCTCAGCTTTCCGGACCATGGCAATGTCCAAATCCCCCTTCCAAAGCTCAGATCAGCGCTGGCTGAAGGCACGCAGGTCACCGCCGGAATCAGACCGGACTATTTCAAACGCGGCGGCAATGCCAAACTTCCAGTCAAGGTTGAAATCGTCGAACATATGGGTGGAGAGACGTTCGTTCACGGTCGCGTCAGCGATTCAGATGTCCTCACGATTGCCTCTGATGACGGGCGGGATCTCAAAAGCGGCGATGTGCTGGAGGCGCGGTTTGATCCCGCGCGCGTGCTTCTCTTCGATCAGAGCGGGAAGCGGTTGCGCTAATCCTCGAGCTTTTTCAGCTCTTCGACGATGGGCATCGAGACGATATTATAGCCTGAATCCACATAGTGAATTTCGCCCGTCACCCCGCTCGACATGTCCGACAAGAGGTAAAGCGCCGACTTGCCGACCTCTTCAATGCCGACCGTGCGCCGCAGCGGCGCATTTCGCGCTTGATAGGAAAACATCGCACGCGCATCGCCAATCCCGGCGCCTGCAAGCGTGCGGATGGGACCGGCCGAGATCGCGTTGACGCGGATGTTGTTGATCCCCAGATCGGCGGCGAGATAGCGCACGGACGCTTCCAGCGCCGCCTTCGCAACGCCCATCACATTGTAGTTCGGCATGACCCGCATCGAGCCGCCATAGGTCAGCGTCAGGAGCGCGCCGCCTTCCGGCATCAGCTTCATGGCGCGCTGCGCGACCTCCGTAAACGAATAGGCTGAAATGATCATGGTTTTGGAGAAATTCTCACGAGTTGTCGCATCCACATAACGGCCCTTGAGCTCGTTCTTGTCGGAAAAGCCAATGGCGTGGACGACAAAATCAAGCTTGCCCCAGCGCCTCTCAATTGCGCCGAAAACCGCGTCCACTGATGCAATGTCTTCAACATCGCAGGGAATGAGAAAGTCCGACCCCGCCTCGGCGGCAAGCGGCAGGACGCGCTTGCCAAAGGCGTCACCCTGAAACGTGAACGCAAGTTCCGCACCCTGCGCCGCCAGCTCCTTTGCGATTCCCCAAGCGATGGAATGACCGTTGGCGACACCCATAACGAGGCCGCGCTTGCCCTGCATGATACCCTGCATTGTCTGTTACCCCTGCGGCCTAGCCGTTGAAACGCTGGAATACGAGCGTCGCATTGGTGCCGCCGAACCCGAATGAATTGGAGAGAACCGTCTGAAGCTTGGCATTGTCAATCCGCTTGCGCACGATTGGAATGTCGGCAAATTCCGGATCGATCTCGGATATGTTTGCGCTCTCACAGATGAAACTATTGCGCATCATCAACAGAGAATAGATCGCTTCCTGCACCCCCGTCGCGCCAAGCGAATGGCCGGTCAGCGATTTGGTCGCGGAAATCGGCGGAATTTTTGAACCGAAGACTTCCCGAATGGCCGCGATCTCTTGCCTGTCACCGACCGGTGTCGAAGTTGCGTGCGGATTGATATAGTCAATCGGCGCCTTCACGGTCGCGAGCGCCATGCGCATGCAGCGCGCTGCGCCTTCGCCGGATGGCGCGACCATGTCATAGCCGTCTGAAGTCGCGCCGTAACCGACGAGTTCGCCGTAGATATTTGCGCCGCGCGCCTGCGCAACTTCTAACGCCTCCAGCACCAGAACGCCTGCGCCACCGGCGATCACAAAACCGTCCCGGTCCTTGTCATAGGCGCGTGAGGCGGCGGCAGGAGTGGCGTTGAAGTTTGATGACATTGCGCCCATCGCGTCGAACAGAACCGAGAGTGTCCAATCCAGATCCTCGCAGCCACCCGCGAATACCCGGTCCTGCTTGCCCCATTGGATCATCTCGTAGCCATTGCCGATGCAATGATTGGATGTCGCGCAGGCCGATGAGATTGAATAGTTGACGCCCTTGATCTTGAAGTTTGTCGCAAGCGTTGCCGAAGCGGTCGACGACATCGCCTTCGGCACCGCAAACGGCCCAACGCGCTTGGGACCTTTTTCGCGGGTAATGTCGGCGCTTTCGACAATCACCTTGGTGGAAGGTCCGCCTGAGCCCATGATGATGCCGGTGCGCTCATTGGAGACTTCCGCCTCTTCAAGTCCGGCATCGGCAATCGCCTGGTCCATGGCGATATGGTTCCAAGCAGTGCCGCCGCCATGAAAGCGCATGGCGCGGCGGTCCACCAGCGCTTCGGCGTCAATCTTCGGAGCGCCATGCACTTGGCAGCGGAAGCCGAGGCGAACGTAGTCCTCGGCTGTCACGATCCCGGGCCGTGCAGCTTTCAGCGAGTCGAGCACCTCGCTTACAGTGTTTCCGATTGAGGATACGATCCCCATGCCGGTGACGACGACGCGTCTCATGTAAAGTTCCTTGTTATTTTGCAAAGCAGTCAGGCAGCGGCGGAGCTGACTTTTGAAAGACCCACTTTCAAGTCCAAGGCGGTGTATATCTGCTCGCCATCGGCCTTAACCCATCCATCGGCAATGCCAAGCACCAAGCGCCCGCGCATCACGCGTTTGAAGTCGATGCCATATTCGACCAGCTTAGTTTTTGGAGTCACCATACCCTTGAACTTAACTTCGCCGGTCGAAAGCGCCATCCCATAGCCGGGTTCCCCGAGCCAGCCAAGATAAAAGCCTGTCAGCTGCCACATCGCGTCGAGGCCGAGGCAGCCGGGCATGATCGGATTGCCAATGAAATGGCACGGGAAGAACCATAGGTCCGGACTGATGTCGAGTTCAGCGCGGATACAGCCCTTGCCGTGTTCGCCGCCAGTCTCCGAAACTTGGGTGATCCGGTTGAACATAAGCATGGGCGGCGCAGGAAGTTGCGCATTTCCCGGGCCGAACATCTCGCCTCGGGCGCACGCGAGCAGTTCCTCATATCCATAGCTGGATTTCTTTTCCGCCATTTAGTCCCGTCCCCCAACGTCGTTCTTGTTGCGCTCTGCCATTACACAGCAATTTGTCACAAGAAAACCGGTTTTCAGCCTCAAGCTTGCCGTCAATCGCGACATTTATGCGGCAAGTCGCTCTATTGATAGCGGCGAGCATTGTGAATATATCAATGGGCGGGCTTGAAGCCCAGTTTGGAAACGCAGTTGAGCGAGACATTGACCGTTGCCCTGCATTTTGATCGGGACGTTGAAAAGCGCCTGCGATCCGCAGACTTGCGCCCGACGCGCCAGCGCATCGCCTTGGCGGAACTCCTGTTCTCAAAGGGCGACCGGCATTTCACCGCCGAAGATCTGCATACAGAGGCCGAATCGGCCCGCATCCCGGTGTCTTTGGCGACAGTTTACAACACATTGCACCAGTTCACTTCGGCGGGTCTCTTGCGCATCGTTGCAGCCGAGGGATCGCGAACCTATTTCGACACCAATACCTCCGACCATCACCATTTCATCGTTGAAGGCGACAACACCGTCATCGACATCGATCAAGGCCGTGTCACGATTGCAAATCTGCCGGAGCCGCCGGAGGGCATGGAAATTGCCAATGTTGATGTGATTGTGCGCCTGCGCCGCAAACCAGCGGAGTAATCGGTCAAAAATCAGCCGCGATTTGATGGCGTTAACTGCGCATGATCACACGCCGCGCCCTTCTGACAGCACTCGCCGCAATGCCGCTCTTTCGTATGCCGGCGAAGGCCGAAATTCCGGTCGAACCGTGGGCCGAAAAGCTGATTGATGCGGCGCGGGCGCAGATTGGCGTCACGCTGCACTACGACCCTTCCTACACCCGGCTGAAATTTCCCAATGGAGATGTGCCGCGCGAGAAAGGCGTCTGTACGGATGTTGTCGTCCGCGCTTACCGCGATGCCCTTGGTTTTGATTTGCAAAGCGCACTCAACGCGGACATGAAACGCAATTTCTCCGCCTATCCGAAAATCTGGGGGCTGACGCGCGCTGACTCCAACATCGATCACCGCCGCGTGCCAAATCTGCGGGTCTTTCTGAAGCGCAAAGGTGCGGAACTTGCGAAATCAACGGATGGCGCTGATTATCTGCCGGGTGATCTTGTCACGCAAAACCTGCCGGGCAATCTGCCGCATATTGCCATTGTATCCGACAGTCTGAACGGCGCGGGAACCACGCCGCTTGTGATCCACAATATCGGCGGCGGCGCACAAATCGAGGATACGCTTTTCGCCTTTGAGATTAGCGGACATTATCGATTTGAAGTTTAATCCTCAAACGTCTCGCCCGGATACGCGCCCCAGATTTCAGCCTGTTTGACATAACCGTCATAGCCTGCCGACTGAAACGAGCACCAGATTCCATCGCAGTCCTCGATCTTGCCCATCACGCCGGGTTCCATGTCGGCGACCTTGCCGGCTTGCTCGTCTTTGGAGTTGAACAGGCCGATCGGGCCTTGTTCCTTCGCCCATGGGGCGGCAAGAGCGGTGCGCTTTCCGGCTAACAGGGTTTGCAGCACCCAGCCTTCCGTGCCTTCCGAATCGCGGATGCGCCGCCAATTGTCATATTCCTGCACGATTTCGACCGGCAGGCCCGGCTTCACATAGAGCCATTGCACGGGATAGTCACGGCCTGGTCCAAGACGCAGATTGACCCGTCCCGATTTCAGACTCACAAAACGCGGCAATGGCAGCCCGCTCGGCCCGATAACAGCGGCCTGCGCTTCGGTGGCGCTGGCAATGTTAACCGGGAGCGCGCTGAAAGCGGCAAAAACTGCGCAGGCAAGGCCTGCAAGACGAAGTGACTTGACGCAATACATGACCGTCCCTCGAACGCCGGAACACCTAACTCGGACACAAAAACGGCAAACCGTTTTCCTTTGAGTTCGCATGCCAGCCTTGTTACAAACGCCGCATGTGAACCGCCCTGCACATTGCCCCGTCTTGGTTAAGGAGGCCTCAAGCCGCATGGTTAATTTCCGGTAATGACCAATAAAAAGAAGCCTGTCGTCGTCATCACCCGCAAACTGCCGGACCCGGTGGAAACCCGGATGCGCGAACTGTTCGATGCGCGGCTGAATGTTGATGATCACCCAATGACGCAGGATGAGCTCTCGGCGGCCATGCGCGAGGCGGACGTTCTGGTGCCGACGGTCACTGATCGCATCACGGCGCAGATGATCGAACAGGCGGGAGACCAGTTGAAACTCATCGCCTCCTATTCCAACGGCGTCGACCATATCGACACCAGCGCCGCCGCAAAGCGCGGCATCTTTGTCACCAACACGCCGAATGTGCTGACCGAAGACACCGCCGACATGACGATGGCGCTGATCCTTGCAGTGCCGCGCCGCCTGACCGAGGGCGCCGCGATCCTGCGCGCCTCCGGCAAATGGGCCGGCTGGTCGCCGACCTGGATGCTGGGGCGCCGCATCTGGGGCAAGCGGCTCGGCATTGTCGGCATGGGCCGCATCGGCACGGCCGTCGCCCGCCGCGCCAAGGCGTTTGGCCTGTCCATCCACTATCACAACCGCCACCGCGTCGATGGCAAGACCGAGGAGCAGCTGGAGGCGACCTATTGGGACAGCCTCGACCAGATGCTGGCGCGCATGGACATCATCTCGGTCAACTGCCCGTCTACACCGGCAAGCTTCCATCTCCTGTCCGCCCGCCGCCTCGAACTCATGCAGCCCAGCGCCTATATCGTCAATACGGCGCGCGGCGACATCATCGACGAAGCCGCGATGATCAAGCTCATCAAGCGATGGCCGCATTGCCGGGGCGGGCCTCGACGTGTTCGAGCACGAGCCGTCGGTCAACCCGAAACTCGTGCGCCTTGCCGAACAGGGCAAGGTCGTCCTCCTGCCGCATATGGGCTCGGCGACGCTGGAAGGGCGCATCGATATGGGCGAGAAGGTGATTATCAATGTCCGCACTTTCATGGACGGGCACAGGCCGCCGGACAGGATACTGCCGATGCGGGATTAGCTGCGCCCCTTGCGCAAATGACGCCGCGCGATTTCCGCCGCATGTTTCATGTCGCTGGCAAAATGCGACTCCGGCGCTCTGACGCCATGCGCGCGCAGTGTTTTGACCACGGCCTCATTGCCGCCCGCAATTATCAGGATGACATCGCGCCGGTGAGCCCGACGCGCCAATGCTTCCATGGCGTATGCGCCCGTTGAATCAAGGAACGGCACGCCGGAAACATCAATGATGAATGCCTTATGCTGATCGGCGATGCGCTCCATCACGGCGCTGACGGTGGAAGCGGCGCCGAAGAAGAAAGCGCCGCTGATCTTGTAGATGGCAATGTCCTTGCTGCCCGCGAATGCCTTGCCACCTTTGACTCGCGTCTCATCTGCCACGTCGTCAACTGGCAGAAAACTGCCTGCCTCAAGGCTGATTGTGCCCGCCATTCTGTCGATGAAGACAACTGAGCCGATGGCAAAGCCAACGAGAATGCCGGTGGCGAGATCGACAAAGATGGTCAGCAGAAAGGTTGCCAGGACAATCAGCGCATCCTCGCGCGATGAGCGGGTCAATTGCAGGAACGCCGCCTTCTCCGCCATGTTCCACGCAACATGGACAAGCACGCCCGCCAGCGCCGCGAGCGGGATCAGGCTTGCCAGCGGCGCGGCAAGCATCATGAAGGCAAGGATGAACAGCGCGTGCAGCATGCCCGCCACCGGTCCGTGCGCGCCGGAACGGACATTGGTGGCGGTGCGCGCGATTGTTCCGGTCACCGGTATGCCGCCAAACAGCGAGACGGCGATGTTTGCATAACCTTGGGCGACAAGCTCGCAGTTTGACCGGTGCCGCCGGCCGCTCATTCCATCCGCCACCACGGCGGAAAGCAGGGATTCGATTGCGCCGAGCAGCGCGAAACTCAGGGCGTCCGGCAGCATTTCCGCCGCTCTTGCCAGCGAGATTTCCGGAAGCGAGGGCGCAGGGAGAATCCGCGGGATTT
This sequence comes from uncultured Alphaproteobacteria bacterium, assembly GCA_963792485.1. Lineage (GTDB taxonomy): Bacteria > Pseudomonadota > Alphaproteobacteria > Rhizobiales > Rhizobiaceae > JANOYJ01. The sequence continues at coordinate 71,184 of CAWBWL010000003.1, forward strand.
CGCCAAACCGCGAGCCGATTGTCTCGATGTCGGGGCCGAGCGCAGCGGCGAGCACAGTGACCACCAGCACCGCCGCCAGCATGCCCGGGATTTTCGGCGCAAACATGCGGGCGAGAACAATGATGCCAATGGTCAGAAGACCGATGGCGAAGGCCGGGACAGTGAGGGAGGGCAGGGCAGAGAACAGAGCTGGCAGTTTTTCAATCAGCGGCCCCGGCTCCTTGCCGGCAAGCGACAGCCCGAGGAAATCCTTGATCTGGCTTGCAAGGATGATGACGGCGATGCCCGCAGTGAAGCCGACCGTGACCGGATAAGGAATGAATTTGACATAAGTGCCGAGCCGGAAATACCCGATGGCGAGCAGCATGAAGCCGGACATGAAAACCGCAAGCAGCATGCCATCCGCACCATGCTGCGCGACGCTTGCGGCTACGAGCACAATGAAGGCGCCCGCCGGTCCCCCAACCTGGAAACGGCTGCCGCCGAGGAGCGACACGAGAAATCCGCCAACTATCGCCGTGTAGAGACCGCGGTCCGGCTCAACGCCCGACGCAATGGCGATCGCCATCGACAATGGCAGCGCGACAATGGCAACCGTCAGTCCGGCGACAATATCAGCGCGCAGCTGCCGCGCGCCATAACCCTCGCGCCAGACTGTCACCAGCTTGGGCGTGAAAAGCTCCGCAAATGTCGGCTCATTTCCCCGGTTCATCCCGCCCTGCGACTCATTGGCTGACAAGAATTGCACCAAAGCGAAAGGCGCGCAAATCCGGATGACGCGTGGCCGCTGAAGATGATAGCCTCGCGCATCTGGTAAGGAACGGAATTCCTCGGCGAGAAGTGGACGGCAGAGTGCGGACAATTCGGCGGCTGACATTGGCGATTCTGTTCACACTGATTGGGACAGCGGGCATGGGAGATTTTGTTGGCGGTGCCTATGCGCAGCAAACAGGCCTTCACGCGGCTGCGCTGTCCGGTGATCTCCCGGCAACGGAGCGCCTCATAGGCAGCGGCACGGCGTTGGATGCGGTTGACGGGTCGGGACAAACTGCGCTTCTCATTGCTGTGCAGAACAACCAGATCGACATCGCCAAAGCGCTGATTGCAGCTGGAGCCAACATCAATATTCAGGCGGCCAACAAGGACACGCCCTGGCTCATGGCGGGCGCCAGCGGCCGCACGGAAATCATCGCGGCGATGATCCCGGTAGGCCCGGACTTTTCGATCCGCAACCGCTTTGGCGGCAATGCGCTGATTCCGGCCTGCGAGCGGGCGCATGTCGAGACGATCAAACTTCTGCTGACCACCAAAATCGATATCAATCACATCAATAATCTTGGCTGGACCTGTCTTTTGGAGATTGTCATTCTCGGCGATGGCGGCCCGCGCCATCAGGAGGCGGCAAGACTTGTGCTTGCCGCTGGAGCCGATCCCAATCTCGCTGACAAAAATGGCGTCACCCCGCTTGCCCATGCCCGCGCCAATGGCCAGACTGTAGTGGCGAAACTGATTGAATTGGCTGGCGGCAAGTAAATTGTGCCGCACCGGCTTGGAGGATTTTTCATGACCATCACAAAAGTTGGCCTGATCGGCGCGGGGCTTATGGGCCATGGCATCGGCAAGAACATCGTCACCAAGGGCTATGCGCTGAAGGTGATGGCGCACAGGAACCGCGCGCCAGTCGAAAGCCTTCTGGCGCTCGGCGCAACCGAGGGCGCGACGCCTGCCGAAATTGCGGCGGGTTGCGACTTGGTGATCTTGTGCGTCACCGGCTCGCCGCAAGTCGAATCGATCATCTATGGCGAGCATGGCCTTGCCTTTGCCGAGCGCGCGGGCCTCATCATCGCCGACTGCTCGACCGCCGAACCGCACGCGACCATCCGCATCGCCGCCGATCTTGCCAAACACGGCGTGCATTTTCTCGACACGCCCATGACTCGCACGCCGCGCGAAGCCGAGGCTGGCAAGCTCGGGCTGATGGTGGGCGGGCCGGTGGAGTTGATTTCCCGAATTCGCCCGGTGCTTGACTGCTTTGCCGACACGGTCATTCATGCCGGTCCCGTCGGCGCGGCGCACCAGCTGAAGCTCATCAACAATTTCCTGTCGCTCAGCCACGCCGCCATTGCCGCCGAAGCCATCACGGTCGCCGCCAAGGCGGGCGTTTCCATGCAGGCGCTGAAGGATATTGTCATTTCTGGCGGCGCCAACTCCGTCATGTTCGAGCGCCTGATCAAGGTGCCGCTCGACGATGATGACACCGCCGCCAAATTCGCCATCGAGAATGCCCGCAAGGACATGCGCTACTACACCAATATGACCGAACAGCTCCCCGTCGCCTCCTTCCTCGCCGAGCAGGTCCACCAGCTGTATGTCCTTGGCGTCAATCAGGGCTATGGCGAACGCTATGTGCCGCGGATGATTGACATGATGATGGAAATGAACGGGGTTGCGGGCAAGCCTTCCGCCGTCGCTAAAGCTGCGGCGCGGCAAGTCCCGGTGCCCGATCCCGCAAAGCTGTGATGGCGCGAGGCAGGGCCATGCCCAATCCCCCGGAAGGCTTTCGCCTGCCAGGTTCTCCGCCAAAACTGCGGAACTGCGTCAGACCCAAGGCGGCTTGGGCGGCGAGAGGATTTTGAAGGCGATTGAATGGACTTCATCCAGCAGCAGTTGAGCCTCGCTCTTTGCATGCCGGTTCTTCTGAAAACCGGGCGCATAGCCCGGACGCATCGGCGACAGGCGCTGCGGGCGCATTTTGGTTTTGGTCTTGATCGCATATGCGCACAGGGCCAGAAACCGCAGATAGCGCTGCACGGAGCCGGGCATGTCCTGGACCGCATTATGCAGCGCCTGCAGCCGCTGCCACAGCCTCACCGCCCCGACCGGCGCGCAGCGCACGGGATCCGGCAGCTCTGAGGGAAACGGCTTGATGGAGCCCGGATCGAGTTCCGGTCCCCAATAGTCCCAAAACGATTTCATCGGATCAAACATGTTGAACACAGGCGTGCGCGGTGCGGCGTCAGAGCCTGCGGTCTCGTCAGAACCGGCAGCGGCATCAGCGCTTTCCAGATCATCCGTATTTTCTGAAGCATCAGCGGCGGCGGGCAGAGCAGTCCCTGCGGGAGCCGTTCGCGTTACGAGCGGTTCAAAAGCAAGCCCGCGCGCGGCAATGATGATCAGCCGGCGCATGGCGGCCTCGGCCGGCACCAGGATCAGCATCACAGCCCGCCAGACATAACGCGGCAGCGTGCGCTCAAAAGGCTCGGACCCGATCACCTCGCCCGGCACAATGCGCGCCAGCACAAACATGTCCGCGATAATGCGGATCAGAATGTCCCGGTTGCGCTCAACGCATCCTGCCCAGTCAAAACTCACGGCGTCCCTTTCAGACACAAACCAACGGGAGACATCATGACGCAGAACGGGAAGGCGGGGATGAGAATATTTTGGGGCATTGATTTTATTGGGATAATTCGTGTCTTGCCGATTTCCATCCCCGGGGGTTGGAAGTGTGGTATCGCGCGCGAGCCGCCACCACGCTCGGCTTGCGGGGCAAGCGCCTTTGAAAAGCCGCAGCAAATGAGTAACTGGAGCCGCGCCGGGGATCAACAGCATTGGAGCCAAGCGTGAGCAAGGTCTCGGACTGGGGCATTCCGGCGGGGCTGATGGCTCTGAGCGCGATTCCCATTGCTGCGGGAACCGTCAGGCTGTTGCAGCTGGCGAGCGGGGCTGTGACACCCGAGAACGCGCGGTTTTTCGATTCGCCGCTTCCGGCTGTTCTGCATATCGCCGCAGTTACCCTGTTCAGCCTCCTGGGCGCGCTGCAGTTTGCGCCGCGCATCCGCAATGCCTATCCAAAATGGCACCGCTGGACCGGTCGCGCCGTCGTGCCGGTCGGGCTCATCGCCGCTCTGTCCGGCCTCTGGCTGGCGCATTTCTACGACCTGCCTCCGACCGACGGAACGGCGCTCTATCTCACGCGGCTCATCGTTGGCGTCTGGATGATATTCGCTCTGTGCCGGGGTTATCTCGCTATCCGGGCGCGCGACATTGAAACCCACCGCAACTGGATGCTGCGCGGCTACGCCATCGGCATGGGCGCGGGAACGCAGGTGCTGACCCATCTGCCCGTCATCTTTCTGGCCAACCCACCGGACACAACGCTGCGCGCCGTGCTGATGGGCGCGGGCTGGGCGATCAATGCGGCGGTGGCGGAGTTCATCATTTTTCGGCGCGGCAGGCCGGCTGTCATGGCGCTGGCGTGAGGGCTTGACCCGCTCGCATTAGTAAATATACATATGTATAAAAATTGACATGTGTATAAATGGTGCTCACCCGCAAAGACCGCTCCCGCGCTTCCATCCTCGACGCATCCGAGGCGGCGTTTCTCGAGCTTGGCTTTGACAATGTGTCAATGGACGGGATCGCGCGGCGCGCCGGGCTGACGCGCATGACGGTCTATAATCTCTTCGCCTCCAAGGATGACATCGCCATGGCGGTCGGCGACCGCGCGGCGGCGAAGGCCGATCCCTGGCTGCGGCCGCGCATGGCGGCGGGCGAGAGCGCTGCAATCCTATTGCGCGACGCGCTTTTGGGCAGCGCGCACTGGTGTCTCGAAAATCCGAGCATCGCCGCTATCAATCTTCGGGGGCGCAAGCTGACATCGCTGCAGCCGCCCGCTGGCGCGCCGTCCTTTCACGGACTTGTCCGCGACATTTTCGCGCTCGGACAGCGGCAGGGCCTGTTCCGGGACGACGAGGACCCAAACGACATGGCGCTGGTCCTGCTCGGCGGCTTTGCGCAGCTCATTCTGTTCTCGCTCGCGGGAACGCCGTTTGACCCGGCGCGGGTCGAGCTTCTGCTGCGGCTCAATATTGAAGGCTTTGGCGCGCGCAGCGCCAACCAGTGAGGAAGACATGAGCGTCAATCGTCAGCACTTCATTCCGCCCGCTCCGCCTGTGCCCGCAAAGGATCTGCCGCTGTGGCGGCTGCTGCCGAAATTTATTCAATCGAGCCTGTCGATCTGGCCGGATTATTCCTTTGACGTCATGTATTCCCGCAGAAAGGCGCTCGGCGTCGAGGCGCTCTTGGTGAACGATCCGGAAGGCATCAGACATGTTCTCTCGTCCGGCGCGGCCAATTACCGGCGGCCGATGCCCATTATCCGCGTCGTGCGCCCGCTGATCGGCTCGGGCATATTTCTGGCCGAAGGCGGCGAGTGGCGGCGTCAGCGCAAGGCGCTGGCCCCGGCCTTCACACCGGCCGCCGCAAACATCCTCATCCCGCATTTTCACGGCGCAGCCCAGCATCTCCTCAGCGCCATCGGCGGGCAGTCTCACGTCAACCTGTCGGCGGCCTTTCAGGACACCGCGCTGGAAGCGGTGTTGCGGGCGCTTTTCTCAAAGCCCGAAAGCGCGTTCCGCGACAGGCTGGCCGGGCTGATCCGAAGCTACACATCCGGGCCGGGGCGTCCCGCGATGCTTGACGGGTTTGCGAAGAGGGAAGATTCATTCGCCTTCACAACGCGCGGGCGTTTGCGGTTTCAGTCTGAGTGGCTCGGCGCGATTGAGGCCGTGGTCACAGAGCGCCAGGCGAACCGGACCGCAGGCGCGGCGCGGGATCTGCTCGACCAGCTGCTTGACCTCAAAGACGCCGAGACAGGCGAAGGGCTTTCGAATGAAGACATACGCGACCAGTGCGGCACGATGTTTTTCGGCGGCTCGGAAACAACGGCGCGGCTGATGTTCTGGGCCTCATATCTGTTGGCGCAGGACAAGGATACGCAGACAAAGCTGCGCGCCGAAATCAGCGCCTTTGCCCCGGAGCGGGCGGAGACCATCGACGACCTGCGGAACTGGCCGCTGCTGCGCAATGTCCTGCTCGAAGCCATGCGCCTCTATCCGCCGGTGCCGCACCTCATGCGCGGCGCAATCGAAACCGAGATGGTGTGCGGCGAAACCATGCCAAAGGGCGCGCAGGTCTGGATCAGCCCATGGGTCCTGCATCGGCACCGCAAATTCTGGGAACATCCGACCGCCTTCATCCCGGACCGCTTCGCCGGACAGCCCGCGCCTTGGGTGCAGACGCCGGGCTACATCCCCTTCGGCGCCGGCCCCCGCATCTGCCTCGGCCTGCATTTCGCACTGGCGGAGGCGCAGATCGTTTTGGCATATCTGTTGGCGCGGTATAAAATCAGCTTGTCTGGCGGGGACGAGGTGATGCCCATTGGGCGGGTAACGATTGAGCCGTCGGTGGAGCCGGGGTTTGAGCTGGAGAGGGTGGGGTGAGGTCAGTCTGGCGCGTCGGCTGATCAAATCCCCGCCCGGTCCATCTGCCAGGCTCCCGGCGTTTCCCAGCCCATCTCCCGCGCCACGATCAGCCCCAAGAGCAGGATCGCGTCCGGCTCATGCAGCACCAAAGCGGCGGGCGCTATCCTGCGATGCACGAGTTCCAGCAGGATCGCCGAGGCTGACGATGAGCCGATCGTGCCGGGAATGAAGAGCACGCGGTCCCTGATTTCCTTGCCATGCTGAGGGTGGCGCACGTCGGCGATTTTTGAGGTCTTCGGGTCAACGCCGCCCCAGAAGCTGATTGGAGCGGTGAGGACCAGCGGCTCGGCTTGCACGGCAGGGCCGGGGACGAGGACTTTGGCTTTGGAATAATCAAACATCGGCGGCTCCGGAAAAAACCGGCCTCCCCGCCACCGCGCTCTCCACACACTCCGCCATCGACCCGAACACCACCCCATAGCCCGTATTGCCCGGCGCATATTGGGCGAACTTGCCGGAATTGGTCATCAGCACGCCGCCTGTCATGTCTTTCAGGATCGGCGTGACGACGACGCAGGTGTCGGCGACCACGGTGACGCCGCAGGCTTCGAGCGATCGGCGCAAACCGCTCGCCTCGATTGCTTTCAAGGCATGGCGTCCCGTGCAGGCGAAGAAGGGTATGGAAAGCTTGCGGCCTGCGATCAGCGCCGCAAGCCTGTCGAATTCTGCCGCCGAGAGATGCGGGCTGCCGATGGCGACGGCGTCGATATGGTCTGTGCGCTCCGTGGTGGCGAGGCGGCGCTGGGTTTCTTTGAACATTTCCGCGCTGACCTGGATGGTCTCGCGCAGCGTTTCGCCGCCCGTGGCGGTTTCCATATCCGGCGCTTCGGGCGTCACGCCCAGAATATGAAACAGCCCGACGCCGCCGGTCGAAGCCGCCGCCGCGCCGAAGGCTTTCAGCGCGTCCTCGCCCGGATGCGCCGCGATGCCGGTGACGACTCCCACCGAAGTCCCGGCGAGCCGCCCGAACAGGCTGCCCAGAACCGGAAAGGCGATCTCGCTGGTCAAGAGCGCGGAGGGCAGGGCGGAGACATCGACGGCGAAGGCCGCGCGCCGGTTTTCCGTCAGGTGCAGCCCGTAATTCGGCGCGCGGCCGGAGATGGCGCAGGCTATGTCGAGGAAGTCGCCATAGCGGTTGGTGCGCGCGCCGAGCACGGAATTGCAGAACACCACCGCGTTGCTCTCGCCCCAGGCGACATCCGAGCCGAGCGCCGGGCGGTGCCCCGCCTGATAGGGCGCGCAGGTCCAGGTCGGCTCGCAGCCGAGCGCGATATAGGCGCGCATCATCCGCCCCGCCATGTCCCGCTCATGCGGCGGCAGGTTGACTTTGGAGCAGCCCATCAGGTCCAGCCCGCCGACATTCAGCGTCGCGCGGATGGCAACCTTCGCGCCAAGCTCCACCAGCCTTTCGGCGAACAAAGTGCCGGAATCGCCATGATACAGCGCCCCGTCAATATGCGCCGACGCAACGGGAATGAGCGACGGCGCCGACATCAGCCGCGCGGTGTCCGCCACAATGCGCAGCGCCATCGCCGCGCCTTCGCCCCGCGCGCCGGAGAGCATGTCCTTCTCGTCAGGCGTCAGCTCAAGCGTCAAGATTTGGGCTTCCGCTTGCGGTATTTCACCGTCTCGAACCGCGCCGACAAGGCGTCATACATTAACAGCCGCCCGATCAGCGGCTCGCCGGTTCCGGTGATGAGCTTGATCGCCTCCATCGCCTGCAAAGTCCCGATCACCCCCGCCATCGCCCCCATCACCCCCGCCTCCGCGCAGGCCGGCACGGTGCCGGGCGGCGGGGCTTCGGGAAACAGGTCGCGGTAGGAGGGCAGGGGATTGCCGTCGCCGTCCAGCGCATAGGGCGTCAGCACCGTCACCGACCCGTCAAACCGCCCGATGGCCGCTGACACCAGCGGCTTGCCCTGCCGCTCGCAGGCGTCCGCCGTCAGATAACGCGTGTCGAAATTGTCCGACCCGTCAATGATCACATCAAACCGCGCGATGATCTCATCGGCGTTTTCAGCATTCAGCCGCGCCGCGTAAGGCTCGACGCACACATGCGGATTGACCGCCGCAATCCGCCCCGCCGCCGCCGCTGTTTTCGACACGCCGACATCGTCCGTGTCATAAATCACCTGCCGCTGCAGATTGGACAGCGACACGCGGTCATCATCAATAATCCCCAGCGTCCCCACCCCCGCCGCCGCCAGATAAAGCAGCACCGGCGCCCCCAGCCCCCCCGCGCCGATCATCAGCACGCGCGCGGATTTCAACCGCTGCTGCCCCGCCCCGCCGATTTCGGAAAGGACGATATGGCGGGCATAGCGCTCGATTTCGGGCGGGGAGAGGGGGGTGGGAGAATGGCTCATTTAACCAGAATATCGAGCGGCCTGACATTTGTCAGTCCCTTGCGAGCGTTTCAATTTGAATTTCAAAAATAGTTCATCAGCGCCGGCTTTGATATGTCTGCGATTCACTCAATTTCGGACAGGAAGTCGAGCTTGCAATTTGCCGCTATGAGGCAGGAGCAAACGTCTGTTTTGACGAGTTGCCCCCTCCGTTGCGCATCAACTTTTGGGCCTCTTCGAATGTAAGCCTCGTTTGCAGGAGATGCTCGATACTCCAGCCCCGTTTCTCGAGGAAGTAGGTGACGAGTAGCCTGTATGGTGGATATGCGCCGTAGGATTGCATCATTTCATTGTCGTTGGGCCGGTCACCGATAGCAGCTTGCAACTGTTCGAAAGTTTCCCGCGATTCGATACCGACATAGTCAGGTAAACCTTCGCTGACCCATTCCGGCAACGACAGGAAATTTACCAGCCCAATATGCTCGTCAATCACAATATGCGTCAATTCATGCGCGCAATAATACGCCAACGTGCGCGGTGGCTTGGGACGATAACCGAACTCGATGAGTTCCCCCGTTTCAAAATCAGCGCCGCTTAAGAACACATGCGGCCCGACACCGTGGTAGGCTATTCCACCCGCATTCGGGGACATCAGAAAGTAAAACCAGCCCCGAAATTCGTCGCTCGCAATATAGACATGGTATTTTCGACGCGTTGCCTTGATGGGAGAGCGCTCCAAGAGCTTTTCGCAGCTGCGGATGAAACTCAATCCGCCTTCACTCGGGATTGGTCGATCGGAAGCCACGACAATTGTCGCGCCTGTAACCGAAAAAGCAAAAAGCGGCGCTGGAAACGCCAATAAACTCAAGACACTGGCGCCGATCAATGCGAGAGCGCCCAACGGAAAAACCCAAAATTTTCTAGATCGAACCAAAATATGACAAGCTCCGACGACTTTGATGAGAGAGATATCTTTGGCACTTCAGCAAGTAATTTCAAAGACCGCTTCGGCTCACTCCGAAGCAGCAAGCATCCTCTGCATCTTTATCATCCGAACGAAAGCGGACATTCAATCAGACCCTCCGCCGTTCAAGTTCGTCGAACAGCGCCCGCGCCAATCATCAAAACCCGCGCCGCCTTCAGCCGC
>CAWBWL010000004.1:0-170337 GCA_963792485.1 uncultured Alphaproteobacteria bacterium
AACGAAAGTGCCGCCACAGCAGGCTGCGGCGGCAACTCGGGGTCAGTCGCTCAGCGGGCCGCCACGTACATCGTGATTTCGAAGCCGAAACGCAGGTCGGTCGCTGCCGGGGTTTGCCATGTCATGCTGGGGTCTCCTTGGAGTGGCACGGACACCGGTCGGTGCTCGCGGGGACGCATCGATCCCACGGCCGATGTTCATGCCATGCGCCCCTGCTGCACACCCGCCGCACCATGATTCATGGCTCATGATTTTCATTAAAACGCGGTTGGGCCTGCCTCTACCATCCCAACGTGACCGCCGCCTGCTTGCATCCCGACATGCCGAGCTCCGCGGCCTCGGCCTTCAGCTTGCGATCCGATCGGCGGCGCTTGGGGTGGGTCGACGAGAAGCCGCCGCCGCCGCCGCCCTGCTCCCGCTCGAGGGTCTCGAGGTAGCCGGACGAACGCCTGCGGGTCGTAGCCGGCGTCGGCCATGATCTCGAGGCCGACGCGATCGGCCTCGAACTCGGTGTCGCGCGAGTAGCCCTTCACAGGAGCCATCGAGGATCATGTCGTCCATCGCGCCCTCGAACGCCTGGGTCAGCGTCGCCGAGCTGCTGCTCGTCGAGCTGACCGTGGTGTCGAGCACCTCCTTGTAGACGCCGGCCATGCGCGCCTTCTTGATCGAGCCGAGCGCGTGGCCGCGCACGACGTGTGGTCCCACCATTCGCCGGTTCAAGTCCGGTCACTCGCCCTTGTTGAATTATTATAATATTGAGATTACTAAAAATTTACTTATAAATTTAACTGATTTTTATGTCACGTTACAGAGGACCTAAATTAAGAATTAGTAGACGACTAGGAATATTACCGGGTTTAACAAAGAAAACATCAAATAAAAATAACACGACCTGGTCAACATGGAAAAGCTATTGATAATAATAGTAAAAAAACAACTGAATACGGCGTACGATTAGAAGAAAAACAAAAATTAAAATTTAATTATGGCTTAACTGAAAGTCAATTATATCCGGAATCGTTGTTGCCGAACGTGTCAATGACGAAGATGGTGCCGCCCGCCAGATAGGTTACCGCAATTCCCTGCGGACCGGCGTCGTCTTCATAGGAGACCTTGTCCCACTGCCCATCGGCGGTAGAAGTTCCGCCGTAAAAGATGTCGTTGCCCGCGCCTCCCTGATAATAATTGTCACCCAGCATTCCATAAAATGTGTCGTTGCCTGCGTATCCCAGCAGTACATTATTCGCGTCATTTCCGCGAATGATGTCGTCAAATGCGGTGGCCAGAACGTCCTCAAACCCGTTGATGTTGTCGACCACCGCCGCACCAACATTGTTGTCCACAACAGTATTGGCGTTCAAATTAATGTTGATGCCGACCGTGCGCGTGTCGAAGCGGTAATCCAGCATGTCCTGACCTGTGCCGCCGAAGAGGTTGTCCACCCCGCCCGCGCCCTGAACATAATCGTTTCCGCCATTTCCCAAAATATTGTCTATACCGGAAGAACCAATCGTCAACTCGCCGTCGCCTGATCCCGTTGCATTGACCGGTTCATCCGTAAAAAATGGCGCAATGATTAGCTTGAACGCTGCACTGTAAGGGTCGAGTCCCACCGAGCCATTCACCATCGTCTGCAAGTCGGCGAAGTTGGCCGAGGTCAGCCCGCTCATGGTGAGAACGGTTTGCCCGCCATCAATAATGGTAAATCCGGTGATCGTTCCGGCAGTCACCGTACGTGCGCCAGTGGCAAGCAGACCTGTTCCCGTGAACACGACCTGCGCGCCGCCAAACGACATGGTAAGGCTCGTCCCCGCGCTGCCTATCGGGGAAAAACTTCCATTCGCCATTATGTTCTGAAGCAGGACTTCCCAGTCAAAGTTCGGACGTCCAACGGAATGCACAAGAGTAGACATGAAATTTGCCCCCCAAGAAATTGCCCATCTGATATTCAGCACAATTTAACGAGGCATTCAATCGCAAATATCTGTTGAGATCGATTTCCCCAAGTAAAACAACCTCCAACTGTCGAATTACATCTCCAAAACTCAATTCAATTCAAACACATGCACGTACTTTCTTGCAAACATTCACAGAAACCAAAATAGAGCGCACCGGATGCAGTGAGATCACGGTCATAACGTATTACGTTAACGTGTTTTTCTGTGATCTTCACAGAGAAAAATGAAGGGGTTGCTTTATTGGGGTACTACCCCCGCGTCCTGTCCCCGCCCCCAAACCCCAGCACGGTCAGCGCCAAGATCCGCACATCCCCCCACACGGACCGGCTCTTCAAATACACCGCATCCGTCTCCGCCAGCCGCTGCGGGTCAGACATGTCGATGCCCTTGACCTGCGCCACGCCTGTGATGCCGGGGAGAAGCGCGAGGACGCCCAGTCTGCGCCGCGCTTCGATCAGTTCGCTCTGCATGGTCAGGCACGGGCGCGGGCCCACGAAGGACATGTCGCCGCGCAATATGTTCCAGAGCTGCGGCAGCTCGTCGAGCTTTGTTGCCCGCAGGAATTTGCCAATGCGCGTCACCGAACCGGCGGGCGCTTCATGCGTCGGTGTTATCGGTGTGCCGGAATACATGGTGCGCAGTTTCAGGCATGTGAACGGGACGCCATGTCTGCCAATGCGTGTTTGCGAAAAGAGCGCGGAGCCGGGGGAATCGAGGCGTATCAGCACGGCCAGCACCGCAAGCAAGGCTGCAACCGGAAAAATCAGCAAAACCGCCAGCGCAAGGTCAAACAGTCGCTTCATCTGATGAGATTGTCCCGCAAAACGCTGTGCAGGTAGCATTGTGGCGGCGTCTGTCCAACTGGATTTGCGCTCAGGGCATTTGACCCGGCGTCCGACTTGATGCAAACGGCGCGGCCAAGACCTTGAGTGTGCCGTATCGGAAAGCAGTCAAATGAACTATCTCGTCACAGGCGCGGCAGGCTTTGTCGGCGCGCATGTTGCGGCGGCGCTCATAGCGCAGGGCCACAGCGTGACCGGCGTTGACAATCTCGGTGATTATTATGATCCAGCCCTCAAACGGGCCCGGCTCGAGAACCTTATTCCGGCGGGTGATTTTTCGTTCGAGAAAATTGACCTTGCCGACCGTGCCACTGTTGAAAACCTGTTCGCCCGTTTCAAGTTCGACCGCGTCATCCATCTCGCGGCGCAGGCCGGCGTGCGCTACTCGATCAACCATCCGCACGCCTATATCGAGTCCAACATCACCGGCTTCCTCAATATTCTCGAAGGCTGCCGCCACGCACAGGTCCCGCATCTGGTCTTTGCCTCGTCGAGCTCGGTTTACGGCTTGAACAGCGCGGTGCCGTTCAGCGAGAGCGACCGCGTCGATCATCCGATCAGTCTTTATGCCGCCACGAAGAAATCTAACGAACTGATGGCGCACACCTATGCGCATCTGTTCAGCATCCCTGTCACGGGCCTGCGCTTCTTCACGGTTTACGGCCCATGGGGCCGGCCGGACATGGCCTACTTTTCCTTCACCAAAAACATCCTCGAAGGCCGGCCGATCAATGTGTTCAATGGCGGCAAGCTGTCGCGCGATTTCACCTATATTGACGACATCGTCGAAGGCGTTATGCGCGCGGCGGAGCAGGTTCCCGATGGCGCGCCGCCCTACAGGCTCTATAATATTGGCAACAATAATCCAGTGCAGCTGATTGATTTCATTCGCACAATCGAGAAATCCACCGGCAAGGCGGCGATCCTCAATATGCTGCCGATGCAGCCCGGCGACGTCACAGCGACGCACGCCAATATTGACGCGCTGACCGCAGCCACCGGTTTCAGGCCGTCAACCGACCTTGCGACAGGGATCGGGAAGTTTGTTACCTGGTACCGGGACTACTTTAAAGTCTAGCGGCCTTAAGTGGAGAACCATTTGGCCCAAAGCGCCTCATGCATCCCGTTCTCGCGCATTTTCAGAAGCGCCAAGCGTGGCAAATCAGCCGGTGCATATCACTGCTGGACTATCAGGATCATGAAATGTCTGGCTGGGGCGCCAGGGATCGAACCTGGGAATGGCGGAATCAAAATCCGCTGCCTTACCGCTTGGCTACGCCCCAACATCAACAGGCGGCGCGATCTATAGTGTTGCGATGCGGCGAATGCAACGGCTGAAACGGCAATCCTGCCGGTTCTTGGTGTCAGGCCGCTTTTGAAGAACCAGCAAAAATTTGGCGGTCGCGGGCCGCACGCCGCACGATTTCTCCGCTGGCAACCAATTGGAAGGTTAAATCGTCAAGCGAGACCACCGGCAATTTTCTGGCAGTCTCATAGCGGTCTTTTTGGACATGAAGATCTGGCTGGCCTGATGAGCCAAAGTCTTTCTCAACTGAGATCTCGCGAACAATGATCTCATTGTCAAACCGGTCTTTGCATACAATTTCGGCGGTCACTAACTCACGCATCCGAGCACCCCATACAACCCCAAGGATATTCGTAACAGAAAATTTCACCCTGACAATAGCCCTCATAAGCAAATAAGTTGTAAATGAAGCCGCATCAATTTGGCCGGTTTTGGCATCACCGCTCAAAGCTCTCGCCATACTCGATCCAGAAATACTGGCGCGCCGTCAAACTAGTATGGCACCGGCTCATCTCGATCTGGTTTTCCCTGCCGCCTTGGCTGCTGATGTAGTTCTGGTCGCACATGGCGTCGCGCCAGGCGGCGAACGCGCGCTGGGTTTTGCGCAGATTGTCATTGGCGCTCGCTGCGCAGCTGACTGGCTGGCAATCAGGCGCCGGCTCAGCCGTCCGCTGTTTTGCAGCCTCTTCTTCTGGTGTCTCATCGCTTTTGGGGTCCGGCGGCGGCAATCCGAGCGCCTCGCGATAGGCGCCATCCAGCAGCAGGTCCCAGACCTCCCCCTCTGCGCCGATGCAGCCATGTTCAGTCATCAAGCTGAAACCTCCGGCTTCCGCGCAGGGACCCGCCACCGCGCCAATGCAGTTCTCCCGCGCATATCCGGCCGCAAGAGCTGCCCCCTTGGCGGCGGCTTCGAAATAGGCTTGCGGACTCGTGTCCGGTTTCTCCCCTTCGGGCGCAGCCTCCGCCGCCATCGCCGTTTCCTCTCTGGCATCCGCAATGGCGAGGCACGCCTTCACCACTTCGACGTTGCGCTCGCGCGCGGCGTCTTCTTCGGCATCGGCCAATGCAGGACAGGCCGAGAAGAGAACTGCGCAAATTGCGGCGCAGGCAAGCGTGATGCGGTTCATGATCTTCCTCCTTCACGAGTTCCCTTCAGCGGCCCAGTCACGGCGGTAAGTTTCAACTTAAATCGCGCGCCCGGCAAGCCGCGCCGGATCGGCTGCGTGCGTCTTTTGGCCGTAACAATTCATCGCTATCTGTGATCGCTGACGAGTGACGAATAGCCAACTTACACTTGAAGCCAGCTGGTCGCGGCCTAAACTCCCGTAGAGTCTCAACGTCCCTGCCGCATCTTTCAGAGCCAAAAAAGGAACCGATCATGCCTACAAGCCCGATGAGCGATTGGGAAAAGAAAGATGAAGCCGCTTGGGTCGTCAGCGGCATATATATGCACCTTTACGGCATCATTGATCTCTCGGAGCATAACGGCCTCGCCCGTTTCAAGGTCGATTCAACAAAAGACAAATGGATACCCGGCATCATCCGGGAATCAAAAGTTACCAGGACGTATGGGAGCAAGTCGACGCAGACTGACACCTATAATGAAGCATATCTCGACTGGAAGCTTATTGAGGGGTCGGTCGCCTTCCGGGAAAGCGGCCTTGAGGCGGTCATGGGAGTCGAGGGCACGATCGGCCTGGTGGCCTTGCTCAAAAAGGGCAAGGACCTTGTGAAGAGAGTTCCCAGGCTCGGCAAGGAAGCCGAAAAACAGATGGATCGCGTGATCAAGTTCTTTGAGCGAAGCGGCGTTCCGAAAGTCGAATTCACCGGAAAGGAATACGTCCATATCGGGCTCGATGAGCAAAACGTCCCGTTTTACCGGGTCGGCATGGTGGGGACGGCGACGGTCAAGATTCAGCAGAAGGGCCCGGCCGAAATCATCAAGAAACTGGGCATACCGACGAGCGCGACTACGGGCGGGCGCAGCTGGCAGATTGACCTGCGCCGCATTGACCAGCACATGCCGCGCCAGCTTTGGTGATATCCGCCCGGCAATAGCGCCGCTCTGCTCAGCGCAGCTGTCTCAATGCCGGTGGCGATGATGAAGGTCGGGGAAATGCGGGTGGGAATGGGTCAGCGGTTCGTGCCGGTGGCGGTGCGTGTGCGGCTCGGTTACCGGTTCGTCATGCCTGTGCTGGTGATGTTCGTCATGAACATGGCTGTGCTCATGTTCCAGCGCCGCGTGGCGATGTTCATGCGCGTGGCGCTCTGACAGGTGCAGCCAAAGGCCGAGGCCCATCAGCGCTCCCGCTCCAAGCAGATTGACTGTCACCGGCTCGCCCAGCAGCGCGATGGCAAGGACAGCGCCAATGAAGGGTGCCAGCGAAAAGTAGGCGCCGGTCCGCGCCGTGCCGAGATGTCGCAGCGCCAGAATAAACATGACCAGACTGACGCCAATGCCAAACAGCCCGAGCACAGCCGAGGCCGCAATCAAAGGTGCGCCCGGAGCAGAGGCGCCCATCCAGATCGCAAGCGCGACGTTCACCGCCCCGGCGGCCAGCCCCTTGATCATGGCGGTCACGACAGGATCGGCGGCGGAGATCTTGCGGGTGAGGTTGTTGTCGATGCCCCAGGCGAGACATGCCCCGGCAATCATCAGCGCCCCGCTGTCAAGCCTCGCGCCCTGCCCGTCCCATGTGAGCAGCGCAGCGCCCGCCACAATCGCCAACGCGCCGGCCAGGAGGCGGCGGTCGGCATTCTCCTTGAAGACCAGCCATGCGATCGACATCGTCGCCAGGCCTTCGAGATTGAGCAGCAGCGCGCCACTTGAAGCATTGGTCCGCATGAGTCCGAGCATCAGCAGCGCTGGCCCGATGACGCCGCCCATGAGGACAGCGGCGGCGAGCCAGGGCATGTCCGCTTTCTGAAGTGATGCCTCCCGCTCTCCAGACCCGGCAGCGCCTGAGGCGAGACGGTAGGCAGCAAGCCCAATTCCCGCGCCGAGATATAAGAGCCCTGCGAGCATGAAGGGGCTCAGATCTTCCAGCAGCAGCTTGGAGAAAGGCGGTGTCGCGCCAAACAGCGCTGCCGAGCCCAGCGCCAGCGGAACGCCGGGCCAAAGATGGGAATGGGTGTGAGAATGAGCCATCAAAGCAAACTAGCACCGGTCAGAGTGCCAATCCACTCCGCTCATGTAATCGAACATCCGGATTGATATTCATCAGCCGTTTCGGCCAGACGTCGTAACGCGGCTTTCGCTCTGGCGCGCAGGACAGGTCAGCATCTGACGCGCGCGGCATGGGCGCTTTGCGCGAATGCTTCGCGTCCAACGCGAATTTTGTGCATGCAACTTTTGTCTTAGTGCCCACCAGTCAACAACTGAGAATCAAGGAAACTGACGATGAACGCTTTGCCTGAAGCGGTATCTGCGGCCCCCGCCGATTTTGATGCCAGAATTTCCTACCTGCAATTCATAGCCGACTTTCTGCTGCAGTTCACGCGCACATCAGAGGCTCTCGAGCTGCGCCAGATGGCCTATTTTCTGTCCATGGCGGCTACCGAGGCGCGCGATCAGCTCAATGCTTTGCGCGACCACACGGCAAACGATAGGAGCGAGCCGCTGCCTGCCGTCGCGTGAGCGGGTCAGCCGCGCATGATCGAGGCCAGTCCTCTGGGCCAGAGAATGGCTGGCCCAGTCTCGGCATCCGCTGAAATCGCCGCCCGCACCCACGGATCGATGTCTGGCCCGTCAATATCCAGCAGCCCGCATTTGCGGCCAAGAGCGCACAAGTTCTGTTCGTTTCTCTGGCGCTGGAGTGCGACGCGGCGGGCCGAATTTCCATCAGCGCGGGCCGGTATTGCAAGCCCCGCGAACAGTCCTTTGCGGCTCAGATGGATCGGGTCGAGACTGAGGAGGAAGATATCCTCAGGTCCGCCGCGCACCTGTCCGAGAAACAGGAGACTTCCGTCAAGCTCGCGCACAAGTCCGGTGTAGCGCATGACACTGCTTTGTCCAGGCGCCGCACCCTCCAAGCGCAGCCGAATCAATGCGTTGAACCGGGTCGTTGCGTTCTTGCGCTTGACGGTCACAAGCCCGCGCATGCATTTGTTGGTCTCGACGTTGGATGGAAAATAAATGAAATAGGGGCCGTCGGTCAGGCATTTGGTCTCGCCCTTAAAGACCCGTGCGAGACTTTCCATGAACGGATCCGCGGCACTGCTGGCTGCCTCTGGGCCCCGCTCGTAGGCTGTCGAAAAAAGTTCATCTTCAGCAAGCTGGAAATAGGCTGCGATCTTTCCCAGATTCTGTTCATTGGGAAGTGCTTCGCCTGACAGATAGCGGTTGAATTGCTGGCGGTTTATGTCCAGCGCCCGGCACACATGCGCAATCGATACTTCCTTGCCCACGAGCAGCCTAAGCTTGTCGGCAAATGAAGCTCTCAGCCCTGCCATGGCGCCCAACCTAACCCAAATTTCCCAAGTATCCGTCTATAGACCAAGGCGCTGCTCTTGGAAACAAACGGCGGTGGCAGGCGGTTAACTCAAAGTCCCACGGGATAACGCTAATAAATTGCAGACTTGTTAGACAACATCAGGCTCATCTACAAAGACTTGGAACAAACAGCGATCCAAAAGATCGGTTTTTTGTTCTGGTCCGGCGCCCGTCACTTGCTCACCACATCCGGATGCACATCGACGCCAAGCTTGTCGGACCACACGGCATCCGGGTTAAAGTTCACCAGCACCGGCAGACGCCGCCGCAGCGAGGCTTGCGCGGATCGCACGGCGGAGATCATCGCCGCAACGCGCGTATCCGGGCGCTCCGCTGACAGGCGCGTGACGATCGTTGCCGTGACAGCAAAGGTCGGGATGGCGGCAGTGCCGGCGCCATAGGTTCCGGCGGGAATTTCAGAGCGCGCGTACAGGCCGGCAGCCTCGATTTTTGCAGCATTGCCCACGCTGACAAATGGCACCAGACGCGCGCCGCATTCGCCGATTGCCCTGCGCACGAAGAAGTCGGGATGGCCGGTGACCAGCACCACCGCGTCAATGCGGCCTGCGCATAATTCGTCGATGGAGGCGCTGATGCTGAGCTCCGACAACAGGCTGAACATGGCGGGTTCAATGCCGATCTGCGACAAGATATTCTCCGACGTCGCCCGCCGTCCGGAAGCCGGAGAGCCAAGATCAACCCGCGCTCCGGTCAGGCCAGCCGCGCTGTGGATTGATGTGTCCTTGCCCGCCAGAATGGTGATCTGCTCCTGATAGAGCGCCAGCACACCGCGCAGATCGCCCATGGCCCCGCGGCCCGAAAACACCCCTTTGCCCTCGCGCGCAGCGAGCAGCCAGTCGGACTGGACAATGGCAAAATCAATCTGCCCGCTGCCGAGCCCGGCGAGGTTATACACCGAGCCGGGTGTTGCCTCCGGCGAGCAGCGCATCTCGCCCTTCATGGCACGGTTGACCTCGGCGCAAATGGCGCGCGCCGTGGCAAAATAATTGCCCCCGACGTCACCGCCCGCGAGGGTAAAGAAGGACTGGCCCTGCGCGATGGCGGGCTGGCCCACGATCAGTGAACAGACAAGAGCAGACCAAAACCGCCACATTTCCCGTTTTTCCTCACCATGGGTGACTCGCGCAAACATTGCACAGCGCATCCGGAGGGACAAGGAACATGGCAACCAGGTTTGACACGCCCGTCATGTTCGGGCGATACAACCTGCGCCATGACTGACGATAGCGCCGCCCTCCTCGCTGACGTGTTGAGCATAGCCCGCGATCCCGCGCGGCGGGTTTTCGTGCTGGCCGATGGGGCGCGGTTTGATGATTTGCCGGGCGCGCTTGCCGCCGCTGGCCTCTCCCACCGCTCGCTTTACCTCAATGTCCAGGACACCGAGCTTGTGCGCGCGGGTCCCTGGCTGATCGACCCGTATCGCCAGCTGGACACATCGCAAAACGCCTGGGGCGGCCTGCCCCATAAGTCCGGCGGGGAAGGTGAAGCCGCCATTGCCGCCGACACCGAGGCTGCCCTGCGCGATCCGCAGGCTGGCGGGTCCTTCTCCGGTTCAGGTCTGGCCGCCGATCCCGAACATCAGCTTGAAACACTTGTTCAACTGACCGGCGACGCCCCGGCCGCCGTGTTCTGGATCGGCGATGCCACACTGTCGGAACCCGCCCTCTGGCGGCATTTGCGCACGCTGAACATGGTGCTGATCCCAAAGGAGTATGACAGAGATCCTGATGAGCCATCACCCGAACGCCAGTCTGCCGGGATCGCGGAAACCCACGAAGCCTTCATGTTCCGCCATGGCGATGGCAATGTGCTGGCGGAAGTCATGCCGGTGCTCGACGCCGCGCAGTTTTCCCGGGTCTTCGGTCCGGCCAAGGTGCTGATCTTCCTTGCGCCAGACCATCCCGGCGCGGATGGTTCGCCGATCCGGCGTGCGGCTCTTCCTGTTTCGGCGGAAGCTGCCCCGGTTGGGCTGCTGAAGCTCAGTGACGAGCAATATGCGGAACTGACAAAACAACGGGTTTGGAAAAACCGCCGCTTTACTATGGACTATCTGCGTGATGCGGCGTCCGAGGAAACGGCGTCGCTTTCCGACGAAGCGCTCTACCAGTTTGTAAGCCGCGCTGAAGAAAGCGGCTTCAAAATTGGCCTTGAGAGCGACTATGCCCACGGCTTGTGGGCCTTTTTGCTCATTTCATTTGGCCTCAGCATTGCCAGCAATGCAATCATCACCAATGGCATCCGCGATTCCGGAGATCCTGACAAGGCTGTGGAAGAGCTTCTGACCGAACTGTCAGAACCCGGGGACGGCGGCTGATGGGAGAGATTGTCAAAGCGCTCCTAAAGGAGGCAGCCAAACGTGCTGGCCCCTATGTGGATGACGCCGCAAAGTGGGCGGGCAAGAAGGCAAAAGAGGGCATGGACGCCGCCAAGAAGTGGTGGAGGGGCGATAAGAAAAAGAAGAAGGATGAGCAGAAATGCACGGGTGATTGTGATAAGAAGGAGTGGAAGGCGGATAGCATTAAAGATCAGGAAAAACTGAAAAGGCAGATGGAGCAACGCGGGTGGACAAATGAACAAATTTCTGAGGCAGTGGAGAAAGGGCAACAATTTCCAGCGAAGAACTTTCAGTCTGGAAATCCCGCCACTCGCTATGTTCACCCAACCACTGGCCGGTCTGTGATAATCGACAACGTGACAAAAGGCGTGATTCAAGTAGGCGGCGATGGCTTCAAATTCTGAGATTAAGGTAATTCATGTCCGGCTGCTTGATGAGCCTGTTCCGGTTTGGCGGCCTGTCTTGGCGACTGAATGTCAAGACGGAAACTATCGGATCAATGAGCAAGTCATTCCTGACTATGAGGTTTGGGAATTTTTGCCTGGCCAGATTGTTTCCGCTGAAGAGGCAATTTCAGATGGCGAAAGTTACTGGCGAGCGATAGCTGCACCCGGATCAGGCATCGTTGACAAGTCAGCTTAGTTTGACACGCGAGCGTCTAGGATTCTTTTCACATGCGCATCAGCAGAACCGACGATTTTCTGTCGCTTTCTCTATCACTCGCTTAGACCATTCAAAAGTGAGAAGGGCGACATCCTCACGGGATCCTTGTCAGATGGCAGGTTTCTAACCTCAAGGCCGTTCAGCAGTGATGGGCGTCCAATGCTTGAAATACGCAACCCCACAAGCCAGCGCGGCATAGAAATCCGCTATGACCAGAGAAAATTTGATGCTGCAGAACCTGATCTCGCTTCAAGATGGCATGTGGGTGCTTGATCCGCAGAAGATATCTGATTGCGGCCTTTATTCCTTTGCCGTGGCGGACCGGATGGGGTCGGATGAGATAGAAGCTATACTGAAGGCGGCTGAGTTGAGCGACCAGGGCTGTCAATGCTGCTCTCAGGATGGCGGCGAACTCACTTGTCTCGAACACTCGAAGGTCGATCAGAATTTTTTTCAGCACATCGGAGAAGAGTACTACAAAAATCAGTTCCTCGCGATCAGTACCCGCTTGGTTGTCTGGCTGCCCGACTTCAGCGAGTACAGCGTCGTTGTGCTGAGCAAAGACCTCTATCCAAATCTCAAATCCCTGATCAAGGATTTTTCCCAGAGTTTTGAGGAATGGGTCACCAACGAATTCTGGACGGATGGAGAGCGGTCATTTGTGAAGTCAGGTTACGAGCGATATTCCATTATGCCGCCAGTTGCATAGACTTCTCAGTCCTTGGGTCGGTAAAACTCTGTCTCTGGTGCGCCAAATGAAGGCGCAGCCCCAAATACTGCTTCGTGCCAATTTGTCATTAGATGACATCAAAGCGCACATGAAGGATGCCTTGGGTGTTCCTTCCAGCAATGTCTTTTCCGAAACTTTTCCCTCAGATTCCGATTTCGACGCTTTGTTCGAAGACGGATACGTCCTGGTTCACAAATTCAAATCGGGGGTATTTGCAACGCGTCTCGATGGTTTTTTCAGCGACCAGTTTCTGACCCGGGACAACTTGATCCGTATCTCGGATTTGCTTGGTACGTTGGTTTGCGTCGACTTCAGCGTCTCTGAACTTGATCCCCGATTTGAAGCTTATTTTGAAGGCGCTGTATTTGAAAATGTCCAAGTCTCCACCCTCGAAGACCGGGACGGGAATCCCTTTTACAGTTCTGAGCAAATCTTGAGCATTTTGCAGGGCAAAACGGCCTGATCGGCGGATCTGAAATTCAAGCCGTTCCGCGTTTTTGTTTTCGTTGTGAGGGCGCGGTGAATGGCTGGAAAGACCGCCTTCACGTTTGACAAAACCGTCATTCTCGCGCGATACAACCTGCGCCATGACTGACGATAGCGCCACCCTCCTCGCTGACGTGTTGAGCATAGCCCGCGATCCCGCGCGGCGGGTTTTTGTGCTGGCCGATGGGGCGCGGTTTGATGATTTGCCGGGCGCGCTTGCCGCTTCGGGCCTGTCCCACCGCTCGCTTTACCTCAATGTCCAGGACGCCGAGCTTGTGCGCGCGGGGCCATGGCTGATCGACCCGTACCGCCAGTTGGACCCGGCGCAAAATGCCTGGGGCGGCCTGCCGCCTGTGTCTGGCGCTGAAGGCGAAGCGGCCATTGCCGCCGACACTGAGGCCGCCTTGCGCGAGCCGCAGGCTGCTGGATCGTTTTCCGGTTCCGGTCAGGCAGCCGACCCCGAACATCAGCTTGAGACACTCATTCAACTGACCGGCGACGCCCCCGCCGCCGTGTTCTGGATCGGCGATGCGGCACTGACGGAGCCCGCCCTCTGGCGGCATTTGCGCACGCTGAACATGGTGCTGATCCCGAAGGAGTATGACAGCGGGCCGGATGAGCCATCACCGGAAAGTCCCGCTAGCGGCATTGCGGAAACCCACGAAGCCTTCATGTTCCGCCATGGCGATGGCAATGTGCTGGCCGAGGTCATGCCCGTCCTCGACGCCGCCCAGTTCTCGCGGGTCTTTGGACCCGCCAAGTCGCTGGTCTTCCTAGCTCCCGACCACCCGCGCGCCGGCGGTTCATCCCTGCGCAGCGCCGTGCTGCCGGAAGATGCCCCGCCCGCGCGGCCGGGGCTGCTGAAGCTGTCGATGGCGCAGATGGGGGAGATTGAGGAGGTGCGCTGCGAAGCATCGCGGCACGAAACAGTCAGATTTCTTCGCGAGAACGCTGCGGAGGAAACAGGCCACCTCAGCGACACTCAGCTTTACAAAGAAGTTGTTAAAATCGAGGAGCGCGGTTTTGCTCTCGGATTTGAAAGCATGACGGCGCATTTGCTGTTTGCCTTCATGTCCGTGACGGGCAGCGCACCAGTGATTGAGGGCGAAGAATTCGCGGAGTATGTCGAAAGAACAGGAATACCTCCGGACGAAGCGATCAACGGCGTGTTTAACGGCATGATTTCCGCCGCCGAGGCGGATGAGCGGGGTAGACTTTAATGGTCGCGCCCGCAGTCTATGCCGTTGGCCTCGGCCTGCTTAAGCTCGGCCATCTAGGCTACAAGCTTTACAAGGCCTCCAAGGTTGTAAAAAAGGTTCCGGGGGCCGCCGCCAAGCTGAACAAAACTAAGAAGGCGGCGGACAAGACTCCAAAGGCAAAGCAGAAATGCACGGGCGATTGCAATAAACCAAAGAAGAAGCGTAACCCGTGCCTGCATCTGGCCAAGGGCAACAAAAACGGCAAGGGAAGGTATCGGGGCGGCTCGTACAATGGCACAAAAGGGGTTGGCGACCAAGGGATGGAATCCAACCATATTCCGCCAAAGTCCGTATCTCCGATGGGCCAAGGACCGAGCCCGTCGATACAAATGGACTATCCTGATCATCGTATTGCGAGAAGCACCGGCAGCGGCAAAAGGGCAGAACAATGGCGAGCGAAGCAACAAGACTTGATAAACCAAGGCAAGTATCGTGATGCAACTGCCATGGACTACAAAGACACAAGGCGTGTGGCCCGAAAGGCCGGTGATCCAAAGAAGTATAACGAGGCGATGAAGGAGCGCTCCGAATACCAGAAGTGCTTGGAGAAGCACGGCCTATTACCAGGGAAGAAATAGGAGATTGGAAATGGACTGGGAAATTGTTTCGTTCGTTGGTATGGGCCCCATCCGTTTTGGCATGACGCCAAGTGAGGTGGAGGCAGTTCTGGGCTTGCCACTTGCTGTGGACGACGACGATGACGATCCGTCATATCGGAAAGAGGTACGTGAAATAGACGTTCCAACAGTGACCTATGAAGATAACAAGGTTGCTGAGATCGAGGCATTTGACAGCGTCAAGAATGTACGCATCAGCGTCGTCAACTTGTTTGAGCAAGCAGGACCAACCGTCCTCAAGAATCTTGAGACTTTGAACAAAGGGGCTCTGACAAATGTCGGTATCGTTCTCTTTGAGAATTTAGGCATCACGACCGGACGTCTGGACAGTGATGTCGCGCTTGAGCGGTCTGTAACGGCGTTCAAGAAGGGCCACTGGGACGACAGCATGAAGCGATTCAAGAAAATCAGCTTCATTTGATAATGGATTAGCAGCACGTAGATGGAGATTTGCTGATCCCCTTTGTGATGCAAGATGTGTCTGTGGAGCGGCGCCCCGTTGCGAAGACGGGATGCTGAAGCCAAAAGTGACAGACGAGAATTTCGAATACATATTTTCCGAGATCGGCAAACCGGTCCCCTTCAGCAATATCACTGACAGCGAGTTGTCGGCGGTGTCAGGCGCCCTGCCCGCAGCCATGATCGCATTCATGAAGGAGTTCGGGCGCTGCCAGTTTCTGGACGGCATGCTGAGCGTGGTGCACCCCGGCGACCTGCAATCGCTTCTGGATTTGATCTTCGAGCGCGACAAGGATCTGGGCGCCAAGAAAACGGTGCCTTTTGCCTATTCCGTTTTTGGGACAGTCTATTTCTGGAATGCAGAGCACGGGCTCGGCGATGTCAATCTCGTCACGGGCCAGGTTACCTGCGAGGAAATCGTCAACCCGAATCCGGACCGGACGCATCTGGAAAACACCATCTACGTTCCATTCATGCTGGAAAAGGAAAGCCACGACCTTTTCGATGATTCAGACAAGCCGCTGTTCAAGCGTGCCCTGAAGAAGCTTGGAAAGATTGACTTTCTCGAATGCTACGGTTTCGTCCCGGCGCTCGCCTTTGGCGGCGAGGCTGTCCTTGAAAACCTCAAGCGCCTTTCAGCCCCGGAGCACTTCGCCATCTTGGCGCAGGCGACCGAATTCTCCCTGATGAAGTCGGATGATTCCGGACAGGTGCAGCCGGTTCGGAAGGTGGGATAGCGCAAGCCTTGTGAATGAGGTATCGTTTTGCGCCGGTCTGGCGTGAATCGATGAGAATGTTTGGGGCGCACCAATGATCATGTTCGATTTGGACATGTGTCAAAAAGGAAGCCAAACATGTCGACAACAATCTCAAAAGCAAACTATGTGCTCGGCTATGATGAAGCCGAATATGACCGCCTTGAATTGCAGGCCAAGGCGGTAGAGCCGTTCACGCGTGAGGCGTTGGCGGCAATTGGCCTGACTTCAGGCTGGCGCTGCCTCGACGTCGCCTGCGGCACCGGGGCGGTGACGCGGATCATCGGCGAAATGCTCGGGGCGTCCGGCGCGGTTCACGCCGTCGACCTTGATGTCAGACACGCTAACGTCACCATCGAAAAGCTCAGGGCTGGCGGGCCGGACATCTATACCACTGAACAGTTTGATGCGACCGGGCCGGGTTCCCCGCGCGGCGCGCCGTTTGATCTGGTGTTCGCCCGGCTCCTGATCTGCCACATGACGGACCCCGTCAGCACGGTCAAAAATCTGTGGAGCTGGGTGGCCCCGGGCGGTGTTTTGCTCATTCAGGACTATGATATGGGAGTCTCGAGTGTGACGCCCCGCAATGCGATAGTTGAAGAGGGTATTCACATCCTGCAGCAGTGTTTTGAACGGGCTGGCAAGGACTACCGCGCGGGCGCTTCGATGCCGCATTACTTCCAGCGCGCCGGCATCGGCCCGCATGACGGGATGTTGTTCGGCTGCGCCGTCGTTTCAGACCCGCAGGGCCATCAAAGGCTTGTGGCCGTTCTGAACAGCCTGAAGGTCCCGGCGGTGAAAATGGGCCTGAAGAGCGAGGCGGAGTATGACGCATACCTCGCCGCACTTGCCGCTTTGGAACTGCCTGCGGATACCGCCAGACGCATGCCGGACATGATCTCGGTGTGGAAGAAGCGAGCGGGGTGAGCTGAAATCCGCGCCGGGCCGTCTGCATTAAGGCCCGGCGGGATGCTCAGTCCTGAGCCCTTTCCGCCTTCATGAACCAGAAGCCGAGCAACGGAACGACTGCAATCTCAAACAAGAACGAAGGTCCGATATCGGCGCTCATCAACAGCGCCGGGTCGCCGCCGCTGAGCCTTGCGAGGCCGCCGATAAAGATCATGATGGTGAATGCGATGAGGACGGAGCGCAGGCGCTGGAATGCGAAAGCGCCCGCGAACATGATGAGGCCGAGCGTGAGCCAGACGCCGCCGATGAAGCGGATGTGATTGTCACGTACAGCAAACAGTGACGTGTCCGTCACAGTGAGAAAATTCACTGCCCCGCCCTGCAAGCCAAGGGTCTGGATGCCGCCGAGCCCCACATTGAGACCGAGGAAGATAATGGCCGCGCCGAAGGTGGCGAGGACGATGCGCAGGAGGTAGTTGGGGTTGGTTTCTGCGTTCATTTTGAATGCTCCGGGGGTAAATGTTTGAGGGACTTGGCCACATCTGTCAGGCGAGTGCCGCGGCCGGCGACTGTGCCTCGCTGCGCAAGAGCACAACGCCAAGCGCCAGCGTCCACAAGGCCCAGAGCGAATAGCTGATCGAATTGATCATGCCGGTCATCGGCACGCCGAAAGGCTCGAGCATGCCGGACATGACGCCCGCAGCGATGATCATGCCGCTGATGGACATGATCCGGTTGGTCTTGAAGACGAGGGCCGAGACCATGCCTGTCCAGATCGCGGTGAAGAAGTAGCCGAGATGCTCTCCGACGCCCATGCCAAGATAGTGATTGGCCGTGTCAAACAGGGCGATTGCCATCGACTTGTCCAGCTCGCTCGCGCCCGGCGCGACATAGGCCGCCGCCAGAGCGGGCACCAGCATGACCCAGCGCAGCAAGCCGAGCGCTTGAACGAGACCGGCAAGCACGCCCGCGCCGATGGAGAGGGCGGCAAGGAGATTGTCACGCTTCCAGAAGTGAAGCCCCGCCGCCACTGCGCCGCCGGTCATCAGCAGCGCCGCAAACATCATCGCATACCAATAGACATGCAGGTCCGCGCCCGCTGCCGCAAAGCGCGTCAGCACCTCGCCTGCCGGGCGGCGCAATATGTCCGGATATTCAAATGTCATCTGCAGGCCGGTGAAGCCGGCGGTGAAGATCAGGGGAACGGCAATGAGCAGGGAAGCTGCGGTGCGGGAGGGGTTCATTTCACGTCTCCTTTGAGGTGAGGGGCAAGAAGGCGCCGGAACAGCCGCACGCCCTGTTCAGTGTCGGCAGGGCTGAACACAGCCCCGCCGGTATCCTTGAAAACCAGCCAGAAATCGCCGGCGAGCCAGAGCAGCTGCGCCAGATCGTCCAGCGCCTCATCGTCAGTCATCGGCTTCAGCACACCAGCCTCGGCAAAGAGATTGATGAGGAATTTGGTGTTGCCGATGCCAGCCGCGCGGTTGGCGCGATAGGCAGATGCAAGCTCCGGATCGGCGTTGAGAAGCAGCGTCAGATCGCGGAAGAAAAAACGGTAGCGTGCCTGAATATCGAAATTGCCCGCCACCATGGTTTCCATCATGTCAATGCTGGGCATGGTGGCGGGAGGCATTGCGTAATTGACCGCCCATTCGCCCATGATGCGGGAAAACAGCCCGCGCACGATCTCGGCCTTGTTGCGATAGTGATAGTAGAGATTGCCGGGGCTCATCCCCAGCGCCTCGGCAATGTGATTGGTGGTGACATTCGATGTGCCCTGCGCGTTGAACAGCGCCAAAGCAGCGTCAAGAATGCGGGATTTGGTGTCAGCGCTCATGGAAAATGCCTGTTAGAGTTTTTACTCTAAACAGTATTTAGAGCTAATACTCTAATCTGTCAACAGGCTTGTTGAACTTTCCGGGGCGCAGAGCTGAACCGCTCCTTCGCGCCGGAGCCAGCTCTAGGCAAATCCCCCGCCTAAGGCTATCGCCGACGTATCCCTTGCGCCATGCAGCACCCTCACGATCACCAATTCAGTCAAAGTGGGCAGATAGTAGATCACATAATTGCCAGAGAACCCGGCGCGCAGCCCCTTCCCAAGCTGGTCGCGCTCCGGACCTGAAAATGGAAACTGGCAATACAGCTGGCAATCGTCTTCGATCTTGTTGACCAAACGCGTGGCCATGGCCTCGGACGCTTCCTCAGCGACATAGGACCAGATTTCGGCAAGATCGGTTTCGGCACGAGATGTTAGGCGGAGGATGAGCGGCTCGCTAATAGCCTCCTCCCGCGTTGAATGATGCGGTCCATGTCGAAATCCTGCACTCTCCCGGCGGACACGTCGGCAAGCCCCAAGTCAATATCCGCCTTAAGCGTCGCGAGTTCTTCCAACTGAAGTGCGCGTTTGAGTTTCCAGTCACGCAAGGCAGCGCGAACCACTTCGCTTGAGGACGCATAGTCCCCCGTATCGACGGCGCTTTTCACAACTGCCGCCATTTCGACGGGCAGTGTGATGGTCAGTCTTTCAATATCAGCCACGGCTATCTCCAATAATTGAGTGCATACTTAATCTTATTTGGTATGCACCTCAATGGTTTTCGCGGTCTGCGCCTCGATACTGAGCATGGCGGGCCGATTGCTGCTACCTAGCCTCCCCGCTCCTCCCGCGCTAAAACCCGATTCGGGGGAGAGAGACCAAACACCGCATGCCAGATTTCGTCTACGACATCCCCCGCGATACGCTCGCGCTCTATTTCTCGGCTGGCGCAGCGCTCATCGTTCTGCTTGGGCTGATTTTCGTCAAACCGGTCCTGCGCCTGTTCGTTGGCGGCGATGCAACGACGAATGAAACCATCGGGCTTGCGACCGCCGGCTTCAGCCTGTTTTACGGGCTCCTGCTCGGCCTTCTAACAGTCGCGGCCTATGAAAACCGCGAGCGCATCCAGCTGTCCATCCTCAATGAAGCCTCCGCCATCGGCTCGATCTATTCGACCGTCACCGCCTATCCGGAACCCTACCGCTCGGACCTGAAAGAATTCCTGCGCGATTATGTGCAGTTCACCATCCACCGCGACTGGGACGCGCACCGGGCGGGCAAGATCGCCGAGGGCGGCAATAACCGGATCCAGGCCTTCGGCCTCTGGCTCTCAAGGTTTGAGCCGAAATCTGCCTCGCAGGAGATCATGCATTCCGCCGCCGTCACCGCGTTTCAGGAGCTGAAATCGGCGCGGCAGATGCGGCTCAATGGCGTCACGACCCGCATTCCGCCCGTGCTCTGGTATGCGGTGATTGTCGGGGCTGCGGTCAGCATTCTCCTCCTCCTCATCATTCGCGCCCGGCCCATCATGCATTTCGTGCTTGGCACGATTTCGGCGTTTTTCCTCGGCGTCATCCTGTTCGTCATCGTCTCGCTCGACGCGCCGCTGCAGGGCGATGAGGGCCTGTCTGCGCAACCCTATCAGCGCCTCTGGGATGAGCAGATGGCCTGGGACGAGCCGAGGATTTAGCGCAATGGCAGAGTTTTCCATCCGCGATATTGAAGGCATGCGCCAGGTGCGCATTGATATCAAGGACGAACGCGTGCGCGCCCGCAAGGGGGCAATGTCCAATACGCGCGGCAAGATCAAGCTGATCCCGCGCGTGCCGGGGCCGATGGATTTCATCCGCTCCGCCTACAATGACGAGGCGCGCATAAGGCCCTGGTATGAGGGGACCGGCACGATCCTCCTGCAGCCCTCGCTTGGCGGCTATCATCTCATCGATGTTGTCGAAGACGAGAAATGGGTGCTGGAGCCCGGTGTCTATTGGGCGTCTGAAGGCACTGTGAAGCTCGGCCTCCACCGCGACCCGATGTTCACCTCCTACTTCCTCGGCGAGCGGCTGATCGAATGGAAAACCGGCATTACCGGCAGCGGCAAGGTCGCCATCAACACGCCGGGGCCGGTCGAGCTTGTCGAGATCGAAGACGGCGAGTTCCGTGCGCAGGGCCGCATTATTCTGGGCCGCACCGCCGGTCTCAAATTCACCTCAGACCGCCCCGCAAGCTTCGGCCGCCACTGGCTCTCCGGCCAGAAACGCCTGCGCGTCTTTTCCGGCACCGGCAAAGTCCTCGTCTGCTTCACACCGTTCTGGAACGACTACATGTACAAGATGATGACCGGCAAGACGATCGAGAAGTCGCTGTTTGAGTGAGGGGTGGCATGCGAATACGCCCCAAAAATTCATAAAAGTTTAACTTTTTATTGGCGCGCAAATACACAATAAAAACAATACGTTATCTGGAAACCTACCCAATGTGATGCGCGCAATCCGCGAAATGGGCGCGGGTTTTGCGAATATTGCGCGCGGCGATTTTGATGTAGCAGCGCCAAATCCACGCTGACATCAACGAGAAAAACAATGAATACGACGCCTGAAACAACAACTGCCACGTTCGAGGAACTCCAAAGCCGCATGGCATTCCTGCAATACATCTCTGATCTCCTGGGGCAGTTCACAGCACCGCTGAATCGCTTGACCTGCATCAGATCGCCTCTCTCCTTTCCATCGCAGCGATGGAATCCGATGCCCACCTTGAAAAGCTCAAGGCAAAACGGGGCTCGCATGGCCCCGAAGGCGCAGTGAGCGCTGCCTGAGTCGCTCATGATGTCAGTAGGCTGCTCCTGGGCTTCGGCAGAAGCGAGGGCGGGTCTTTTTTATTGTCTTGGAAATAGCCGCCCACACCCTGGGGTCTATTTCGGGGCTGTCGACGCTGCAAAAGCCGCATTTGCGCGCAAGCGCGCACACGCTGCTTTGGTCAGCAGCATATTCCACGGCGGTGCGCCGTGCGCTGATGTCGTCGGCGCGGGCCGAGGTTGAAAGTCCGGAGTGAGGGACCTGCGGTGCAGTTTTGAATGGGTAATTACCGCCTCCTTGCATGTGCCGACGCCTGCCTCTCTACTTCGTCATGATCGGGCCTGATCCGAAAATCCATTCCGTGTGGGCGAAGGGTATCGATCTGGCGGAATGCATTTCCCCAATCCAGCGATTTGCCTGCAAATATTTCCAATCCATCACCGATATCAGGCAGCCCTGTCCTGTAAGCGAGCCGGGACCGGTGCTAGACCATGCCCGCCAAAGGCGTTTATACCGCCTCATCAGGATATTTCATGAGCGACCGACGCCTCACACATCTGCAGCGGCTTGAGGCCGAGGCGATCCATATTTTCCGCGAAGTGGCGGCGAATTTCGAACGGCCGGTCATGCTCTATTCGGTCGGCAAGGATTCGTCCGTGCTGCATGCATCTTGCCATGAAGGCGTTCTATCCGGCCAAGCCGCCCTTCCCGTTCCTGCATGTCGACACAACCTGGAAATTCCGCGAGATGATCTCATTCCGCGACGAGATGGCGCAAAAGCTCGGCTTTGACCTTCTCGTCCATGTCAATCCGGACGGCGTACGCGACGGCGTCGGCCCGTTTTCGCATGGCTCGAACGCGCACACGCACATCATGAAGACCGTCGGCCTGCGCCAGGCGCTCGACAAGCACGAGTTCGACGCGGCCTTCGGCGGCGCGCGGCGCGACGAGGAGAAGTCCCGCGCCAAGGAGCGCATCTTCTCCTTCCGCAATGCGCAGCATGGCTGGGACCCGAAAAACCAGCGGCCGGAAATGTGGAAGATCTACAACACCAAGCGTCGCCCCGGGCGAATCGATCCGCGTCTTCCCGATTTCGAACTGGACCGAGCTCGACATCTGGCAGTACATCCTGCTGGAAGACATCCCGATCGTGCCGCTGTACTTCGCCAAGAAGCGGCCGGTCGTCGAGCGCGACGGCATGCTGATCATGGTCGATGATGAGCGGATGAAGCTGCGCGAGGGTGAACAGATCGAGGAAAGGCTCGTCCGCTTCCGCACGCTCGGCTGCTATCCGCTGACGGGCGCAATCGAGTCCGATGCCGCGACGCTGCCCGACATTGTGCGCGAAATGCTGGTCGCCAAAACCTCGGAGCGCCAGGGCCGCGCCATCGACAAGGACGAGGCCGGTTCGATGGAGAAGAAGAAGCGCGAGGGCTATTTCTGATGACGCGTCCAGTCGAAATCTGCGGCCTTCGACGAGATCGCCGGCATCAACCCGGAAGTCGCCGCCTTCCTGCGCGAGCAGGAAAACAAGTCCATGCTGCGCTTCCTGACTTGCGGCTCGGTGGATGACGGCAAGTCGACATTGATCGGCCGCCTGCTCTATGACACCAAGCTGATCTTTGAGGACCAGCTGGCGACGCTTGAAAAAGACAGCCGCAAGCATGGCACGACCGGCGAGGATTTCGACTTCGCGCTGCTCGTCGACGGCCTCGAGGCCGAGCGCGAACAGGGCATCACCATCGATGTCGCCTACCGTTTCTTCGCGACATCAAAGCGCAAATTCATCGTCGCCGACACGCCCGGCCATGAGCAGTACACCCGCAACATGGCGACCGGCGCTTCGACCGCCGACCTTGCCATCGTGCTCGTCGATGCGCGCCAGGGCATACTGCGCCAGACCCGCCGCCATTCCTTCATCGCTTCGCTGCTCGGCATCAAACATGTGGTGGTTGCGGTCAACAAGATCGACCTCGTCGATTATTCGCAGGAGGTTTTCGACCAGATTTCGCGCGACTATCTGAGCGTTGCCAGCGAACTCGGCTTTGCCTCCATCGTGCCGATCCCGATTTCCGCGCGTTATGGCGACAACGTTATCGAAGCGTCTGACAAGACCACCTGGTATCACGGCCCGTCTTTGCTCAAGCATCTCGAAACGGTCGAGATCGGCAATGCTGAGCGCGAAAAGCCGTTCCGCTTTCCGGTGCAATATGTGAACCGGCCCAATCTCGACTTCCGCGGCTTTGCCGGCACTGTTGCGTCGGGGCGCGTGGCGGTCGGTGAGGCGCTTGCGGTCGCCAATTCCGGCAAAATGTCGAAGGTCAAGCGCATCGTCACATCCTCCGGCGACCTGCCTTACGCCGTCGAAGGCGAGGCGGTCACAATCGTGCTGGAGGACGAAGTCGACGTCTCGCGCGGCAACCTGCTTGTGCGCCCCGATGCGCGCCCGCATGTCGCCGACCAGTTCACTGCGCACATCGTCTGGTTCGATGAAGCCGCGATGATGCCGGGCCGCACTTATTTACTTCGCACCGAAACCGATCAGGCCACCGCCACCATCACCGATCTCCAGCACAGGATCGATGTGAATTCACTTCGCGCATGAGCCGGCGAAATCGCTGGAACTCAACGAGGTCGGCTTCTGCAACGATCACGGCGCAGGCGCCCATCGCCTTTGACACCTATGCTGAAAACCGCGCCACCGGAGCTTTCATTCTGATCGACCGGATGAGCAACGCCACCGTCGCGTCCGGCATGATCGCGAGCCCCTTGCGCCGCGCCTCCAATGTGCATTGGCAGGCGCTTGATGTGAACAAGGCGGCGCGCGCGGCGCAGAAACACCAGAAGCCCGCCGTGCTCTGGTTCACGGGCCTTTCCGGCTCCGGCAAATCAACCATCGCCAACATGGTCGAGAAGCGGCTGCATGCTTCTGGGCATGCATACCTATATCCTTGACGGCGACAATGTGCGCCATGGCCTCAACAAGGATCTCGGTTTCTCCGATGAAGACCGCGTCGAAAACATCCGCCGCGTCGCCGAGGTCGCTAAGCTCATGGCGGACGCGGGTTTGATCGTGCTGGTCTCGTTCATCTCGCCGTTCACCGCCGAGCGGCGCAGCGCGCGCGAGCTCATGCCGGAGGGAGAGTTCATCGAAGTATTCGTCGACACGCCCATTGAAGACTGCGCCGCGCGCGATCCGAAAGGACTCTATGCCAAAGCCAGACGCGGCGAGATCAAGAACTTCACTGGCATTGACTCGCCGTATGAAAGACCGGAAAAGCCGGAGATCCATTTGAAAACAACTGGACGCGATCCGGCAGACCTTGCCAAGGAAGTTGAAGACTACATCCTGCGGCTCAATTCTTATGATGATTTCACCATTTGACACGCTGGACATTCTCGAACGCCTCGCCGTAAAGGCTGGAGACGAGATCATGGCCGTGCGCGCCAGCCATTTCGACGTCGCGCAGAAAAGCGACGGCTCGCCGGTCACCGAGGCGGACCAGAGGGCCGAAAGCGTCATCGTCGCTGGCCTTCTCGAACATTTTCCCGGCATTCCCATTGTTGCCGAAGAGAAGATTGCCGCAGGCGATGTGCCGGGTGATCTGCGGCCCCAATTCTTCCTTGTCGATGCGCTGGACGGCACCAGGGAGTTCTGCGCCGGCCGCGAGGAGTTCACCGTCAACATCGCGCTGGTGACCGGCTCCATCCCAATGGCAGGCGTCATCTACTGCCCCTGCGCGCGCGTGCTTTATGCCGGCGCGCATGACGGCAAGGGCAAGGGCGAGGCGCGCCGCCACGCTGTCTCAGCGTCAGGCGAGATACAGGTCGCCGAGTCCTTGCATGTGCGCGATGCGGCCAGCCCGCCCACCATAATCGCAACGCGGTCGCACATGACGCCCGAGACGCGGGCCTATCTGGATTCCATGCCCGGCGCAGATCTGCGCTCAGTCGGCTCCAGCATCAAATTCTGCGAACTCGCCTCCGGCGAAGCCGATCTCTACCCGCGCTTCGGCACGACCATGGAATGGGACACAGCCGCAGGAGACGCGATCCTGCGCGCCGCTGGAGGCAAGACCCAAACCGAAGACGGCCAACCCCTTGCCTACGGCAAACGCGGGCGGAATGGCATGGCGGATTTTCAGAACCCGCATTTTGTCTCGAGAGGCGGGTAGAGTTCAGCCGTTGAAGTCCGTCGTTAAGCCGAGTTCGCCGAGTGACCGCTCAATTGGCTGCCGCCACCCCTGCCCGCCCTGCCCGTAGGCGTCTTCGAGCGCGTCAGTCAGCGCCCAGCGGTCGGTGGTCTTCAGAGATTCGATCAATGCCTTGGCCTGCAACAGATCTTTCTGGCGCTTGCCGCGGTCGCTCGCCCTTTTCTGTGCCACAATGAGTTTGTGAATGGCAAAACGGGCGGGAGCGGGAACAGTCAGCGCGATGCCAGCCCCATACAGCGCCGCTGCAGGAACGGCCTGCTCCATCAGCCAGCGCAGATATTGCAGCGGGACGGCTCCGGCCTTGAGCTTTGTGAGCGGCATTGGATTTGGGTCCTCCCGCCGCAGCTGCGGCGTCAATAGATCAACGAGGAAGCCTGACGCGCTTGTGAAGCTTGAAGAAGGCGCGTTGCGTCTCAATGCCGGGATGGATCGAAAGCTCGGATCGGCGCGGCGCAGTATTGCCTCCATCGGCTCTCCCTCGGTGTCGCTGGTCAAGGCGAGTGAGGCGGTGGCGAGATCGGCGTCCTGCGTGGTGAGTGTCGCCAACGGCAGCGAACTGCCCACAATTGGCGAGTAACATTGATAGGCCGCCGTGCCGACCAGCACCGTTTCCTTCAGAAGGCCGGACTTTGACAGCGCGTCAAGCACATCGCCCAGCGCCGAAACGGGCGCAGGCATTTTGGCGGACAAAAGACTCCTGACAATCAATCGCCGCTGCTTCGCCGCCTCGTTGGCCTCAGAGATTTTGATTACGCGCTCCTGCACAGCAGGATCATCCGCGCGCCCCAGAAACACATCACGGCGCACGACGCCGATCGGCTCCTTCAGATAGGCATATTCGATACCCTTGACCAGGCGCCTGTAGACCGATCCGGTCTTTTCGGAACCGGAATGCAGCTGCTGAACAAGCTCCTGATAAAGCGTCTGGATGACGGGAGTGTAGGGCTTCATGTGTTACAGACGAATTTTCGATTTATGTCTGTATACATACCGGTTACAGACGAAGCTCGCAAGTGTGTCTGTAACTTCAGGGTTGAGAAGTCTGCCTCGAGCGAGAACGTTATGCCATCTTTGCGAAAACGGGATAACGCCTTGGGATGTCAAGCGCTGCGGGCGGAACCGGGCAACCTGAATCCCTTGTCATCGTCTGACTATGATCCAGGTGTTGGCGCGCCCATGGGACCGCACCAGATTGAACAGCGTCCTGGCATTCGGCACGCTCAACCTTATGCAGCCATGCGAGGCCGGGCGACCCAGTTTTGAAATTTCCGTTGTGCCATGGATCGCGTAGCCGCCATGAAAGAATATGGCATAGGGCATGGGGGCCCAGTCATATTTGCTGGAATACCAGATTCGTTCGAGCCTTGTGGGCCGGTAGCGGCCGGCCGGCGTGCTGCAGCCCGGCTGGCCCGCCGTGGAAACGCGCCAGACATGCACGATCTCGCCACCCTGAACAACATACATGCGCTGCTCGGAAATGTCGGTCACGCTGCGCAAATCCGCGAGGGCGGCAACCGGGAAAGCCGCTGCCAGCAAGGCCGCAACGGGCAAGATGAATAAACGCCTGATGCGTTTCATCGCTTCCCTGCCAGACCCACGAGACTCACCTGACCCCGGCATCCGCTGCGGGCATGCATATATTCGTCCCCGGTCAGGCCGCCATCGTCCTCGGCGTCCATGGCTACCATCGCCGCAGGTTTGCGTAACTTCATGTCTTCAACCCCTTCAGCCGGGATTTAAGGCCACCCGCCGTCAGTTCAGTGACGACATAGGCTTGGAGACAGGCGCAGACATTGACATGCATCAACAGGCCCTCCGGGAAGCTGCGCTTTGGCGAGGGGATGTGAGTCCGACCTGCGCGACCTAAAGGAGCATGATCAATGGCAGCTTTGAGCCCTTATTGGGCATCTCCCAAAGCGGGCTAACGGTCTGCTGTGGGGCCGGGAGGGGACTGTCGGGTTTCGGTCACGCTTGGCGGATAGCTATCGTTCGGCAATCTGACTGAAGCGGACGCCCAACAGCTCCGGCGGGACAGGCGGGTGCTTGTGGCAGCTGCGAGCGCAGGGCCACCGCCGGATAAGATCCATGGGCCGAGGCGAGGTTCTGATGGCTCATCATAGCTGGGCGCCAGCACAAGCAGTAACAACACGCCTCCTCACTGCAACGAAGACGCCGGCTAAGCATTTGGTGGTGTCCGGCATCAACACCTGACTGGAGGCGCACGAAGGTAGGTTCATACGGAAACACGCTGTTCTCGATAGAAACAAGCTGCTGCCGCTCCGGTAGCGA
Organism: uncultured Alphaproteobacteria bacterium; assembly: GCA_963792485.1. Lineage (GTDB taxonomy): Bacteria > Pseudomonadota > Alphaproteobacteria > Rhizobiales > Rhizobiaceae > JANOYJ01. The sequence continues at coordinate 27,950 of CAWBWL010000004.1, forward strand.
GAGGTTCCGCTGCAAGACCTGACAAGTGAAGACTTTGAGGTCGATCAGCCTTCGAACGTGAACAATACCGGCGCATTGTTCTACTGCGGCAAACAGGGTTCCCTCATCGCACGCGGCAGCTGCATCGACGCCCTCATTGTCTCGATATGAGAAGGCGCTCACCACGCGGTCATTCGGTGCTCACTTATGCGCTTCAGACCGAGTAGCACGTCAATGTTAAAGGACGTTCGTCTGCGGCGTGTCTGGTCGCCCGTCCCACATCATTTCCACCTTTAGACCGCAAGCGTCACCTGCGATACGTTGACGACACCTTGTTTAGAACCGTATCGCCTGGATCAAGGCGACCGATGCGGCGTTGCGAATCTCGGGGTGGAATTCGCCAATGCGCCGAAAAGCACAGCCTCACCTGTCGCCGTCAGGTCGTAGGAATCGTGACCAAGGCCTTGGATGGCCTTTAAGCCTAACGGCGGCATACCGGCTCTGTGCGGCCTTGGCGAGTAAGGTCTGCACCAGTTCAGGCGAATGATAGAACAGTTTTTCGATCGCGTTGACTGCGGCCCATTGGAAATCGACGTCGTCCAAAGCCATGGCTTCATTTATCTTAAGAGAGATCACGTCGGGAAGTCCAATGTTTGCAAGGGTATTTAGAGCCTCGAGCTTTACGGCCTTTGGAGTGTCTGGCGAGGTTAGCAGGTTTCGCACAGTGTCTTGCGCGCCCAGCGCAGCAGACCCAAACTCAGCGAGTGCTACGAGCAACGTCACCATGCTTTCCGGATCTGAGTTGCCGATAAGGGACTTGATCGGTTTGTAGTTGTCAGGATCGATCTCGTTAAGGACATATCCCCCCTCTCGAGCAACCAGAATGTCCTTCGTTCCCGCTATTAGTTCCATCAATGGTGCGGTTGCCTGAGGTCCCATCGTAGCTAGGGCGTTGCCTGCGCAGGTGTGAAACTCACAGTTGGCACCATGGTCTGTCCAACTACCAAGACCGTGAACCAGAGCCGGAATGGCGCGCGTCGCGTCACGCCCAAACAGAGAAAGGGTAAAGGCAGCCATTCGCCGAAAATCGGCATCTCTGTCGGTGAGCGCACTGATAAGAGGATCTACAGCTGCAACACCGATTCCATGCAATGCGGATGGCACCCAATTGGCAACGTCACCATTTTGGTCGTGCATCGCATGGATCAGATACGGAATTGCGGGCGCAGCCGGCGCGCCGATTTGCTCCAAAGCCTGGGTGACGTCGAGACGGGTAGGTTCCGGTTCACGTTCTAGTAGCTTTATTAAGAGCGGCACCACCGCTGCACCATGTCTCGATAGCTCAGTGGCCGCCTTTTCTCTAACTTGCCAATCTGTGCTTCGAATTTCGTTGACTAATACTGCAATCGAGGATCATCCGTGGTCGCCTCTTGCGCCACGGTCGAGTGTGGGGCACACATGAAACAGATCAAAATCAAGAGCGTCTGCAGTAAGTATGTTCGGAGCATCTAGATATCCTCATGTTGATGCGTATCACTGCGCGTGGCCGGTCCATTTCCGCGGTCCGATTGGCGTGTTGCCATTTCTTCTCGTCACACTCGTGTTGATCTTCGGAAATTCGACACCAAGTCGTTCCTCAGGAGAGAAATTCGTTCAACCAATCGATGAGGACGTTTCTCGCATTCAGACCGACTATGAACGATATACACTCCGGTTTTCCGGCTTGTTGGATTTGGCAAAGTCACTTTGTGACAAGGGAAGCCTTAAGCTCATCTGTGTCCGTGTGGGCGACACAGTATACTACCTTGCACCATTCGCGCAATTCCGTGAAGGCCGTCTAATCGGCATGGAGCATGAAGTCTCACACATTTGGGCGCCAGCGCAGGACGTCATCGACGGTGCGGCCCTGTCTATCAAATTTCAGGCCGAAGCAGACCTGCGGGCCCCAGTGGACTGCGGTGCAGGCTGTGTGTCGTATTCTTAGAGTAGAGGCTCGGAACTCCGGGAAGGGAGCACCTGGGATCGCGGAGTGCCGCATAAGCATCATCGGCGGGGTTTGGGCGCACCCGAAAATTGCGATCTCGTCATGATCGAACTGGATGGTAAGCCGTGGCTGCGCGCAGTAGCAGCGTACCGCTTCTCTCCACCGTCGATGGGCAGGCTCGATTTCAGCATCATCGTTGACCCAGGGACAGCCGTGTCGGCGACCCAGATACTACAAGCCGCGCTGAAGCGGCGCTATCTGGTCCGCCAGTGAGCCTAAAGACCGATCTGACATCGCAATCGGTCGTGGGAGTTGCAACGTACCGAAGTTCCCCAGTTCTAGACGGCTATCGGGAGATAATTACTGTGCGAATTGACGCGATGCCTCTGGGCGACGTTGCTCGGTCCGTCACATTGGACGGCAATGGGTTTGCTCCAATTTCGCAAACCGCAACTGGTTTAGACGTAACGACAACTTTTTACGTCAATCGTCAGAATACCGATGACCCAAATGATTGGCACTTGCCGAACCAGACACAGAACGAACTATACTTGTCCTACATCCGAAGTGTTGTTCGCGACCACTTGGAAGGACTCTGCCCAAAGCCCACTTGGCTCTTGCCGAACTACCTAATCTGCGGCTGAATCTTGTACGCGCCGCGTGTTCTCGTCCGTGGAGAACAAGTACGCAATGGCCACGTTTGTTGTAACGGTGAGTAATCCCAGCGCAAGGTTATGGTCGTCGAGAGCTCATCAACGCTTATCCCCCCTCCAGCTGTTGCAGTCGATGCATTGGAAAGGGAGAAAGCAAGAAGAGCCGACGCCACGATCAGCGTGAACAGTACGATCGGTCCGAAAACCATCAGCCGCAGAAGCGGACGCCCTGCGCGGGCGATTGTTGTGCGCTTACTTGGACCTTGCCTGAAAACAAACGTCGATGCGGCACCAAGGTAGCCGAAAAATACGGGCGCCTGTGTATTCGAGCCAGTTGAATTCGACTGGCCATACTCGAGCGGATAGCCAAGGGCGGGTGCAAGTATGAAGAAGAGGAAATTCACCCCGGTAAGTGCAAGCTCATTTCCACAATGGACTTTCGCGCCTGCTCTGCAGTCATTCGAGTCCCTTCCAATCCTGTCCGCAACCTATCATAGTATGCCGAATTCGACAGCCAATGGGAAGGCCTCCTGCGCTTAATTCATGCGTTGTCGAAGGATTTGGCCGCGCGGGCACGATTAGGCTAGGCGGCGTCTTTTAGCGGAGCCAAAAATGCACCCCGGCTTCGGCGAGCCTCCAAACCGCGTCGTCCATCGATTGATAAAGCAAACGCTTCTGCGAGTGGCTGTCGACAGGCACCGAACTGCTCCGGCGAGTGAAAGCCACTATTGGCGCAAAACTACTGGGAGCGAACGACTGCCTTGTGGCCGCCATCGCCAATGCTTTGGATGTCCGCTTGGAGGGCGCATTTCGGCCATTCTCATTATCTTTGGCGGGGACCGCCGATGCGGGTTCGAAACGGTGGAGTCAGACCACCACCTGAACAACAGAGCGTAGCATTGTTGGGAGCGGTCTTGCAGGGAGCAAATTTGACAGTGCTGCCCTGCATCCGTGACTCGAAACCTATTCTCTCCCCCCTCTACTCCCACCGCCCCCGCAAATTCACCATCCCCTGAAACACCTCCCCCGCCGTCGCAGTGCCCACCGGCATGCGCAGGATCACCGTTAAGAACCGGCCGGGATTGGTGACGAGTGGCGTGTCGAAAGTCTGGCTGATGCGCTCGGCTTTTGCGCCGATGGCCGCGCCGAGGGGAAGCGATTGCGCGCCGATGCCGACGCGCGTGGCGCTGGAGGCGAGCGTTGCGCCGCCTTGATCAACGCCGAGGCCCCAGACAAACAAAGCCGGGGTCGTTGCCACCGCCGCGCCGGTGTTCCACAGTTCAATGTCGATCCCGTCGAGGATGAACGCGTAAGGCGTTGGCGCCTGGAAGCCGAACAGCGCGTAGTCTGTCGCCGCGCCTGCAACGGCCGCAAACTGGAACAAGCCGCCCAGCGTCGCATAGCCCGCCGCCGTGTTGGAGAGCGTGGCCGAGGCGGGCGCTGCCGAGTTCGCCCATTGCGCGGCCTGCGCAAAGCCGGTCGGCGTCAGCGGCGCGCCATAACCGCTTTCGGCCATCTGCTCCTTCCATGGTTTGCTTGTCATGCAGTCGAGCAGGAGCACATCGACACTGGCCAGCACCATTTGCGGCGCGCTCGCCGGTGCGGACGCGGTGGTGTAGAGCCGGGCCAGCGCAAACAAATGCGTGACGGCAAAGAGCTTGGCCTGCGTGACCGGAACTTTGATTGAGCGCTCGGCAATGATCTGGCCGCTGCTTGTGTCCTGCACCATGAACATGGCTTCGTCATCGTCGAGCAGAACGTCGAATGTGTAGAAATTGCCGGGGAAAGCCCTGTCACCGCCGCGCCGGTGATGTCCACGCCGTTGTAAGTCAGCACCGGCTGCAGCGCGCCGCCGCTGGTCACCTGCCAATAGGCGCCATTGGTGTTGGCGCCATTGAATGTGGCCGCATCGCCAAAGCCGATCTCCATCACCGAATTGACCACATGCGCCAATCTGGCGCGTGCCTTGAAATGCAGCGGCGCGCGTTGCTGCTTGAGGAAGGAGCGCAGCGATTTGAGCAGATAGCCGGTGCTGACCGTCGTGATCGAAGTGGAGTTGAACAAAATGCCGGCGGCGGGCGAGATTGACGCTGCCATGGTGGTGTTGATCGCCGACCAGCGCGAGGCGGGCAGCGAGGCGTTTTCGAAACTCTCGGTCAAAAGCATTGTGTTCAGCGCCACCGCCTGCCCGCCGGTGCGGTCGGTGCGGATATGGCGGTAATTGCCGTCATTATAGCCGCCGATGATGAAGGCCTCGTCATTGGCCTCGTCGCGCGCGGAATTGTGCTTGCGCGTCACGGGCGCGCCCGCCGCATTGTAGAGAATGTTCCGCGCCGCCTTGCTCGCCGTTTCAATCGCGAGATTGCCTGCGACGGATGCGCCGTCCTGAATGTAAGCCATGTTCTGTGCTCCTTAAGCGATAAGATAGTTGAAGTTGCGAAGACCCGAGACCGGGCCGGGATTGGCGGAAACCGTCACCGCAATAGTGCCCGCCGAAATGACGCGGGCGCTGGCGCTCAGGCCGTCCATTTCCAGTTCATCGGCATTGAGCCCGCCCGCCATGTCGCCCGCCGCATTCATCAGCACTTTCTGGCCAAGCGCCGCGCCAGCATGAACGAAGGTAAAACTCTTGGAGAAGACGGGCGCTGCGCCAAACTCGAACGTCACCAGCGAAAGCGATGCCCCGCCTCCCCCGCCCGCAGGCGCCGCCCAAATGCCGTCGGCGCGCAGAAAGTTCGCCGCGCCGCCGCCGGAGGCGGGTGCGAGGCCCTTGGTTGACGGCGAGAAAATGTCGAGCAGCGCGGTTGCCTGCGCCCCGGTCAGATCCTGCGGATCGCCGGTCCCTGCGCTGGTGCGCCCCTTGATCCGCGCGGCCGGCATATCGGCGAGCGCAGCATTGCCAATCGGAATTGTCCGACAGCGTGACCTGACCCGTTGTGCGGTCGATCGTGAGCGCTGCTCTGCCAGCTTGCGCCGTCAGCGCTGACCTTGATGCTGAGATCGTCATCGCCTGCAAGTCCGATCTCGGCGCGGCCTGAAAATCCGTTCTGAAACAGCAGCGAAGCCGTATCGCCCGCTCGTCTCCTTGTTGAGCTTGATCTGAACATCGCCATTGCCGCCGTCGCCAGCATTGAGCGCCGTGAACAGCGCCGCATTGGAGCGGACGGCAATTTGTTCGTGGCATCGGCGCTGGTATTGATACCAAGCTGGCTGGGGTTCAGCGCGCCCGGCATAGCTGCCATCGGATATCCAGATACCGGCATCGAACACGCGCAGCGAATTGTCCGCAGATAAACAGCGCGGTCATTCCGCGCACGGGGCTCGCAAAGCGCCAGCCCGCCGCCGTATTCAGCGCCAGTTTGCCGTCCTCGCCAAACCAGTCGCCGCTGCAGGCGTGCCGATCAGATAGGCTTCATCCGGAAACGCGCCGATGGGCGGCGACAGGAGCCCAGACGCGGTAATGACAAGATGCATGATCCCGTCCAGCAGCGTCAGCGCCTCATTATGCGTCACATGCTTTTGCGCCTGCGAAGGCATGATTAGGGGAAGCTCAAATCGTCCAGTCGTATCCATCTCTCACCCACAGCCAGCAATCACTGGCCGCAATTGTGCGCCGGCAATTGAGCTTCGGGACTAATTTGCAGCTCAATTCATCCAAGCCATTGTTTTTCATGTGAGAAAAAATAAAGTCATGAAAATCTATCCCCCAAAAGTGCTCCCATGCCTTTCCCTTTCCAAGTTGGTTTTCAAACGTCGTGAGCGCCCCCCGCTTCAATGTCGCATTCGACGCCCAAATGGGGGTTCCCGTCAGCGTGGCCAAAGACGTCTTGCGTCTGACGGCGCCCAATCCCGGGCCGATGACGTTTACCGGCACCAACACTTATGTGGTCGGCAGCGAAACTCTGGCCATTATTGATCCCGGTCCTGATGACGGCGCGCATTTTTCGGCGCTGTTGCAGCTTGTCGGCTCGCGCAAGGTCTCCCAAATTCTCACAACCCACCACCATAGCGATCACATAGGCCTCGCCAGGAGACTTGCCGTCGCCACTGGCGCGCTCTGGTTGCGCGATGTGGAGGATCGCGCGAAAATTTGCGGCCCGGACTTTACCCTTCAAGCGATTCACACTCCCGGCCATACGGGCGATCATATCTGTTTTGCACACGCCGGATCGGGTGTCCTGTTCACCGGCGATCACGTCATGGGCTGGTCAACCACCGTCATCCTGCCGCCAGACGGAAAAATGGGCGATTATATGCGCTCGCTGGATTTGCTTCTGGACCGTCCTGAGCGGCTCTATATGCCCGGACATGGCGGTGAGATCCGTAACCCAAAATCCTTTGTCAAAGCGCTGAAATCGCACCGCAAAATGCGCGAGCGCGCCATAATTCAGCGCCTGCGCGACGGCGACCGGACGATTGCCGAAATCGTCACTGCGCTCTATCGCGAGACGCATGCGAGCCTTCATGGCGCGGCGGCAATGTCCGTTCTCGCCCATCTGGAAGATTTGATTGCGCGGGAATTGGTCCGGGCCGAAGGTGCGCAGAGCCTTGAGGCGCGTTATGGCTTGACCTGACGTCCCGCTTCCTTGGTGGCCCGCTCATCGAGCGCATCCAGGAATTTGGCGATGCGCGCCGCGTTTGCGCCAAGATCAGCATCGCCAAACCCGGACTTCGAGCGTATGTCCACAAACGCCGAGCGGTCCTCGTCCGTCACGCGTATTGCCACAAAGTCCTTGAAGCCGAAAAAGGGCGAAAGGGCCTGCGCCTCAATCTGGAACTCCTTGGCGCTTGCAAGATTGCCGCTTCGGTTCAATACCTGCCAGCCTTCATCTGCGATAATTTCTTCAATCGCCGCCGCTACGAGTTCTGCGGAGAGCTCATACCGCCGCCCAGTCACTTGGGGATAAGCGTTTGCCTGCATCTCAACGTTCAGCCGGTGCGCGGTTTCGCCGGTAAACATGGGAGGGTCGGACAGGTCCGTCGAAACGTCACTCAACTCTGGCAAAGTCACCGACTTGTAGGCTGAAAACATGAGAGGTGTGAGAACCGCGAGGCTGAGCGCGAGCCCCGTCAGCGACCTTCTGCCCCCCACTCTTCCTTCTTTCCATAGACCCTTGAGACCTAGGAACGCCGTGATAATGCCCAAAATCGCCATCAGCCACACGCCGCCCAGCGCCGCGACAAAGCGGGATGTTTCCAGCGCCCCGCTCTTGTGCATCAGTGCAAGTATGACAAAAGCAAGCGCCGCACCTATTCCAAGCGCCTTCGAGATCAAGGCCGCGCGTGAATTAACCCTTTGAATTCTTTTACGTATCATGCCTGCATCTTCGCCCCATTCTCGCCACTTCTTGTTTCCAAATTAAAATCGTCGGGGGCGGCGTGTAAGGAGTAGGCCCATGCCAGAGGCAATTGGCAATAGCGATTCGGGGATGTGGTTCTCACCGGTCGTGGATAAAGCGGAACTCGAAACCGTTGAACTCATGCTCGCGCTTGAATCTCAGGATGTGATGCAGTCGGGTTTTGAGGACAGCGTTCAGGCAGCGGTCGCAAGTCTGGATGGTGAAATGCTGTTTCAGGTTCCGGCAACCCCGCAAATGCCGTTCCAGCGCGCCGCGCTGATCATGCTTCCGTCCGGAAACAGCTCGGTCGTGGTTCTTGCGACGCTGAACGAGAGCGGCAACGCCATTGAGCTGCGCGAGGAAACCGAAGACACGGCGCATCTGTTCCGGCTTGGCGAAGCCTATCTCGACGTCGCCACCCGCTTCAGGATGTAGCGGATCTCTTGCCGATAGACGCCTGCGCGGCGGAGAGCCGCGCCACCGGCACGCGGAACGGCGAGCACGACACATAGTCAAGGCCCGCCTGCTCGAAAAATGCGATGGAGCGCGGCTCGCCGCCATGTTCGCCGCAAATGCCGAGCTTGATGTCCGGCCGCGTTGTCCTGCCCCGTTCCACCGCCATTTCGATCAATTCCCCGACGCCAAGCTGATCAAGGGTCACAAACGGGTCGGACGTGGTTATCATCTTCTGCTGATAGGTTGGCAGAAAGGCCGAAGCGTCGTCGCGTGAAATGCCAAACGTCGTCTGCGTCAGATCATTGGTGCCGAACGAGAAAAATTCCGAAGTTTCTGCAATGACCCCTGCCCTGATGCAGGCGCGCGGCAGCTCGATCATGGTGCCGACGATATACTTTACCCGTGCGCCGGATTCGCGCATGACCTCTTCGGCAACCGCATCGATGCGGGCCTTGACGAAGTCGAGTTCTTTCACCAGCGAGACAAGCGGAACCATGATTTCCGGCTCAACCAGCTTGCCGGTCTTTCGGCCCGCTTCTATGGCCGCCTCGAAAATCGCCCGCGCCTGCATTTCCGGGATTTCCGGATAGCTCACCGCCAGCCGGCAGCCGCGATGGCCGAGCATGGGATTGAACTCATAAAGCGAGTTGACGCGCTCGCGCATCTTCTCAGCGGTCATGCCAATGGATTTTGCGACTTCCGCAAATTCAGACGGCTCCTTCGGCAGAAATTCATGCAGCGGCGGGTCGAGCAGCCGGATGGTAACGGGCAAACCTGCCATGATTTCAAACAGTTCGACAAAATCAGCCTTTTGCATCGGCAGGAGTTTGTCGAGCGCCATACGGCGTTCCTTCTCACTGTCGGCAACGATCATTTCGCGCATGACGGCGATGCGTTCCGCGCCGAAAAACATGTGCTCGGTGCGACAAAGGCCAATGCCTTCGGCGCCAAAACTGCGGGCCATGCGCGCGTCTGCCGGTGTGTCGGCATTGGCGCGCACATTCATGCGCCTTATGTCATCCGCCCATTGCATTATGGTTCCGAAGTCACCCGTCATCCCCGGCTGCAGCATCGGCACTGCGCCCTTGAGAATCTGGCCTAACCCGCCGTCAATGGTGATGACGTCACCGCGCCTGAACTCTTCGCCCTGCGCAATCATCACGCCTTTCTCATAGTCGACGCGGATCAGCCCCGCGCCGCTGACGCATGGCTTGCCGAGGCCGCGTGCGACGACCGCCGCATGGCTGGTCATGCCGCCGCGCGTCGTCAAAACCCCGTCCGCCGCATGCATGCCATGCACGTCTTCAGGACTGGTTTCGGTGCGCACCAGAATGACTTTTCGTCCTTGCGCCTTCTTTTTCTCGGCTTCCTCAGACGAAAACACGATCTCTCCCGCCGCAGCGCCCGGCGAGGCAGGCATGCCGCTGCCGATCTGCTCGCGCGCCGCGTCAGGATCGATTGTCGGGTGCAAAAGCTGATCGAGCACAGCCGGATCAATCAGCGAAACAGCATCTTCGCGCGAAACCTTGCCCTCATTTGCAAGTTCAACAGCAATCGTCATCGCCGCCCGTGCAGAGCGCTTGGACGGTTGGGACTTCAGAATAAAGAGCTCACCATTTTCAACCGTGAACTCAGTCTCTTGCGCGTCCTTGAAATGCGTTTCCAGTCTGTCAGCGGCGGCGGCCAGCTTGTCATAAATCTGCGGAAACTGCGATTGCAGCGAGCGTCCCCTGGCCCCGTTGCTCGTTTTCCCGGCAATCGGAAAGCCCGCAGCGCCCGCGCCTTTGATCTGGCTGCCTTGTGCGGCAGGCAGATAATGGCCCGTCAGTTCCTTTGCGCCCGTACCGGGATGGCGCGTTGTGAAAATGCCGGCTGCCGACGCCCCCTCGGCGTTGCCAAACACCATTGCCTGAACCGTGATCGCCATCCCCGGCGTGTCGCCAACCGTGTGCAACCGGCGGAACATCACTGCGCCCGGGCTGGTCCAGCTCTTCAGAACCGCCGACACCGCGCCACTCAGTTGCGCCTTTGCATCCTGCGGGAACGGCTTGCCCAGTTCGGCTTCGATTGCGGATTTGAGGCGGAAAATCACGCCGCTGAGCAATGTGTCTTTTGCGTCCGGATGCCCCGTTTTCAGCAGTTCGTCCGCCTCGTCGAAGATGTCGAGCTCAAGCTCCAGCACAACTTCGGCGTAATGGCGTATGAAATGCAGATAAGAGCTAAGCGCGCACGGCTCACCCCTCTCCCGGGCCAGCGCAAAGACCGTCTCATCATTCAGGCCAATATTGAGAATGGTCTGCAAGGCCCCCGGCATCAGGTCCAAAGCCCCAGGCCGCACCGCTAGAAACAGCGGATTTTTTGCGCCTCCAAATACCCTGCCTGTTTGCGTCTCAATGGCGTTTATTGCGCCTGCGAGACCGTCAGCAAGGTCGGGCGTCAGTGTCCCGCCTGCCTCGAAAAACGACGCACACAGGCTTGTGGACAGCGTCGATCCCGCCGGAACGTTCAACCCGCTCTTCGCCAATTCGTGCAGATAAACGCCCTTCTGCCCAAGCAGCGCCGCATCGCGAACGCTTCCTTCGGCTGTTCCGGCAGCAAATCTGAACACGCGCTGGGACATCCCTCTCTCCTGGCCCACTCGTGACATTGAGTTATGGTGCAATGCAACAAGAAAATGCCGCGCGCCGTGGCGTGACGTGCTCGGAGCAACCGGAATGCAGCTTTAAGAGAGTTTTCACTCTCTTGCCGGTTTGGCGGCTTGGTTTGGCACTAGTTTTGCCGATTTTAATCCATTTCCCCTAAGATACGCTGCGCATGCCTGCTTGAGGACGCCTGTGAACTTTCGAAACCCGGTTGTGATCATCGTTGGTTCGGCCATTGCCCTGATTGCGGCGTCAATCGGGGTTGTGCGGTATTACACTGACCATTTCTTGCGCAGCGAAGCGACCCACCGCGCCGAAACTTGGGCGTCCAATCTCGTCGACAATGTCTCGGATCTGCCGAAAATCATGAAGGGCGGCTTGCCAGGCGATGAGTCTGTGGTATTTTTCGAACAGGCCCGTGCGGTTGGCGATGTCTGGCGCTTTCGGATATTCGACGCGACCGGTAAACTACTGCTGGTCTCAAACCAGATTGGCAAGACCCACACATTCACGGAAAACCTTGCCACGGATACCCCGGAAACACTGTCCGAGCTTCGTGCCGGCCGCGCTGTCGTCAACACACGCGCTGGGGCCAATAGGCGCGAGCCCGCCTTTATCGCAGAGGCGCTGGTCCCGGTCATCTCCGGTGACGAGCCGATTGGATATTTGAGCGTTCAGATCGACGCCACCGAACGCCAGCAAGTCTACCTGAATGAAGCCACTCTGATGGCCTTTACCTTCGCCGGGCTCATGTTGCTCGCCTTTTGCGCGCCCGCCGCCGGTTTCCTCATGCGCAGCCGCCAGAAGGACCTCGCCGAGGGAAAGCTTGAGCATCTAGCTTATCACGATGCACTGACGGGCCTCAAAAACCGTCTTGCCATCACACAGCATCTGGACACCTTCTTTGCCGGATACGAAATGCCCGATCACCTTGCCATCCACATCATTGATCTTGATGGCTTCAAGGAAATCAATGACACGCTTGGCCATGATGTCGGCGATGAAGTTTTGCGGCAAGTCTCGTTGCGTCTGTCCCGCACCGTGGGGGATTCGGGTATTGTTGGGCGGCTGGGCGGCGATGAATATCTTGTCGTCCAAAGCGGCGCGGATATCGCGGGAAAAGCCGAAATTCTTGCTGCAAATCTCGTCGAGGCGCTCTTGCCGCCATGCAATATCAATGGTTCCTATATTCAGGCGCATGGAAGCGTTGGAGTCGCATTGGGTGGCGTAGATGGGCTAACCGCATCTAGCCTGATGAAATCTGCAGACGTCGCCCTCTATTTCGCCAAAGCTGAGGGCCGCGCCTGTAGCCGACGGTTCATGCCGGGCATGGACGATAAGCTTCGCCGGCGACGGGAGGTTGAGCAGAAGCTGAGAGTTGCGCTGGCCGAGGGCAGGTTCGAACTCTACTTCCAACCGCAGTTCGATCTGGCGAGTGACGCCCTTGAGGGCGCTGAGGCGCTCTTGCGCCTGCCGGACGGACCAAACGGCATGATATCTCCAGCCGAATTCATCCCTATTGCGGAAGAGGCCGGGCTTATTCTGGACATCGGCAACTGGGTGATTGCCGAGGGTTGCCGCAGCCTCGAACTCCTGCCACCCGGCATGAAACTCGCCATCAATCTCTCGCCGCTGCAGTTTGAAAAGGGCGACATTGTCGCGACCGTCGCGGCGGCGCTGAAAGATACTGGAGCGGACCCATCGCGGCTGGAGCTCGAAGTCACGGAGAGCCTGCTCCTCAACGATTCCTCCAAGCTGCAGGCGACAATCGGCGCGCTGAAGGCTCTGGGTACCTCCATAGTTCTCGATGATTTCGGCGCAGGCTATTCAAGCCTCAGCTATTTGTGGCGCTATCCATTCGACAAGATCAAGATCGACCGCTCCTTTGTCTCCTGTCTTGGCGGCAATGAGCGGGTGGAAGGCGTCATCAGGTCGATTATCAACCTTGGCCGCGAGTTGAAACTAAGGGTCACTGCGGAAGGCATTGAGACGGGTGCTCAGGCAGAAATCTTGCGCGAGATGCATTGCGATCAGGTTCAGGGCTATCTGTTCGGCGCGCCCTTATCATTGCCGGATCTGTCAGCTGCGATTATCAATGATTTCAAGAATCAGCGTCTTGCGTATCTCAATGAATCCACGCCACTGGCAAAAGCCGGCTGAGTGCAAGGGAAACAAGCAATGCGCATACTCTTGATTGTTGCGAGCGCCCTCGCCCTTGTGTTTTCGAACCCCGAACCTGTACGCGCGGACGACACAAAGGCGAGCAAGCTCGACACGATGCTGAATGACGAAGTCATCAAGGCGCTGCTTGACGACGCCAATCCGGAAGCCGCGTTTCTGGTCCGCCTGAAAATGATGCGGGCGCATTTGGCTGCCAGCGAGTTCAACACGGCACGCGGAAACCACAAAGAGGGTCTCAATCACATCACCCATCCGCGCACCGAAATTTACCCAGAGATCGAAGCCTCCATGAAGGCCCATGGCATGGCAGACTTTGGCCCCGTGCTTGACCGCTTGGAGACAACATTCGCGTCAGGCGGCGCCGACGCCCGCAAGGCGGCGCTTCAAGCTGTTTACGCCGAACTCGACAAGGCCGAGGCCGCCATTGATCCAAATGCCATGGCGGATGGCAAGGTATTGGCCGAAGCCGCCGCTTTGCTCCTGCGCGCCGCCGTCGTCGAATACCACGGGGCGTTTGAGTTTTCCAAGCTCAGCAACACGGTCGAATATCATGACGGTGCTTATTTCGTTGTTGAGGCACGCAAGCTGATCGAGGGGCTCCTTCCAAAACTTGGCAAGAGCGATCCGGAAGCTCTCTCCAAGCTCAAGGAATCCTTCGCAAATCTTGACAAAGCTTGGCCCGCAGAAACCCCGCCCGCCGAACTCGTCATGCCCGTCACAAAAATGCAGGCGCTTGTGTCGATCATTGAGCTGCAGTTGAACAAACTCCAATAAGCAACAGCGCTGCGTCGAGTCGGCATAACACCCCGCCTGTCTCTCCCACCACCGCGATCCGCACCCCTTCTGCGATGAAACGCGGCCTGCGCGCTTGAATTTGGTCTTGGGAGCACCTAGAACACACCAGGAACATGGAGGCCCAAATGCGCAAGGACGGCAAGATTGACTATATCGAAATGTGGTCGGACGGCGCGCCGCTTGTCGAGGTCAAGGCGTTCTATACAAGTGCCTTTGGCTGGACATTCACCGATTACGGCCCATCCTATGCGGCGTTTGACGAAGGTCTCGATGGCGGGTTTGACACGTCCGAAGGTAAGGCCCCGCCACTTCCCGTGCTTTTCTCTGAAAATCTCGAAAAGTCGCTTGAAGCCGTCGTCAAGGCAGGCGGCAAGATCGTCAAGCCTATCTTCACATTTCCGGGCGGGCGGCGGTTTCACTTCACCGACCCGGCGGGGAATGAGATGGCGGTTTGGGCGGAGTGACGGTCATACCCCAACTCATCTCCCCCGTCTCCCCTGGCGAAATGCTGGCGGAGGAATTTCTCAATCCCATCGGCATGAGCAAATACTGCCTCGCCAAAAGCATCGGCGTCCCGGCGAAGCGCATCGGCGGCATCACCTACGGCAAACGCGGCATCACCGTCGGCATGGATTTGCACCTGTGCAGGTTCTTCTGTCTGTCCGACGGCTGGTGGCTGAGGCTCCAGGCGGGGTATGACACGGTCATCGCCAAGCGCGCGATGGCCGGGGAGCTGGAGAGGTTTGTGCCGCTGGAGCGGGCGCCTCACCCCGCCTCCCGTATCCGCTCCGCCGCCTGTAAATCCGCAGTTTCGAGTTGAGAGATGCTCTGCGCGACCGTGCGACGTGATAGTGTTTCCTGATCGGAATTTGGTGCGTTGAGTCAAATGGTTTCTTTTGTGTTTGGTGGTCCGACAATTTCAAGAGGGGTTGGAACAGAAAGAAGGGGCCTCTGTGACATAGGTCAGTCGGCACAACTTGCCTCTAGCCTCACTAAGTTGAACTTCATTTTCATTAAACCATCGCATTTTCACTTGCAATCAGTGAATTTTCGACATAGAGATATATCTTGAAGGAGTGGCTTCCATGCCAATTGCCAAGCGGAAATTTTTGACTGACACGTTCGTTCAGCGGCTGAAGCTTGCAATGATGAGAAGTCAAATTAGCGCTTCGGAATTGGCCCGAAGAACTGGTGTGACTCCGACCGCAGTCTGGAACTGGAAACGGGGTTACACAATGCCTCGGCCCCAAGCCTTGATGGCGATTGCCGGTGTGCTAAATGTTACTGAAGACTATCTGCGAGTTGGCCCAGTGCACGATATGAGCAAAGAAGCGTGTGAACAACCGAACCCGCCTAGTAGCGCGGACTCTATTGCCGAATTGGTTGAGGATCTGAGAGTTCGAATTGCCGGATTGACAGGATTTTCACTTGAACAAGTAAAATTGAATTTGGAACTTAAATCCGATTGAAATATTTCATTAATTTTTCTATATCGCATTGATGAATTCACTTCAAAAAATTTAGCGCCGCAGATTATTCGACATGACGATATTCAAAAGCAAGTTAATCCGTGGAGAGTTTTACGACCTGTCACATCTTGAACCGACGTCATTCGAATTGACGGCGGCACATGAAGTTTTCAAAGTTGATGTCGAATTCACCTGCCATTGTTTCACAGAAGCGCTGACACAGGCGCATGCACCTGACCTTCACTACGCACATGACGGCGAGAGACGTGCATTCAGCATCGAGCGCCATCACTTGTCCCTTCTGCTTCCAGACTTGGTGACCACGCTTGGAAACAGATCCGTCTATCACAGCGAACAAGGCAACTTCTTTTTCCTGCGCGATGTCAGCACGCCGGAAAGCGTGGCTCCTTATCTCGTGTTCTTCGATTTGTTCAGGTCAATGAAGGCAAAGACTGACGTCCGGATGCTTATCCGTTCGGCCTACTTGAAACCCGGCATGAGCCGCTTTGCCGCGCCGGTGAAATTCACAAACTTGGTGTCAGCGGTCGCAAGCGGGAGAAAACTGCCGCTCGGTCCCCGGCAGCAAATCAAGAGACGCTGAAACAAAAACAGGCCCCGCAGGGCCTGTCTTCTGAAACTTGCGTTCCGCACGAGTTCAACTTACCTCTCACAGAGAACCGGTTTGCACCGGCATGGCCGCCGTATTGCCCGAAGGCTCACTCGCTCATGGGCGACAGTGCATATATAGGACAAAAGAGCAAAAAATGCAACAACTATTGCATCAAGCCCCCTCAACCAGCCTCCCGTATCCGCTCCGCCGTCTGCAAATCCACTGACACCAATTGCGATACCCCCTGCTCCGCCATGGTCACCCCAAACAGCCGGTTCATGCGCGCCATGGTGATCGGGTTGTGGGTGATGATGACGAATTTGGTTGAGGTGCTCGCCGCCATCTCGTCCATCAGATTGCAGAATCTTTCGACGTTGTGGTCGTCGAGCGGGGCGTCGACTTCGTCGAGCACGCAGATCGGGGCGGGGTTGGTGAGGAACACGCCGAAGATAAGCGCCATGGCCGTCAGCGCCTGCTCGCCGCCGGAGAGCAGTGTCATAGTCTGCGGCTTTTTGCCGGGCGGGCGGGCGAGGATTTCGAGGCCAGCTTCAAGCGGATCATCGCTTTCGACCAATTGAAGCTCCGCCGTGCCGCCGCCGAACAAATGGGTGAAGAGTTTCTGGAAATGGACATTGACCACATCAAAGGCGGCCAAGAGGCGCTCGCGGCCCTCTTTGTTGAGGCTCTGGATTGCGCCGCGCAGTTTCTTGATGGCTTCGACCACATCCTCGCGTTCGCTGATGATGGTCTCATAGCGCTCCGACAATTCGCTCTGCTCTTCCTCAGCCCGCAAATTCACCGCGCCGAGCTTTTCGCGCTCGATCTTCAGCCGCTCGAGCTCGCGCTCCAGATTGTCGGCGCCCGGCAGCGGATCGTCTGCGCCAAGGCCGGTCAGCTTGAACACTTCATGCGGCTCGCATTGCGCGGTCTCGCGGATGCGCGTCTCGATTTCAGTGCGCCGCTCCTGCCCCGAGGCCAGCCGCTCTTCCGCGCGCGCCCGGTTTTCGCGCGATTCAAACAGGGCCGTGTTGGCGCCGTTCGCCGCCTGATCGAGCTCACGCTGCCGGTTCTCCGCGCTTTGCAGCCGGTCCGCGGCGTCCTGCCGGTTTTTCCCGGCCTCGCTCAGCTGCGTCAGCAAAGCCCTGCGCCGCGCGTCGATCTCGTCCGGCGAATCTTCCAGGGTTGCAAGCTCCGCCGCCGCCTCCGCCTGCCGCTCTCCCAGCGTCGCAATCTGCGCCGACGCATTCTGCCCGCGCAAAATCCAGTTTGCCCGGTCGGCGGCAATCGTCACAAGGCGCTGGTCGCGGATGGCGGCTTCCCGCCGCACGCCCTCATACGCCGCGCGCGCCTCGGCGACCTGCGCCCGGTCCTGCGCGACTTCACCCGAAAGCGCCGCTACCCGGGCCGTGAGCACATCCAGAACCGGCGCGGCAAGCAGCGCCGTTTCTGCAGAGCCAATTGTCATGTCGCATTCGGAAAGGTCAGCCCCCAGGCGCGCGCGCGCATCGCTCAGCACCGCAGCCCGGCTCGACAGCTCACCCGCCGCACGCTCGGCGGCCAGCAGCGCATCGCGCGCTGCCCCGACCTGCCGCACGGCCTCCCGCGCGGCGTCGCGCGCCATGCGCTCGCGCTCTACTGCGCCGTTCAACGCCTGCTTGGCGGCGGCCTCCGCTTCTTCCACCGCGCGAAGCCGCCGTGTCGCTTCCGCCACTTCCGCATCAAGCTCCGCCAGCCGGTTCTTCTGCGCCAGACGCTGCGCCGCCGCTGTCGGCGCGTCGGAGCCGGCGACGAACCCATCCCAGCGCCACAGCGAGCCATCCTTGGAAACCAGCCGCTGCCCTTGCTTTAATTTGACTGCGAGGCGCGGCCCTTCGGCCTTTTCAACAATGCCGATCTGCGAGAGCCTGCGCTGCAATTGCGCCGGGCCGCGCACATGCGCTGACAGCGCTATCGCGCCGTCCGGAAGCGCTTCGGTCGAATGCTCAAAAGACGAGTCAGACCAATAGGCTGCCGCGCTTCGGTCAAGCGGCGCGTCAAGGTCTTCGCCCAAAGCCGCGCCGAGCGCCGTCTCAAATCCCTTGTCGACCTTCAGCTGCTCGACAACCGCTGGAAACAGGCCTTGCGAGCCTGCATTCAAAATCTTTGCCAGCGTGCGCGCTTCCGTCTCGACGCGCCCGAGCGCCGCTCGCGCTTCCTGCACGGGCAAGCGCACTTCCTGCTCGAGCTGGCGGGCAGACGTCACCTGCGCCTCTGCCTCCAGCACCAGCCGGTCGGCCTCGACGTGCGCAGTTTCCGCACTGTCCAGCTCAACACGTTTCTGCGCCGGGTCGGCCAGCCCGGAGATGCGCACCTGTATCTGCCCGGCCTCGTTGGCAATCGTCTCAAGCTGCGCCGCAATGCGCCCGCGCCGGTCGTTCGCTTCGCTTAAGGATCGCTCCAGCTGCCCGCGCTGCGCCGCCGCTTCCGCCCGCTCGCTGGTAATGGCTGCCAACGCCGTCTCGCTGACTTTCAGTCTGGCATCAGTTTCGTCAAACTCCGCCTTGCGCGCCGCTTCAATGGCAACAGTCTGGTCCCTGGCAGTGACAAGCTCCGCCTCTTCCGCCGTCAACCGCTCGAGAATTCCGGAATTGTCCGCAAGCAGGCGCTCTTCGCGTTCCATGTCGTTTGCCAGCTGCGCCAAGCGCTTTTCAAGTTCGCTTTTGCGGGCGCGCAGCCGTTCGGCCTCTTCCTCGATCTGGGATTTGGCAATGGTCAGCCGCTGCAGGATCGCGGCGGCCTTCGCCTCGGCGTCGCGCATATCCGGCAGATGGTGCGCGCCAACGGCCTGATCCTTGACCGCGTTCATCTGCGCCTGCGCCCGCTCGGCGACCAACGCGGTCGCAGTGTTCAGCGCCGTGTTCGCATCCTGCTCCTGCGCCTTTGATTGCGCCCAGCGTGTGTGCAGCAATATGGCTTCCGCACGGCGGATATCCGCCGACAGCGTCTTGAACCGCGATGCCTGGCGGGCCTGCCGTTTCAGGCTTTCGATCTGGCTCGCGAGTTCGGCCGTCACATCGTCGAGCCGCTCCAGATTGGTCTCCGCCGCCCGCAGCCGCAGCTCCGCCTCGTGCCGCCGCGCGTGGAGCCCCGATATGCCTGCCGCTTCTTCGAGCAGCGCGCGCCGCGCCTGCGGTTTGGCCTGGATCAGTTCGCCGATCCGCCCCTGCCCCACCATGGAGGGTGAGCGCGCGCCTGTGGACTGGTCGGCGAACAGAAGTTGCACATCCTTGGCCCGCGCTTCCTTGCCGTTGATGCGATAGACCGAGCCCGCCTCGCGCTCAATGCGCCGCGCCACGACCAGTTCGTCGCTGTCATTGAAGCCTGAAGGCGCTGTCCGGTCGTTGTTTTCCAGAAACAGCGTCACTTCCGCCGTATTGCGCGAAGGCCGCGTGCCGGAGCCGGAGAAGATCACGTCATCCATGCCGGACGCGCGCATGTTCTTGTAGGAGTTTTCCCCCATCACCCAGCGCAGCGCCTCGACCAGATTGGACTTGCCGCAGCCGTTCGGCCCGACAACGCCGGTCAGCCCCTGCTCGATCAGGAACTCGGTGGGTTCAACAAAGGATTTGAACCCCATAAGGCGCAGCTTGGAAAAACGCATCAGCGCGCCCCCTCCGCTACAAGAGCAAACTTCTGCGCAGCCACAGAGCCTATTTTGAAATTCGTCATACCGAGGCGAAAATGGTGATTTTGGAGCACCGAAGCGGAGCGTACTCTAAGTACGTGAGCACCGGAGCGCACAAAAGCGCCACTTGCAGCCCGGCATGCCGGATTTCGGGACAGGCTCTCAGAGCATGCTGTCGATGATGGCAGACATTTCCTCAACCGAAAGAGCCCCCGAATATTTCTTGCCGTTGATGAAAAAGGTTGGTGTGGATTCAACCCCGAAATCCTTGGATGCCCGCTCGCGCACGGCGTTGACGTCGTCCAGAAGCTTCTGATTGGTGAGACACGCCTTGAAGCTTTCCTCGGTGAACCCGGCGAGCTTTGAAATCTGCAAAAGCGCGGCCTGCGCGTCATCCGCCGATGCCCAGCTCTGCTGCTGCTGGAACAAAACGCTCACCATCGGATAATATTTGTCCTCAGGCGAACAGCGCGCCAGCATGAAGGCGGCGGCGGCGCGTGGATCAAACGGGAATTCGCGCAGGATCAGCCGCGCCTTGCCGGTGTCGAGATATTTCTTGGTGATCTCCGGCAGCGTCACCTCGTGGAACTGCTTGCAATGCGGGCAGGTCATCGACGCATATTCGACGATGGTGACCTTGGCGTCCTCCTTGCCGATCGCCAAATCCTTCAGCGTGCCGGCTATCATCAACTTGGCGACATCGACCGTGCCATCCGGCTCCTTCGCGGCGACAGCGGCGACCGGCTTTGCGGCAGTCTCAGTCTTTTCAGGCATCGCCGGCGTCTTGGCCGCAGCAGCCGTCTCTTTTGCAGGCTCCGGCTTTGCCGCATCGGATGCCTGAGCCGCAGGCTTGTCATTACAGGCCGACAATGCCACCGCAATCGCGCCAACGCCCGCGGCAGACAGGAGTGCGCGGCGTGAAATTGAACTTGTCATCTATCGAATCACCTTCTCTTGAGCGGACATTGCACCAAGGCGGCGCTCCAAGGCGAGTGTTACGGCAGATTAAGGCAGACTCAAGCCGGATTGTTCACTGCAAAATGAAAGATTTGTTATCATCATGATGCCAAAACGTCACGGGCTTCCGGGTCTGCCAGCCTTTTGTCCCAGCACGTTGACGCCGAGCTTCTGCAGCGCATTGCGGAGACCTTCATCTTCAATCCCCGCCAGCGCGTCATCCAACGCCGACGCCTGATCGGGCTTCAAGGTTGGCGTCACGCGCTCGCGCTTCTCACGGAACCGGATAATCACCCTTTGCTCGATCTTGATCTTCTCCACCGCGTGAAAGCCGAAAAACCGGTTGATTCGCTCCAAAAGCTCTGTGGTCCGGTATTGCAGATCAAGTGCAAGCGAGCCTTCGCAAGCCACAATCAGCGTTCCGGGACGGAACGGTTCGTCCGTTCCATGCCGGTGCGGCCAAACGATCTTGTGCGGCTGCGTGCGCCCGGCAAGCTTTTCGCCAGCAATCTCCTGCCAAACCAGCGACAGCGACAGGTCAACATTGGCGCGCTTGGCCGTCAACGGATCAAGCACGCCGGCGATTGCCTTGCCGATCTGACGCATGGATTGCTGCTTTTTCATTGCGACGGGAAAGCTTCACTGCTGTTGGTTTTCCTGCGGCTCTACCATAGATAACCCACTCTGGAAAACTGTGAGCATCGCTTGTCCCCCGCCGCCAAACTTCTTTCCTGGTACGACTGCAGCCACCGAGCCATGCCATGGCGTGTTCCGCCCGGCGATCTTGCCGCCGGAGCGCGGCCGGACCCATACGCCGTCTGGCTCTCCGAAGTCATGCTGCAACAGACGACAGTGGCCGCCGTCAAAAGCTATTTCCTCAATTTTATCCAGCTTTGGCCAACGGTCGCAGACCTCGCCGCCGCCAATGAGGAGGATGTGCTGAAAGCCTGGGCGGGCCTCGGCTATTATTCGCGCGCCCGGAACTTGAAGAAGTGCGCCGATGAAATCATCCGCAGCCACGACGGCGCATTTCCCGATACTGCGGCCGCGTTGTCCAAGCTCCCCGGCATCGGCCCCTACACCTCCGCCGCCATCGCCGCGATTGCATTTGACGAGCGCGTCCCGGTGGTCGACGGCAATGTCGAGCGCGTGTTCGCCCGCCTCTATGCGATCAGCACTCCCCTGCCCGCCGCCAAGCCGGAAATCCGCGCGCGCGTGGCTGAACTCATGCCTCCGTCACGACCGGGAGACTATGCACAGGCGCTGATGGATCTCGGCGCGACCATCTGTTCCCCGCGCAAACCCTCCTGCCTCCTCTGCCCGCTCAACGCGCAATGCGAGGCGTTCAAGTCTGGCAGTGCCGAAGCCTTCCCGCTGAAACTTGCCAAACCCGCCAGACCGCTGCGACGCGGTGCCGCCTTCGTGGCGGTCAATAGGGCAAACGAAATTCTGGTGACCAAGCGGATCGCCAAAGGCCTGCTAGCCTCGATGACACAGGTTCCAACCTCGGATTGGTCCTCGCGCCAAGACGGCATTGCGACACACGAAGCCGCACCGTTCATCGCCGACTGGAAGCCGCGCGGCACGATCCGCCACGTGTTCACCCATTTCGAGCTTGAGCTTGCCGTATTCAGGGTGGACACCTCTCTCGCCGCCCCCGCCGGCCATTGGTGGTCCGCCGACGTCAACCGCGAAGCCTTGCCAAGCCTGATGAAAAAGGTGATTGCGGCAGCACTCTGAAACGCGAGTTCCGCTTATCTTGATTCCCATCGACCACATCGTCTTCGACATCGGCAAAGTCCTCATCGCCTATGACACCGAGATTCCGTACCGCCCGCTTATCCCCGATGAGACCGAGCGCCGCCATTTCCTTGCTGAAATCTGCTCGCCCGCATGGAACATCGAACAGGACCGGGGCCGCTCATGGGCTGACGCCGAGGCGGAGCTGATCGCGCTTCATCCGGACAAAGCCATGCTGATCCGCGCCTTCCGGCAGAACTGGCATCATATGGTGGGGCCTGCCATAGATGAGACCGTCGCCATCATGCGGCGCTTCATCGCCGATGGCCATGATGTGACGCTCTTGACAAATTTCGCGTCCGATACCTATCGCGAATCCCTCAAGCGCTTTGCTTTTCTGAGTGAGACGCGCGGCGTGACCGTGTCCGGCGACGTCAAGCTCATAAAACCGGACCCGGCGATCTATCACCTTCATGCCGAGACATTCGGCCTCAATCCAAACAAGACCCTCTTCATTGACGACAGCCTCACCAACATCCTCGCCGCCCATTCCTGCGGCTGGCATGGGGTGCATTTCAGCGGCGCTGCGGCGCTGGAGGAAGAGCTGGTGAAATTCAGTTTTGTGAAGGCGGGCTGAGCGGGATTTTCCTGAACGCGGCGATTGCCTCCGCCACAATCTCGCGCGGCATCATCCGCAGCGCGCGCCCGTCAAAGGGCAGATGTTTCATTTCGGACAGAACGAGGGCGGCGACGGCGAAGGCTTGCGCTTCATCGCGCCGCGCTTTGACGGGTCCGCGCATCGGCTGTTTTGACAGCCAGTGTTTGTGAATGGCAAACGCGCGCGGGTCGGGTACGCCCATGGTGACCGGAAATCCTCTGGCGTCGATCACCGTCTGCGATATCGCAGGCGCGTTCTCCAGCCAAACCAGCCCCGTGATCGGCGACGGCTGCAAATCACCCTTTTCCGCTTCAAACAGCTCTTTGCGCCAGGGCGGGTTTCTTTCCGGCTGAATGATATCGACAAGAAATCCGTCGCGGTTCTGCGCGCGGAATGTCTGGCGCGTTTTTTCGAACGACCTGTCCGCCGACTGCAGAACGCCAATCAGCGTTTCCTCTTTCAGGTCTTTGTCGGCGACAAAACGCAGCGGCGCGCGCGGGTCCAGAAGAAAATCTATATCCTGCGTCGCCACAAAGCCTGCGTCGAAGACGCCGCCCGCCATCGATTTATAGGCGTAAAGCGCATGCGTCCCAACAATCTTCACACGCTCCGAGCCAATGCCCGCCCGCTCAAATGCCCGGATAATCCGCGCGGAAATCAAGGGAAGCCGCGCGAGGCCGACCGCCACGTTCAGCCGCGCCTGTTTTTCCAAGTTGGAGCGCAGGGATTTGGCGCGCGCTTCTAGCAGTATTCGTGACTGTTTGAACTCGCGCTCCACCGCCTCGGTTTCCGGTGACCTCTTGCCTATCACCTTTGCCTTGCGCTTCTCGCCCTCATAGAACCACTTAACCAGGTAGTCATGACCATTGGTTTCGCGGAAAGCCAAAGTCCCGCGGTTGGCGCGCTGACGTTCGGCCGTTTCAACAACGCCGTCAAAAGCCTGCATCGTGTCGGTGAACTCGCGTGCCTGGCGCAGGCTGAAGGGGGTGAACATTATCGCAGCAAGCCTTTTCTTCGAACTCGATTGCGATAAGATTTTTATCGCAGTTGAGTGTGAAAGTAAAGTCGATTGCGATAAGTCCGCGAGCCGGCTTCAACAGATTGGCCAGCAGTCGGCCCGAAGCGTTAAAACTCGCTCAAGAAAAACGGCGCACGCGCGAGCGCACTGGCCGCCAGCGAAGGTGCAGCGCTTCTCTCACCCCGCCACAGCCATCGCATCCCTTGCCACGCGCCTGATCTCATCGATCTGCCGCAGCTTCCCCGCGTCCTCATAGTGCCAATAGGTCCAGCCGTTGCAGGCATCCAGCTCCTGCACGGTCGCGCCCATCTTGTGGATCGACCCGGCATGGCCGTTGACCGCCACCGTGCCGTCCGCGCGCACGATTGCCGCGTGGCGGCGCTTGCTGTCGTGGAGGACTTGACCGGGTTTCACCAAGCCCGCCTCAAGCAGGGAACCAAAGGCGACGCGGGCTTCCGCGCGTTTGGCGGTCATCAGCGTCAGTTCGGTGCGCGCATGCGGATCGACGGCCGCGATGCGCTGTTCAGCGGCGTCGATATATCTGTCCTCGCGCTCCATACCGACATAATGGCGGCCAAGGCGCTTGGCCACCGCGCCGGTCGTACCGGAGCCGAAGAACGGGTCGAGCACGACGTCCCCGGGCTTGGACGAAGACAGGATCACCCGCGCCAGCAGCGCCTCCGGCTTCTGCGTCGGATGCACTTTATCGCCGTTTCCATCCTTAAGACGCTCCGCGCCGGTGCAGATCGGGAACAGCCAGTCGGAGCGCATCTGCAGATCGTCATTGGCGGCCTTCATCGATTCATAATTGAACGTGTAGGCTTTCGACTTCGCGTCTTTCGACGCCCAGATCATCGTCTCATGCGCATTCTGAAAACGGCGTCCGCGGAAATTCGGCATCGGATTGTTCTTGCGCCAAACCACGTCGTTGAGCAGCCAGAAGCCGATGTCCTGCATGATCGAGCCGACGCGGAAGATGTTGTGGTAGGAGCCGATCACCCAGATCGACCCGGTCGGCTTCAAAACGCGCCGCGCCGCCAGAAGCCAGGCGCGGGTGAACGCGTCATAGGCTTCAAAGCTTTCAAACTGGTCCCAGTCATCATCCACCGCATCGACCTTGGACTGGTCGGGCCGCGAGAGTTCGCCGTTGAGCTGCAGATTGTAAGGAGGGTCGGCGAAGATGAGATCAACTGACTGCGCGGGAAGCGCGTCCAGCGAGGCGACACAGTCGCCTTTGAAAATCCGATTGAGCCAGGGACGGTCACTCTCGAGGCCAACGGAGTTAGACTTCAACGCAGAAACAGACATTTACGCCACCACAACACATTACGCGATACTGGAGCTATGGTTACCGAACAGGGTAAATATTCAGTGAAGGGTTTGGTTTGCCTGAGCTTTTCGCCAGTCTCCCAATATGAGCAACGCACATCACTGCGCGCGCTGGACAGGATGTCGTACTTTGTGTCACAATTGCACACGTGTAATCTAAGGCCAACTCCATGAATGCGCACTCCCCCACGATTTCAATCCGGCTTCCTGAAGAACAGCGCGCCTCTCTTGACAGAGCCACCAAACTCACGCGCCGCTCACGCTCGTTTTTGGTAAAGGAGGCTCTGGAGCGGCATCTGAACGATATTCTGCGCGAGCAGACTCCAGAGCCCCCAAAGCGGCGGCTGACGCATCTTCTGTCCCTGGCGGGAGATGGGACCAGTAAGGACCATGTGCGAACCGCCGAGGAAATTGACGCCCACATCCGCTGGCTCCGCGGCGATGATTGAAATAACGAGCGCCTCCCGCGTTTATGTCGATTCCAATATTTTCGTCTATTTTCTTGAATTGACTCCTGAATTTTTCATCAAGGCAAAGGTGTTTTTTGAGTGGATCGATAGTGTGGGAGCACGCATTTTTACGAATGAATTCACTCTGGCGGAGTGCATTTATCACCCAAGCCGCGCCGGCAATTTGACACTGGTGGCCAAGTATGAATTACTTCTCGAAGATGAGAGTGATATGCAACTGCTTGTACTCGACGGAGGGCTCGCAAAGCGTGCAGCTGCGGCAGGCGGGCAACTCGGCCTGAAGCTGGCCGACGCTATCCATTTCGTTTCCGCGCTGGAGGCGGGTTGCGATGTATTCGTCACCGCCGATGTGTCTTTCAAATCCGGCCCAGCCATGCGCGTCCTGCGCCTTGCGGCTTGAGCCTTGATCGTCTATCCGCCTGCCTTCCCGAACCCATCGAGCCTTTTTATGCAAAACATTCAACTTGTCATTTTCGACTGCGACGGCGTCCTCGTCGATTCCGAATATCTCGCCTGCCGCATCGAGGCAAAACTCCTCACCGATGCCGGTTATCCCATTGATGCGCAAACCATGGCCGAGCGCTTTTCGGGCATGAACTTCCGGGAATCGCTGCTCCTCATCGAGCAAGAGGCGGAGGTTCCGCTGTCGGCCTCGCTCATTGAGCAGTCGCACAAGCTCGTTGATCTGGCGCTGGAAACCCAGCTTGAGGCGATTGACGGCGTGGCGAAAACGCTGGCGAAACTGCGCCGTCCGAAATGCATCTGCTCCAATTCGTCCAGCGACCGGCTCGGCATTTCACTCAGCCGCACCGGGCTTTACCGCTATTTTGAGCAGAACATTTTCTCCGCCTACGAAGTCGGCACGAAGAAGGGCAAGCCCGATCCAAACGTCTACCAATTCGCCGCCAAACGCATGAACGCCTTGCCGCAACGCACTGTGGTCATTGAAGATTCTGTGCCGGGCGTGGAGTCGGCAGTGCGCGCGGGCATGCGGGTGATAGGCTTCACCGGCGGCCTGCACACTTTCCCCGGCCATGGCGACAAATTGATCGATGCCGGTGCTGAAACGGTTTTGGCGCGGTTCTACGAGATACCGGCAATGGTCGATGCGTTCGAAGTCTGGGCCGGGCCCGACGCGGCTTAAAGCTGTGTCAGAATATAGGCCGCGCCGGACTCCTCGACGCCCTTGGTCTGCTCGATATTGAACTGTTTGACGACGCCGTCCTCGACAATCATCGAATAGCGCCCGGAGCGCTTGCCCATCGGCCCCATGTCAAATTCCATGCCGATGCCGCGCGTGAAAGTGCCGGGGCCGTCGGCAAGAAACGTGATCTTCCCCTTGCCGCCGCTCGCCTCCGCCCAAGCCCGCATCACATGATGGTCGTTGACCGCCACAACGGCGATTTCATCCACGCCCTTCGACAGGATCGCATCGCGATTGTCGATAAATCCCGGCAAATGGTTCATTGAGCAGGTCGGCGTAAAGGCGCCCGGCAGGCCAATGAGAACGACCTTCTTGCCGCCGAACATATCTTTCGTGGTCCTGTCTGCGAACTCGTCATTCACCCGAACTTTGAACGTCACGTCGGGCAGGCGGTCGCCAATGGCAATGGTCATGAAATACTCCCGGAAGTGAATACAGATGCTGTTTGTCCGGGTCTAGATATATCGCCGGGCTTGCACTTGTCGAGGCAGTTAAATCTATCGTGATGCCGGTAGTGCCGCCGTTCCGGAAACTGCGCCTTTGGCGGACTTGATGGTGTAAAATATGTCCGCCGCGCCCGTCTGCTTCGGCGCGAAGACAATCTTGGCGGCAAGGCGCCGGGTGGCGCCATCATTCGAAACGGCTTTCGGTGCACCGAACATGTAACCATCAGCGGCAAGAAACAACTCAACTTGCCCGGCATCCGCAGGCGCTTTGAGCTCAATCTCAACGCCCTCGCCCGCCGACTCGAGTTTAACTACACCAAAAGCCGGTGTCGCTGGCGCAGGCAGGGCCTCGAAGAATGAAGCAACCAACGCCTGATCCTCCGTGCTCGCTTTGGCTTGCGGAACTTCAAGCGAAAACTCGCTCTGCACCGGCACGCAAATGTCTTGGCAAATGCCGAGAAACGACTTGGCCTCAAGGGCAAATGAGGGAAGATCGGCAGCAAGGTTCAAAACAATCGGAAAAGCGACCATGTGTTTATACCCGGCCCACACGCTCTTGCCGTCATCGAAGCGGTCCGGCGCGGGATAGCGCAGCTCGGACCCGGAAATACCCGCACCCGACACCGAAATCTGCGGTGGCACGCCGGCATCGCCCGGATCGCGCCAATAGGTTTTCCAGCCATCTTTGAGTTCAATCTGCAGCGCCGCCCGAATTTCAGTGTCGCCAGCAGCGGGTTCTGCCACAATAAAACGGATGCGCGCGCCTT
The DNA here is from genome assembly GCA_963792485.1 of uncultured Alphaproteobacteria bacterium. Classification (GTDB taxonomy): domain Bacteria; phylum Pseudomonadota; class Alphaproteobacteria; order Rhizobiales; family Rhizobiaceae; genus JANOYJ01. Next base: position 56,311 of record CAWBWL010000004.1, read on the forward strand.
CTTCCTCAATCCAGTCCGTCGCGGCGGCCAACGCGCCCTGCGCCGGCAATGGGCTGAAACAAGCGGCAAGGGAAGCAATGAGCAAGTATTTCATGGAGTTCTAATGAACGCAAACAGCTTCAAGAAACAATCACGATTTGTTGGGCCGGATGTGCGTGTCGAATCAGCGACGCCGCCCAACTATTTTCGGAGACGGCCCGATTCGCCTTTTCATTTCCACTTTTCTTGTTACGTTAATCTTTATGGACCTCAATGACTTGAGATTAAAGGGGACCGGAAAAGGGTTCCTGAACGATCAATTCCTTCTCGCCATGCCTGGCATGGGGGACGAGAGGTTCGCGCGTTCGGTCATTTACATCTGCGCACATAGCGATGACGGCGCGATGGGTTTTATAATCAATCAGCCGCAACCGATTGTATTCCCTGAGATTCTTCTTCAGCTGGGGGTTCTGCGTGAAGACGAAATCATCAAGCTGCCCGAGCAGACGCGAGACTTCCCCGTGCGCAATGGCGGACCGGTGGACAGAAGTCGCGGGTTTGTCATCCACTCGGATGACTACATGGTGGGATCGACCATGCCAGTCTCGGAAGACGTTTGCCTGACGGCCACAGTCGATATTTTGCGCGCCATTCTGGCCGGACGCGGGCCGCGCAATGTCATGATGATGCTCGGCTATGCAGGATGGTCTCCGGGTCAGCTTGAGAGCGAAATCGCCGCCAATGGCTGGCTGACCTGTCAGGCAAGCGAGAACATCTTGTTCGGCGGCGATATGCGGCACATGTACGATCAAGTCATGGCGTCGATGGGGGTGGATCCGTCGCGCCTGAGCATGACCTGCGGGCATGGGTGACGCGAGAAAAGATCAAAGCGATCCGCTTTAACCCGACAATATCTTCCCGAGCAGCGCCCTCTCCTCAATGACAAAATCAAAAAATGCCGCGACGCGCGGCGTATGGCGCAGATCAGGATGAGCGAGCAGCCGCCAGTCCCGTGTCAAGTCACGGACGGTGCCCAGCACGTTGATGAGTTCGGGTTCGGCATCACCGAGCGCTTTTGGAAGCGCGCCAATGCCGATGCCGGTTTTGATCGCCGCCACCAGCCCGAGCACGCTTGTATTGCGCGCCGCAATATTGGCCTGAGGCGCTATTTCCTTGAGCCAGACAAGCGAACGGTGTGCGCTGAGCGATTCCGCGAAAGCGACAATCGGGAAATTGGCGATCTCCTCAATGCTTGCCGGCTTTCCAAATTGTTCGACGAAAGATTTGCTCGCATAGACCGCCCAAAGCGATTCAGCCACCTTGCGCCCGACAAGCTCGTCGTCCGTGTCGCCTGAGCGGAACGCGACATCCGCTTCTCCTTTGGAGAGGTCAACATAGCGATCGCTGGCAACAAACTCGATGTGCAGCGCCGGATAGCGGGTGTTGAACCGCTCAATCAGCGCAGATTTGGTCAAAATGCGCACCACCGGCTCCGGGCAGGTCACCCGGATGACGCCGGTCAGATCGCGCGTCTGGTCCTTGACATGCCGCTGCAGCTCGATCACCGACGCTTCAACGCGCTCGGCATAAGGCAGAAATTCCTTGGCGTAGTCCGTCAAATGGTAGCCTGCCGTTTCGCGCATCACCAGTTTGCGGTTCAGACGACGCTCCAGTTCGCTGAGCCGGCGTTGCACGGTGGATTGGTTTACTCCCAGCGCCTTGCCTGCGGCAATCGTGCTGCCATGGCGCGCGACGGCCAGAAAGTACTTCAGATCGTCCCAGTCGAACATCAAGCGACCATGCACTATTGCGGCCCCCTTGCGCAATCCTGCGGCTGCCGCTGGCGGCGACAAGGGCGTATGACCTGTCCGCGCCCCAATGTGGAGCGTTTAAAGCAGGAGTGCGGAAAATGCGGATGCCAACTCTTCTCACCGCCTTGATGACATCAGCGGCGTTTGCCGCGCCAGCGTTCGCCGATGGCAGCGGTCCGGTAAAGCCTCACCTTGTGCTGCAGCAGCTCGTCGATGGGCTTCCCACAGACACCAAGAGCGAAGTCCGAGTCTTCACCGCCACATTCAAGCCGGGAGACAAAACGCCGTATCACACGCATGGTTTCCCGGTGACGGTCTATGTGCTCGAGGGCGCTTTCACGCTCGAACTGAAGGACCAGGCGCCCATCGTGCTGAAAGCTGGCGAAGCCTTTGTCGAGCCGCCAAACACCGCGATGACAGGCTTCAACAAAAGCGCGTCCGAAATGACCAAGGTCGTGGTGTTCTATGTCAGCGCGCCGGGCCAGCCGTTTCTCGATCCGCTGAAGTGAGGCGGTGATCCGACACATTGGAAACAGCCATAATGCGCAATCACCTAAGGATTGCAGCAGGCTTGGCGTTTTCAAGCCTGCTGGCGATGGCCGCGCCGGGAGGCGTGGACCCGGCGGATTGAGTATGAGCATATCGCATCACGCGCCAGCAGCCACGCCTTCCACAAGTTCGGCAACAATCCGGTCTCGGCGAATGACGCCAGTAGGGCGTTGCTGGGCGTCAACGGAGATCAGAGACTTCAGGCCATCTTCATTCATGATGCGCAACGCGTCGGCATTCGACGTGCTTTCGCTGATATGGCGCGGGGAGGCAGAGACAAGCTCCCGCAATTTGGCAATATCACCCGCAAGCACGGCACCCACGAATTCGTTGCCGTAATGGTCATTTCCTAGAACTGCTTGTACGCGTGCGCCATCGGTCGAGGCGGCAAAAGTTCCATTCGGGTTTGTGAAGACAACCGAGAGATCAGGGTCAATTTTTCGCAAAGTGTGGATATAGTCCTCAATGGCGGGCGGAGCATAAAACGCAGCGGGCTCATTAAGCACGAAGGTCAAGGCTACTGGCTTGCCCGGCGTCAAGCCGCGCGCCCTGGAAATCAGCGCCTGCCGATTCTCCTTGCTGACAAATTCGAGGCTTTCAATTGTCGCTGCTGTCTTGACCGGAGCGGTTGCAATATCCTTGAACTTCGCCCCGAAACCACCGGGGCCGGAAAACTCTGAAATGCTTCCGGACGCGATGAGATAAAGCAGCACCGGCGCGAGCATGATGATGCCGAACGTCACGCCTAGATCTATGCCCCAATAAGAAAACAGCACGGCAAGACCGATACCCGCGGCCATATAGGCGACCGCCAAGATTAGCGCGCTGCGATGCTTATCTGTTTGCATCTGCACTCTCTGCCCTCATCTGGCTCAAACCTTCTCGAAATTCTGCTCCTTCACCAGCCTCAGCGCCGTTTCGGCGTTGACCGGCTCGCCGAAGAGGAAACTCTGGACATATTCGCAGCCGAGCTCGCGCAGCTGGGTCACGTCCTTGTCGTTCGACACCCCTTCCGTAACGACCTCCAGCCCGAGATCATGCGCCATGGAAACGATCGAGCGCAGGAGCACGTCACGCTTCGGATTGCCGTCCTTCACAAAGCTTTTGTCGACCTTGATGATGTCGAAAGGGAAGCGGCTGAGATAAGACAGAGACGAGTGGCCGGTGCCAAAGTCATCAAGCGACAGGCCGACGCCCAGCGACTTTACCTTGTTGAGGATGAACACCGCCTGCTCCGGATTTTCCATCACGGCAAACTCGGTCAGTTCCAGCTTGAACGTGCCGGGAATGAAACTCGACTTGTTGAGGATCGTGCGCAGATCATTGATGAGATCGCGGCGGATAATCTGGCGGCTGGAGAGATTGACCGACATGAACACCGGCAATCCGTTCAAAGCCTTCTGCCATTGCGAGAGCTTCTCTGCCCCTTGCGCCATGGCAAACTGGCCGATCTGATCGATCAGATCGCAGCTTTCCGCAAGCGGTATGAATTCGGATGGCGGGATCGGGCCGCGCCTTGGGTGCTCCCAGCGCATCAGCGCTTCAAAGCCCGCGATCTTCATGTCAGACAGACGCACAATGGGCTGGAAGACCACGCTGAGCTCATTGCGCTCGACCGCCCGGCGCAAATCTGATTCCAGCTGCAGCTTGTCCGCGCCGACCGTCCTGAATGCGGGCCGGAACGGCTCGATGCGGTCGCCGCCAAGGCGCTTGGCCTGAAATACCGCAAGCTCGGCGTCCTTGATCAAATCTTCCGCCGTCGCCTGCGGCGTCGTCCAGGTGACGAGGCCGAGCGACGCGGTCAGGACGATTTCGCGCTTGGCAAACGTGATCGGCGCCTTGATCGCGGTTTTGACCGCTTCGGCAAAGGCTGCAATGCGGGCCGGGTCCTGTTCGGAAATGAGGATGAGGCCGAACTGGTCGCCGGACAGGCGCGAAAGCGTGTCCTGCGGCTTCAAAAGGCGGAATATCCGCCGGGCCAGGGTCAGCAAAATCGTGTCGCCCGCCGACATGCCAAGGCCGTCATTGACCTGTTTGAACCGGTCAATATCGATCACGAACACGGTCGGCCGGATTTTGTCCTGAGCCTTTGAAAAGGCGATGGCGCTTTCAAGCCGGTCGAGAAACAGGCGGCGGTTGGGAAGGCCGGTGAGGTTGTCATGCACCGCATCGTGCAAAAGCCGTTCCTCGCCCTTCTTCTGCTCGGTCACATCAACCATGGTCCCGACGCAGCGGATCACTTCGCCATCGGAGCCGATCACCGGCCGGGCCTTCAGCGTGAACCAATGATAGTGCCCGTCCCGCGCCCGCAGCCGGAAATCCTGGGCAATCCGCCCGCGGCGGTGTTCGACGATGACATCAAGCGTTGTGCGGAAGCGGTCCCGGTCATCGTGATGCAGGAAGGGAAGCCAGACCCGCGCCGCGCCGTGCAGCGCATTTGGTTCAAGGCCGATAGCTTCTCCGATATCGGGCCGGGTGAGGATTTTGTCGCGCGGCACATCCCAATCCCAGACCATGTCGCCGGAGCCGGCAATCGCCATTGCCTGCCGTTCAAGGTCGCTGAACAGACCTTGCTGCAGCGCGCCGCCCGCAAATGCGTGCTGCATCACCGTGAAGCCAATCAAGAGGACGATCAGCACCAGCCCGCCGCCCAGTGCAGGCTGGACAATGTCATTGTCGAGCCTGCCCGATACCGTAAGCCATCCGCCGGCGATCCACAGCAGAATCATGATGCCGGTCGGGATCAGCATGATTGCGCGGTCAAACCCGCGCATCGCAAGGAACAGCATCAGCGCAATGCCAAAGCTCGCAGTTACGGCCAGCGAAATACGGGCAATGCCGGCGGCGACCGGGGGATCGTAAATGGCAACGCCAAACAGCAGAACCAGTCCGACAAGCCAGGCCAGCACACCATAGCTGAAATGGTCGTGCCAGCGGTTGAGGTTGAGATAGGCGTAGAGGAATACGACAAGCGTTGCGGCCAGCGCCACTTCGGTGCCGGCTCGCCACATCTGTTCATTTCCCGGCGCGATCTCGATGAGCTTCGACCAGAAGCCGAAATCGACACAGATATAGGCAAGCACGGCCCAGGCAAGCGCCGCAGTCGCGGGGAAAACCGCGGTGCCCTTGACCACGAACAATATGGTGAGAAAGAGCGCCAAAAGGCCGGAAATGCCCAGAACAATGCCGCGATAGAGCGTGTAGGCATTGACCGTGTCTTTATAAGCGTCAGGCGCCCAGAGGTAGATTTGCGGCAGTTTTGGCGTCGCCAGCGACGCGACAAACGTCACGACTGTTCCCGGATTGAGCGTCACGAGGAAAATATCGGCGTCAGGACTTTCCTGCTGATCGAGCGCAAAGCCTTCGCTCGGCGTGATGGACAGCATCCGTTTTGATCCCAGGTCAGGCCAGACAAAGCCTGATTTTGCCAAGCGGAAATGCGGCGCGACAATCAGGCGGTCAATTTGCGCGTCGGTGTTGTTGGCAAGGGCGAAGACGGCCCAGTCGCCGCTGGTCCGCTCGGGATCGGACTCAACTTCGATGCGCCGCACAATCCCGTCCGGCCCGGGCGCTGTCGAAACCGTCAGCTTCTCGCCCTGGTTGGAATACATTTCCACCGCGCGTGTGAGGTCCAGCGCCGTGTCTTCCTTGGTGATTTTGATCGGTTCAACCGCCGATGCGATGAGGGTCAGCAAGAGCCAAGCACAAGCGAGCGCGAGCACGCGCTGCGCTGTCTGCAAGGGCTGTTTCCCAAAAAACCTCAAACTCCACTCACCTTCGCACCCGCTTTCGTCGAGGCTGCATCGAAACACGAAAACAGCAGATGGTCGCGCCAGCGTCCGTTGATTTTCAGATAGGATCTCAAATGACCTTCAAGTTCAAATCCGGCATTTTTCAGCAGCCGGACCGAGCGTTCATTGTCAGGGATACAGGCCGCTTCCAAGCGGTGCAATGCAAGGGTGCCAAATGCGTGATGTTTAATCACACTTACGGCGTCCGACATATAGCCTTTGCCGGCAAAGCGCGCGCCCATCCAATAGCCGATGACGCCACATTGGGCCACGCCGCGGCGCAAATGACCGAGCGTGATGCCGCCTGCAAGCTGCATTCCGTCTTTCACGAATATGAAGAAGACATATCCAGAGCCGTCGCGCCGCTCCTTCCTGTAGCGCGCGAGCCGTTCCCGATAGGCGCTGCGGTCAAGTTCATCGCGCGCCCACAACGGCTCCCATGGCTCCAGAAAAGCCCGGCTCTCGCGCCGAAGCGCTGCCCATGCGGTGTAATCGCGCGCCACTGGCGGACGCAATATTACGCGCTCGCCTTCAAGCAGCGGCTCTGGCTTGGGGAAGAGTGAGAACGCCATGGCTTGCGCTGCCAGTGCGGTTAGAACAGGATGATTTTGGATGGGAGCGATTGAAGCGGAGGGATCTTGTGACAAGGCCAGGGAGAGTTCCGAGAGACGCATTGAAATGCGTCCGAGGGACTTTTCGCCGGCCATGGCGCAAACGCACCTGCTGCAATGATTCCAGCCAAAAACATCCTGTTCTAGACCGCTATCTTTTGCGGCACGGGCGCGCGCTCTGATAGGGCTGCGCAAATATCCTCATAGCTCATGAGCTTCGAGACCGGGCCGATGGCGGCAATTGTGGGAACTGTGTCAATGAACAACCGCCGCGCCAAATCCTTCAGGCGCTCAACCGTGATCTTTGAAAGCCGGTCCATCAGTTCGTCGGTTGTCACTGTGCGTCCGAACAGGATCATCTGACGGGCGATCTGGCCGGAACGGCTTGAGGCACTTTCAGCAGACATAAGCAGGCTTGCCCGATATTGCGCCCGCACCCTGTCAACCTCAGCCTCGGTCAAATCTTCGCTGACGCGGCGCAGTTCCGAAAGAATGAGCGGTACCAGCTTTTCGAGATCGTCCTGACCTGTAGCCGCGTGGACACCGAACAGGCCCGTATCGGAAAAACCCCAATGGAACGCATATACCGAATAGCAAAGCCCGCGCTTCTCACGGACCTCCTGGAACAGGCGGGACGACATGCCCCCGCCCAAAATCATGGATAAAAGCTGCGAGGCGTAAAAATCGCGCACATGATAGGCCCGGCCCTCGAAGCCGATCAGAAACTGAGCATCCATCAGATCGCGGTGCTCGCGATAGTCGCCGCCGACATAATGCGCAGGCTCGGGCAATTTGCCGTCCGAGCGCGCGCGAAAGCTGCCAAGGCGCTTGTTGACCTCCGCGACCAATTCCGCATGCAGCACGCCGCCGGCTGCCGAAACCACCATGCGGTCGGCGCTGTAATGCCGGTTGATAAACCCGTGCAGCTGCTTGCTTGTGAATCCCTGCACCGTCTCCGGCGTTCCCAAAATGGGCCGGCCAATCGTCTGGTTGCGGAACGCCGTTTCGGTGAAACGGTCAAACACCACATCATCGGGCGTGTCGTGCGCCGCGCCGATTTCCTGCAAGACCACATGCTGCTCGCGTTTCAGCTCGGCATTGTCGATCGAAGAATCGGTCAGGATATCCGAGAGGATATCCACAGCCAGCGGCAAGTCGCCCTTCAGGACGCGCGCGAAATAGGAGGTGGATTCAACGCTGGTCGCGGCATTTATCTCGCCGCCGACATTCTCGATATCGACCGCAATGTCCCAAGCACTGCGTTTGCTGGTGCCTTTGAAGGCCATATGCTCCAGGAGATGCGCAATGCCGTGCTCTTCATCCGTTTCGCTGCGCGCGCCGGATTTCACCCAGATGCCAAGCGCCACCGAGTCGATGTGCGGGATATGTTCGCTGACCACGGTGAGCCCGTTCTCCAGGCGACTGACTTCAACAGCCATTCGGACTCTCCCTCAAGCGCGCGCTCTTGTGTGGCGGCTTATGTATTGTTGAACCTGTTTTATGTCAGAGGACAGGCGCGTCAAGCGCTCATTTCGCTGCATCAAATCAGCCAGATGGGCCGGCAAGGCCGGGGTCACCCCGCTTGCAGCCTTTACGGCGTCCGGAAATTTGGCGGGATGCGCCGTTGACAACACAACCATGGGTGATGACGATCCAGTTTCGCGAGCGACCTTGAAGCCAACCGCCGTGTGCGGGTCGATCAAGTAACCGTCAGCCTCCAGCATTGAGCGGATCAAGGCTGCTGTTTCATCAACAGTGGAACGCCCTGCTGCAAACTTGGACTGCATGTAGTGCAATGCGGCGTTTGGTACCGAGAAAGCCCCCGACTGCCTGAGACTTCCCATCAGGCGGCGGACCTCGCCGGCGTCCCGGTTCAAGGCTTCAAACAGCAGCCGCTCGAAATTGGACGATATCTGGATGTCCATGGACGGAGAGGTCGTTGCCGATACGCCTTGCATTTCATAACGGCCGGTCGCCAAAGTGCGCGCCAGAATGTCATTGTCATTGGTCGCAATGACCAGCTTTTCAACAGGCAGCCCCATGCGCGAAGCCGCATAACCCGCCAAAATGTCACCGAAATTGCCGGTCGGCACGCAGAAAGACACCGGGCGATCGGGCGCGCCGAGGGAAAGAGCGGCGGAGAAATAGTAGACGATCTGGGCCATGATCCGGCCCCAATTGATCGAATTCACGCCTGACAGCCTGTGCGAATCGCGGAAAGCGAGATCGTTGAACATTGCCTTCACAAGGTCCTGGCAGTCGTCAAAATTGCCATCGATGGACAGCGCATGCACATTGCCCGCGGTCGACGTGGTCATTTGGCGCTGCTGCACCGGCGAAACCTTGCCATGTGGAAACAGGATGAAAATGTCTGTGCGGTCGCGCCCGGCGAATGCCTCAACTGCTGCACCGCCCGTATCCCCGGATGTCGCTCCAACAATCGTCGCCCGCTCGCCGCGCTCAGCCAATACATGGTCCATCAACCGCGCGAGCAGCTGCATCGCCACATCCTTGAATGCGAGCGTCGGGCCATGGAACAGCTCCAGCGAAAACTCGCTCGGCCGTGTCTGCACGAGCGGGCACACCGCCTCATGCCGGAAGCTGTCATAGGATTGGCGGACCATGCGATCGAAGTCTGCGGTCTTGATCTCACCGCCCAGAAACGGCGTCAGCACTTCGACGGCCAAGTCGGCGTATGACTTGCCACGCATAGCCCGAATGGCCTCAGGCGAAAACTGCGGCCAGGTTTGCGGCATATAAAGTCCGCCATCGCGCGCAAGCCCGGCCAGCAACGTATCGCAAAAGCCGAGGGTTGGCGCTTGGCCGCGTGTCGAAATATAGCGCATGGATAATGCTCTGCCTTGCAAGGAGGGTGGACACTGAGTGGCTGTTCAAAAATTCATTCCCGTGAGTCATATGGCGCGGCTGTCAAGAACCGGAGCGAAGCGAACTTCATGTTCGTGAGCACCGGAAGCGCAGAGAGCCGAGTCAGATGGCCGCGAGAATGCATTATTGGACAGACACTGCGCCATCAATCCTGTGAAAACCCCTTAAAGACGAAAGAAAATGCGCCTGTCCCAGGTCGTATTTTCGCCGCGGCGCTGCTATAGGGCAAAAATCGGGTTCAAGGAAAGAACTAGTATGCGTTTGATGTCATTCGGCCGCCATGGCGGAATTCTCGTTTCCCTCGGCCTGGCTCTATCAGCCTGCAACACTAGCAATCCAACCGCGGTTCTCGGCGCTGCCGGCAAAACCAATACAGATCTCGCCGCTCCCTCGGACACGATCACAGAGTCCGAGCTGCGCGCATTCTGTCCGAATGTCGAATTGCGCGAAGGCACTGCCTTTTTCACCAAATACGAAAAGGGCGGCGCGCCCACCGATACGACTGAGGCCGACAAGACCAAGGTGATCCATCAGGCTTCACTCGGCGAAGTCACCCGCTCCTGCACAACCGCCGGCGAGACGCTCACCATGAACTGTCGCCGCATCTGGCCGCTTGGTTCCGGGACCAAAAGCCGTTGCAGGTCAGGTCAACTTGCCTATTCGTGTGGCGGTCACATCTGGGGATTCTGTTGTCTATTCGGAGTTGACGCAGTTCGCCGTCACCGTCGATCCGGCCAGCGGCGCAGCCACATTTGTGTTCAACAAGCCGGACGTCAATCTGCCAAAGCCGACAGACCGGTCCTACCGCGTCTATGTCGGCTTTGACGAAGGCCCGCCGAAACAGACCAAGCCCGCGAGCTGATTGCTACCGCTTCTTGAACGGCTCCAATGCCTGACGGGCCAGCTCGTCGCACCGCTCGTTTTCAGGATGGCCGGCGTGACCTTTGATCCAGTGAAAACTGACATCATGACGCCCCCGCGCCGCATCCAGCGCCTGCCAGAGTTCAGCGTTTTTGACAGGTTTCTTGTCCGCCGTCCTCCAGCCGTTCTTCTTCCACCCATGAATCCAGGTCTTGATGCCGTCGCGCACATAAGATGAGTCGGAATAGAGACTTACCGTGCAACGCTCTTTCAAAGCTTCAAGCGCCTTGATCGCCGCTGTCAGTTCCATCTGGTTGTTGGTGGTCAGCGCCATGCCGCCGGACAGTTCCCGCTCCTTGCCTTTCCAGCGCAAGATCGCGCCCCAGCCTCCGGGCCCCGGATTGCCTGAACACGCGCCGTCGGTGAATATCTCGATCTGTTTCGGCTCGCCCTTCACGGCGCCAACCCATAATCGGAAGCGTCCCTGACCGACCTGTGGAAGCGCATCTTGCGCACATATTCGAGCGGATCCTTGCGCACCACCAAAGCGCCCTCCGGCGTGTTCAGCCAATCATACAGCCGGGTGAGCATAAAACGCAGCGCAGCGCCGCGCGCCAGAAGCGGCAGCGCTTCGGCTTCTTCCTGCGAAAGCTTGCGCCGCGACTGATAACCCGCCAACAGCGCACTGCCCTTGGTCAGATTGAAGGCAAAATCCTTCTCGAAGCACCAGGCGTTGAGGCACACTGACAGGTCATAAGTCCACAGATCATTGCAGGCGAAATAGAAGTCGATCAGGCCGGAAAGCCGCTCGCGGAGGAAGAAGACATTGTCCGGAAACAGATCGGCATGGCAAATCCCCGATGGCAATGCGCCCGGCCAGTTTGCCTCAAGGTCAACAAGGTCCGCCTCAACCTCGCGTGCCAGCCCCGGTTCAACCTCATCCGCACGAGCGCTTGCCATGTCCCAAAGCGGCCGCCAGCCTTTGACCGAGAGCGCATTCTCGCGCCGCAGCTCAAAACCCTCCCCGGCCAGATGAAGTTCCGCCAGAGCTTCGCCCACCGCCCGGCAATGGGCCACGGTCGGACGGCGCATCCACATGCCTTCGAGAAATGTGACAATCGCCGCCGGCCGGCCCGCAAGTTCGCCAATTGACGCGCCATTGCGCTGATGAACCGGAAGCGGACAGGAAATGCCGCGCTGCGCCAGATGGTCCATCAGACCGAGAAAGAACGGCAGATCGCCCGCATTCACCCGCTTCTCATACAGCGTCAGAATGTAGGAGCCGCTTTCGGTGTGCAGCAGGAAGTTCGAATTCTCGACGCCCTCCGCAATGCCCTTGTAGGACAAGAGCGCGCCGACATTGTAATTGGCGAGAAAATATTCAAGCTCGATCTCGTTAATGTCCGTGTAAACCGCCAAGTTTCAAACCCCGTTGACAAAGGCCATGTCGGCCCTGGTGAGTTCAATATCCCGCAGCGTGCGCAGAACCGGAAAATTCTCGCTTTCCTCAACCGTGACCGCAAGTTCCACGCTTACCTGAACCGCGCGCGGAACGCGTCGATGATTTCGTCAACGATGATCTCAGGCGCGGATGCGCCGGCTGAAAGTGAAACAACTTCCACGCCATGAATGGTCTCCCACGGAATCTCCGAGGCGCGCTGCACCAGCAGCGCGCGCGCCGCCCCCGCCCGTTCGGCGACTTCGACCAGCCGTTTGGAGTTCGAAGAGTTCGGCGCGCCGACAACAAGGAACAGATCCGTGCCGGACGCGGCCGCCTTCACCGCATCCTGACGGTTGGTTGTCGCGTAGCAGATGGACTCCGCCGACGGGGCGGCCAGTGCTGGAAACCGCGCTGCCAATGCGGAAATGATGTCAGCCGTGTCATCGACGGACAGGGTGGTCTGGGTGACGAAACCGAGATTGCCGGGGTCAGCCAGCGTCAACTGCGCGGCCTGCGCAACCGTCTCGACCAGCGTCACTGCACCCTCGGGCAATTGCCCCATTGTGCCAATCACCTCCGGGTGCCCCTCATGCCCGACCAGCAGAACGTGACGGCCGCGCTTGTTGTGCAGCATGGCCTGTTTGTGGACCTTGGACACCAGCGGGCACGTCGCGTCGAGATAATAAAGATTGCGCGCTTCAGCGTCCGCAGGCACTGATTTCGGCACGCCATGAGCCGAGAACACGACCGGGCAATGCCGGTGCTCGGCAGGAACCTCATCCAGCTCTTCGATAAACACTGCGCCCCGCGCCTGTAATCCCTCGACGACATATCGGTTGTGCACGATCTCATGGCGCACATAAACCGGCGCGCCATGCTTCTTCAGCGCCAGCACGACGATCTGGATGGCGCGATCAACGCCGGCGCAGAAGCCACGCGGGCCGCAGAGGCGTATCGTTAATGGCGGCTTGGCGGCGGGTTCATTCATGCGCCCGATGTGGCTTTTGGTGCAGAGCCTGTCAAGCCGGGCGCGCGCTGCCGCTTCGCTTGAATGTCATCACGCCCCACACGCCCGCCAGCGCCGCGGCGAGGCCATACCAGGTGATCGCATATTGCAGATGATTGTTTGGCAGGCTGATGATTGTCGTCCGGGTCACCGGCAGCGCGCCAGGCTTCTGCTTCGTCCAGTCATCGACGAAGAACGGCAAAATGCCGTCCGGCGAAACACCGGCATTCTTGGCCATGGACCGCAAATCTTTCCAGTACCAGACGTTCTTCGCAGGATCATTCTCGGGCGTTACCGATGATGGTTTTGCCGCGAGCGCGTTGCGGGCGAGTCCGGTCACACTGACGACGACACTCGAGCCCGTCTCGGGTCGCTTGGCCGGGTCGCGCAGATCATAGGGAACGAAGCCGCGATTGAGCATCACCACACGCTGATCAGAGAGTTGCAGCGGCGCATAGATGTTCCAGCCGCTCTCGCCTTCATGCGTGGAGAGGAAGTACTGCTCGCCGCCGGATGACAGCGTGCCCGCAAGCGCGATCGGGACATAATCCACATCACCCGTTTCGGCGAAGCGTTTCTCGACTTCTGCAAGCGGCAACGGCGCACCCTTGATCCTTGATTCAATCGAAGCAATCAGCCCTTCCTTCCAGGCAAGGCGCTGCACCTGCCAAGTACCGAGCGCCAGAAGCGCGGCACATCCCGCCAGCGAAGCTAGGTGAAAAAGCCATTTGGGCCGCGATCTGGCGGGCGCGTTCATGGCCGCCTGTCGATCACGCCGGGCGCCGCCTTGTTGCGATATTGCAGGGCTATCAGAATGCCCTTCACCCAGCGCAGCGCAAACAGCGAAAGAAAGATCGCCAGCGGAATCCAGATGATGAAATGCAGCCAGAGCGGCGGCGCGTAGGCGACATCCGCCCAAAGCGCGAGACCCACGACGAGAAAGCCGATCAGCAGAATGACAAACGGAACCGGTCCGTCTCCTGAATCGGCGAACGAATAATCAAGTCCGCAGTTCGAGCAGGCTTTCGCTGTCGCAATGTAACCGTTGAACAGACGCCCTGTCCCGCAGCGCGGGCAGCGCGCTTTCAAACCCGCCGAGATCGGATCAACCGGCGGATAATGGGCCTTGTCGTTGTCGCTCATGGCGTGATCTCAATCGGCGTGCCGTCCGGAACCGCTTTCCATATCTCGTCCATGTCGGCGTTCGTGACGGCAATGCAGCCAAAGGTCCAGTCCGACTGCTGCAGCAGGAGCGAAGCCGGCATAGCATAGCCGTTCGGCTGGCCATGGATCATGATATCGCCGCCCGGCGGCACGCCTGCGGCTTTGGCCGCCGCTTTGTCGTCCTTGTCGGGATAAGAAATGTGCAGTGACAGATGATATCCGCTGTTCGGATTACGCCAGTCTATCGCATAGCGTCCTTCCGGCGTGCGCATGTCGCCTTCGCTGCTCCTTGTCGCCAACCGGGCTGCGGCCGAGCGCGATATTGTAGGTCGCAATCACCCTGTCCTTGCGCAGCAGCTCCAGCCGCCGCTCAGACTTGTCGACCCGGACAAAATCAGCCTTGCCGATATCGGCCTTGCGATCATCCATTGGCGGAACGCTTGGCCAGGGAATAAATGGAAACAAGAGGCCGAGCACCAAGAACGATCTGATTTTCAAATTTCACCCAAAAGAAAAAGGCGGGATTAATCCCACCTCTTCTTGTCTTCAAACGCGGCAAATCAATGTCAGCCGCCATGCGCGATCGGCGCGCCCCATGAGGCCCAGATGTAGACGCAGGCGAACAGGAACAGCCAGACCACGTCCACGAAGTGCCAGTACCAGGCTGCCGCCTCAAAGCCGAAATGCTGCTGCGGCGTGAAATGGCCCTTCAGCGCCCGGAACAGGCACACCGCGAGGAAGATCGTGCCGATCAATACGTGGAAGCCGTGAAAGCCCGTCGCCATGAAGAACGTCGCGCCATAGAGCGAGTCTTTGAAGGCAAATGGCGCATGGGCGTATTCATACGCCTGCACGGCAGAGAATATGACGCCGAGACCGACGGTGAGGATCAGGCCGTTTATCAGTCCCTTGCGGTCGCCATGCAGCAGCGCGTGATGCGCCCATGTCACCGTCGTTCCTGACAAAAGCAGGATGATGGTGTTGTAAAGCGGCAGATGCAGCGGGTCGAGCACTTCAATGCCCTTGGGCGGCCAGACGCCGCCCGTATAGGCGACGCGGCTCGCCTGGATCGCTTCACCCGAATAGAGGCTCGCGTCAAAAAACGCCCAGAACCACGCCACAAAGAACATCACTTCCGAAGCGATGAACATGATCATGCCATAGCGCAGATGGATCGAAACCACCTTGGTATGATGCCCTTCATGCGCTTCCTTGATCGTGTCCGACCACCAGGCAAACATTGTGTAGAGCACAATGGCAAAGCCGATAAAGAACAGCCATGGATTGGCAAGGTTGAGGCCAAACAGATGCAGCGCGCCGCCCTTGAGCATCTGCATCCAGGCAACGCCGCCGATTGCCATGATCAGCGCGCCAACAGCGCCAAGGAAGGGCCATGGGCTCGGATCGATAATGTGATAGTCATGCTGTGGTTTGGCGTGTGTATCGGCCATCTATTTCCCCGGTCAGTTTCGTGCGCGGTTTCTCTTTATGCGTTACAGTTGTCCGGGCGTTTTTTCAATCAGATTGGCGACCGGTTTTTCGTCAGATGACGGAAAGAATGTATAGGAGAGCGTGATCGTATCGATGTTCTTCAGATCAGGCTCGTTGACGATTTCGGGGTCGACAAAAAACACCACCGGCATGTCGAGTGACTGGCCCGGCTTCAGCTCCGTATCGGTGAAGCAGAAGCATTCGAGCTTGTTGAAATAGGAGCCGGCAAGTTGCGGCGTCACATTAAATGTCGCCTTGCCGTGCGAGGCGGTGGGCAGAATGTTCTGCGCCCTGTAGCCAATCTGCGCCGTCTGGCCGATCTTGATTTCGACAGACCGCTGCACGGGCTGGAAATCCCAGCCAAGGCCGGGCGCGACATTGGCGTCAAAGCGCACTGTGATTTTGCGATCAAGCACCTTGTCCGACGCCTGCGTCACACGCTGCGTCGTGCCGTCATATCCCGTCACCCGGCAGAACAAGTCGTAAAGCTCGGCGGATGCGAAGGTGACACCGATCATCCCGCCGAAAAACGCCAGGCAGGCAGCCGCGACCACAAGGTTTGCGCGGCCTCCGGTCTGTGACTTTGTTTTGCCGTCTGCGTCCATGTCAGATCGCCCGGTTCAAGACATTGGCGCCAAGCTTTGCCCAAGTCGCGATGTAGACGATGAAGACAAACGCCGCCAAAGCCAGCCCAAGCGCCAGCGAGCGGCTGCGCTGCGCCCGCTTCTGCTTGTCGGTCAACGTGATGCGCTCGCTGTCCATTCAGGCGCCCATGAACCGGGAGACGATGTTTTCGCCGAGCAAAACGGCGAACAGCGCGAACAAATAGATGAGCGAGAACCCGAACAGCGCCTTTGCCGGCTTCATCCCCGTGTCGCTCTCCGGCATATTGAAGACACGCCACGCATGAGTGACAAATCCGCAGCCCAGCACCACAGCCGTGACAGCATAAACCAGGCCACCCGTGCCAAGCACGTATGGGAGAAGACCAACGGGCGCAACGAGAAGCGCGTAAGCGAGAATTTGCCGTTTGGTCGATTGCACGCCCGCGACATTGGGCATCATCGGCACGCCTGCGGCGGCGTAATCTTCGGACTTGAACAGCGCCAGCGCCCAGAAATGCGGCGGCGTCCACAGGAAGATAATGAGGAACAGCGCGAAGCTTTCCCAGGATACTGTGCCCGTAACCGCCGCCCAGCCGATCATCGGCGGAAACGCGCCCGCAGCGCCGCCGATGACAATGTTCTGCGGCGTCGAGCGCTTCAGCCACATTGTGTAGACAACAGCGTAGAAGAATATGGTGAAAGCCAGGATCGCCGCAGCCAGCCAGTTGGCGAGCAGACCGAGCGTCATGACGGAGAGGCCTGACAGGATCAGCCCGAACGCCAGCGCCTCATCGCCCGTCACAATGCCGGCCGGAACAGGCCGCTTGCGCGTGCGGGTCATGATCGCGTCGATGTCGGCATCATACCACTGATTGAGCGCGCCCGAGGCCCCTGCCCCGATAGCTATGGCGAGGATCGAGACAAAGCCGATCACCGGTGAAACATGACCCGGCGCAAGCATCATGCCCACAAGCGCCGTGAACACCACAAGCGACATGACGCGGGGCTTGAGCAAGGCAAAATAATCCCCGGCCAGCGCTTCGGAAAGGCGCAGCTCGCTGAAGGATGTGTCTTGTGCAATCGTCATGTTGCTCTACTCGCCTCAGTGATCGGGCCGCATTTCTGCGGCCCGCCTGATTACTTGATCCGGGGAAGCTGTTCCCACTGGTGAAACGGCGGCGGGGACGGCAGCTGCCATTCGAGCGTTGTAGCGCCCTCGCCCCAGGGATTGGCCGAAACCTGCCGCTTCTTCGAGAACGCATCCCAGACGCCATACAGGAAAATGAGAACGGCGAAGGCCGAGATGTACGAGCCCCAGGACGACACCAGGTTCCAGCCCGCATAGGCATCCGGATAGTCGATATAGCGGCGCGGCATGCCTTGCAGGCCGAGGAAATGCTGCGGAAAGAAGACCAGGTTCACGCCGACAAAAGTCACCCAGAAATGAATCTTGCCAATCGTCTCATTGTACATAAAGCCGGTCATTTTCGGGAACCAGTAGTACCAGCCGGCAAAGATCGCGAACACAGCGCCCATTGAGAGCACGTAGTGGAAATGCGCCACCACGTAATAGGTGTCATGCATGGCGCGGTCGAGGCCGGCATTGGCCAGCTGAACGCCCGTCACGCCACCCAGCGTGAACAGGAAGATGAACGCGATGGCCCACAGCATAGGCACACGGAACGAGATTGAGCCGCCCCACATCGTTGCGATCCACGAGAAAATCTTCACGCCCGTCGGCACCGCGATGACCATGGTCGCGAACACGAAATAGCGCTGCGCGTCGAGCGACATGCCCACCGTGTACATATGGTGCGCCCAGACCACGAACCCGACAACGCCGATGGCCACCATCGCATAGGCCATGCCGAGATAGCCGAAGATCGGCTTGCGCGAGAATGTCGAGATGATGTGGCTGACAATGCCGAAGCCCGGCAGGATCAGAATGTAGACTTCCGGGTGACCGAAGAACCAGAAAAGATGCTGGAACAGGATCGGATCGCCGCCGCCTTCCGGATTGAAGAAGGCCGTGCCGAAATTGCGGTCGGTCAACAGCATGGTGATCGCACCCGCCAGAACCGGCAGTGATAAAAGCAGCAGGAACGCCGTGATCAGAACGGACCAGGCGAAAAGCGGCATTTTGTGCAGCGTCATGCCCGGCGCGCGCATGTTGAAAATCGTCGTGATGAAGTTGATCGCGCCCAGGATAGACGACGCGCCGGCGAGATGCAGCGACAAAATCGCCAAATCCATGGCAGGGCCCGGCTGACCGCTCGTCGAGAGTGGCGGGTAAATCGTCCAGCCGCCGCCTACGCCATATCCGCCTGCGGGCCCTTCAACGAACATTGACAGGAGAAGAAGCAAAAACGCCGGAGGCAGGAGCCAGAAGGAAATATTGTTCATGCGCGGGAACGCCATGTCTGGCGCGCCGATCATGATCGGCACCATCCAGTTGGCAAAGCCCCCGATCAGCGCGGGCATGACCATGAAGAAGATCATGATCAGCGCATGGCCGGTGGTGAACACATTGTACATATGCTTGCCGCCGTCGATGGCGGCGTCGCCCTCGAACCCGTAGACCATCTGGGCAAGGCCGTTAAAGAACTGGATGCCGGGGTAAGCGAGTTCGATACGCATGGCGACGGACATCAAGCCGCCGACAATGCCCGCGATGATCGCAAAGATGAGATAGAGCGTGCCAATATCCTTGTGGTTGGTCGAATAGACCCAGCGCGTCCAGCCCGAATAGGGCTTGTGATCATCGTGATCATGGCTCGCATGCGCTTCGCCATGCCCCGCCAATTCGTGAGAATGTGCTTCAGCCATTTTCCTCACCCTATCCTTTTCGTCATGTTCTTCAATCAGTTACCGGCAACTTCTACAGCCGCCTTGGATGACGTGGCCGCCATCAAACTCTTGTTCGCGCCCGGCAGATCAGTTTTTGCCGCAGCATACCAGGCGTCATACTTCGCCCTAGATACAACACGTATGGCAATCGGCATGAAGGCGTGATCCTTGCCGCATATCTCCGAGCACTGGCCGTAGAACAGGCCTTCCTTGTCGGCGTTGAACCATGTTTCGTTCAGGCGTCCAGGAATGGCGTCGAGCTTAAGCCCCAGTGCCGGCATGGCAAAGGCATGGATCACGTCACTGCCGGTAACGACCAGCCGGACCGTTTCGCCCAGCGGCACCACCATCTCATTGTCGACGGCGAGCAAGGTCGGATATGCAGCCCGGTCTTCCTTGCCAAGCCCTGCCCTGTCAGCGTCAGGCGCCAAGCGCGATTCATAAGTCAGCGGCTCTTCCGCCTGGTACTCGTACCCCCAATACCACTGGTAACCCGTCGCCTTGACTGTCAAAGCCGGTGAGGTAGGCGGGGTCAGCTGCACAGTGAGAAGCTGGAACGAAGGAATGGCAATAAAAAGTAAGATAACGACCGGACCGACGGTCCAGATCACCTCGATCAGTGAGTTGTGGCTGGTCCTGGACGGCACCGGATTGCGCTTTTCACTGAAACGCCAAGAGACATAGATCAGGAGGCCCAGCACAAACAGCGTAATTGGTATGATGAACCACAGCGTATAGACCTCAAACCAGGTGATATCGCCCATCATTTCGCTGGCGGCTTCCTGAAAGCGGTAGCCCCATTCGTGCGGCTGCGCTGCCAGCGCCGCTGTTGACGCCAGACTTGCGAAAATCGCCGGCACACATAACTTCTTCAATCGACTTCTCCCCAGCATCGAGGGCCGCCTCATTGAGGAATGCCCATACCGAATCGCGCGCAATTTTCAGCGCGCGCCGTCTTCATTGTCTAAAACCATAGAATAGAGTTTGCCGCAAGAAAGACGAGGGTCAAAGGCATGCGGCAATTGTTCACGGCGGCGGCTGGATGGGCCGGATATGGATGCGCCGCAATCATGCCGGAATCGCTGCCCACAAGCACCATGATTGCTGAGAGCATATGGCTTCCCATTTGCCTCCAACTGCGGCATTTTACCGGTATGATTCTGGCGGGAAGGCACATGCTTCATTCGAATTCGTTCAAAGCCGGGCTCGCCGCTCTGTTTGCGCTCGGCTTGTCTGCCTCATCCTTGGCGCAAAACGCCGCAACGGGCACCGTCAAATCTTCGCATGGCGCATGGTCAATCCTGTGCGACACGCCGGCGGGCGCGAAAACCGAGCAATGCGCCCTGATGCAAAATGTCGTTGCGGAAGACCGGCCTGAAGTCGGCCTGTCGGTCGTCGTCATCAAAACCGCCGACAACAAAGCCAAAATCCTGAGGGTGCTGGCCCCCCTTGGAGTGCTGCTTCCCAACGGCCTTGGCCTCAACATAGACGGCAAAGACATGGGCCGCGCCTATTTCGTCCGCTGTTTCCAGGATGGGTGTTATGCCGAGGTCATTCTCGAAGAAACCATGATCAAGGCACTCGGAGCCGGCAAGGCGGCAACGTTCATCGTCTTCCAGACGCCTGAGGAGGGTATAGGGATTCCGGTGGATTTGACCGGGTTTGCTGAAGGCTTCACCGCGCTGCCGTAAGGCGCGGGCGGCCAGTTGTTGCAATGGCGTACTCAGCAGCGCTTGCGCTGCGCCCAACCAACTCCGCACGGCGACGCTGCCGTCCGTTGACAAAAATTGCCAATCCCCCCATCTTCTTCCCCGTACGCGAGGTAACGCCATGGGCACGATGAATGTCAGCCTGACCAAAGAGCTGCATGAATATGTCGAGACGGAAGTCGCCAGCGGCGACTTTGCATCTGCGAGCGAAGTTGTCCGCGCCGGTCTGCGTGCGCTGCGCGACGAGCGGGCGGAGACGCAGGAAAGGCTGGAGATTCTCAGGCGGGAGCTCCAGATCGGCATCGACGACGTTGAAGCCGGCCGGTTTGCCGTGCGTTCCGTTGACCAGATTTTTGATGACGCCATTGCCGGTCAGGCGCGTTGAACTACCGCCTTTCCGCCGCCGCCGAAACGGACCTTGAAAAGATCGCCAGGTTTACCGTCGCCAATTTCGGCGCCGCCCAAGCCAATTCATACCGGGCTTTGATCTTGCGCGCGCTCGAAAGCGTTGCGGAAAATCCGCTGCGGCCATCGAGCCATGCGCATGGAGAAATCCGGCCCGGCGTGCGCAGCTACCGGATCGCATTGGCCGGCGCGCGGGCATCGATGGCTTCGCATGTCCTTTGGTATCTGGAGCCAGCGCCCGGCGCTGAAACGGTCTTTGTGCTGCGGGTCCTTCATGAGCGCATGGATCCCGAACGGCATTTGTGACGGCCAGTATTGGGTGAAACAACCGGAGAGACGGCGCGCGGCGGTGACTCCAGCCCTGCGTCAGGGTGACCCTGATTTGGCGAGGGATTCAGCGCTGCCGTAACCGGTCCGGCTTGTGGGCGGGCCTGTTCGGCCCTACATGGCCCTATCACTGGCTTTCTGGAGTCATTTCATGAAAAATCTGATTGACCATTTCGACGCCTCGAAGGGGGAAATCACCTCGTTGGTCGCCTCAGCCCTGTCCAAAGCCGACGACGGCGAGCTGTTCGCCGAATATCGCCAGTCCGAATCCCTGATGTTCGACAATGGCCGTCTGAAAACCGCTTCCTACAACGAGGATCGCGGTTTCGGTCTGCGGGCGGTGGCGGGCGAAGCGGTGGGATATGCGCATTCCGGCGAAATGAGCGTTGCGGCGCTGAAACGGCCGGCGGATGCGGTGGGCGCGGTTCAGTCCGGACTATTCCGGCAGCTATGCCGCCGCGCCGATGGGCACGAATCTGAAGCTTTACGGCGATGAAAACCCGCTCGATGGCCCCGGGTTCGAGGAGAAGGTCAAGCTGCTTCAGGAGATTGACGCGTATCTGCGCGCCAAAGACCCGAAAGTGCAGCAAGTCACCGTCTCGCTTGCCGCCAACTATCAACAGGTCGAAATCCTGCGCGCCGACGGCCATTTTGTCCGCGACGTGCGCCCGCTTGTCCGTTTGAACGTCTCTGTTGTTGCTGGCGATGGCGTCAAACAGGAAACCGGCTCATATGGCGCAGGGGGCCGGAAGGGGTTCGGAGAATTCATCACCGAAGATTCTTGGCGCTTTGCCGCCGATGAGGCGCTGCGCCAGGCGCTTGGTCAATCTCAGCGCCATACCCGCCCCCGCTGGCACATTCGACATCGTCCTCTCCTCCGGCTGGCCGGGCGTCATGCTGCATGAAGCGGTCGGCCACGGGCTTGAGGGCGATTTCAACCGCAAGAAAACCTCGGCCTTTGCCGGATTGATGGGCGAGATGGTGGCATCCAAGGGGGTCACAGTAGTTGACAATGGCACCATGCACGAGCGCCGCGGGTCGCTCACCATTGATGATGAAGGCACGCCAACCAACAACACGGTGCTGATCGAAGACGGGCGCCTCATCGGCTACATGCAGGACCGGCAGAACGCCCGGCTGATGGGCGTTGCGCCGACAGGCAATGGCCGCCGCGAATCCTACGCCCACGCGCCGATGCCGCGCATGACCAACACCTACATGCTCGGCGGCGACAAGACGCCCGAGGAGATCATCGCCTCGGTCAAAAAAGGCATATACGCAGTCTCCTTTGGCGGCGGACAGGTGGACATCACCTCCGGCAAATTCGTCTTCGGCTGCACCGAGGCCTACATGATCGAAAACGGCAAGATCGGCGCGCCGATCAAGGGCGCCATGCTGATCGGAAATGGTCCCGAGAGCATGCGGCGCATCTCCATGATCGGCAACGACATGAAGCTCGACACCGGCATCGGCATGTGCGGCAAAGGCGGCCAGAGCGTGCCCGTCGGCGTCGGCCAGCCACATTTGCGGATGGATCAGGTGACGGTGGGCGGGACGGGGCTTTAGGAAAATTCCACAAATTCGTCATCCTCGGGCTTGTCCCGAGGATGACGAAGGCAGAATCGGCCGCCTGCCATCGCTTGCGGCGATCAGCGCGACACCGATACTCTTGTCGATCTGCTTTCCCACTTTTTGAGACACAAATCATTTTGAGGGTCGTGCTTGATAGTCAAATCTCTTTCTCTATCAATACTCACCTTTTTTGATAGTCAAAGTGTGCCAAGCAGCTACCGGATCAAAGAAAACTATAGTCTCTGCCCTTGGGATTGAAGTTTTAGGTTTAAAACTATATTCCCCTCACCTCTCCAGCAGCGCCACCGCCTCCACATGCGGCGACCATAAAAACTGGTCGAACGGCGCGACGCTGAGGAGCTTGTAGCCGCCATCGATCAGGATGCGCAGATCACGCGCCAAAGTCAGCGGATTGCAAGAGACCGCCGCGATCCTCCTGACCCCCGACTTCGCCAATGTGACGCACTGCGCCTCCGCCCCTGCCCGCGGCGGATCAAAAACAACGCCGTCATAGGCTTTGAGTTCACCAATGTTCAGCGGACGGCGAAAGAGATCGCGGCGCTCGGCGCTCACGGGTTTCAGCCCCTGCACAAGCTTCCACGCCTGATCAAGCGCCGAGATCGAGCCTGCATCGCTCTCAAGCGCGTGAACTGCGGATTTTTCGGCAAGGCGGAACGTGAACGCGCCTGCGCCCGCAAACAGGTCGGCGACTTTCCTTGATTTGGCCAAATGCCCGCAAACCAGGGCCGCCATCGCGTCCTCGACATGCGCAACCGCCTGCAGGAAAGTGCCGGGGGCCGGAAAAACCGGAACCTTGCCGAAACTCAGAACCGGCTTGCGCGGCTCGACAATGATCTCGCCCGCAACGCTCAAACGCGTCCAGCCGTTCAAGATCGCATATTCCGACGCCCGTTTGCGCGCCTCGCCTTTGGGAGCCGGAACGCCGTCCACGGAGATATCTAGGCCGGAATTGGTCTGCGTCACAGTCAATCTTGCCGGATCGCTCTTGGTGACCAGGATCACCGCCAGCCGTTTCAACGCCGGCAGCGCGGCGACCAGCGAGGGCATGGAGACCGGACACTCCTCGATCTCGACAATGTCATGCGAGCGCGCGGCGTTGAAGCCGATCTGAATCTTGTCATGAGCCTTGCGGGCCGTAAAGGTGACGCGGCGCCGCTCTCCGGGCTGGCAGGCGATCACCGGCTGGACATCGATTTCTATGCCTTTGGACGCCAGCGCCTCGCGCACCAGACTGCGCTTCCATTCAAGATAGGGTTTCTGCGCCCAATGCTGTGACGTGCAGCCGCCGCAGGTCTCGAAATGCCTGCAGGGCGGCGTTGCGCGCTCAGGTGACGGTTCAAGGACTGCCATCGCCGTGCCCTGCTGCCCGCTCAGCGCGGCATTCACACGCTCGCCGGGCAAAGTGAACGGCACGAACACCGGCCCGGAAGCCGTGCTGGCAACGCCGTCGCCCTGCGCGCCTACCCGTTCAATTTTCAAAGTTGTCATATCCGGTCCTTCACCCCGCCCAGGAGAAATTCCCGGTTTCCGTCGCCGCCTTCAATGGGTGACGGACAAAATCCAAGGCTGCGCCAGTGCGGTTGGCCGTCCAGCCAGGCTGACAAATCCAGCGCGATCAGCTGCGCGTCTGCATCCGCTTTCAACAGACCGTTTTTGCCAATGTTCTCCCGCCCCGCCTCGAATTGCGGCTTGACCAGCAGCACGCAAACTGCGCCTGCTTGCACCAGGACCAGCGCTTTTGGCAGCGCAAGTTTCAGCGAAATGAAGCTGACATCGGACACAACGATCCCGATTCCGCGCCCGGCTATATGCGTTTCGTCCAAGTCCCGCGCGTTCAGCCCTTCGAGACTGGCAATACGTGAGTCATTTCTGAGACTTGAATGCAGTTGATCATGCCCGACATCAATGGCGGTCACATGCGCCGCCCCCCGTTCAAGCAGCACCTGCGTGAAGCCGCCGGTGGACGCGCCAATATCGAGAGCGTTCAAGCCAGCTGGGGAAAAGCCGAACTGGTCTAGCCCGCCAATCAGCTTCAGCGCGGCGCGCGAAACATAAATCTGCGCCGGATCGTTGATCTCAACGAGAGTCTGCGCTCCCAAAGTCACGCCAGGCTTCTGAACGACATCGCCTGCGACACGCACAGTTCCGCGCACAACAGCGTCGCGCGCCCTCGAACGGGTCGCATAGAAGCCGCGCTGGACGAGCAGTTCGTCCAGCCGCAGTTTCGGGTGTTCAGCCTGTTTGCCCATGCCCCTCCATGCCCGAGGCATGGCCGGGTGGCAAGCAGCGCGGGCCGTTACTCGTAAACGCCCGCCACGAACCAGAATGCCTTCGGCGCTGCCGGCCCTTGCATCGGGCCCTTTTCCGCAGCATTGACCAGAATGCCGGCAGTTTGTTCGCTATCAAGTTCACGCTGCGCCGGAATTTCAGTCACAATGACTGGCAGTTCCGTAGCCATTGTCTCGCGCAGCGCGCCCATTTTCTTGCCGACTTGCATAATGGCCGCGCGCTCGATCTTGTGATCGTATTTCGGTGTTTCAAAAGCCAGAGCGGCGAGCGTGGTCGCGCCAAGGCATGCGAGTGTGAGTGCTGTTTTCAGCATCTTCTGTCTCCCTGTCCTGAGGCGAAACATAACAGACAGGTGCAAAACTTCGGCAAACAAGCGCGGTTAGCGAAGCTGAAAAATCCTTGCTTAAGTAAGACTTACCGCGGTGGGCTCACGCCCGCGCCGGCGTCCTCAGCTCTTCGCCCAGCGCGGCGAACACCGTGCGCACAATGCCTGCCGCATCCAGCCCGGCATTTGCATACATTTTCGCAGGGGATGCTTGATCGATATAGGCGTCGGGCAGAACCAGCGGGCGTACCTTGAGGCCCCGGTCGAGATGGCCGTTCATGGCCAGATATTGCAGCACATGGCTGCCAAAGCCGCCGACTGCGCCTTCTTCGACTGTGATCAGGATTTCATGGTTTTCAGCCAGCCGCTTGATCAGATCAGCGTCAAGCGGCTTGGCAAAGCGCGCATCGGCAACCGTTGTTGAAAGACCCGACGCATCCAGTTCGGCGGCGGCTGCGAGGCATTCCTGCAGTCTTGTGCCAAACGACAACAGCGCCACCCGCGTGCCCTCCTTGACGATACGGCCCTTGCCAATCTGCAGAAACGAGCCGCGCTCCGGCATATCGACGCCGACACCGTCGCCGCGCGGATAGCGGAACGAAATCGGGCCTTCGTCATACTCCGCCGCCGTGCGCACCATGTGGCGCAGCTCCGCTTCGTCGGCTGCCGCCATCACCACAAAACCCGGCAGCGTTGCGAGATAGGTGGTGTCGAACGAACCCGCATGGGTCGGCCCGTCAGCGCCGACAAGTCCCGCGCGGTCAATCGGGAAACGCACGGGCAGTCCCTGAATGGCGACATCATGCACGACCTGATCATAGGCGCGCTGCAGGAAGGTCGAATAGATCGCCACAAACGGTTTGTAGCCCTCCGTCGCCATCCCGGCTGCAAATGTCACTGCATGCTGCTCGGCAATGCCGACATCAAACACGCGGTTCGGAAACGCCTTGCCGAAAATGTCCAGCCCCGTGCCCGATGGCATGGCGGCCGTAATGCCGACGATCTTGTCGTCATGCTGCGCTTCAATGACCAGGCTGGAGCCAAACACGCTGGTATAGCTCGGCGCGTTGGCCGGGGGCTTGGACTGCGTTCCGGTGATGACGTCAAACTTGTTGACGCCGTGATATTTGTCAGAGGCCGCTTCGGCGGGGGCATAGCCTTTGCCCTTTTGCGTGATGACATGGATCAGCACCGGCCCGTCGTAATTGTCGCGCACATTGCGCAAGACCGGAATGAGATGATCGAGATTGTGCCCGTCAATCGGGCCGATGTGATAAAAGCCAAGCTCCTCGAACATCGTGCCGCCGGTCACATAGCCGCGCGCATGCTCAACGGCGCGCGTGATGGCGCGGTCAACGCGCTTGCCCAGATAAGCGGTCAGTTTCTTGCCGATATCGCGCATGCCCAGATAGGTGCGGCCCGAGGCCATCCGCGCCAGATAGGCGCTCATCGCGCCGGTCGGCGGGGCGATCGACATGTCATTGTCGTTGAGGATGACGATCAGCCGCGCATCGATCGCGCCGGCATTGTTCATGGCCTCAAACGCCATGCCCGCCGACATCGAGCCGTCGCCGATGACGGAAATCACATGGTTCTTCCTGCCAGAGAGATCGCGCGCCACCGCCATGCCGAGCCCGGCGGAAATCGACGTCGAGGAATGCGCCGCGCCGAACGGGTCGTATTCGCTTTCGGCGCGCTTGGTGAAACCCGACAGCCCGCCCTCCTGGCGCAGCGTCGTGATCCGGTCACGCCGTCCGGTGAGGATTTTGTGCGGATAGGCCTGATGGCCGACATCCCAGATCAGCCGGTCGTCCGGCGTGTTGAAGACATAATGCAGCGCCACCGTCAGTTCGACCACGCCAAGCCCGGCGCCGAGATGCCCGCCGGTTTTGGACACGGCATCGATCATCACCTCGCGCAGTTCCTGCGCCAATTGCGGCAGATCGCTTTCCGGCAATTGCCGCAGATCAGCGGGAAAGACTGCTTTGTCGAGAAGTGGCGTTGAGCGGATGGCGGTCAATTGGCATGTGCCTTTGTTTGCGCCTCACTCGCCTAGAGGAATGGCCGGATTGCGGCAAGACGCAGGTTTGCCGCAGGCGCAGATGAGATCACCCCGGCAGCGGGATGAACTCCTCCTCGTCGCCCGGCACGATGTCGAACTTTCCCGTGCGCCATTCCTCCTTGGCCTGCTCGATCTTCTCCTGCGAGGACGAAACAAAATTCCACCAGATATAGCGCTTGCCGCCAATCGAAGCGCCGCCGAGGAGCACGAAATGCGCCTCGGCTTTGGCAGTGATGACGATTTCATCGCCCGGTTTGAACACGAGCAGTTTGTGCGCGTCGAACACATCGCCTGAGATGTCCACTTCGCCGGACAGCACATAGATCGCCCGCTCTTCGATTGTTCGCCGGCAAGCTGAAGCCGCGCGCCCGCATCCAGCTTCGCATCGACATAGACCGTGTCGGAATAGGTCGGCAGTCGGGGCTTTCATTCCGGCGAACGCGCCCATGATGACCCGCAATGAGACACCGCCGGAATTTGCCGTTGGCAAGCGAGCTGACGCCGGTGTTGGAGAAGGCCGGCGCCATGTCCTCCTGCGCCTCCGGCAGCGCGATCCATGTCTGCAGGCCGGACATGGCCATCGGGCCGCCGCGCAGCTCCTCCGGCGTCCGCTCGGAATGGACGATGCCCCTGCCCGCCGTCATCAAATTCACATCGCCCGGCGCAATCACCATCTCCGTGCCAAGCGAATCCCGGTGGCGGATTTTGCCGTCGAACAGATAGGTGACGGTGGCAAGGCCGATATGCGGATGCGGGCGCACATCGAGCATCTTGCCGGGCGGCAGGACCGCCGGGCCCATCTGGTCAAAGAAGATGAACGGGCCCGACCATGCGGCGCTTGGCCGTTGGCAGCGCGCGGCGCACCTCAAAGCCGCCAATATCCTTGGCGCTGGCGAGGACCATGGTTTCGATCAGCGTCGCAGGCGGAGCGGTCGCCGGGGATGGGATCGATGCCGGGGAAGAAGCTCATGGCGATGCCTTTCCGGTTCAGGCTCCAGCCTTCCCCCTTGCGGGGAAGGTGTCGCCGGAGGCGACGGATGGGGGTGGTGAAGAAGTTTCTGCGGTGGCAGCACAGGCACTGCTGCTTTATTCTTTGGCGTCAGCACCTTCCTCGCCACCCCTAGCCCCTCCCCGCAAGGGGGAGGGGAATACTCTTGAGCTCAATCCAGCGGCTCCACCCCCACAGCCTGCCCTTCCCGCGACAATCTGATCTTCTCAATCTTGTCCTCCGCCGCGCTCAAGCAGCGCCGCGCAATGGTTTTTCAGCGCCTCGCCGCGCTCGTAGATTTTGATCGACTGTTCCAGCTCGACATCGCCGCGCTCCAGCTTGCCGACGATCTTCTCGAGTTCGGCCAAAGCCGCCTCGAAACTCAGTGCCTTGATCGCGGCGTCCGCCATGTTCACCCTCGCATCAGGCGGCGCACATGGGCCGCAGCTGAAAGACTCAATCCCTGCAGATCATATCCGCCTTCGAGCAGGCTGACGAGCCGGTTTCCGGCAAATTTCCCGGCGATGTCCATCAGCTTGGCGGTCGCCCAGTCGAAATCATCCTCCTCCAGATTAATTTCGGCCAGCGGGTCACGCTTATGCGCGTCGAAACCGGCGGAGATCAGGATGAGGTCGGGCTTGAAGGTGTCCAAGGCGGGCAGTATCAGCTCGTTGAACGCCTCCCGGAACGTCTCGCCGCCAGATTGGGGCGCCATGGGGGCGTTGACGATGGTGCCTTGGCCACCCTGCTCCTTGCGCGCGCCGGTGCCGGGATAAAGCGGCATCTGGTGCGTCGAACAGAACAGCACGGACTTGTCGTCCCAGAAAATATCCTGCGTGCCATTGCCGTGATGCACGTCCCAATCGACGATGGCGATACGCTCCGCCCCATGCTTCTGCTGCGCATGGCGGGCGGCTATGGCCACAGTGTTGAAGAAACAAAACCCCATCGCCGTCTCGCGCTCGGCATGGTGCCCCGGCGGGCGGGCGGCGATAAAGGCGTTGTCAGCAGTCCCTGCAAACACCGCATCCACCGCCGCATTCGCCGCGCCAATGGCATGCATTGCCGCCTCAAAACTCTTCGGGCTCGCCACCGTATCCCCATCAATCCGCGCCAGCCCCTCTTCGGGGATGGACGCGGCGACCTTGGCAAGGAAGTCCTCCGGATGGGCGAGAAGCACGGATTCCTCCGAGCCGCGCGGGGATTGCACGCGGGTGAGCGTGTTGAAATCCTCATGCTCCAGCGCCTCAGCCAGCGCCCGCAGCCGCTCCGGCCGCTCGGGATGGCCGGGCGGGGTGAGGTGTTCGAGATAGATGGGGTGGGTGTAGAGGTTTGTGGTCATGGGGGGAATATAGCGGATGCGGCGGCTCTGTCTCCCCCTTGGTGGGGGAGAAAGCGATTTCAAAGGCTTAGCTGGAGCGTAGCGGAAGCTAAACTTTAGAAATCGCAAGAGGGGGGGAATCGCGAAGTGCGAGCGTTGGCGATTGGCGGGGTGCCAAACTCGCAAGGCGGAGCCATGCGATTCCGCCGTTCTTGCAAAAAACAAACATTCCCTCCCCCCAGATATCGAGTTGATAGAACAAACCAAAAACATTATTCTGTGCGGAGATCGGTTACCCCGATTGCATTCCGACGGTTCGTTTGGTTTGCTACTTATCGGTGAGAACATCAACGACAAGAGTTCTCATGTTTAGGACATTTCACAATGGCAAAGATAAAGAACCCTACTCTTTTTTCTGCTTACTTCGGTATTGAAAGCGCCGCCCTGGGGGACGCCGGCTTCGTCGAGCCATTTCTGAATGTTGATGACCTGCCACTGAAGTTTCATCCGGCAGCTTTTAGAGTCTCCAGCGTTTGTATGCCCGGTTGGGCGGGCTGTGCAACAGTCTGGCGTGCGGAGCCGCGGAGGGGCGGAGCTTGGCGGCCTGTTGCGGCGAATTTTGCGGCGTAAGCGGCTGGTGTCTGGTAGGCCAGTGATGAGTGCGGTCGCGTTGTGTTGTAGTCGTCCATCCAGGCGGCAACGATTGATCTTGCGTGATCGAGACTGAAGAACAGTGTCTCATTGAGCAGTTCATCGCGCATCTTGCCATTGAAGCTTTCGACATAGCCGTTCTGCATGGGCCTGCCTGGGGCGATGTAGTGCCAGTCAATCTTGTGGTCCTTGCACCAGGCGAAGATGGCGTTGGAGGTCAGCTCCGTTCCGTTGTCACTGACAATCATGCCAGGTTTGCCCCGGCGTTCGATGATGGCGGTGAGTTCGCGCGCAACTCTCTTGCCTGAGATCGAGGTGTCGGGGATGGCACCCAGACATTCATGGGTGATGTCGTCGGTGATGTTCAAGACCCGGAACCGCCGGCCATTAGCCATCTGGTCATGCACGAAGTCGAGTGACCATCTTGCATTCGGTCTTGCCTCGACAAGTTTGGGCGCACGCACGCCAACGGCACGTTTGCGGCCCTTTCGCCTGCGCACGCCAAGCCCTTCCTCGCGATAGAGCCGGTAGATACGGTTGATGCCGGATAGCTCGCCCTCGCGCCTGAGCATGATGAACAACCTCCTGTAGCCGAACCTGCGGCGCTCATTGGCAAGGGAGCGGAGCCGCTCGCGCAGCTCAGTCTCCGGTGGTCGCCGTGACCGGTAGCGGATCATCTTGCGGTCGGCAGCTATGACAGAACAGGCCCGCCGCTCGCTCATCTGGAACTGTTCTCTCAGACAGGCGGCAGCTTCACGCTTGGCGGCGGGCCCTACCATTTTTTTGACAGAAGCTCCTTCAGCGCTGCGTTGTCCAGCATGCTGTCCGCCAGCAGCCGCTTCAACTTGCCGTTCTCGGCTTCCAAAGCCCGCAGCCGCTTCGCCTCAGACACGTCCATGCCGCCGAACTTGGCTTTCCAGTTGTACAGCGTAGCTTCCGAGATGCCATGCTTGCGGGCCAGATCGCCCGTCTTCATTCCGGCTTCATGTTCCTTCAGAACAGCAATGATCTGCTCTTCGGTAAACCGCTTCTTCTTCATCGTCCGTCTCCTGCGTCAGGGCCGGACTCTAATTGCCTTTGGAGGAAATCCTTAGTGGCAGGTCAGTTGAAGGGCGAGTGGCGTGGGAATCGATTTGTCTTGGACGAGTCCGAGCACACGGATCGATCCGTATGGCCGTTGATCAAGATCGTTGACCGGAACTTTGGCGCGCTCACTTTCCATGGGATAGATTTGTATCCATATAATCGAGGATTCCTGAGTGTGAGTAGACATGGAAAACCGCTCAACCCTTGACATCGTCTATGATGGCGAGTGTCCGTTTTGCACGCAGTTTGTGAAAATGGTGCGGCTGCGCGAGGTGTTTGGCGCGGTGCGGCTGGTCGATGCGCGGGCCTCGGATGATCCACAGATTGCTGATCTGCGCTCCCGCTATTGTCTGGATGACGGGTTTGTGGTGATCCATGGCGGCAAGGAATATTATGGGCCGGAAGCCTTGGAGTTCCTGTCCATGGCATCCGGCTCCAGTGGATTAATGTCCCGCCTGCTGCGGACACCGCTCTTTCAGGGCCGGTTCGGCCGCTGGACATACCCCAAACTCGTGGCAGGGCGAAAACTTGCCTTGCGGCTGCTCGGGCGCAAACTCATGGGGTACTAGAGTTCGCAGCCTCGCGGGTCGAAATCCCCTTCTTGATCGTCAATTTGGCTGGCTCTTTGTCACTACAACCTCCAAATACTCGCTCGGCACGATCAGTGTGTCCTTCCCGCCCCGGTTCATCCGGTTCAGAAGCTCCAATATCTCCGCCTGAAGCGCTGCCTGACCGGCTTCGTCAAGCGCGGCGAAGGCGCGGTTGGTGGGACCGTACCAGGTCCTGAATGTTTCCAGCCAGTGTTCAGCCGAGCGGTAGCGGAAATTGAAGATCTGTTTTGTGCTCCTGATCTTTTGCCCAGGGAATAGCTCGGCGAGCCGCGCCTCCGATCCCCAGAGTGATGGCGGCTTCACGCCCGCTGGCGGCGGCACATGTTTGCCGATGATCTTGAACAGCTGGCCGATATAGCTCTCCGGCGTCCAGTTCGCGAGCCCGATGCGCCCGCCCTTGGCGGTCACACGCAGCATTTCGGATGCGCATTTCTCCTGGTTCGGCGCGAACATGACGCCGAATGTGGAAACAACGCAGTCAAAACTGCCGTCCTTGAACGGCAAATTCTCGACATCGGCTTCCTGAAAGGTCACCGTGAGATGCTCCGCCTCCGCCCGCTCGCGCCCACGTTCCAGAAGGGCTCCAACGTAATCTGTGGATGTGACATTGGCATGCTGCCGCGCGGCCGCAAGCGTCGCATTGCCGTTGCCGGCCGCGACGTCTAGCACGCGCTCGCCCGCATGAAGGTCGATCGCCTCCATCAGACGCTCGCCGACGATCTGCAAGGTCGTGCCGATGACGGCATAATCGCCAGACGCCCAGATGCCCTTCTGCTTCTGTTTGATCGCCGCGTAATCGGGTTCAATTTGTGCAAGTGTCATCAGATGTGTCCTTTCAAAGCTCAGTTTGAAGAAAGGGACCGCCGCACCGGTCCAGTCATTCAGCGGCATGACCGCTGAACGCCAAGCGGTTGTCAAACCCGCTCATGAGGGTCTCTCCGACTGAACCGGCGTTGCCCTCTTAATGCTTTGATAAAGGCTATATGGTTCGCGCTCATCCCCCGCGCGGGGGAGAGCGGCGAAGAATTCAGCGAAGAAACTGCAGATGACGCCGGAAAGCATTGAGACTAGCTCTCAGAGTCAGCCTCAACTACGCCGGCCTCAGCGCGCCGCCCGTCCGAGCCAGTTCTGCCAGGCTGCCGTGTCGCCGTTGAACACGTTTAGATCGACTTTCCCGGCGACACCTTTCGACAGGCCCGTGCCGGAATATTGCCAGAACACAAATTTGCGGCCCGGATAGACCTTGGACGGATGCTCGGCGACCGCGCGCAGCCAGAAGGGGTGGTTCGGGAACGCGCCCTGCAGATTGTCTTCGTAAAAGTCCGGCGCGGTGTAAATGATCGGACGCTGGCCGTAATGGGCCTCGAGTGTGTCCATGAAAACTTGCATTTTCTTGCGCACGGCGGCGGGCGACGGACGGCGCGGGCAGGAGCGCGAACGCGTCCATTCCACGTCGATAACCGGCGGCAGAGCGCCAGCCGTGCGCGGCACATGACGGATGAACCATTTGGCCTGCGCCTCGGCGGAGCTGCACCAGAAGAAGAAATGATACGCGCCTCGTTTCACACCAGCCGCCGCCGCGCCGTTCCAGTTCCTGCGGAAGGCGGGATCGAGCCGGTCACGGCCATCGGTCGCTTTGATAAAGGCGAAATTCGCGCCATGCGCCTTCATCGACGCCCAGTTGATATTGCCCTGCCAGCGCGACACGTCAACGCCGTGCACCGGATAATGCTTTGGCGAGACGCGGCCGAAGCGGATGGGTTTGGCATCGCGGAAGCGCGGCGAATGCACCCTGCCCGGCGCGGCGCGCTCCGCTTTCGTGGTAAGGCGCGGCGGCTGCGCCATGGCGACCTGCACGGGCTCGGACTTCTCAGGCGCGAGGTTGAGCGGCTCGGGAGCGGCGGCGGTTTCCACCGCGGGCGCTGGCGCCTCTTCAATAATGGGTTCGGGAGCAACGGCTCTCACGGCTGGCGCGCGCGCCTGCCGCACTTGCGCGACCGGCTGCGGCATTGGTGCGGCCTCAACCGGCGCTGAAGCGGCGATATCCATTTGCGGGCGCGGGGCGGCGACGGAGCTGGTCTGCCCGATATCCAGCGCATCCACGCGCGAAGACGTCGTGCAGGCGCTCGCCGACAACGCAAGAAAAACACTGACAACAGGAATGATACGCATAGCCGCCCGCAAACTCTAAACAAACCGGCGCGCGGCCGGGAAAGCCAAAGTTAAGCGGAAATTACCAATAAAGACTGAATCAGAGCGTTTACCATAGCGGATTGTCAGGGATGGGCGCTCCGCAGCGGCAGTAAGTCAGATAGAGTTTCCGCTTATTTGCCCCTTGCAGTCATTCGGCGGCGGATTTGTCTGACATCCAGATATCCTCATAGATGGCTATAGCGGTTTCGTCCGGCTCCCGGATTTTCTTCATATGGAGGGATTTGACCCGCCAAGCGCTGGCAGCGCCGGGCGCAAGGCGACTGGCGTTTGGATCCGAGGCCCCAATGCAAGGTATGAACCAGGCGTTCATCAGCGGTTTCACCTCAAACCTGCGCGCGCGTCTGGTAACAATAAGGGCGACACCGATATCAGGGGCGGGAGCCCACGGGAAAATAAGACGCCCGCCCGGCTTAAGGGCTTCCAGCCAGCTCACCGGCGGCCTTATCACCCCGGAATTGACATAGATGACATCTGAAGGCGGAATTTGAGCCGTCGTGGCGTCACCTGGAATAACCGACACATTATCAAACGGCTTCAGATTTTCTGCCGCCCGCAGCGCCAGACCCCTGTCGATTTCAAAGGCGGTGACGCTCCCATGCGGAAGGACGAGCATGGACATGATGGCTGTGTAACAACCGGTTCCGGCTCCCACATGTGTGATGTCATCATTGGGCTCTATAGCCGAGGCGCCAAGCCAGCGCGCGTGAAGAAAAGGTTCGCCATTGTTGATCGATTTGGATTCATCCAAAGCGATCAATGCATTCTGATAAAGGTAAACAGGGTCAGGGCTGGGTGTTTCCATGTATTGCCCGCCAACCATTATTTTCCATGGACCCGGCCCAAGAAACGCTTCGCGCGGCAGCGCCGCCAAAATGCGCTGCAGCCGCGGGTCCGATGAACCGCTGGCAGCGAACATCAATTGCGCAAAAAACGCTCTGATTTCATCCAATCGGCGGTCTTGCATTTGCCAAACCCAATTGTTCAAACCACACAATCAATAGCTGATCGCCTTCCCGTTCACATCCGGCGGGCAGCCGCTGATTGCCCGTCCAGTCTTGGATCCCTGCGGAGGTTACTATCAGACCTTGATCGTTTCATAACCCTCGTTGCGGTCAATTCGAATGGACGCTAACCTCTGCGCCTGTTTGCCAAAGGTAGCGCCCCATGTCCCAGCTGCGCGTCAACTGCTTCGCTATATCACTCGACGGCTATGGCGCCGGGCCGGGCCAGAGCCTTGACAACCCGATGGGCGCGGGCGGCGGGGGATTGCACCAATGGTTCCTCCCGACCCGCACATTCCAGGCCATGGTTGGCGGAGGCGATGGGGGAACGACGGGTCTTGACGATGAATTCGCCGCAGCGAGTTTCGCCAATGTCGGCGCCTGGATCATGGGGCGCAACATGTTCGCCCATTCGCGCGGACCTTGGACGGACGATGGCTGGAAAGGCTGGTGGGGACCGAACCCGCCCTATCATGTGCCGGTGTTCGTCTTGACGCATCACAAGCGCGAACCGCTCGAAATGGAGGGGAACAATGTGTTCCACTTCGTCACCGGCGGCATTCACGAAGCGCTGGAACGGGCGCGCGAAGCGGCAGATGGCAAAGACATCCGCGTCGGCGGCGGCACCGAGACAGTGCGGCAATATCTGCAAGCCGGGCTGATTGACAGCCTGCACATCGCGATTTCGCCGGTGCTGCTGGGGTCGGGGGAGCATTTGTTTGGCGGGATTGATTTGAACGGGCTGGGGTACAAATGTGTGCGGCATGTGGGGAGTGAGATGGCTACGCATGTGGTTATTGAAAAGAAATCCGCCTAACTGCCAAAGAATATAGGGATTTGAGAGGAGGAATCGCGCTACTGGCGGAACTTCTCATCCATCGGAAATCAGCGTGGCCCTCTCCCCCAACATACGCGGCGCCCTGTTCATGGCGATCTCCATGGCCGGGTTCACCATCAACGACACATTTGTGAAATCCGTTTCCGGGCAGATCAACACCGGGCAGATCATGTTTGTGCGCGGGCTGATGGCGTCGGTCATGATTGCGGCGCTGGCCTGGCATATGGGCGCGCTGCGGCCGCTGGGGTTTTTGAAAAAACCGGGCGTTATCGCGCGCAGTCTCGGCGAGCTGATGGCGACGATCACGTTTCTGGCGGGACTTGCGCATATGCCGCTCGCCAATGCGTCCGCGATTTTGCAGGCCCTTCCCTTGGCGGTGACGCTGGCGGCTGTGCTGTTTCTGGGCGAAGAAGTCGGCTGGCGGCGCTGGACGGCGATTTCGGTCGGGTTTCTCGGGGTTCTGATTGTCGTGCGGCCCGGAATGGAAGGGTTTTCGAACTATTCGCTGCTGATCGTCGCCTGCGTGTTCTTCGCGGCCTTCCGCGACCTCGCCACCCGCCGCGCGCCGCATGACGTGCCGAGCCTTTACATGACGCTCGCGACAGCTGTCACGATAACGGTGGCTGGCGGATTTCTGATCATTCCGTTTGGCGGCTGGACGCCGATGCCCTTGATTTTGGTCGTGAAGCTGTTCGCGGCAGCCTGTTTCATCATGCTGGGCTATCTGTTCATCATCCAGGCCATGCGGCAGGGCGAGATCGGTTTCGTCGCGCCGTTCCGCTACACAAGCCTGATCTGGGCGCTGGGGCTTGGCTATCTCGCCTTCGGCGATGTTCCAGACCCATACATGCTCGTCGGCGCGGCGCTGATCATCGTCAGCGGCTCGTACTCGTTCTACCGGGAGCGCGTGCGGGCGCGCAAAGTCGCCACAGCCGTGCCGCCGGAGCCGGCGGCATGAAAATTGTGGGCTGCATCTTGGCGGGCGGGCAAGCTCCTCGCGCTTCGGCTCGGACAAGGCGCTGGCGCGTGTTGCGGGGAAAATGCTGCTTGAACACGCGATCGCACGGCTTTCGCCGCAGGTCAGTGACCTCGCGGTCAATACCAACAGCACGGACGCGGCCTTTGCGCGAACCGGACTTGCGCTCATCGCCGATGCGACGCCGGATTTTCGCGGACCCCTTGCCGGCATACTGGCAGCGCTGACCTGGGCGCGGTCGATCAGAGCCGCTGCCGTTGTCACAGTCGCGGTTGATACGCCCTTGATTCCGCTGGATTTGGTCGCCAGGTTTAAGGGCGGTGCGGACACTATCGCGGTTGCGCAGAGCGCTTCGGGACTGCACCCGACCTGCGCGCTGTGGCCGCTTAACGTCGAAACTGCCCTCTCAGATTGGCTGTCGGCCGGCCAAAGCCTGCGCGTCACTGACTTTCTGGCTGCCCAGCCTGTTGCAAAAATCTGGTTTGACGCTGAAAACGGCCTTGACCCGTTCTTCAACGTCAACTTTGAGGGCGATACGGCTATCGTCGAGGCGCATTTGCGGGATGGATTGGACGGGCAGCGTTGATCATCGTGGGGATAACCGGCTGGAAGAATGCCGGAAAGACAACGCTGACCGAAAGATTGGTGGCGCATTTTGTGCAGCGCGGGCTGAAAATAGCCACCGTCAAACACGCGCATCATGCATTTGATATCGACCATGAAGGCACCAATTCCTGGCGGCACCGCAAGGCGGGCGCGCAGGAAGTTGCCATTGTCTCTGCCAACCGCTGGGCAATCATGCATGAGCTGGAGAGCGAAAAAGAGCCGCCATTACAGGATGTTATTGCCAGATTGTCGCCTTGTGATCTTGTCATTGTCGAGGGATACAAGCGCGAGGGCCATCCCAAAATCGAAGTGCGGCGCGGACGGAGCGCAGAGACACTGGCGCCAGGCGATCCATCCATTTTCGCCATTGCCGCAGACCACGACATCCATGACTGCCCGCTTCCGGTTTTTGATCTCAACGATGTGTCCGCCATAGCCAATGCCATCACGACACGGTTTGGCCTCGCCAAGCTCACCCAAGGGTAGCCTGACAAAGCGCCCCGTTCGCTTGATCAAAATGTCATTTTTGCGCGGGGATTTGGCGTTTTGATGGTTGCGTTTCCGCAAAATTTGATGGGAATATCGGTTTACGCGCGGCCTTCGCCGCCGGTGGCGCAGACGCAATCAAACAGTCGCCACAAACCAAAAGAGGAATGAAATCAATGAAGTTCGGTCCGAAACTGACAGTGTCCGCGGCTATTCTTACTCTCTCCATGGGATTGGCGCATGCGCAGGACGCCATGAAGCTCAAGATTGGCACGGAAGGCGCCTACCCGCCCTTCAACAATCTGACGGCGGACGGCAAGCTTGAAGGCTTTGACATCGATATCGCCAAGGCGCTGTGCGAAGAGATGAAGGCCGAGTGCGAATTCGTCACGCAGGACTGGGACGGCATCATCCCGGCGCTGCAAGCGAGCAAGTTCGACGCCATCATCGCTTCGATGTCGATCACAGCCGAGCGCAAGGAAAAGGTCGATTTCACCAAGAAATACTACAACACGCCGCCGGCTATTCTGGTGCCAAAAAACTCGACGATTGCCGATGTTTCGCCCGAGGCGCTGAAAGGCAAGTCCCTCGGGACGCAAGCCTCAACGGTTCATTTCAACTTTGCCGAAGCAAAATATGGCGAGTCCGAGGTCAAGGGTTACCCCACAGCGCAGGAATACCAGCTTGACGTCGCCAATGGCCGTGTTGACGCGGTGATGGACGACGTCATGGTCATGAAGGGCTTCCTCGCCACGCCCGAGGGCGCCTGCTGCAAAATCGTCGGCACCATCACGCCGGACGCCACAATTCATGGCGAAGGAGCAGGCATAGCCATCCGCAAGGGCGAGACGGCGCTTGCAGAGAAGTTCAACGCGGCCATTGAGGCAATCCGCGCCAATGGCAAATACAAGGAAATCAACGACAAATATTTTGATTTCGACGCGTACGGCAGCTGATATCCGTCTTGATGGACACCATGGCGGATTTCCGCCATGGTGCTTTCAAAATACGGGTTGCGGTCGATGGAAAATGCGCTGACGCTGTTGAGCTGGGGGCCGAACGGCTGGTTGGATGACATTGCCTATGGCGTCTTCATCACTGTCGCGCTCGCACTGTGCACACTGCCGATCGGGCTTCTGATCGGCTTTTTTGTAGCGCTCGGAAAACAGTCCGAAGAGCCGAGCGTGCGGCTGGCCGCCAATATTTACACGACGATCTTTCGGGGGCTTCCCGAACTTCTGACACTTTTTCTTGTCTATTTCGGCATTCAGATTGGCCTGCAAAGCGTTCTCGCACTTCTCGGTGTGGAAGCGAAAATCGAGATCAATTCTTTTTTTGCCGGGATGATCGCGCTCGGCGTGGTGTTCTCGTCCTATTGCAGCGAGGTTTTTCTCTCGGCCTTTCGCGGCATACCGAAAGGCCAATATGAGGGCGGTTATGCAGTTGGCTTGCACAAGGGCCAGACGATGCGGCTCATCGTCCTGCCGCAGTTGATCAGGCTGGCCCTGCCCGGCCTGTCCAATCTGTGGCTGATCCTGCTCAAGGATACCGCTCTGGTCTCGGTCGTCGGGCTGACCGACATTCTGCGTCAGACCGGCGTTGCCGCGCGGGTGACCAAGCAGGCGTTTCTGTTCTTTGGCCTGGCCTGTGTCATATATCTCGTACTGGCAATCATTTCGGCGTTTTTCATCGGCAAGATCGAGGACTGGACGAAAAAGAGCGGGGTGTCGCGATGAGCGAACAGGCCGCCGCTCCCATCTATCGCCCCGCGCCGCCGCCAAAGCCCTGGACCACCGAGCGGATTATTGGCTGGTGCCTGGTCGGATTTTGGGTGCTGGTGATTGGCGGCGTGCTCCTCTATCTCTCCCGCGCTTATGACACCGCGCTTTTTGACCGATATGCGCCGAAATATTGGGAAGGGCTGAAAGTCACACTGGCGCTCGTCGCGATGGCGATGGTCCTCGGTGCGCTGTTGTCGTTTCCGCTCGCCTATATGCGGCTGTCCAAAAACCGCATTCTCTCCGGCATCGCCTATGGTTACGTCTATTTCTTCCGCGGCACGCCGCTGCTCGCGCAGACGTTTCTGATCTATTACGGTCTCGGCCAGTTCCGTCCGCAGCTGGAGGCGGTGGGTCTATGGAGTTTCTTCCGCGAAGCCTGGTATTGCGCGGTGTTTGCCTTCACGCTGAACACGGCGGCCTATCAGGCGGAGATACTGTCAGGCTCAATCAAGAACGTGCCAAACGGCCAATGGGAAGGAGCGGCGGCGCTTGGCATGCACAAGCCGCTGATCTTCTTCAAGATCATCCTGCCGCAGGCGCTGATCACGTCGCTGCGCCCCTATGGCAATGAGCTGATTCTGATGCTGAAAGGTTCGGCGGTCGCGTCGATCATCACGGTCTATGATCTAATGGGCGAGACACGCCGCGCCTATTCGCGCTCGTTTGATTTCCAGACCTATATCTGGGCGGCGCTGATCTATCTGGCGATGGTCGAGGCGCTGCGCAATCTCTGGGACGCCATTGAGCGGCGGCTGACGCGGCATTTGATCCGGTAACGGGCCGCCGACCCAAGGTCAGCAGCCCGGCGGAATGGCTTTACTCAGCCTGTTCTGAAATCACCGTCACCGCACCGTCACTGGCCACTGTGTAGCGCTGCGTGACAGAAGTCCCATCACGGTCAATCGTGCGGACAAATACCTTCTTTGCAGGGATGGAGCCGGTCTCCGCACTGTCAAGTTTTGGCGCGACATTGCCGAGCGGCATGCTGTTCAAATCAATGAATTGCGCCTGCGCGGCGCTGGAAAGCGCGATCAGCGCGGCGAATGCAATGAGCGAAAATCTCTTCATGTTTTTGGTCCTTCATTCTGTTTCCCGGACCTTTCCGGGATCATGCGGCACCGGTTTGTTCGAGGGTGTCGTTTACCCCCTTGATATGATTGCTTACGTTTCGTAGTTTAATACCAAGATTTTCCATATGACTTATGCCAGACGGGAATAAACATGGATATGGATTCAGCATTCCGCGTCTTTGTAAGGGTTGCCGAGACCGAGAGTTTCTCGCTTGCCGCCAAACAGCTGGGCCTTGGCCAGCCCGCCGTTTCCAAACAGATTTCCACGCTGGAGGAGCAGCTGGGAGCGCGGCTTCTGCACCGCACGACGCGCTCCATCACCCTTACCGACGAGGGTCGCGAATTCCTTGGCCATGCCCGACATGCCGTTGCAGCAACCGATTTTGCGCTGGAAAGAGTGCAGCGCGTCAAGGGCAAGGCGAGCGGATTAATGCGGCTGTCCTGCCAGACCGGATTTGGCCGGATGGCGGTGGTGCCGCGCCTGACAGCGATCCTGGAAAACTTTCCAGACCTGGACATAGAGCTTTCGCTTCAGGACACCTGGCCCAATCTCGTTGAGCAAGGCATTGATTTGCGCATCCATGTCGGCGAGGTCGAGGATGAGACTGTGATTGCCCAGCTCATTGGCCACAAACCGATTTGGCTCTTCGCATCGCGTTCCTACGTTGAAGAATATGGAGAACCGCAAACGCCTGACGAATTGGCGCATCACCGCATCATCCGGTTCACCGGCGCAAGCAACAAACGGCCATGGGAATTTTCCAAAGACGGCACAAGCAAGGCAATCAGCCTGAAGCCGCGCGTCAGCACCAATAATCTGGACGCGCTGTGCGAAGCCGTTCGGGAAGGCGTCGGCATTTCAAGCGGGCCGGTCTGGTGGTTTGAGAACTCGCCGGACCCGACCGCGCTCGTCCGCCTGCTGCCCGACTATGACATGGGCGAAGTGCCGCTTTACGCTGTCTATCCAAGCCGCCGGTTTGTGCCGCAGAAGGTGCGGATATTTATCGACTATTTGAAGGATGAGCACCGGAAGTACGAACTCGAGCACCAGATTTGCGATGTGTGCTGATATCGCCTCACGCAAACCGGAACCAAGTTCCAGAGTCTTTTCTAACCTCCTGTTTTGACACTGTTTGATTCAAACCTGATTGCGTCCAACGCCTCGAACTGGCAAGGATTTTTCCG
This sequence comes from uncultured Alphaproteobacteria bacterium, assembly GCA_963792485.1. Taxonomy (GTDB): domain Bacteria; phylum Pseudomonadota; class Alphaproteobacteria; order Rhizobiales; family Rhizobiaceae; genus JANOYJ01. The sequence continues at coordinate 98,877 of CAWBWL010000004.1, forward strand.
GACAAATATGGAGCATTGAACATGGCCAAAATTGCATTTCTCGGCCTCGGCGTCATGGGCTATCCGATGGCCGGACACCTGAAAAACAAAGGCGGCCACGCGGTGACGGTTTACAACCGCACGGCGGCCAAAGCCGAAAAATGGGTGAAGGAACATGGCGGCGCTATGGCGGCCACGCCTGCCGATGCCGCAAGAGACAGGGATTTTGTCTTCGCCTGCGTCGGCAATGATGATGATCTTCGGGCGGTGACGACAGGGCCTGACGGCGCTTTCGAAGCAATGCGGGAAGGCGCTGTTTTTGTCGATCACACGACGGCTTCGGCGAAAGTGGCGCAGGAACTTTTTGCGGCAGCAACAGAGAAGAATTTTGGCTTCCTTGACGCTCCGGTCTCGGGCGGACAGGCCGGGGCCGAAAATGGCGTGCTGACCGTCATGATTGGCGGCGAGCAGACGGACTATGACCGGGCCAAGCCCGTCATCGACAGCTTCGCGCGCATGACCGGTTTGATGGGTCCGGCCGGCTGCGGACAGCTCACCAAGATGATCAACCAGATATGCATTGCCGGGCTGGTGCAAGGACTTGCCGAAGGCATTCACTTCGGCAAGCGCGCCGGGCTTGATATCGAGAAAGTCGTTGAGGTGATTTCCAAAGGCGCCGCTGGCTCGTGGCAGATGGAGAACCGCCACAAGACGATGAACGCGGGCAAGTTCGATTTCGGCTTCGCTATTGACTGGATGCGCAAGGATCTGGGGATCTGCCTCGAGGAAGCGCGGCGCAACGGCGCGAAACTGCCGGTCACAGCGCTTGTCGACCAGTTCTACGGCGATGTGCAAGCCATGGGCGGCAATCGCTGGGATACGTCATCGCTTCTGGCGCGGTTGGAGCGCGACTGAGCGATGACCGGCCTTGGCCCGGATTCCACGGCGGCCGAAGTGCTGACGCATCTGCGCAGCATCGCCTCGGAAGAGAACCGGCAGGGCATGAAGCGCTACGGCATCAAGATCGACCATGCGCTTGGCATTTCACACGGCGTACAGCGGCAGATCGCCAAGCTCATCAAGCGCAACCATGCCCGCGCCTTCGAGCTTTGGGACAGCGGCATCATGGAGGCGCGGTTCATCGCGTCGGTCACGGCCGATCCGAAGCTCTTCACCGCAGCCAATGCGCGCGTTTGGGCTGCGGAGTTTGATTCCTGGGATATTGTCGATGGCGTTTCAGACCTGTTCGTCGATTGTGATGACTGGCACGCGCTGATCCTGGAATTTGCCGCGGATGAGCGCGAGTTTGTTCGCCGAACGGCCTTCGCGATGATGGCTTGGGCCTCTGTGCACCGGAAGAGTGAAGCCGACGCGACGTTCATGGGCTTTTTTCCACTCATTGAGGAGCGTTCATCCGACAGCCGCAATTTCGTCTGGAAGGCAGTGAGTTGGGCACTGCGATCCATCGGCAAACGCTCCATGGTGCTGAACGACGCCGCTATTGCGCTATCCGGCAGATTGACCGGCTCTGAAAGCCTTGCCGCGCGGCGCATCGGACGCGAGGCGTTCAAGGAGTTGAGCGCCGAAAAGACAAAAGCGGGAATCCTGCGCCGCGCTGAGAACCGGGCGAAGAAGCGCAGCTGACGTTCAGCTGTTGGAGGCTGCGGCTTCCTTGTCGATGACCATATAATCGAGCGGCATTTCGGTTGTGTATTTGATCTGCTCCATGGCAAACGCCGACGAAACGTCGCGGATTTCGATTTTGGCGATCAGGCGCTTGTAGAACGCATCATATGCGGCGATGTCTGGCACTACCACACGCAGAAGATAGTCCACGTCCCCGCTCATGCGGTAAAATTCAACAACTTCCGGAAACTCTTGTATCACCTCGGAAAAACGCTTCAGCCATTCAATGTTGTGCGTGTTGGTGCGCACCGACACAAACACCGTGACCTTGACGTTGATCTTGACCGGATCCAGCAGCGCGACGCGGCGGCGGATCACGCCGTCTTCCTCAAATTTCTGAATGCGCCGCCAGCAGGGGGTCGTCGAAAGGCCTACCTTTTTGGCGATATCAGCCACAGCAAGCGTTGAATCTTCCTGCAGCAGGCGCAATATTTTCTTGTCGAGACGGTCCATGATAATTCCTTGGAAGATTATTCCATAAAATCAGACAAATGCGCCATCCGCAAGAAATTCATTCCAACTTCACGCCTCCGCGCTAGGCCGCGCCTTGAGAGCGCCGTGCCAGCGGCGAACATTGGCGAGTTCCTCCGGCACGGCCAGCTTGGCAGGTTTCATGAAATCGACGGCGACCATTCCCGTGATGTCGGCGATGGAGAATTCATCTCCGGCCGCGAAGGCCCTGCCCCCAAGTTCCTTATCGAAAATATGAAGGAATTCCAGAACCTTGGGTCGATTTGCTTCGGCCCATTCCTTCACCTGAGGCACTTCCCATTCGACCATGGCAGGATGGCCATGGCGAAAAACGGCGGCGACTGTCGCGAGGAGATTAAGCTCCAGCCGCCGGTTCCACATTTCCACCTGCGCCTTGCCAAGCGCGCCACGCCCGAAAAGCGCAGGTGCAGGATGCAATTCCTCAATGTAGCGGCAGATCGCGACGGACTCGGTCAATATGGTCCCGTCGTCCAGCTCAAGCACAGGCAAGCGCTGCAACGGATTGCGGCGCGTCAGATCGTCGGACTTGTGCCCCAAAGCTGCCATGTCGATGGGAGACAGCGGCACATGCACGCCCTTCTCCGCCAGAAATATCCGCACCCGCCTCGGATTGGGCGCACGGCCGCCATCATACAGTATCAATGTTCCATCCTTCCCTGCCTGCCATCAGCGCCAGTCTACGCCGCTGATGCGGTGAATGTATTGCGCCAAAAGTCGCCAAATATCATGCGGAACCTCCAGCACATCACCTTTCATGCGCCGGAACTCCTGAGGGCGCACAAACTCGCCAGCCCAAAGGCCAAGCTTTGCGCGGCGCGCCTCCCCCTCTTCAGCGCCGAAGGCGCCATAAGCGACTGCCCAGCCGGACCGGACCATTTCACGGTTGACCAGCCTTCCCGATGCTTCGCATTCGCAAAGCAGCCGGTCATATTTGTCGCGCTGCCAGCCTGTGCAGGACAGCCGGCCTGAACCCGTCAACTCGCGCAGCCGCCGCCGCGCCTCCTGCCCGCATGGCAGCCGCTGCGATCCCTGCAAACAGGTTTGATCAAGCTCGGGCGCATCTATGCCTTCAAGCCGGATCCGCTCGCCATTCAACTCAAGACTATCCCCGTCAATGACTTTCGCAATCCCTGCTTTGCTGACGGTCTCAATCTTCTGAACCCGCGCGACCACCAGGGTCAGGAGGCCCAAAATTACCAGTGTCAGTGCGTAGTCAAAAAATCGCGAACGGGGGCGCAGCGGCGCGGCTGGGCGGCGCGGGAATCGTCGAAACCGCACTTAGTCGCGGCCTTTGTGACAGACCGCTTTTGAAGGTTTAATTAACCATTCGCCCATAGGGTAGGTTTCCTGTTTCAGTTCAGCTTAAAGGGTGTGGCCGCGTCTGTCATGTTGGCCGGAAAACCAGCAAACTACGACAAGAATGTCGTGGACCGCCGCAAGAAGCGGCGCAGCACCGATGTCTCGCGCGCGGTCAAGCGCACCCGCGACCGGCTGATCGAACAAAGCGGCACAGTAGATTTCACACCCGATCTCTTGCAGATGCACGCGCATGCAATTGTCGCGGGCGCGCCGGCCATTCCGGTCCTTGTCACCATCGTGGCAGCGCTTGGCATGGTCGCGGGATTGCGCGGCGAGGCGCTGGTCTGGGCCGCAATTTCCGCCTCGGCCTATGTCGCGCTCGGTCTGCTGGCCCGCAGGCTTGATCAAATGGAACCCGAGGACGTCAACGCATCGCTCTGGTCAAAATGGCTTTTGGCCGCACATGGCTTCACAGGTGTTGCCTGGGCCTATTTCGCGCAGATGAGCTGCGACGCCTGCGGCATTGCGCAGATTGGCGTCATTCAGGCGGTTATTCTGCTGATCGCCATGGCAGCGACGGCGATCGTTTCAGCGGCTCTGCGCGGCGCGGTGCTGGCCGCCTTCACATTGCCGGTGGCGGTTTACACAGTCTTCACCGCGAACATGATGGACCCGGTTCAGGCCACGATGGTCGGAATGCTTATTGCGGGGCTGGTGTTCTTCTCCATCGTTTCATCCTACCTCAACACCTCAGCCAAATCAGCATTGTCCTTCCAGACCGAAAAGGACAATCTTATCGCGGCGCTTGAAACCGCCAAGGCGATGTCGGACGAGGCGCGACGGCGGGCCGAAGAATCCAACCTCGCCAAATCCCGCTTCCTAGCTTCCATGAGCCATGAATTGCGCACCCCGCTCAATGCAATATTGGGATTTTCGGAAGTCATGGCCAATGAAGTGCTGGGGCCGCTGCCGAACCAGACCTACAGGGATTATGCAAACGACATCCACGGATCGGGCCAGCATCTGCTGGACCTGATCAATGAGATTCTTGACCTGTCACGCATTGAAGCCGGAAAACACCAGCTGACCGAGGAGCAGATCAATCTTGCGCATGTTGCCGATGATTGCATCCATATGATGCAGCTCAAGGCGAAGAACAAGAACGTCCGCATCCTGCCGCTCTTCGAGCCTTCCCTCCCGCCAATCTGGGCGGATGAGAAAGCGGTGCGGCAAATCATGCTGAACCTGATGTCAAACGCCGTCAAGTTCACGCCGACCGGCGGCGAAATCAAGGTCAAGCTAGGCTGGACGGCGGGCGGCGGGCAATATCTGTCGGTCATCGACAATGGCCCCGGCATTCCGGAAGAGGAAATCCCCATCGTGCTCGCCGCCTTCGGCCAAGGCTCCATCGCCATCAAGAGCGCGGAACAGGGCACCGGACTGGGCCTTCCCATCGTTCAGGCGCTGATCAACATGCATGGCGGGGCGTTTGAGCTGAAATCGAAACTGCGCATTGGCACTGAGGCGATTGCCACGTTCCCGGCTGCGCGGGTGATGGAGGCCCTGCCGGCTGTGGATGTGGAGAAGGCTGTCGCGGCGGCCAAAAGGGCTGCTTGAGCAGAAAGGCTTGCCACTAATCCCTTGCGCCCGCTTCGCCGCTTGATTGCAAATCGGCGGATGCATGGGCATATAGAGGCGGGTTCCGGAGAAGGGTCGATGGCAGGCTTTCCGAACGGCGAATTTAAGGACGGAAAGCAGCTGCAACGCTGGTTAAAGTGCTTGCCTGAAAGGCTCCGCCTCCGCTTACACATCGAGTGATCATATTGACAGGAATTCCAGGCACACGCTTCACTGACGAATTTCAAGTCAGGAACTGGCTGCAATCACTTGGCGGTGATCAAGCCGCGCAATACGGGCGAGTAGTGGCCACTCGCGCTTTGCTTCGCGCCATACCCTACTATGGAAGTCATTGGCACGAGAGGACTGCTGGGCGTGCACTGAGCCAAGGCCCGCTGTTGCTGATATTTCGGGCAGCGCAAATCGCATGGGTGAGTTGCTGTCACCCAGAGGAACACCTCCAAGATGCAGCCGAATCGGCAGCCAATGCGCTTGAGGAATTTGGCGACCCGTTGTCGCGAGCGGCGCGCTACGTTGCAAGATCCGTCGCTATGCCGAACAATTTGGAACCAAACGCTAGCGCAATTGGTTACGCTGCTCATTCCTTTCCCAGAACCAGCACTGAATTTTGGGAGGCAATAACACTTGACATCAACATGGTCGCTCAAAGCTATCCGATTGAAAGAATTGCCGAATTGCCGCTATGGGACTTTATCCCTGGCACATCAAGTTGGTTTGAGAGGAAAGACGAGTTTGTTTCATCGTTAATTGGCGGACTAGCCAGCCAGGATGAGTCCAAAGTCAACTGGCTGCCTTGGGTGAATTGGTTTCAAAGCTGCGTCGACTTAACTGCTAGCTTTCGGCTTCCATCCGAGATCTCAATGCAGATTGATGTGAGAATTGCCCATGGTAATCATGAGCCGGGATTTTGGCTGCATGGCCTGCAGGTGATAAACAATCGTATTTGGGGATGGATAGAAGAGGCGCGTGATCGATTTGAAACCGCCGAACGCGTGTTTGTCAGCTACAATTCCGCCGATGCCGTATCCGCCAAAGAAGTTGGCAACACAATCGCGTCGTTGGGGTTTCAGCCTTTCGGGCAATACAAAGACATGCCGACTGGCTCAAATTTCATCGCCGAAATGCAGGACGGCCTCGCCACTATGGGCAAGTTCTCGCCGCTCTATTCGCCCGACTATTTGGCGTCTGACATTTGCCAAGCCGAATGGAACGCCGCCTACAATATGGACCGTCTTGGAAAGCGGCGGCTGATAGTTGGATTTTTGCTCAAGCCAACAACGTTGCTGCCGCTGCAACAGCAAGTCGTGCATGTGCCGCTGTATGGGCTGACTAAGGAGAGGGCGCGTTCCGCAATCTTCGAGGCGCTGACCGGGAATGGCGAGAAAGCAAGTCCTGCGCAATCCCGCAAGGATGCTGCTGAAAACGCTAGTCCTGAACCATTCATCGATGCTGACGAAAAAATTGGCGTGTCACCGGACGCGGAAACTGAGGCCGCGTTCATCGACGACGAACTGGCAAATCTCCCGGAATCGATGCGTCGGCTGCTTGCAAATCTCCTAGCGGCGCTGCCGGCCAAAAACGCGCCCATCATGCTGTCGCATAACCTCGCCGATTACCGCACCGAGCTTCTGCTCAACGGCGCTTCGCCGCGCATCGCCGATCTCCTCCGCTGCGCTGAAATCATCAGAACTGAAATCGATGACGCAATCGAGCTTGAGGCGGCTTGGTATCGCGCAGGAATCAAACTCTCGCTACAACAGTTTCTGGACCTCCATGAACAGCTTCGCCAGCGTTTCCCAATTATGATGCTGCGGGACCAAACCATTGCACGCTCGGCAATCGATCCTTCAGTTTTCGACGAGCCGGATTTTTCGAGCCGCCACAAGAAGCTAAGTCAGGCCGCCGCCGAAGCGCAGCGGGAAGACCTCACAACAGAAGAGTTCAAACGCGTTATCGAATGGCGCGAGCGGCAAAGGAAAGATATCGCGTCACTCCGCGAGCCAGAGAATAAAGGCGCAAGCGACATTTTCCTCACAAACGAAGACCGCATTCTGCCATCTGCCATCAAAAAGCGCTTCTTGTTTGACATAAGTGGAACAGGCGACAAGCTTTTAGAGCGAACAGCAAATGTCACCAAGATTGCCGATTCCGGCGCGGGCCAGATGCTCATCGGAGCGACGCGGGAATTGCTGAAACTGATTTGGGGCGGATAGGCTCTACAGCCACCGCCCCGCATCCATGCCGCCATGCAGGATGCGCACAACGGTCAATACAGTGTTCGAAATCCGGACATAAACCACATGCGACCCCGATATGAGCTTGAACAGGCCCGGGCGGATGTTGGAGGCGTCGCGCGCCAATCCGGGATTTTCCGCGATATAGCCAAAGGTCTGATCGAACTCCTGCGCGTAGCGCTCCGCCTGTTCCAATCCGAAGCGGCGCAGTGTCCAGTCATAGATATTGGCAAGATCGCGCCGCGCGCCCGGCGTCAGGCGGACTTCAAGTGCCATGCCCGCCGCTCAGCCAGGAACTCCTGAAGGTCAAATGGCTGCGCCTCGCCCGAAGCATCGCCCTCATCAATCGCCCGCCGCAGCGCCTCAAGCTTCAGCTCCCGTTCTTCGAGCAACGTCACCGCCTCGCGCACGGCTTCACTCGCCGTGCCAAAACGCCCGGAGGCGACTTGCCGCTTGATAAAGGCCTGCTGCGCCTCGCCCAGCACCACCGATGTGTTCTTGCCCATGACGCACTCCTAGTTACCAATGGATGGTAACACACTTGACGGGCACGTTCAATTCAGCCCTTCTCGCTCACTCCCGCCTCGTCAAACGTTGCCATGCCGGAATGGCACAGCGCCGCCGCTTTGACGATGCCTGCCGCAAGTGCAGCGCCTGTGCCCTCGCCGAGCCGCATGCCCAGATCGAGGAGTGGTCTCTTGCCGAGTTTCTCCAAAGCGAGCGCGTGGGCTTTCTCGGCGGACACATGGCCAAAAAGGCAATGGTCGAGCGCTGACGCATCGCATTTGTGGAGGACAGCGGCTGCCGCCGTTGCGACGAAGCCATCGATAATGACCGGCACACGCTGCATGCGCGCCGCGAGCACTGCACCGGCCATTGCGGCGATCTCCCGGCCACCGAGGCGCCGGAGCGCTTCAAGCGGGTCATGCAGATGCGCCGCGTGCAAGGCGACAGCGCGGCGCACCGCGTCTGTCTTGCGCGCTAACGTCTCGCCCTGCGAACCGGTCCCCGCGCCGACCCAATCTTCGGCATCGCCGCCAAACAGCCCGTGCAGCAACGCTGCGGCAATCGTCGTATTGCCGATGCCCATTTCGCCAATGCACAGCAGGTCCGTGCCGCCCGCAATTGCCTCCATGCCAAACGCCATGGTCGCTGCGCAGGTCTTCTCGTCCATCGCCGCACCCTGCGTGATATCTTCGGTGGGAACGTCGAGCGCGAGGTCAAAAACCTTCAAGCCCAAATCATGGGCGATGCAGATTTGATTAATGGCTGCCCCGCCTGCCGCAAAATTTGCGACCATTTGCTGCGTCACTGCAGACGGATAAGGCGAAACGCCCTGCGCTGTCACGCCGTGATTGCCGGCAAACACCGCGACCAGCGGCCGTGTTATGGATGGCTTTGGATTTCCGGACCACATGGCCAGCCATTCAACTATCTCCTCCAGCCGCCCCAGCGCGCCCGGCGGCTTCGTCAGAATCGGATCGCGGTTGCGCACGGCGGACAGCGCATCAATGTCCGGACCCGGCAGCGCTTTTATGAGATCGCGAAAGTCGTCGAAGGGCAGTCCGGAGGGCATGCGGGAATCCTGCTGTGGAAAAGCTCGGGCCGCCGTCCTATAGACGGTCACACTCTGAAGGCAAATCAGCGCCTGCGGCGCGATACGAGACAAAAGCGACCGGCATGAACTTTGATCCATCTACTCTGGTTACCGACACCGCACGGGCCTTGGGTTTCCTGACGCGGCTTCCCATTCCCTCACACTACTTTGAGGATGACCAAGCGAGCCTTGCACAGGTGAGCCGTGCCTTTCCTCTGGCTGGTTTCATTGCCGCTCTGCCGGCTGCCGTGTTCCTCCTGATTGCGCCATGGCTGAATATTCCGCCGCTTTTGGCAGCGGTGATTTCAGTCGCAATTTCCATCGGCACGACAGGAGCACTGCATGAAGACGGGCTCGCGGATATGGCTGACGGCTTCTTTGGAGGCAAGGATACCGAACATCGCCTTGAAATCATGAAAGATTCCCGCACAGGCGTTTACGGGGTTCTGATCCTGGCGCTCTCGCTCTTGATGAAGGTCTTTGCCCTGGCTTCACTCGTCACACTTGGCGGCATGAGCGCCGCCGCCGCGCTGCTCGCCGCTGGCATAGCGGCGCGCACAGCGCTGGTCTGGCACTGGACTGAGCTCGAAAGCGCCAGGCCTGGAGGCGTGGCGGACCATGCAGGCAGGCCGGATGAAGAGAGTCTCAGCTTTGCGCTTGTGACCGGCATACCGGTTGCGGCAGTTATCGTGCTGATCGTGTTCAGCTTGAGTTCAGCCGTTCTAGCTGCGCTTCTGGTCGTGATAGCCTCTTTCGCTTTTGTGCGCCTGTGCCGCGACAAAATCGGCGGGTTCACCGGGGATACACTTGGCGCCGCTTCGCAAATCGCCGAAGTCGCGGCGCTCATCGCTCTTGCGTGTTCGCTCTGACATCTCCAGATAGAGCGCATGATTGAAAGCCCCTGCATACTCGTCTGCTCGATCGACATGGTGACCGGTCTGTGTTTCGGCTGCGGGCGCACGCGCGAGGAAATCGGCTATTGGTCGATGATCACGCCCGAGCGCCGGCGCGAAATCATGGCGGAGCTCCCGGCACGGCTTGAGACAGTCGAGCGCAAGCCGCGCCGCGTCACACGCCGCCAGCTGATGGCGCGGGCAGCGGAGGGCGCCGTCGAATGAGCCGGACTTTATTGCTTGTGCTGGGCGCAATCGGCGCAACGCTGATCCTGCTCATTGTCAATGACAAGGGCGGAATGACCTTTGGCATGGAAAACGATGATTTCGCACGGGTAGCAATCCTTGGCGTCTGGGGGGCTTTGCTTGCCGCAGGGATCATGCGCTCCGGTATGCGTTTTCAGGACACGGCACGCCAGGCAGCGGTGTGGCTGGTGATCCTGCTCGGGATCATTGCGTCCTACCAATACCGGTTCGAGCTTCAGGACTTTGCAAGCCGCGTCACTGCCGGCATCATCCCGTCGCGGCCGCAAACGGTCATGGGCGCCGACGGCGCTGTGCAAGTGACGCTGTCAAAGTCCAATAACGGCCATTTCGAAGCTGACGGCATTGTCAACGGCCAGGGCGTGTCGTTCCTGGTCGACACAGGCGCATCTTCTGTCGTTCTGAGCTACCGCGACGCGCTCAATGCAGGCATTTCGCCGGACTCGCTGTCGTTTTCGTCTCCGATCTCCACGGCAAATGGCGCGGCGTATGCCGCAAATGTGCGGCTCAATGAAATCGGAATTGGCGGAATTGTCAGGCGCGATGTCCGCGCCATGGTCGCCGAGGACGGCAAGCTTGACCAGAGCCTGCTCGGCATGAGCTTTCTGTCGAGTTTGTCCGGCTACACCGTCCGGCAGGACCAACTCATTTTACAGGATTAGGCAAGGCTCCAGAAAAACCGCGCTGCGACGATCAGCATGTACACGCCAAATGAACGCTCCAGCGTTTTCCTGGACAAGGCATGGGCGAGCTTCACGCCGTAGGGAGTAACAAGCAGCGTCAGCGGAATGATGAGCAGCACCGTCATCCAGTTGACGAAGCCGGTCGAGAACGGCGGCATGCCGCCCCTGCCCCACCCAGCCCAGATGTAACCGAACATGGCCGGTATCGCGATCAGAACACCGACGCCGGCGGACGTTCCAACAGCTTGATGCATGGGCCGGCCAAACAGGGTCATGAACGTGTTGTTGAGCACGCCGCCGCCAATGCCCATCAAGGTGGAGACGAGGCCGATCAACGCGCCGACCGCGAAGCGGGCGGGATTTTGCGGCAAATGATTTCCCAGCCGCCACAACTCCCGGCCGAGCAGAAGTTTCAGGCCAACGACGATGGAGATGATTGCAAAGACAAAACGCAGTCCGAAGCTGGAAATCGATGAGACAATCAACGCCGCCACGAGCACGCCAAGCGGCACCGCCCAGACCCAAGACCGCAACAGCGCCGTGTCAGGGGTGCCGCGCGCGTGGTGAGCGGAGAAAGAGCGCAGCGATGTCGAGACCACAATGGCCATGGATGAACCAAGAGCCAGATGCATGCGCACATCTTCGGGCACATGCACGGCGCCGAAGACCTCGTAGAATGCGGGAACAAGCACCGTGCCGCCGCCAATGCCGAACAGTCCGGCAAGCACGCCAGCGACTATGCCCGCCAGCGAAAGATAGAGCGCGAAGGTGAGGAGCTCGCTCAGGGGCAAGTCTGACATGTGAATTATTGGCCCCTGTGGACGGTTTGAGACAAAACCAGCATAGCAGGCGAAATGTGTTGCCGTCACAGCGCGGCTCATCCGTCCACACATTCCTTTCGCGGCGCGCCGCCTCGTCCAGCCCAGACGAGAAGCAAGCGGCACACAGGATCCTTCAACGCGGCGGTATTGGCGCATGAGGGGTCAAAAAGCCGGTCAATAAACGCATTTCGATCCGGACCGAATGCGAGCGTTTTGTCCTTTTCGCTGCCCGGCATTGTGCTGAGGCGGGAAAAGACTTCAACGGCGACGGACGGACTTTTTTGTTTGCACATCAGTGCATGAAGCTGATCAAGCCTCGGCTTCCACCGGGAGGGATCTTGCTCTGTGTCACCAGCGGAGCGGCTGACCACCGCAGATTGAGCAATGGCTTGCAGGACCGGGTTTCGCTCTGACGGCCCAGCAGCTGCAACCTCAAAATTGTCATTTGCCGCGATGCGGGACGCCGCAGACACAAATGTGTTCAGTCCTTGCGGGGGCAGGTTGAGAACAAAAGCCGAGTTTGACTCATAGGTGTTCTGCGCGAGCGCGGTTGTCCAGTCTGCCCTGTCCGCTCTGACATCGAGTAAATTCACATCCAATAGCGATGGAGCCTGAATCTTTGCCTCAGACAGATCGCTCCCCTTCAGCGTTACCTTGTGCAGAAGCGTGCCGCCAAGGGTGGTGGAAGCAAGCTTTGCCTCACTCAAATCTGAATTCTCAATCCTTGCGCCGCTCAGGTCCGCCTTCCACAAATTGACCTTGCTGAGAACGCTGTCCTTGATGAGAGCACCTTGCAGCACAGCGCCTCCAAGATTTGCCTCATCGAGCCGGGTCGCTTGCAAGGTTGCATTCTTCAGGGATGCCTGCAGCATCTGAGCGCCACGCATGTCAGCGCCATCCAGAATGGCATTGTTCAATATAGTGCACTGGGACAGGCTCTTATCCCCATGCTCGACGCGCACCAGCGGACAGCCGAACTGCGCGCCGCGCAATTTGGAGTCGCGGAAGTTGGCGCCTGTGAGGTCCGCTCCGGTGAAATCGGCCTTGCGCAAATCTGTCCGCGCCAGAAACGCACCGGCAAGATTGCGTCCGCGCAGATAGACGGTCGCCTCCTGTGGCACCTTGTCATCATCGCCACTGACAAAATCAGCGTCGGTCAGAACCAAAGTGTCAGAGAACCAGCGCTCGCGCTTACCCTTCACCTGATGCACAGGACTGTGAAAAAGATACTCGGCCATGCCCGACAGTTTGACCACAGAGTTTTCCCGGCCGGGTTCACCTGGGAAAGTTGCCACAAAGGCCGAGAACAGAACCACCAAAGACACCACCGCCCAAATGCCGTGACGCAAAACGTTGATGCTGCGGGTTTCTGCTTCGCCTGCAATTCTATGCCAGAAAAACATCAGCAGCCCCATGTCTGCTAGAACCGTGAGCCGGTGTATCCCAGTCACAATCTGCGAATGGTAAGGCAGGAATTGGAGCTGGATCAGTATGAGCACCAAGATGGGGGCGATCATTACAGTCAGCACAACCACCATATGCGTGGCCAGCCCCATAACGCCCCATTTATCCTGACGGCGCACGATCAGCATTTGCAGGATCAGAAAATTTGGGAGCTGAAGGAACAGCTTATGCCTGGTCTCGGGGGGAAGACCTATCCGATCAACTTCATCAAAATATTCTTTTGCATTGTCGCTCATGAACTTCAAATTGAGGAGCAGGTAGCCATGAATGACTAGAAACATCAGCGGCGCGACCCAGAAGAAGGTCACCAGAGGCAAATCTACGTTCAAGAGCGGCAGGCGCACCGGCGTTTCGAGGAATAAGTCGCGATGCGTGACTGACCCGACGGCGATCACCAGATAGGCGGTAAGGGAGAGAAACGTAAACCAGAGGCCGCGGGCAATGCTGGTGGCACTATCGAGCGCTTTGCGGGCCTCGCCCAAATCATGCGCCTGCTTTTCCAGCGTCTCCCGCCGCCCGTCAGAAACCGGAGTTGCAACCGCCCTTTTAGCCATGGCGCGCTCCATCGCGTCTCACAAGCCCCGCCGCATTAGAGCCCCAAACTGCCCCTGGGGCAAGCGGTAATACAATCAGGGTTAAGCGACGCGCGCAGTTTGAGCGGCCTTGTCGAGAACAAGGCCCGCCATCGCCTCGAATAGGAGTTCGGGCCCAGCCCCCGGCTGCCCGGCCCTTTCAGACAGAATGTGACGCCACCGCCGCGCGCCGGGCAGGCCATGGAAGAGGCCAAGCATATGCCGGGTCACTTGATGGAGTTTGCCGCCGGACGCGATGTGACGGCGGGCATAGTTTGCCATGGACTCAATCACCTTGCCGACACTGACAGGACAGCCATCGCCGAACAGGATTCCATCCGCGTGCAACAGCATGCCCGGATCATGGTAAGCGGCGCGGCCGAGCATGACTCCGTCGACATGGCTGAGATGATCCTTGGCCGCCTCAATCGAGGCTATGCCGCCATTGATGCCGATGAACTTTTCCGGCAACCGCTGCTTGAGACGATAGACGCGTTCGTAGTCCAGTGGCGGAATTTCGCGGTTCTCCTTCGGCGAAAGACCCTTCAGCCACGCCTTGCGGGCATGCACCCACAGCGCGTCCGCGCCCGCGGCAAACACTGCGTCAGCAATGGCGTCGAGGGCGGACTCAATGTCCTGCTCGTCAACGCCAAGCCGGCATTTGACGGTGACGGGAATGCGCACCGCCGCCTTCATGGCCGCCACACAGTCCGCGACCACCTCAGGTGTTTCCATCAGGCACGCGCCAAATGTCCCCGACTTCACCCGATCCGACGGACAGCCGACATTCATGTTGATTTCGCAATAGCCGAACTGTTCACCGATCCGGGCAGCGTGTGCAAGTTTGACCGGATCCGATCCGCCCAATTGCAGGGCGACGGGCTGCTCTTCGGGAGAAAATCCAAGCAGGCGCTGTCGCGGCCCGTGAATGACGGCATCCGCAACGACCATTTCGGTATAAAGCAGGCCGTGGCGCGTCAGCTGACGGTGGAAGAACCGGCAATGCCGGTCGGTCCAGTCCATCATGGGGGCAATGGCGAACACTTTCCCGCGCGCCACGGGCGGTGGCGTGTTGTTTCTCATGGCGCCAATGTAGCTGGCACATGGCCGAAGCTCAATTGGGAAAGGCGTGCATTCGCAAGACAGTCGATGCAGCCTTTCAAACTGCCGGAGACGGAAGTCGCTATTGCGAAGAAGAAAAAAAACGAACTGCATCTCGTCACTTGCGAGACGAGCCCACCAAGATCTGAAGCAATCGTCTTGTCAATGCATCCAGGGATAGGTTGCTCGGTATCTTCCACTCCGGGTCTCTTTTCAGCCGAAGCGGCAGCTTGATTCGGTGACAATGCCCTGCATGTTGGTCTGGTGATAGACCCGCGTCGCGGGTTCATGTTCGGCAGCGCCAACAGCGGCCATCAGCGGAATCAGGTGGTCTTCCTCCGGATGGCAGATGCGGGCGGACGGTGGCCGTTCCCAGTCCTCAGCTGACAATTCGAGGGTCTCGCGCGATGTCCAAAAATGACCCGAAGCGGTCGTCAAAGCCTTGACAAAAAGCTAATACGATCAGTCAAATACGCTCTTGCAATTCATGTCTGATCTTTTCACTGATACCCATTGGCGCTAGACCTGAAGCCAACAGATGGATCGACCGGCGCATGCCGGTTGAATGGATTGTGATGCGTTTACCTTGAGAAATACTGATTGGAAATTTGCCCATGCCCTACACGCCATCAACTATGATTGACTACGAGCGATACCCGATTGCCGAGGAGGGCACCAAGCGAGACACGTTGTTGAAGAGGATCCGCACTGACTTGGAACGTGACGGCTGTGCGGTCATCAAACACTTTCTGACGTCCGAGGGGATTGCCGCGCTCACGGCTGAAGCGGATAGCGTGGCAGACAAAGGCCACCGCAGTTTCAACCGCACCAATGTTTATTTCACCACGGACGATCCGAGTCTGGCGGCTGACGATCCGCGCCGGCAGTTCTTTGACCGCTCGAATTCGTTTGTGCCTGCAGACAACTTTCCCAAGGACGGCCCACTGCGCACAATTCACGATAGTCAGGGGTTCGACAGCTTCATACAAGACTGCCTTCAGGAGACTGAGTTCTACCGCTACGCCGATCCACTGGCGGATGTCATCGTCAACATGGCCGAGGAAGGCAACGGCTTTCCCTGGCACTTCGACACGAATAACTTCACAGTCACGCTTGCGATACAAAATGCCGATCAAGGCGGCGCATTCGAATACGCGCCCCGCATCCGTGAGGAGGACGAGAATTTCGCTGAAGTCTCCCGCGTTCTGAACGGTACTTCAAACAAGGTGGAGGTGCTCAACCTTGAGCCAGGCGACCTTCAGATCTTTCGCGGGCGATATTCGCTCCATCGGGTAGCGCCCCTCAGTGGACCGCGCCGGCGCTATGTCGCGATCTTTTCCTATGTTGGAGTACCGAACATGGTCGGCACACCAGAGCGAACGCGGCAGCTCTATGGCCGGACGTTGCCAATCCACCATGAACGCGCCGGGCAAAGAGCAGATTCATATCTGGATTGAACGGGTTTTTGTTCGTCCAATATTTGTCCCAAATGGGCCGTTCGATACCAGGAACATTTCTTTACCCGATGCAGTAGCTTGACTCGGTAACACCGCCCCACATGTTGGTCTCGTGATAGACCCGCGTCGCCGGTTCAGCTTCGGCGGCGCTGACGCGCGGCGCCTGGAAACACGGGAGGGAACGTAGGTCGTAACCGTTGACCAGCTGGCCTGCGTTGTCAGAATTGCTGACAATGACTGGAAACGGGGCATCACGTTCATCGACTATATTCTCACCGAGCAGGCCGCGATTGCCGGCAGGGTGTGGCGTTGAAAGGTCTTCCTGTGCTGCGCGACCTCATTGCGGCAGACTGTTGGAGATCCTGTCCGACAAGTCGGTTGATCCGAAGATTGGCTACGATCTCGTCACTCATCCCAAAGCTCTGGCCCGGACAGCAGTCCAACACTTCGCCAACCGGATCGTTGACGAAGCTGCTCAATCGAGATTCCCTTCTGTAAAGCCGGCAAGCTAGAGTGTGAACGCCGCCTTGAACGCCCCCAGCGCCGCTTCCGGATCGCCCGACGCAAACGCTTCCATCCCGACCGCGCCGCTGTAACCCATGGCGGCGAGCGCTTTGGCAATACCACTCCAGTTGACCTCGCCGGTCCCCGGCTCCATTCGTCCGGGCACATCGGCAACCTGTATCTCGCCGATCCATGGCAGGCATTTGCGGCAGAGCTCGATCAAATTCCCCTCGCCAATCTGGGCGTGATAAAGATCAAGATTGAGCTTGAGCCGGGGGTGGTTGACAGCTGAGACCAAAGCCAGCGTGTCCTCCGCCCGGCCAAAAGGCACGCCGGGGTGATCGACGGGCAGATTGAGGTTCTCGAGCGTGAAGACGACACTCTCCGCATCCGCCAAATCAGCGATGCGGCAGAGCGTGTCGCGGGCTTTCAACCACATTGCGCCGGTGACGACTTCAATGGGCTGCACGGGCAATCCCCGGTCCCCTAAACCCGTGCCATGCAAATTAAGCCGGGCGACGCCCAGCCGCTTGCCGATCTGCGCGGTCTCGCGCGCTGTCTTCAACAGCTCCGCTGCGCCTTCATCATCGGTCAAACGGCCGCGCAGATAGCCGTTCATGATCGAGAATTCAGCGCCGCTCTTCTCAAGCTTGGCAAGATCATGCGCGGGCCAGTTCCATAGGCCGACCTGAAACCCCATCTCCTTCAGGCGCGCGCAGCGCCATTCGATCGGACGGTCGCGCCAGAGCATTTCGGCGCAGGCGGCAAGGGTGAATGGTTTTGTCATGGTCAGGTCTCGATGGTTGGATGCTTCACTCAGACTGTCAGAACTCTTGCGGTTTATAGTCCCCGGCCTCGAATGGCATGACGCTTTGCAAAAGGGTGACGGATTTCCGCACGCCCTCCTCGCGGCCAAGCATCACATCCTCATGTTCGACGGAGAGCCACCCGTCATAGCCCGCCATGCGCAGACGGTAGCAGAAGTCGCGCCACCAGCTTTCCCCATGCCCATAACCGAGCGTGATATAGCTCCACGACCGCGTTGCGATGTCCATCAGCGAGCCGTTTTCGAGGCGGCTTGTGGTGGCGGCGACCGGTTTGTTAATGAACGCGTCCTTGGCGTGGGTATGGTGGATTGCGGGGCCGAGCGCGTCGATGGCGGCGAGCGGATCCGCGCCCATCCACATCAGGTGCGACGGATCGAGGTTCGCGCCAACGACGTCGCCGATCTCCTTGCGCAATCGCTGCAATGTCGGCACATTATAGACGAGCTGGTTGCCATGGAGTTCGACGGCGAGTTTGACATTGTGCGCGAGCGCATGCTCGGCGAGCTTGCGCCAATAGGGCAGCGCCACATCTTCCCATTGGTATTTCAGGATTGTCTGCGTCTCAGGCGGCCATGACGAGACGATCCAGTTTGGCATAACGTCACCCGCGCAGCCCGCTGGCAGGCCGGACATCAACACCACCACGGGCACGGACATTTCGCCGGCCAAGCGGATGGTGTCGTAGAGGTCATCGGACTGGCGCTTGCCCTCGGTCGGATGCAGCTGGTTGCCATTGGCGTTGAACGCGATAATTTCGAGATTACAGTCACTTAGCGCCGTTTCCAGCGCTTTTCGTTCAATTCCAGACGCCAGAAGCTCCCGCAGATTCATATGGGGTGCGGAGGTCCAGTTGCAGGCGTTGAACTCAATGCCGGCAACGCCCATCGCGGCGGCCTTGCCGAGCATTTCCGCGCGCGGCAAATGCCCGAGACTGTCCGAAACCATTCCGATTTTCATCTGCGCCTCATGAATAGAATGCGGGTTTGGCGATTTGCTTCACGGAAACTGTTTTGCCAGTCCGCAGCGCTTCAACACCGGCCTCCGCCACCACAGTCGAACAATAGCCATCCCAAGCGCTTGCGCCCAGGTTCGGCGCACCGGTGTCGATGGATTTGATCCAGGCGCGGTTCTGCTGGCGGTAGGCGTCCACAAAGCGCGGACGCCAGTCGGAAGGGTATGAATTGAACTGTTTGAGGCCGAGATTCACGTCGGTGTGAACAGGCGCGCGCAGGAAAATTGTCCCCTTCTCCGCTACCACTTCGCCGCGCACATCATAACCATATGTGGCGCTTATATTAACCTCGATGTTGACGAGCTGGCCTGCGATGGTCTCCAGCACCATGAACACCGGCGCGGTCTCGCCGCCGCTCGGCGGTCGGAAGACGCTGATCGATTTGTAGTCGGTGTCCAGCATCCAGCGGGCCACATCGAACTCATGCGGCGCGGAATTGCAGATCGCCATTTCCGGGCGGAAATCATATGCCGGCGAGACATTGCGGTGGAAGCAATGGAACATCAGCGCCTTGCCAAGATCGCCGCGCGTCAGCATCGATTTAATCTCGGCGTAGGACGGATCAAACCGGCGCATGAAGCCGATTTGCACGAGACGCGTGCCGCGCTTTTCTTCGGCTTCCAGAACGGCAAGACATTCCTTCGTGTCCTGCGAAAGCGGCTTTTCACAGAGCACCGGCTTGCCGGCGGCGATGCAGGCGAGCGTCAGCGGCGCGTGGAACTGGTCGGGCGCTGCAATCACGACCGCATCGACGTTGCTGTCATTGATCACGGCAAACGGATCACTTGAAATGTCAGCTGCGCCGGTCGCGTCCGCAACAGATTTGGCGCGGGCCTGATCAGCATCGCAGATGATCTGCAGGGACGTGCCCGGCACTTCCTCGGCGAAAATCCGCGCATGGTCCGCGCCCATAATGCCTGCGCCTATTATGCCTATGCGAATTGTCATTTCCTGTTCATCCTGGCGACTTTCTTTTCATAACGCGCTTCCATCCGCGCCTGCGCTTCTTCGCTGCCGTCGTGCCAGGTGCCGAACAGCTTATCGAGCGCGGTCGTGCCGTCGGCGTAGTTCACTTCGAAATATTTGTGATGCAGATAATGGGCATAGGCATGGGTATCGACGCCGCTGTTTTTCCCGGCCTCGATCTTGTCGAATCCGACATGGCCGACGACCGCGCCGGTGCCGGTGATGTGAAGGCCATACAGGAAGATCAACGGGTGCGAGGGCAGGATGAGATGGATCAGCGAGTCCGACCAATAGAGCAAATGCTCGATGGGGTGCATGGACAGGCTCGACCATGGGCTCGGATTGACCGAGTTGTGGTGCACCGAATGGATCCATTTATACAGGATCGGAACATGGATGAGCCGGTGGATGCAGTAGAAATGCAGTTCGTGATAGACAGGCAGAATGAGCCAGAAAATCACGAACCAATAGGGATGTTCGGCAAAGGTGGACCACAGGCCCCAGCCGTTTGCATAACACCAGAGGCCGAGAACCTCATACGCCGTCCAGATCGGCACACCTGTGCCAAAGGTGCGGATGATGTTGTCCACGTTCTGGCTCTTGAACATGAAGACATCGCTGGGGTGATCGTCCGGGAACTTGCCATTGTATTTGAAACGCCCCTCCTGCCCGCGCTTCACATAGAGCCGCAGTTCCAGCGCGCCGTAGATGATGAGGACCAGAAAGCTGTTGCGCGCCAAGAGATAGAGTATCCAGCCGGGCGAAAGCGTCTTCATGGTCTCGGCACTGGGCGTCAGATAGAACCAGAATACCACCGCCAGCGCCATGAACATCAGGTTCCACGGATAGAAATAGCCTGGCAGCCATTTGAGAAATTTCATGGGCTGCGGCGGAAAAGCAAATATCGGATTGATTTGCAGCGGATCCTTCGGCGCGAAATCGCCGCGTTTATTGCGGGTTCCGTATTGAAGATCGTCCATTTTTGTCTCCTGAGAACATGCAATTCTCATCCCGTCCTTAAAGCTGGCGGCGGCGTAGTTCAAAGAAACAAGCCCGGAGCCGGTGGAGGCCGGCCCCGGGCTTTGAGGCGCGCAGTCAGCCGCCAACCGACGGCGGATGGCCTTCATGCGTCGCCATATAGGTCTGTATCTCAGCTTCCAGCTTGGCCATCGTCTCGCCGCCCGCCATCAAATCGGTGATCTCCTCGCGCGTCCGCTCGCCCTTCTTGAAATCGGCGGCGACCGCGCCGCGGATCAGCACGGCAAAATGGTCGCCGACCGCCATGGCGTGCATGACCTGATGGGTGATGAAGATGACGGCGAGGCCGCGCTTCTTGGCCTGGTTGACGATCCGCAGCACATGCGATGCCTGCTTGACGCCGAGCGCGGCGGTGGGTTCATCCAGGATCAGCACACGCGCGCCGAAATAGACCGCGCGGGCAATCGCCAGCGACTGGCGCTCGCCGCCGGACAGGCCGCCGACCAGCCGGTCGCCGTCGTCAATGCGTGTGATGCCGAAATCCTGCACCGATTTGACTGCGATCTCGTTGGCTTTCTTGCGGTCGAATATCTTGAACGGCCCCCAGCCCTTTGTCGGCTCCGCGCCGACGAAGAAGGAGCGGCCAATTGACATCAGCGGAAAGGTCCCGCCGAACTGGTGAACGGTGGCAATGCCCCGGTCGGACGCGTCGCGCGGCGTCTTGAAAGCAACCGGCGCGCCGTCCATCAGCACCGTCCCCGAACTTGGCACGTAAACGCCGGACATGATCTTGATCAGCGTCGATTTGCCCGCGCCATTGTCGCCGAGCAGACAGAGAACCTCCCCCGCGCGCAGCTGCAGCGAGACGTCGTTGAGCACTTCAATTGGGCCGAAGGATTTGTTGATGCCCTGAAGTTCCAGAATGGGAGCGGTCATGATCGTGTCCTCATTTCTTCTTTGGCGTGTAGGTCAGCGCCATTTTGCGGAAAGTGTTGTTCATCAGGACAGCGGCCAGAAGCAGGACGCCGATGATCAGGCTCGACCAGTTGCGGTCAAAGTCCGTGTAGTAGATGCCCTGCGTGACGATTGCGAAGGTGATGGTGCCGAAGAAAATGCCAATGACCGAGCCAAAACCGCCGGTGAGCAAAACGCCGCCAACGACAACGGCGATGATGGAATTGAAAATGTAGGATTGTCCGCCCGACACCTGCGCCGAGTTGAACAGAATGGCCTGGCACATGCCGACAAAGGCGGCGCTGGTGGACGATAAAACAAAAAGCGTTATCGTCAGCTTCCGCGTTGGAATACCGGCGTTGCGGGCGCTCTCCTTGTCGCCGCCCATGGCGAAAATCCAGTTTCCATATTTCGTATAGTGGACAAAAAAGACATAGGCGGCCGCCGCGGCCAGCCACCAGGCGATAATGACCTGGAACTGCTTGCCAAAGTACAGATCCCCAAAAATGGCCTTCGCAAGCGGAGGCGCCGTCACGGCAACGCTTGTGGTGCCAGTTATGATGACTGAAAGGCCCAGTATGAAACCCGCCATCGCAAACAAAGTGCCCAAGGTGACAATGAACGACGGCACAGCCGTGCGGACGACTAGGCTCCCATTGATGAGGCCCACAACAATGCCAAGCAGCAGCACCGCGGCGATCGCAAGCCAGATGGGCAAGCCATAATGGCCGGCGATGATCGCGGTTGTCATGGAACCGGCCGGAACCATTGATCCGACGGAAATGTCCAGCTCGCCCGCGATCATCAACAGACCAATGGGAATCGCGATGATTCCAAGGCTCGCCGCGATATTCATCCACGCGCCGACGCTGCCCACGGTCAGGAAGCTCAGGCCGCCGAAGATTGTGAAAAAAACGAACATGCCCAAAAGACCGAGAAATGCGCCGGATTCCGGCCTGCGCAACAGGCCGCCGAGTGAAAAAATACTGTTCATTGGACCGCGTTCCCCGGGGTTTTGTAACTGGAACTAGTTCAAGCCTGTTCATATTCTGCCAGTCCGCCATCCCCGCTTTCGCGGGAATGGCGCAGAAGAGGAGTGTCCGGCCCGTGAAAAGCGTCCACGGGCCGGGATGTTTGCAAGCGGCTTAGCGCGCGCCAGCGGCAACGCCCTTCAGCGTTGCTTCGATGTTCGACGAGTCAATGATGCCGGGGCCGGTGAGAACCGGGAAGGTTGGCAGCAGATTGCCGAAATCGATGTGGGCCGCAAGCAGGCTCACGCCGATGTTCGACTGCAAATAGGGCTGCTGGTCAACAGCGAAGCCCTGTGTGCCAGCCTTGATGCGGTCAAGGCCCGACTGGTTGAAGTCGAATGAGGCGAGGATCGCCTTGCCGGTCTTGCCAGCCTGTTCGATGCCCGTGGCGGCGCTGTCAGCGTCACCGGCGGAGATCGTGATCACACCGTCGATTGTGTCATCCTTCAAGAGCGTCGCCTTGATGGCTTCCGCAACGGCAGTCGGATCACCGAAGCTGGAAGCAGGAAGCGGCAGCTGCGCCGCCTTTGCGCCACCGGCGGTGGCGTTGTCGATGACGCCTTTGCAGCGGGCTTCAAGGTTGGCTGCGCCCGGAACCGTGTTGACGCAGATGATATTCTTCTGCCCGATCTTGACGAATTGCGTGCCCGCAGCCAGGCCTGCCTCGAGTTCGTCATTGCCAACATAGTTGATGGCGCCGAGTTCCTTGGCCTTGGCGGCGTTGCCTGCGTTGATCAGAATGACCTTGATGCCTTTTTCAATGGCTTCCTTGATTGCCGGATCTTCGGCTTCCGGCACCCAGTTCGGAATGACAATGCCGGTCGCGCCCTGGCTGATCGCCGTGCGCACGAGCTGCGCCGCGTCCGCGCCGAGATTGTCATAGGTCTGGAGCTGCAGATAGTTGCACTTGCCGCCATTGGCGACGACCGCAAGGCAGGCATCGTCCATGCCCTTCTTGATCTTGTTCCAGAAAAGATCGTCCGCCTTGCCGCCGATAACGGCGATATCGGCGCTGAGTGCGGCGGTCGCGCTGAGCGCGATCACCGCCGTCGTGGCCATTGCGGTCATCATTGTCTTGAAGCTCTTCATGTCAGTCTCCTCCCAGTGTTGCCGTCATTTGACGGATTGAAATCATGTGGTGAATGCATGCGGCGCTCGGGCGGGCCCGATTGACCGCCGCAATTCGGACTCTGCATCAGTGCAGAAAATAGAACATACATTCCAAATTACGTCAAGAACGGAATGAATGTTTTGTCTGTTTACCCTCAATACCTCCTCTAAAGCGGGCCTGCCCAATTTTACCGTCTCACTGACGGATTCATGTCGTCATGAATTCTGTTGCTGTCTCGCATTCATCCGCGCGACTTTTTTGGCGTAGCGCGCGTCCATGAGCGCCTGCGCTTCCTTTGAGCCGTCGTGCCAGGTGCCGAACCATTTATCGAGCGGGATCAGGCCATCGCCGCCATAGTTCACCTCGAAATGCTTGTGGTGCAGGTAATGAAGGTAGGCGTGGCTATCGAGCGCCGTGCCTTCCGTCAGCTCCAGCCTGTCGAAGCCGATATGGCCGTTGACCGCGCCATAGCCGGCCATGTGCAGCTGGAACAGCGCGATCAGCGGATTGGACGGCAGGACAAGATGCCACCAGACGACGCCGTGGTAGAGAAACGTCTCGACCGGATGCATGGACAGCGACGACCAGGGCGACGGGTTCACCGAATTATGGTGCACCGAGTGAATCCATTTGTAGAGCGGCGGCCAGTGGATGGCGCGGTGGATGAAGAAGAAGTTCACCTCGTGGATCACGGGCGTCGCCAAACAGCATCAGCGCCAGCCAATAGGGGTGCTCGGACCAGTTCAGCCATGACACATAGCCATTGGCAAAGCACCAGAGCATGAGCACTTCCACCAGCGTCCACATCGGGATGCCCCAGAAGAAGGTGCGCAAGACATTGTCGATGTTCTGGTTTTTGAACCAGAAGACGTCGGAGGGCGCGTCGCCGGGGAATTTGGCATTGTATTTGAAACGCGTGCCCTGCCTGCGCTTCCAATAGTAGAAGAACTCAATCGAGCCATACATCAGGAAGATGCCGGCGCAGTTGAGCGCGTAGAGCCAGAGCGCCCAGCCCCAGCTGATCGTCTTCATCGTCTCCCAGTCGGGCAGAAGATAATTCCAATAGATCAGCGTCACGGCCATGTGGAAAACGTTCCACGGCCAGATATAGCCGATGAGAAAACCGCCCCATTTCTTCAGGTCGAACGGCGTTGTCCAGAAGAACGCAATCTGCGGATGGGCGTTGGGCGCCCAGTCGCCGCGCTTGTTGCGCGTTCCAAATTGCAGATCGTTCATCGCTCTCCCCAGCGCGCGACCCAGTGACGCAGGGGAATTGACATGGTGATACGAAGTGAATCAATATGGCATGAAGCATATCAGCATGATTTCGTATCATTCGTGTCAGTCAGGCATATGGAAATGAAGCAAAATGAGAGCGGATTGAGACAATGACACGGCCCACGATCCGCGATCTGGCGGATGCCGCCGGCGTCTCCGTCTCCACGGTGAACCGGGTGCTTGCCGGCGCGGACAATGTGCGCTCCGCGACCGTCGAATAGGGTGAAAGACACCGCCGAAACCATTGGATTTTACGGGCTTGGCACCATCCGCGCGCAGGTTGTCGCCCGCAGACCTAAATTCCGTTTCGGCTTCCTTCTCCTCCAGCCTTTCCGCACATTGTATCAGCAGCTTGGCGCCGCGCTGGAGGCTGCGGCGCGGGAGAACAGCGGCGCTGACATCGAAGCACATATCTCATTTGCCGAAGACCTCGCGCCGCACGCCTTCTCGGCAAAACTGCTTGAGCTTGGTGAGACGTGCGACGCAGTCGGGGTCGTTGCAGCCGTGCATCCGCTGGTCTCGCAAGCCGTTGACGCGCTGGAGGCGCGCAATGTCCCGGTGTTTGCGCTGATTTCCCAATTGTCGGCGACGGGCATTGTGAATTATGCCGGCCCTGACAATTGGAAAGCGGGCCGCACTTTCGCCTGGGCCATTGCCAGCATCTGCAAGACGCCTGGCAAGATCGGCATCCTCGTCGGCAACCACCGCTACCGCTGTCAGGAAATGAACGAGAGCGGCTTCCGCTCCTACTTCCGCGAATACGCGCCGCAGTTCACCCTGCTTGAACCGCTGCCGACATTCGAGACCGGCGCGGTCGCCGAGGAAATGACGGAGAAGCTCATCAAGGATCACCCGGATCTGAAAGGCCTGTTCGTGGCGGGCGGCGGCCTGTCAGGCGCGATGAACGCGCTGCGCGCCAGTGGCAAAGCCGGCCAGATTGTCACCGTCGGCCACCAGCTGATGGACTATACCCGCATCGGACTTCTCGACGGAACCTTGACAATGGTCATCCATGACCCGCTCGAACGGCTTGCAGCCGAGGCGATCAGCGGCATGGTCCGCGCATGCGCCTCGCCCGCCGAGACCGGCAAGCAGACGACGGTTCTGCCTTTCGAGCTCTATACGCGCGAGAATATTTGACTTCGCCCTATCGCGGCCGCGCCACGTCATTCGCGCCCTCCGGCTCCGGCCCCATGCCATAGCTCATGCGCTGCATCTGGGCGATGACGCGCTCCATCTCCTCGTCGGACAGGATCGGCGGCTCGCCGAGGGTGAGCGCTTGAACATAAAGCCTTGAAATCGTTTCGACTTCTGTCGCAAGCCACAGCGCGCTTTCGAGATTTTTGCCAAGTGATATCTGCCCGTGCTGGCCGAGCAGGCATGCCAGCCGGCCTTCCAGTGCTTCAATGGCCGCGTCCGAAAGCGCCTGCGTGCCAAAAGTGGCGTAACGCGCGCAGCGGATCGTATTCCCGCCCGCCACGCCCGTCATGTAGTGAAATGAGGGAATGGTCTTGTGGTGCACGGCAAGGGTGGTCGCATAAATCGAATGGCAATGCAGGACCACGTCAATGTCCGTGCGCGCTTTCAGAATATCACGATGAAAGCGCCATTCCGATGAGGGCCTGCGCCCCGCATAGGTGCCGTCAAAGGCCATCTCGACAATGTCCTGCGGCTGCATCACATCATAGGCAAGCGAGGACGGCGTTATCAAAAAGCCATTCGCGACACGCAGTGAGAGGTTGCCAGCCGTCCCCTGATTGATGCCGCTCGCATTCATCTTGCGGCAGGTTTCGACCATTGCTTGGCGTTCAGTCAGGTATGAGAGTTTGTTCACGGGCAGCGTCCTTCAGTTTCCAATGTGTCTTGTAAATTCATGCCATTCGGCCGCGTAAGCCAGAATGTCTGGAATTTCAGTTAGAGGCTCCGGCGCGCCCAGCGTCAGCGCAACAGGGCCAGTGCGCGTTTCATGGCTGCACAGCAGTGCCGCGCCGGATGCCACGCCATAGCCTTCATGATTTTCAAGCGTAATCGCCGATGGCCGAAGCGCTGCCACCAGCCGCGCGTACAGCGGGTCTTGAAGATAAGTGCCGTCCAGCGCCACCGCGCGCTGCGGCCCAAGCGCGTCCGCGCAATTCACCGTCAAGAGCGCGAGATAAAGAACTGCCAGCGCCAGCCGCTCGGACGCGTCAGCAGGCGGCGGACCGGCAATGCGCCCTCTCCCGGCGCTGCCCCTGATCTGTCCGCCCTCTGCGCCAAAGGCCGGCAAGGCCATGGTGCGGCGGGCGACGAGACGGGCCATGACAGCCGGATGAGACACAGCACCCCTCGCCTGCTCGCCTGCAACATGGTTGAACTCGCGCCCGCCCATCGTCAAAGCCCCGCCCACCGGCTCGCCAAAAACATCGCTGTTGCACGTCATGTTGCGCTGCTCGTCGAGCAGCGCGGGATCAATCTGATCGGCCAGCGCCACCAGCCAGGTTCCGGTCGAGACCACGGTCAGGTCCGTCATGCCAGCCGCTTGATAGCGGTAGAAGTTGGCGCTGCTGTCATGCACGCCTGTGTGGACCTCAAGGGTATCCGCTATGCCGTGGTGACGGGCAAGAGACCTCCGAATGGGGCCAAGCGCCTGCCACGCAGGCGCGAGCGGCGGCATCAGCCTTTGCCAACCCTGACCTTCAACAATTGGCGCGAAGCGGCGCTCGACCACGTTCCACAGATGCGACTGCGCGCCCATAATCGTGTGCTCGCTCGCGGCGACGCCGCTGAGCCGCCACGCCCAATATTGCGGCACATTCAGATACCAGCGCGCTGCCTCGAACTTCCTCGGCTCCGCCCGCTGCATCCAATACATCTGTCGCCCCTGATGCGTCGCGGCCTGCAGCGTCGCGGATCCTCTGTCCAGAAAGCTGCCGGATAAAGCATCGTAAGCCTCGTTCAAGCCCTCCGGCACCTCTTGCTCATAGTCAATCATTGGCAAGGCCGCGCCGCCGCCGGGCGCATCGGGGTCGCCACCGGTCAGGACCCCGCCAGACCCGTGGCCGGAGGTGATGAACTGACTGACTGGATGCCGGAGGCAGAGCGAGGCAAGTTCACACAGCACCCAGTCGCCCAGTCCCTGAAGGTCGTGATGCCGCCATGGCGGGCCGGAAAGCACGGGGTTGGGTGTTGAGGTGGTCTCCAGCACATGGCCATCAGCGGTTACGGCGCTGAGCTTCACATTGGTCTTGCCCATGTCGAGCACAGCCACAGTCGCATGATCAAGCCCGCCCAAACCGCGCCCTGCCCCTTTTTCCGACAAATCCTGGCCGTGTTCGCCTACATCAAATCAGCCTGTACTGCCGCGCCTTGTTCCGCAGGAATGGCAAGCCATTGTCCATGACTTCTTCCATGTTGTTTGCGACCGGACGCCATACCGCAAGGCCATAGGCGACTTCCGGCGGCATGTTGATGAAGCTTTCCATCGCAAGGCCGCCCTTGAAGCCAATCGCTGCAAGCGTTGCGTAGACCTCGTCCCAATCAACTGTGCCCTCGCCCGGCGTGCCGCGGTCGCTCTCTGACAAATGGATGTATTTGATATATTTGCGCGCATCCAGAATGCCGTTGCCAGCGCCCTTCTCCTCAATGTTCATGTGATAGGTGTCGAGGTGAATGAACATGTTCTCAGCGCCGACCCGCTCAATCATTTCAACGGCTTGCCAGCCGGTATTGAGAAGATGGTTTTCGTAGCGGTTCACGGGCTCAATGCCCAGAAGAATACCGCGCGTCTTGGCGTGTCTGGCCGCCTCGGTCAGCGCCCTGGCGATGTTGTCATATTCCTTTTGCGTTGGCGGAACGCCAGTGCGCTCGCCAATGCCGCCATATGTCACGCCAGACAGCGCCAGGCAGCCCATCTCAGCGGTTTTGTCGATGGCGATCTTGAGGTGTTCAATGGCGCCCTGCGGATTCACCGATGCCCAGTTTTCCTGAGGAAGTCCCAATGAGCACACTGCCTTCAATCCGTTTTTCTCCAACAGATCGCGCGAGTGCCTGGCATCGACGGCAGGCGCATTCAAAAGCGCTATCTCGATGAAATCCATTTTGTAATGAACAGCGCCCGCAATGGCCTTCTCCGCGCCGGCGCGATCCCAATTCATCGTCCACATGCTTGTATGTACGCCGAAGCCTTGCATCGTCATTTTCCCTTTTGAGTGAAGAATTGGAAACGTGTGGCGCCCCAGCGCAGGATCATTACAGCGATGAGGAACAGGCCCCAGACAGCCGTCGAAAGATGCTGATTGGCGCCGACAAGATTGAGTCCGGACGACAAGACTTGCAGAATGACGAGCGCGAGCACGACCGGAACGACACGGCCAAAGCCGCCGAACGGATCAACACCGCCCAAAAAGCAGGCGAGGACAGTGACCAGCAGCAGCGCTTCTCCATGGCCGACGCGCACGGAGTTGAAGCGGGTCACCATCAGAATGCCGACGATTGCGCACATGGCGCCTGACAATGTGTAGATCAGGGTAAGCGTGCGCTTGGTGTGAAGGCCGGAATATTCGGCAGCGCGGATATTGGAGCCCACCATATAGACCGAAACTCCATGGCGCGTGCGCGTCAACAGAATGTGCCAGACGAAGGCCGCAAGGAGAAACAGCAGCATGGGCACCGGGACGCCAAGTATAGAGCCATGCCCGATATTGCCCAGAAAAGGCGGGAAACCGGATATGTCACCGCCACGGGTCAGAAACTCGCCAAGGCCGCGCAGAAAAATCATCATGGCGAGCGAAACGAGAATCGGGTGCGCGCCGACATAGGCAATGACCAGACCCATGACGAGGCCCGCAAGCGCGCCAACTGCGATGGCGGCGAGACAGCCGAGAATGAAGGCGGCGATGGGCGCGTCTACGCCGCCAAACTGGATAAGCACCCACGCCAGCGTCAAGCCCGCAATATTGGCCGTGTAGATCACCGCCAGATTAAATCCGCCCGAAATGATTGGCATCAGCATGGCGAGCGTGAGAAGGCCAAGCTCCGGAAGCTGGAACGCAATGGAGCCAAAATTCGCAGCGGTCAGGAACTGCGGCGTTGCAAGGCTGAAGGCAATAACGACGAGAATGAGGAATCCGAAAAGACCGGTCACACCTTGTCCGAGATGCCTGTCAATCTTTGCGAGAATGGCGGACATCACACATTCCCCTTTCCAGCGCGGACCAAGTTTCCGAATCTGATGTTGGAAGTTGAAATGGCAAACAGGATGATGATGCCCACCACCATCTTGAAGGCGAAGGGCGAGACGCCCAGCAAGTTCAGTCCGTTTTGCGTGATGGCGACAAGCAGAACACCGAGGAAGCAGCCGAAGATTGAGCCGCGCCCGCCGCCCAGCCTCGCGCCGCCCAGAACGACGGCCGCCAGGACGTCCAGTTCGCGGCCGATCAAGGCGTTTGGCACAACTTCCTGCGCGATATTCACCTGCATCAGGCCGCCAATACCCGCCATCAATCCCATCCAGCCGAAAGCGATGAACTGCATGGCGCCAATGTTTACGCCTGCGCGGCGCGCGCCTTCCGGATTGTCGCCAAAGGCGTAAAGCTGGCGGCCGGTACTGGTGTAATGGATGAGAAACCAGGTGGCAGCCATGGCGGCAGTCATGGCGGCTACGGCCAAATTCAGTTCAGCCCAAGTGCCATCGGCGGTCTGCATCTCGAATATGGTCGTGCGGTCAATCCACCAGTCGGGAAGATTATAAATGGACCGGCCCGATGTGAAAAACATCAGAAGACCGAAGAAGGCGTTGAAGGTCGCGATTGTGACCACGATGGAGATGATGCGGAAGAAGTGGATCAGCCCCGCATTGATGAACCCAACGGCAATGCCAACAGTGCCCGCGAGCAGCAGCCCAATGAGCCAATTGCCGCCGCCGATATACGGGAACAGCAGCGCGCATATGTACTGGACAACGGAGGCTGCAACGGCGAACGAAATGTCGATGCCGCCCGCGATCAGCACGACAAGCAGGCCCATCGACCAGATGACGTTCACCGCGTTGTTGTTGAGAAGGGATGTGAGATTTGGAAGCGTCAGGAAGGTGCTTGTGGCAAGTGACAGAAACGCAATAATCGCCAGCAACACTAAGAGCAGCCGCGCTTCAGTCGGGTGCGAGCGGATGAGGTTACGCATAGACCGCCGCCTCCAATGCCTCGACGCTTGACGCGCGCGGATCAAACTCACCGACGAGCCTTCCTCCCGCCATGTGAAGGATGCGGTCCGTATTGTA
This sequence comes from uncultured Alphaproteobacteria bacterium, assembly GCA_963792485.1. Classification (GTDB taxonomy): domain Bacteria; phylum Pseudomonadota; class Alphaproteobacteria; order Rhizobiales; family Rhizobiaceae; genus JANOYJ01. Next base: position 129,974 of record CAWBWL010000004.1, read on the forward strand.
GAACACTTCCGTCACTTCATCCGAGATCAGCAATATTGCCAGACCCTGTTCGGCAAGCGCATGAACAATCTTGTAAATACCGGCTCGCGCGCCCACGTCCACGCCGACGGTCGGACAATCGAGAATGAGAAGCCTGGGCTTGGTGGCAAGCCATTTGGCAAGCACGACACGCTGCTGATTGCCGCCGGACAGGGTGGAAACCGCGTCCTCGGACTTGCCGATCTTGACTGCAAACTCCTTGACCGCGCCTTCAACGGTTTTGGCCTTTCTGGCGATCGAGATTAATCCACCAGATCCGGATATGCCGGGCAGTATCGACATCACTATGTTGTCGGCGATGGATTGCGGCTGGATCAGTCCGAGCGCAAGGCGGTCTTCCGAGACATAACCGATACCCGCCGCCACAGCGTCGCGGTTGGATTTGAGCGACAGGGGTTCTCCGTTCAGACGGATTGTTCCGCTGTCAGCTTTCGTCATTCCGAACAGCGTGTGCGCGAGTTCCGTGCGCCCCGCTCCAATCAGACCTGTAAGCCCCAGGACCTCGCCTTTGCGGATCGTGAAGCTCACGTCGTGATATTCACCGGCTCGCGTCAGATTTTTGACTTCAACGACTGCGGGCGCGCGCGAACGATCCTGCGCCGCCACCACCTTGTCGTAGGTCTTGCCGGTCATCAGCTCCGTGAGGCGCGACTGCGTCATTCCCGCTGTGGGATAGACGCCAACCAGTTTTCCATCGCGCAGAACGGTCACCCTGCTGGAGATATCCAGCACCTCGGCCAAGCGGTGGCTGACAAACACAATTGCCACGCCTGCTGCGGACAGAGTGCGCACCACCTCCAACAGCTTGTCCGTTTCGGCCTGGGTCAAAGACGCGGTCGGCTCGTCCATAAAGATCAGCCGCGCATCATTGACCAGCGCGCGCGCAATGGCAACGAGCTGGCGCTGGGCAATGGGAAGGGTATTGAGACTTGCGGCCAGGTCAAGTTCGACGCCAAGTTTTGCAAGCGCTTCATGCGCCTGGGTCATGATCCTGCTGTAATTGACAATACGTGGCTTGCCGCCCACCAATGTTTCGAAAGCAATATTTTCAGCGACGGTCATTTCACCGAACAGCGCCAAATCCTGCCAGATAACAGCAATGCCATGGGCGCGCGCGAGATGCGGTGTTGTCGACGCTTCCGGCTTGCCAAAAAACTCCATCACGGCACCAGGCTCCGGCTGATAGACGCCGGTGATGATCTTGATGAGCGTGCTCTTTCCCGAACCGTTCTCGCCGGCCAGACAGTGAACTTCGCCGCGCCCGACTTCGAACGAAACATTGTCGAGGGCACGCACGCCGCCGAAACATTTTTGAAACATTATTGAAGCGAATTGCCGAACCAGAGCCGGCTCCAAGTGTTTTCTCAATCGTGCGCGATACCGCCCCGGCCATGCCCGCTCTCAGTCAAGTTAAGAGTTTTCCGGGAACATCCCTCCCCGGACTGCACAATATGTTTGATTGAGCGGGGGCAGCCCTCGGACCGCCCCCGCCCCACGGGAGGAGTCAGAGTCCCATGCCCGCCAATTCGTCGACAGTGTCGGCGTTGATCGGGATCAGGTTATTGGTGATGATGTTCTTGGTGGCGGCATCCGGCGAGACTTTGCCAAGGCCGGGAATTTCCGTGCCTTCTTCAATCTTGCCGCCGTCAATCAGCATCTTGCCCATCGTCACGAAAACTTTGCCCGCTTCTTTCGGGTTCCACATGAACCCCCCGGAAATTGCGCCGTCCTTGATGAGCTTTTGGCCTTGGCCCGGCGAATGCGGACCGATGACATGCACCTTGCCGACAAGCTTGCGCTCCTCGATCGCGCGGCCAGCGCCGATCGGACCCTGGCTGCCGAAGGCGAGGAAGCCGACCAGATCAGGATTGGCGGCCATCACGTCGAGCGCGGTCTTGCGGCTGTCGTCAACGTTTTCTGCCACGCCGTAACGCTCGCCGACCAGTTTCAGGTCAGGATATTTCTCCTTGAGATAGGCAATCGCCGCGTCGGCCCAGGCGTTGTGAAGCGGAACGGTGAGCGAGCCGACATAGACGGCATAGCTGCCCTTGCCTCCGGTCTTTTTCCCAAAGAGCTCGGCATGTGTCTCGCCAAAGCCTTGGGCAGAGGCCATTTCGAAGTCCCAGTCCTTGTTGACGATGCCGGGGCCTTCATGGATCACCACTTTGATGCCGGCCTTCATCGCTTTTTCCAGCACAGGCTCCAGCGCCTTTTCGTCATTGGGCACAACGCCGATGGCGTTCACGCCCTTGGCGATCAAATCTTCAATGGCGCGGACTTGCAAAGCGGGATCGGCGCTGGTGGGCCCGATCATGGAGGCGTCGACGCCAAGCGCTTCGCCCTGTTCCTTGATGCCAGCTTCCATGGCGTTGAACCAGGGAATGCCGCCGATCTTCACGACGACGCCCATGGTGGGCTTGCTCTGGGCGAAAGAAAAACTCGACGCGGCAATGGCGACGGCAGCAACCGTACCGGTCACAGCAAGAAAATGTCTACGAAGCATGTATTCCTCCCATAATTGCCAAACGGCAAACTGCATTTGCACAATCGATTGTGCCACCTGTTAAATGACAATACGGAGCCGCTTTATCCGGTTCCGCGACGCCCGCCTCCCGGGAGCGTCATTTGCATTGCACCATCGATTGTGCAAGAACACACCAGTTACCATTATGTGTCAAGAGGCATTTTTTGATCTTCAAATGGTTGGTTGAATAGAGATGGCGGCCGGCAAAACCACAATCTATGACATCGCCCAACTGTCAGGCACGTCGCCTTCAACGGTGAGCGCAGTTCTGAACGGCACTTGGGCGAGCCGCCGCATCGGCTTGTCGACGGTCGAAGCTGTCCGTGAGGTCGCGCTGCAACAGGGCTATTCGATAAACCTACAGGCACGCGGCTTGCGGCGGGCGCGGTCAGGCTTGGTTGGCATGATCATCCCGGAGCACGAGAACCGGTTCTTTTCTTCCCTAAGCCAGAACTTTGACAAACTCGCCCGCGAGCGCGGTCTGTGTCCCGTCATCGCCAGCACGCTGCGCAATCCAGACGAGGAACGCCGCGTTGTCGAGACGTTTATCTCATACGCCGTTGACGCCATTTTCATTGCAGGCGCAAGCGACCCGGAGCAACTTGGCTCGCTGTGCGCCGAAGCCAATCTCAAACATATCTTCGTTGACTTGCCCGGGTATGACGCGCCCTCTGTGGTTACCGATAATTTTGACGGAGCGCGCCAACTCACTGAGACCATTCTCGCCGGAATGCAGCAGAGTGAGGGCGAACCGCTCATAGCGCCCTACTTTCTCGGTGGCTCCGAGACAGATCATGCCACAACGCGCCGTCTCGAAGGTTTCCGCCATGCGGCGAAGGCGCACGGCATTTTGCTCGACAAGGAGCACGTCATTCAATGCGGTTACGAATCCGAGGCTGCCGAAAGCGCCATCCGCGACCTTTGCAACCGTCTGGGCGATGTGCCACGCGGCATTTTCGTTAACTCGCTGACAGTGTTCGAAGGCTTGATGAGCCACATGGTCAATCTGCCCCCAAGCGCGTTTGAGCGAAGCGCCATCGGATGTTTTGACTATGACCCGTTCGCCGCCTTCTTTCAATTTCCGGTCTACATGATCCGCCAGGACTCTTACGGACTGATCGCCAAAGCCTATGAGCTGCTCGACCGCGACGAGCAAAACCCGGTCATCCACGAGGTTAAACCAAAGCTCATCGCGCCACGCACCATCGCTCTTGACGGTGGCTAAGCGACGATCTTCGCCTCGGTTGATGCGCGCAGTTCCGCCTCGCTGACGCCATTCGCCAGTTCAACAATTTTGAGGCCACCCGGGACGACGTCGAGAACGCCAAGATTGCTGATGATCCGGTTGACGACTGCCTTGCCGGTCAGCGGCAGGGTGCAGGCTTTGAGCACCTTGCTCTCGCCCGCCTTGTTGGTGTGATCCATGACCACGACAACCCGCCCTACCCCGGCCACAAGGTCCATCGCCCCGCCCATGCCTTTGACCAGCTTGCCCGGGATCATCCAGTTGGCAAGGTCGCCCTCCTCAGACACTTCCATCGCACCGAGAATAGCCATGGCAATTTTACCGCCGCGGATCATGGCAAAGGACTGCGCGCTGTCGAAGAAAGAGGTTTTTGGCAGCTCTGTGATCGTCTGCTTGCCGGCGTTGATGAGGTCAGCGTCTTCCTCGCCCTCAAAGGGGAATGGGCCCATGCCGAGCATGCCGTTTTCCGACTGCAGCGTCACTTCGATGCCTTCGGGAATATAGTTCGCCACAAGAGTCGGAATGCCGATGCCAAGATTGACATACCAGCCGTCCTGCAGCTCATTCGCCGCGCGCGCGGCCATCTGGTTGCGGTCCCAGGGCATCAGCGCCCCCCCTTTTTAGGTTTCTTCGCAGGTCCAGGGAAGTCGTCGTCCGGCAGCATGTCATACATATCCATCGGCAAGTTGGAAGCCGCCGCCATGAAGGCATTCAGGTTCGCGGCGCTCGCCTGAACCATGGCGCCAACCAGCACCGGATTCGCGCGCGCAAAACCGGCTCCGAAGGTGGCGTCAATCTTGATAATAGCTGCGTCGAAAAAGCCATCGGTGTACCCGGTTGCGGCGGCGACACTGTCGTCACTGTCTTCGATCAAGCCCATCACACGGTCTCCCTTTTGCGAACGGTGCGCTGTTCAATGCGCTTTTCATGCTCGACCCTGAATGAGCCGGTGGACATAGATGCCCGGCAGATGGATGCCGTCCGGGTCAAGCGAACCGACCGGCACGATTTCCTCAACCTCGGCGACGCAGACCTTGCCGCAAGTGGCGGCGGGCGGATTGAAGTTGCGGGCGGTTTTACGGAAAACGAGATTGCCGGTCGCATCCGCCTTCCAGGCTTTGACGATGGAAAGGTCAGCGAAAATGCCCTGCTCCAGAATATAGGTCTGGCCGTTGAACTCCTTGTGCTCCTTGCCCTCGGCAATTACCGTGCCGACGCCGGTCTTAGTGTAGAAGCCCGGAATGCCAGCGCCGCCGGCGCGCATGCGCTCGGCGAGCGTGCCTTGCGGGTTGAACTCAAGCTCCAATTCCCCGCGACAGATATTGCCGCATGAACTCGGCGTTTTCGCCCACATAGGACGACAGCATTTTCTTCACCTGGCGGTTTTCGAGAAGCACACCTAGACCGAACCCGTCGACGCCGGCATTGTTGGAGGCGATGGTCAGGTTCTTCGCGCCATGTTCGCGGATCGCCGCAATCAGCAGCTCAGGAATGCCGCAAAGGCCAAATCCGCCCGCCGCGATAAACATGCCGTCATGCAGAAGCCCGTCGAGCGCAGCGGCTGCATTCGGATAGATTTTCTTCATCAAGACTTGCCCTTCAAATGCGCCCAACGCTCCGGTAATCGGCGCCCGCTCAATCCAATGTGCATAGGAGCTTTTCGCCCAGAACGGGGGCGAAGATCAACCGGTCTTTTTGCGGCGCAGCATTTTCTCCGCTCTCGCCAAGAGCAGTGAGAGAAATATCCATCAGGATTTGAGGCGAAGGAAAAAAACGAGCGCGCGCAGACGGAGTGTTCACGACCGGGGAGGTCTCTAGATGACTTGTCCATCCGGCCCAAACAAATGCGCGCGCTCGGCGTCAATTGCGAGGCCGACATTTGTGCCTGAGGCAATTTGCAGATCGCCGGCGCCCTCGACAATCATTTGACCGGACGGCGTGTCCACATAAACGAAAGTGGAGTTTCCAAGCTGTTCAACAACAGTTGTCGTGCCGCCAAAGGTCGCCTGCTTGTCGCCCGATTTCGTGAGACGCACATGTTCAGGGCGGATTCCTATTTCGACATTTCCCGAAGCGACGGAACCGGCTCTCGCCTTCATTACGAATTTTGGCTGGCCGGCCAATTGGAGGCTTACACTTTTGCCGTTGGCAGCACTGACTGTGGCAGCAAGAAAGTTCATGGCGGGCGAGCCGATGAAAGAGGCCACAAACTTATTGGCCGGGGAGTTGTAAAGCTCCAGCGGCGAGCCTGATTGCGAAATCCTGCCCTTGTCCAAAACAACGATTTTGTCGGCCAGCGTCATGGCCTCGACCTGGTCATGCGTGACGTAAATCATCGTTGTCTTCAAATTCAAATGCAGCTTGGCCAGCTCCAGCCGCATCTGCACGCGCAGGAGCGCGTCCAGATTGGACAGCGGCTCGTCGAACAGGAACACTTCCGGGTCGCGCACCAGGGCGCGGCCGATGGCGACTCGTTGGCGCTGGCCGCCGGAGAGCTGGGCCGGGCGGCGGTCCATCAATTCTTCCAATTGTAAAAGCTTGGCCACCTTGTCGGCGCGCTCGTTCTGGTCGGATTTTTTCATTCCGGCCAGCGACATTGAGAAGCAGATATTCCCGCGCACCGTCAGGTGCGGATAGAGCGCGTAGGACTGGAACACCATGGCCACACGGCGCTGGGCGGGCGGCAGGAAGGTCACGTCAGTGCCGCCGATTTGGATATTGCCTTCCGACACCTGTTCCAATCCGGCGATCATGCGCAGCAGCGTGGACTTGCCGCAGCCGGACGGGCCGAGCAGCGCGCAGAACGAGCCGTCCGCGACGAAGAGATCCAGATTGCGGATGACCTCGACCGCGCCGAATCGCTTGCTGATGCCTTTGAGTTCAACCGATGCCATGCTTTACCCCTTGATGCCCGCTGTCAGCATGATGGCCTGCGTCACCCTGCGCTGGAAAATCAGATAGAGAAGCGCCACCGGCAGGCCAGCAAGAATGGCGGTCGCAAGCTGGCGCGCATATTTGACGCCGAACGCGTCGGTCACCTGCGTGATGCCCACAGTGACGTTAAACATGTTCTCCGATGTGGTGACGAGGAACGGCCAGAGGAACGCGTTCCAGGCGCCGATGAAGGCGATGATGGAAAGCGCCGTGGTGATGCCCCAGTTCATCGGCAGATAGAGGCGGAACAGCAATTGCAATTCGGTCGCGCCGTCAATGACCGCCGCCTCGCGGAAGTCCTTCGGCACGGAGTCGAAAAACTGCTTGTAGATCATCACCGTCACCGGCGCGATCAGCTGCGGCAGGATGACGCCCGCCCAGGTGTTGATCAGCTTGAACTGGCTCATCAAAACGAAATGGTTGACGATCAGCGCCGGGATCGGGACCATGAAGCTGGCGAGGATCATCCACCACAGCAGCTTGCGGCCCGGAAACTCGAGCTGCGAAATCGCATAGCCCGCCGCCGCGCTCATGGTGATGACAAGGAAAGTCACCGCGAGCGAGGTGACGATTGAATTCAGATACCAGATGCCGATCTTGGTTTGGAACAGCGTGAAAGTGTAGGCTTCAAAGGTGAAGCGCTCGGGCCAGAGCTCGATGCCCGGGCGCACCACGTCCTGCTCCGGCTTGAAGCTCGTCACCAGCGCCCAATAGATCGGGAAGGCCCAGAAGATCGCCACAACAACGGTCAACACAGTGATGACGAGACCAATGCGGTCGAGTCGCTTGATCCGGTTCCAGTTTGACGGGTCGGCAGTTGCGGCGCGAAGTGGCTGGTCGAGGGCAACGGTGCTCATTTTTCACCCCGCGCGCGCAGCAGCTGATATTGCAGAACCGAGACAATGACGATGATGGCGAACAGGACAAGCGCGACCGTGGCGCCATAGCCGCCCTGGTTCTTCTGGAAAGCCGCCCGGTAAATCAGCTGCACCATGCCCAGGGTCGCGTCGCCGCGGCCCCCGATGGAAAACAGGTAGATCTGATCGAAAATTTTCAGTTGCAAAATAAGCTGGATCGTCGCGACGAGCACCGTAATCGGCCAGATCAGCGGCCAAGTGATGCGGGTGAACTGCTGCCAGCGCGTTGCGCCATCGAGTTCCGAGGCCTCGTAGATTTCGCTGGAAATGTTGCGCAGCCCGGCAATGAACAGGAGGACGTTGAAGCCGATCAGCCACCAGATCGTCACCCAGGCGACGGTCGGCATGAAGAGCGGCAGGGTGCGGAAAATAGGGACATTCTGGCCATAGAAATAGGCGATCGGATATTGGAACAAGCCGAACTGCGAATCGAGCAGCCAGTTCCAGATGCGGTAAACAACCGAGACCGGCAGAATATAGGGCAGGAAGAATGCCGCAAGAACCGCGCTCTGCCACCAGCCCTTCAAGCGGTTCACGCCAAGCGCAATGACGAGACCGAGAAGTGTGCTTGGGATAACGGTCAGCAGCACAAAATACAGCGTGTTCCACACGGCGACGCTGAACAGGCGGTCGGAGAAAAGCCGGTAGTAGTTCTTGAGGCCGACCCAAGACCCCGCGCCGATCAGCGGCGCATCGGTGAAGGTCATGCCGATCATTTTGATTGTCGGGTAGACGAACAGCAGGCCGTAAACAATCAGGAACGGCGCAATCAGGATCAGCGCGGTGGCCGTTTGCGAGCGTCTGTTTTCAAGCATGCCCTGCCCTTATCCTGATGTCTCTGAAATAGAACCGGCCGATGCAGTTTGAAGCGCACCGGCCGGTTCCGCAACCCCGGGAGGGTGTTATTTCACCTGCCCCTGCAGATCGTCGCGCATGCCTTCCATGGCAGCCTGCGATTCCATTTCGCCGTTGATCGCCGGCATCAGGAAATTGCCCGCTGCATCATAGACAGGCGAGGCAACGCCGGCCAGAACCGAGCTCGGGTCAAACACAGCGGTATCAGCCAGCTTCGAATAGGCGGCGTTTGGCTGCATGGCCTTGAACTCATCATTATCGCGCGCCGCGTTATAGGCGGGCAGATGGCCTGCGGTCGCCCAGAAGGTGGACTTCTTGTTCATCCAGGCGATGACTTTCATCACGGCCTTGCGCTTTTCTGGCGTCATCTCCTTGCCGACATTGTTCGGAATGGCGAAGGCGTGCGAGTCGGCCCATGTGGCGGGATGAGCGAAGAAAGTCGGGATCGGGATTGCGCCCCATTCAAACAATTCGCCCTTGGCCTTCAGGTCCGTCATGGTCGGGACTTCCCAGACGCCATTGATATGCATGGCCGCCTTGCCGCCGGTGAAGAGGGCGATGGAGGCGGGATATTCGGTTGCCGCCGGCGTGAAGCCGCCAGAGACCCAATTTCGGATAACCTCGGTCGCAGCGGCTGCCTTGGCCAGATTGTCGCCGTCAAGGAACTTGCCGTCTTTCAGGAACGAACCGTCCTGCTGGCCGAGCAGCGAGTAGAAAATGCGCCACATGGAATCGCCCGCCGCCGAATGGATCGACACGCCATACTGCGCGCCGCCCTCCTGCAGCTTCTTCAGCGCGGCGGTGAAATTGTCGATGCCGTCAAGGCCCTTTGGCAGGCCGTCATCGCCGATCAGGCCGGCTTTGCCGAGCATGTCCTTGTTGTAGTACAGGACGACGGCATGGATATCGAAGGGCACGGCATAAGTTTTGCCGTCCACCTGCGCCGCGCCGAAATTGGCCGGAGCGTAATCGCCTGCGGCAAGGCCCGCGCCTGAAAGGTCTTCAGCGGTGATTTCGCTGAGCGCGCCCGTGGTCACGCCGAGCGGCAGCCGCGATAGATGATAGGTCATCAAGTCCGGGCCTTCGCCGACGGCTGCCGATGTCTGCACCTTGGTGTAGAACGGAATGCCCCATTCAAGCGTGGTTGGCTGGATTTCGATCTCGGCGCCCATTTCCTTGTTGAAGTCAGCAATCAGCTGCTTCATGCGCACGCCGTCGCCGCCGCCGAGGAAATCCCACCAGACGACAACTTCCTTGGCTTCTGCGGCCGACACAAACAGCGCGGACGACAGCAGCGCTGCTCTGAGAATATTCTTGATCACGATATTCCTCCCTTGTGGGCTCAAGGCCCGTTCGCCAACCAAATCCAGCCGGTTGCGGGCGCACGCGCGCCGGCTTGTTCGTTATGTCCGCCGGTGCCAGCGGCCTTCAGCTGCCACCTTCGGCCTTCCCAAAAGGAACGTATCAAACGACTGAATGTTGTCAACGGCATTTAAGATACGTATCGGATTATCAGATATACAAAATCATTTCAGCGATCACGATGGAATTCTTGAGCGGAGACCGCCAAGACATCAGCCGACGGCCATGCCCGCAGCAGTCTTCACCAGCGCGTCAAAAAGCGCGGCGGCGACGGGATCTTCGCCTGGAGCATCCTGCATCAAGCGAAAAGTTGACGCGACCAGACCGCCTTTGCCAACGCGGCGCTCAGCAATTGTCGCGGCAGGCTTGTGCACCCAGCCGACAACGAGACCTGCATGCACTGGCCCGCCATATTCCCAGGCGCGAAATCCTGTCATGACATGGAAAGGCACGACCCGGTCGAAGGACAAATCAAACATCGGCCCGCCAGGTATCGCCGCGAAAGCGCCCTCGCGCCGGATCCAGGAAAAGCTGGCAATCCAGTCGCCGCGCCACATCGTGCCTTGCCGCGCGATGAGCGCAATGTTGGGCAACTGGCTTTCTGGACCAGACACATTGCCGGGGACGGAATCCACGATCGGCATGAATGGCTGCTCGCGCGCCGCCGCATCGGTGCGCAGATTTCCATTGGTCTTGGCGGTGCCGTCGGCGAAGATGACATAGCGCGCGCCATGTTGAAGAGCTGCTATGTCGCCCGCATCAAGCCCATGCGTCAGGATCACATCGGCTTCGCGCGCCGAGACGACCTGATAGCCGAGACCTTTCGCGTATGTGGCGAGGGCTGAATCCGCAGCCGCTACATTTGGCAAGCTGCTGGTATTGCGTGCGGGATAAAGCGCGACTTCAAACGCGTTGCGTGCCAGTTCCCTGTCACCCGCCATGAGTCGCATGGTAATACGCTGCATCCGGCTCTCGGTGACACGCGGCAGCATGGCTTCAAATGAGTCAAGCTCGGTGACGTAGCGGTCATGCGCCGACTGCACCACCGTCCGCTTTCCAAACAGCGCATCGGCCTCGTCAAACTGCAGAACGGCACCTTCCGGAATTTTCAGGCCGCTGCTTGCAATGGAAACGTCAAATCTAAATGTCATGCCACTCACGCCAGCGTAGCGGGATATTTTCGGCACGATGACAATGTCCGAATTCACCTCCGCAAACCTCTCGTGAAACACCCGCAGATTGCGGTTAAGGTCCATCAGGCCATTGGCCTCCCAATGCACATCGGTGAGTTCGGTGATGACATAACCCATGATCGAGGCGCGGGCGCGCATGGTCTCGATTTCATATTTCAGATTGCCGAACTGGTACCATTGCACTGCATCAATAAACTGGTCGAAACTGCCAAAGACAGAGTCCAGCCGATAGGCGGCAAAGCGGTTTTGAATCGAATGCGGATAGGCGGCGCCGTCGCCCCAGCCGGGCCCCGACTCCATCCACCAAGGCTCGGAGCCATCGGCGTTCACAAGCTTTTTCGGATCAGGCAGGCCCCAGACGCCGAATTCCGAGACGACCAGCGGCTCATCGCCCCGCTTCTGCGCATCGCCATGCTGGCTGAATGTCCAATCCGCTCCACGCGCGAATTCATCCGTCAGCTTGTCCCATTCGGCGCGCCGCTCGGGAATGGAGCGGTAGTAGTGGTAGTCGTTGATATCAGTCTTCACATGAAAGTTTGTATGACAGGCGGAATTGTCGACCACGAGCCGCGAGGGATCGAGCGCCTTCAGCCAGTCATAGGTCTCCGCCAGCCATTTGCGGTGGCTCGCATCCTCGATGACGCGCGTGCCCCAGTCTTCGTTGATGATTGTCCAGATGACGATCGACGGATGATTGCCGTCGCGCTCCAGGATGCCCTGCATAGTCTCGCGCATCCGCCTTGCGGAATTTTCAGTGAAGGTTGCGACATTTGGAATTTCCGTCCAGATCAGCATGCCGAGCCGATCAGCTGCCTCGTAATAGCGCGGATCGGGAACCTTGATGTGACAGCGCAGGAAATTGAGGCCGAGCGCCTTGGCCTTGTGGATCTGGTCTTCGAGAAACTCGACAGATGGCGGCGTGCAGATGCCCTCGGGATAATAGTCCTGATCCAGCGCCCCGCGCATATAGAAGGGCTCGCCATTGAGGAAAAACTTCCCTTCCCGGGCCTCGAAACTGCGAAAACCAAAACTATGTGTTGTGGAATCAATCACCTGGCCATCGACTCTGATGTCGATGCGGGCCCGATACAGGTGCGGCGTGTCCGGGGACCAAGGTTTGACCAAAGGCACTGGTCAGCGAAACCGTTTCGCGGTCGGCGCTGATGACTTTGGAAACTTCCGCTGATCTTGCTGCCATCAGGGCCGGTTACGGAAACCGATACCGAGCATCCGGCACACGGCCCTGGAAAGCTCAAGTGAAAGCGTCACCGCGCCGGACCGCAGGTCCGCATTGATGGCGCAATGTTCCAGATGCCGATGGTCCCGCGCCTCGAGCGTTACAGTCTGCCATATGCCGCCAAGCGGGCCGTACCAGCTCTGTTTGCCATGCGGAATTTCGGCGAAGGGAAAATCTGGCGCTGTCTCCGCCCCGCCATCGGGCAAGAGCACGGCAACCTCGATGGTGTTTTCGTTCTTGAGGATTGTTGCGGGAACAACAAATTCGAACGGCAGATACCCGCCTTCATGGCTGCCCAAAGCCAGACCATTGACGCTCACTTCCGCAAAATAGCTGACGGCGCCGAAACGGATCGCCATCTCCCTGCCCTTCCAGTCTTCAGGAACAGAAAACGTGCGCTTGTAGAGTGCCCTGCCAGATTCATGGCGAAGATCAGCAAACTCAGCCTGCCATGGCAGCGGCACATGAGCCTTGCGCCATTGTCGGTCGCTTTCGTGGCGAAAATCCCAGACGCCATCAAGCGAGACTACATCGCGCGCCGAAGTTTTCTTATGCGCTGTCATTCCGCCGCCCTCCAGCGCCCGCCCTGCCATCGAGCCAGCGTAACAAAGCGCCGAGGCGGGTCAACAAGCATTTCGATACATATCGGATTACCCGGTACGAATTTGCCCGGGAAAAGCCAGGGATACTTCGCCGCTGGTTTGAATTGTCGCGTTGCCCCAGGGTTGGGCTATGACTGAACCCGATTATCTGATACGCACTCTCAAAATACCCGCATTTTGGAACACTCCCCATGAGCCGAAACTTTCTCGTCGTTGATCCTGAGGAGGGCCTTGACGTTCTTGAAGGCCCTCGCCTCGGGCGCGCGGGTGAGAGTGCTGAAGCTTTTGCACACGAACGGGCCGATGAATGTCAATGACATCGCCGCCGCGCTCGACCTGCCGCAATCGACCATATCGTCAAATATCCAGACCCTTGAAGACGCCGGGCTGATCCGCACCGAAACGCAGCGGGCGAAGAAGGGCAACCAGAAGATCTGCCACACCTCGTTTGACGAGGTGCTCGTCATGTTCAAGGACGACACAAGCGCACTGAGCGCCAACACGATTGAAGTCGCCATGCCGCTCGGGCTTTACACAAGCTGCGAGGTGAGCGCGCCCTGCGGCTTGTGCTCGGTTGACGGCATTATCGGGCTTCTAGATGTTCCCGACACATTTCTCGATCCGGACCGCATGCGCGCCGGGCTGGTCTGGTTCACCAGAGGGTTTCTCGAATACCAGTTTCCAAACAATGCCAAGCTTGCCAACAGCCGCGTGGACTCTCTGGAGTTTTCGCTGGAACTCTCCTCCGAGGTTCCGGGCACTGCAGCAGATTGGCCGTCCGATATCACGGTGGCCGTCAACGGCGTTGACATCGGCACTTGGACATCGCCCGGCGATTTCGGCGACAAGCGCGGCGTCTATACGCCGGACTGGTGGAAGCTGAAGGGCTCGCAATATGGCAAGCTGAAGACCTGGCGCGTGTCCGCCGAAGGCTCATTTGTCGACGGCGTGAAAATCTCACCCGTATCGCTCAAGGATCTCGATGTCGAAAACCATCGCTCCGTGCGGCTGCGCATCGGCGTGAAGGATGACGCCAAACATCCCGGCGGCGTCAATATTTTCGGCCGCGGCTTTGGAAACTATGATCAGGACATTGTCATGCGGCTTGGAACGACGCGCTGAATCCGCTTGACGGCCTACAGAGCTTGTCGGATACGTATCCCAAAACCTGATATAGACCCATAATTTGGAATGTATGGAGGCCGGGATGAAGGCGACTGTTACCGCGCACAGGGATTTCACGATTTCCCAGATCGATGACCGGCTCTACAGCGCGTTTCTGGAGCATCTGGGCCGCGCTGTTTACACGGGCATCTATCAGCCGGACCATCCAACCGCCGATAAGAACGGCATGCGCAAGGATGTCATCGCGCTGGTCAAAGAGCTGAACATTCCCTTCGTGCGCTATCCGGGCGGCAATTTCGTTTCGGCCTATAATTGGGAGGACGGCGTCGGACCAAAGAAGGATCGCCCGGTGCGGCTCGACCTTGCCTGGCACACATCCGAGAACAACCATGTCGGCGTGCACGAATTTTCCGACTGGTGCGACACGGTCGGGACGCAGATGATGCTGGCGATCAACCTTGGCTCGCGCGGTCTCGATGAGGCGCGCAATTTCGTTGAATATGTCAACGGCCCGCTTGGCTCATACTGGGGCGATCTGCGCAAGAAAAACGGCCGCGCCGACCCGTTCAACTGCCGCCTCTGGTGCCTCGGCAATGAGATGGACGGGCCCTGGCAGGTCGGTCACAAGACGGCGGAAGAATATGGGCGCCTCGCCAACGAAACCGCGAAAACGCTGAGGGCATTCGACAAGAGCCTTGAGCTGATCGTCTGTGGCTCGTCCAACTCCGACATGAAGACCTATCCGGAGTGGGAACGCATTGTGCTCGAGCACAGCTATGATGCGGTGGACCATATTTCGCTGCATATGTATTTCAACAACAAGGCGAAGAATGCGGCGAACTTCCTGGCGCTGAACCATAAGCTCGACACCTATATCGAGACCATCGCCTCGACGATCAATCTGGTGAAGGCAAACAAGCGCTCGAAGCACGAGGTGACGATCTCATTTGATGAATGGAACGTCTGGTACCACTCAATGGCGGCTGATCGGGAGGTGCTGGACGGGCATGCCGGCTGGCCCTATGCGCCGCCTATTTTGGAAGACATCTATATTTTTGAGGACGTGCTGCAGGTTGGCTGCATTCTCAACACGTTCATCCGCCGCTCGGATGTCGTTAAAATCGCCTGCATTGCGCAGCTGGTCAATGTGATTGCGCCGATCATGACCAATCCGAACGGTGGGGCGTGGCGGCAGACGATTTTTTATCCCTACTATTTCGCCTCGGTGTTTGGGCGCGGCACGGCGCTCAATCTCGCCGTCAAATGCGCGGGCTATGACGCGGATGTGGCTGACAATGTGCCGTTCATCGACATTTCCGGCGTGCATAATGAGGCGGACGGAACAGTAACATTCTTCGCCATTAACCGGCATGCCAGCGAGACGCTGGAGGCGGAGATTGGTCTCAATGGATTTGGCAAGGCATCGATCATTGACCATCAGGTGCTTACGCACGCTTCGCTTGCAGCGGTGAACACTGAGAAAGATCAGAGCAACGTCGTTCCGAAGAAGGGCAGCGGCGCGGTTATTGAGGATGGCGCAATCAAGGCCAAACTGCCGCCCTATTCTTATCAAATGATCCGCGTGAAGGTTTAAGCCAATGCTCTACCGCCGCCTCGGAAAATCCGGTCTGCAAGTCTCGGAGTTCTCGCTGGGCTCATGGGTTACGTTCAGCAAACAGGTGCATGAGGATGACGCGCTGAAGCTGATGACAACTGCATATGACGCGGGCATCAATTTCTTTGACAATGCAGAAGGCTATGAGCAGGGCGGCTCGGAAATCCTGATGGGAAAAGCCCTGAAGAAACTGAGCTGGAGCCGTGACAGCTATATCGTCTCCAGCAAGGTATTCTGGGGCGGCTCAAAACCCACCCAGCGGGGACTGTCGCGCAAGCATATCCATGACGCCTGCAATGCGGCGCTGAAGCGGCTGCAGGTTGAGTATTTGGACCTCTTCTTCTGCCATCGCCCGGATATCGACACGCCTGTAGAAGAAACCGTGCGAGCGATGCATGACCTGATTGCCCAAGGCAAAGTGCTGTATTGGGGAACGTCCGAATGGTCGGGCCAGCAGATTACCGAGGCCTATGCGGCAGCGCGCGATTTGCGTATCACGCCGCCGACAATGGAACAGCCGCAATACAATCTCTTCGAGCGCGACAAGGTCGAGCGCGACTATCTTCCTGTATATGGACTGACGGGGATTGGAACGACAATCTGGTCGCCGCTGGCCTCTGGCATTTTGACCGGAAAGTACAATAAGGGCATCCCCAAAGACAGCCGCCTCAATCTTCCCGGCTATGAGTGGCTAAAAGCTGAATGGGAAAAGCCTGAAGGCAAGGCGCGGCTGGCCAAGGTCGAAAAGCTGGCAGCGCTCGCAGGCAAATCCGGCATGCCGATCCACCATATGGCGCTGCTCTGGTGCCTGTCCAACCTGCATGTTTCGACTGTCATTCTTGGCGCATCCAAGGAGAGCCAGCTCAAAGACAACTTGGCTGCACTGAAAAATCGAGATTTGTTGACTGGCGCCGTGAAGGAAGAGATCGAGACAATCATGATGAACAAGCCGGGACCCCCGCAGCGGTATTAGCGAAGCGCACTCGCATGATAGAGCGCTATTCCCGAGGCGGTTGCCACGTTCAAACTGTCGAACGCGACCGACATGGAAATGCGGTAAGTTGGAAGAGTGCGCAGAATTTTCTCTGGCAACCCTGTGCCTTCCGCACCCAAAATCAATGCGCGTTTTCCCATCCTTGGCAGGCTGTCAACCGTGAACTCGCCTTGAGGAGACAAGGCCGCAAGCGCATAACCGTTTTCCGAAAGAGCGCTGCAGAGGCTCTCCAGATCGACAGCCTTTGCAAACGAAACCTTGAGAACGCCGCCCACCGAAACGCGGATTGATTTGCGGTAAAGCGGATCGCAGCATTGCTGATCAAGTATCACCGCATTCACGCCAAAAGCCGCTGCGTTGCGAAAAATCGAGCCCATATTGTCATGATTGGAGATGGCGGAAAGCACGACAACAAGCGCGTCCAGCGGCAATGCCGCCAGTAGATTTTCAAGGCCGGGTTCGGGTCGGCGCGCCGCCATAGCCAGAATGCCTCTGTGCAGATGAAAGCCGGCGATTGCATTGATCACATCCTGACTGGCGATATAGACAGGAACGCTGGGGCTCAGCCCGGCAAGCAATTGGGTAACGCCGGAAGCGCGGTTCTCAAGCAGGAGCACGCTCTCGATCTTGTGCCCGCTCCCAGCCAGCACATTGAGGACAACAGCTCCCTCCGCGATGAAGCGTCCATCGCGCCCCACAAGATCGCGCTCGCGAATATTGCGATAAGCGGCGATGCGCGGATCATCCGCATTATCGATGCGAAAAAGACGGTCCAGCGCGCTCATCAAGAAGCACCCGCTTCGATCACCAGCAAATCGTCAGCGGTGAGCACAAACGCCTTGCCGAAACCGCCATTGAGATAGGCTTTCCCGATCTGCAGGCGAAAAAAGCTGAAGTCGCCGAGACCGAGATAAAGCTGCGCTTTCGGTTGCTTCAACAGATAGACCCGCGCGATGACTTCGTGCTCTGCACTGTCCCGATCAATCCGCTCCGCCATGCACATTAGGGTGATGCGCGGATGAGTGAGCGCCTCACCCTTGCCCGGCTCACCCAGGAGCAGGGAGCAGTGCGCGGCACGCAGGAGACCCTGCGTGTGCCGGGACAAGGACGAAATCAATATCACCGGTGTACCGCCAGGATCAGTGCCTGCGCCAACCCTGCTGACATAGGGAGCACCAGTCTCCGGATCGGATACCGCCAGCGCGCCAAATCGCGCGCCGTCAATCAATTTCCGCGCCAGGATTCGAGCCTTGTCATCGGTGGTGGGTATCGGGTTGATCTTGTCAGCCAATTGACTGCCTTCTTCATTGCCGCTGAGCTGCGCGCCATGCTAACGGCCCTGCCTGTCAAAACCAAGCCGGGAAGATGAAATGGCGGAGATTACACAGGCGCAGGTTCTGGATGCCCTGAAAGCGGTTGCAGCGCCCGACGGCGGAGACATCGTCGCGCGTGGTCTCATCTCTGGAATCTTCATTGCCTCCGGCAAAGTGTTCTTCTCGGTCACGGTCCCGGCCGAGCGCGCACAGGAACTGGAGCCGCTGCGCCTCGCCGCTGAAAAAGCAGTTGCAGCAATTCCCGGAGTCATCAGCGCGGTTGCGGCTCTCACAGCCGAGAAACGGGCAGGACCAGCCCCTGCCCCACAGCGGCCGTCAGGCCATGCACGGCAAGGCGTGCCCGGTGTCGGGGCTATTGTCGCCGTCGCGTCCGGCAAGGGTGGGGTGGGTAAATCGACGACGGCGGTAAACCTCGCTCTGGCGCTCAAGGCAAATGGGTTGAAAGTAGGCATTCTTGATGCAGACGTTTACGGCCCGTCCATGCCACGCCTGCTTGGCCTGAAGGGACGTCCGCAGACGATTGACGGAAAAATACTGCAGCCGATGCAGGCCTATGGCGTCAAGGCGATGTCCATGGGCTTTCTGGTCGATGAGGACACGCCGATGATCTGGCGCGGGCCGATGGTAATGTCGGCGCTGACACAGATGCTGCGCGAGGTGAATTGGGGTGATTTGGATGTCCTGATTGTCGATATGCCCCCCGGCACTGGGGACGCGCAATTGACCATGGCGCAGCAAGTGGCGCTGGCAGGGGCTGTGATCGTATCAACACCGCAGGACCTCGCATTAATTGACGCCCGCAAAGGGCTGAACATGTTCAGAAAAGTCGATGTGCCTGTTCTCGGCATCATCGAGAACATGAGCTATTTCATCGCGCCTGACACGGGCAGGCGCTACGACATTTTCGGGCATGGCGGCGCGCGGGCCGAAGCAGAGCGGATGAATGTGCCGTTCCTCGGCGAAGTGCCGCTCGACATGGCTTTGCGGGAGAATTCCGACAACGGAACGCCGTTGGTGGCGACAGTGCCAGACGGGACGCATGCGCAGATTTACCGCGATATTGCTGCAAAGGTCTGGGAGGGTGTCCAAGCTGGCAAGACCGGCGGGCGCGCGGCGCCACGCATTGTTATGGAATAGCGCGGATTTCTTACCGCTCCAGCGGATCGAGAATGATGCCGGTCACGCCGCGAATGACGTGGACAGGCGCAGTGATTGGATTGATGTCGGCCTGCGGATCAAGGAAGCTGCCGCCGCCGCTGTCCAATATGCCATTGATCAAGGTGATCAGCGCCGGCGAAGTCGCGGCGGCGAAATGATCCAGACGGTCGCCGCCCTTGAAGTTTGACACATCGACGACCGTGATCTTGTCATTGCCTATCTCGTTCACGGATGACAAGGAGCCCAGCCGTTCCTTCTGTCCGGTCAAGAGTGCAGAGACTTTCAGCGCTTTGTCCTTGCTTGATGTGAATATGATGAAGGGTGCGGGCAGCGTAGCGATTCGGGCAATCTGCGACTTGAAGACGTCGACATCAATATCGGGTGACATGAGCACCACAGGTCCGAGTTTCTTCTGAAAGCGCGCCTGTTGGAGCATTGACATCTGGCGCAAGGTCTCGACCGTCAGATATGTTCCCATGGAGTGTCCGACGAGCGTGATTTTCGACACATCGCTTTCGGCGAGATCATTCAAGAGCTGTTGAAGCGCGTCGCGTGAGAGCGCGATGCTGTCGCGGTCATAGACATAATACCGAGTTTCGGCAGCGGACGGCCATGAGAAATGTACAGCGATGCCCGGCAGACGAAAGTCATTCTTGATCTGCGCCAGCCGGTAGACGCCTTCCGAATAACTGGTGTTGAAGCC
The DNA here is from genome assembly GCA_963792485.1 of uncultured Alphaproteobacteria bacterium. Taxonomy (GTDB): domain Bacteria; phylum Pseudomonadota; class Alphaproteobacteria; order Rhizobiales; family Rhizobiaceae; genus JANOYJ01. The sequence goes on from CAWBWL010000004.1 coordinate 149,812, forward strand.
GTGGATAAAAACAACCGCCTCGCGCCCGGCAACCGGCTTTCCGGTGAGCGCCTGATTGATCGCGGTTTTGAAATCGCCGGAACTGGAATAGCTTGACCGGTCGACCGTGACGAAATTCCTGGCCAGATCTGGTTTGCCTTCTGCCCACTCGATTTGCCCAAGCTTATGCGAAGGCGGCACCGAGATGGCGTAGCGGTCATAGCTGAGAGATTGCGCACGCTGACCGCTGAAGATTTCGCCGTTTGGATCAGCCGCCCGGTTTGTGGCGACAAAGACCGTCTGAAGCGTGCCAGCCTGCGCAGGCATGTCCGCGAACGCCATCACACCGTGCCCCGCACAGCCGGCAAGCCCGATGAGGATAGTAAGGACAAGGCAAAGCAGACGCATTGAGGCCATGGTCAAATCCGTTTGCAGTTTGCCGCCCGCAATAGCGGCGCGATAAGGAACCGTCAAACTGCACCCTCCGTCACCATACCAAGATCGCCCGGAAATCATTGACATTCGTTCCTGTCGGACCGGTATGAAAAATGTCGCCGATCGCGTCGAACGCCGTCCAAGCGTCGTTGTTCGATTGAGCACTTGCCGGAACAATCCCGGCGCTGCGCATACGCCCGGCGGACCCGCCGTCCGCGAACGCCCCGGCATTATCCTCCGAGCCATCAATGCCATCGGTGTCTGCGGCGAGCGCATGAATTTCTTCTGCGCCGTCTATGGCGCGAGCGAAAGAAAGGAGAAACTCGCTGTTGCGCCCGCCCTTCCCCTTGCCCGTCAGCGTTACGGTCGTCTCGCCGCCTGAAAGGATGACAACGGGTTTGACAAAGGGCCTGTTCCTCAAGGAAACTTCCCGCGCGATGGCTGCGTGCACTTTTGCCACTTCCCGCGCCTCGCCCTCAATGGAATCCGAAAGGATGACAGCCTCCACGCCACGCAGCTTCGCTTCGTCCGCCGCAGCTTGGAGAGAGACAGCAGCAGAGGCAATAATGTGGGTTTCGTTCCAAGCGAAAACCGGATCACTTGGATGCGGCGCGGCGCAGGCGTCTGAGTGCATATGGCGCATGACCGCCTCCGGGAACGTCATCCCGTATTGCTCAATCAGGCGCAGGGCATCATGGCGCGTGTTGATATCCGGCACTGTCGGCCCAGATGCGACGTAAGAGGCAATGTCGCCCGGGATATCCGACACAATCAGCGACACGACTTTTGCCGGATACGCGAGGGCGGCAAGCCGGCCGCCCTTGATCCTCGAAATGTGCTTGCGGATGGCGTTCATAGCCGAAATGGGCGCACCGGAAGCGAGCAGTTCTTTGTTGACGGCGATCTCATCCTCGAGCGTCAGGCCATCAGCAGGGGCAGGCAAAAGCGCTGAGCCTCCGCCGCAAATCAAGGCGATGACGAGATCCTCTTTGGTCAATCCAGTCACCTGACCGATCAACCTTTCGGAGGCGGCGAGACCTGAGGCGTCCGGCACCGGATGCGACGCTTCCAGAACTTCGATCCGATCGCATTTCGCTCCAAAACCGTACCGCGTGACAACAGCGCCTTCGACGGGGCCGGACCAGAGACGTTCAAACGCCTGCGCCATCTGCGCGGCGCCCTTGCCGCAGCCGACAATGATGGTCCGTCCCTTCGGCTGCGCTGGCAAGAACTTCTGCATAACCTTGGCAGGGTCAGCCGCGTTCACAGCCGCCCAGAACAGGGACGCCAAGAATGGCCTCGGCTCAAACGGCGTTGTCATGCCGTTTTCCCGGTCGAAAATGCATCAAGCCTTCAAATTGTTGGTTCAATTTGTGACCTCATCCAGCCTAGCCCCTCAAGTGTCGTGGTTTTCGGTCTGTACTCACAACCGATCCAGCCGTCATATCCTGCGCTCTCCAGAGCGCGGAAGACATTGGCATAATTGATCTCGCCCGTCCCCGGCTCATGCCGTCCGGGACTGTCGGCAATCTGAATATGCGCGATGCGGTCTTTCAGCCTGAGAAATGTTGCGATGATCTCGCCGCACATCCGCTGCTGATGATAGATGTCAAACTGGATGAAGATGTTCAGGCTGCCCGCCTCGGCAATCAGCGCTTCGGCCTGATCGGCAGTGTTGAGATAAAATCCTGGCATGTCAAAATAGTTGATCGGTTCAAGAAGGAGCCTGATGCCCTCGGCCCCAAGTTCAGAGGCGGCATAACGCAGGTTTTCAACAGCCGTTTTCGCAATAACGGAACCCTTGCCAACCGCGGGGATCAGTCCGCAAAGGCAGTTGACCTGCTTCACGCCCAGGATGCGCGCATAGTGGATTGCGGTGCGGACGCTCTCTCGGAACTCGCTCACGCGGTCTGGCAAAATCAGCAGCCCCCTGCCACCCGACTCCCAGTCCAGAACCGGCATGTTGAACAGCACTTGTTGAAGTCCCAAAACATCAAGCCGCGCCTTCAGCTCGTGCGCGTCGAACTCGTAAGGAAACATATATTCAACAGCCGTGAACCCCGCATTTTTGGCAGCTTCAAATCTGTCGAGGAAGGGAACTTCATTGAAGAGAAAACTCAGATTGGCTGAGAATTTCAACTCCACCTGCGGCGCCTTCGAGAAGACATCACACGCGCTGTCCGGCCGCGGAAAAGGAAATATTCTTTTCATTGGGCCAGCCTGCTCTTCAACGGCGCGCCCGCGACATAGACTTCCGCCACCGCCCGGTCGCCGCCCATTGTCTGCAAAACAAACAGCTCCTCCGATAGCGTCCTCACCGTTTCGGCCCGGAGCCGCATCGCAGGCGTTGCGCTGATGTTCAAGACAGCGATGTCCGCATCCGACCCTTCCTCCAGCGTCCCGATCCGCGCCTCCAGCCCGAGCGCCCGCGCATTGCCGAGCGTCATCATGTAGAACGAGTTCAGTGGGGAAAGCTTCTGTCCGCGCAGCTGCAAAATCTTGTAGGCCTGATCCATCGTGGCCAGCATCGAATAATCCGTCCCGCCGCCGATATCCGTCGCCACCGCGATGCGCACGCCCTGCGCAAGCAGCCCTTCCCGGTCAAACAGCCCGCTTCCCAGAAACAGGTTCGACGTCGGGCAGAACACCGCGACGGACCTGGATTTCGCGAGCGCCGCGATCTCGCGCGGCTCAAGATGGATGCAATGCCCGAACAGGCTTTTGGGGCCAAGCAGACCGTAGCGCTCATACACATCCGCATAATCGCGCGCCCATGAAAACTGTGCTTTCGTCTGCGCAATCTCCTGATGGTTCTCCGACAGATGCGTCTGCATGAAACAGTCCCGATGCTCCCTCACCAGCGCCTGCGCCATCTCAAGCTGCGCGTCGCTCGACGTGATGCCAAAGCGCGGCGAGATGGCGTAATGCGCCCTGCCCCTGCCATGCCACTTTTCAATCAGCGCCTTCGTGTCGTCATAGGAAGATTGCGGCGTGTCGGTGAGCTTCTCCGGCGCGTTGCGGTCCATCATCACCTTGCCGCCAATCATCAGCATGCTGCGCTTTTCGGCCTCCGTGAAAAATGCCTCCGCCGAGGCGCGGTGCACCGAGCAAAAAGCGGCGGCGGTCGTCGTGCCGTGCCGGATCATCTCGTCCATATAGAGCGACGCAATGCGCGCTGAATGCGCCGCGCTCTCAAACTTCTGCTCTTCAACAAACGTGTACCGGCTCAGCCAATCGAGCAGTTGCGTTCCGTAAGAGCCGATCACCTGCATCTGCGGAAAGTGGTTGTGCGGATCGATAAAGCCGGGAACAATCAGATGCGGGCGGTGATCGATATGTCTCGCTTCTTGCGGCGCCGATTTTCGGATATCGGAATAGTCTCCCAGCCCGGCGATCTTGCCGTCTGAAATCAGGACCCCGCCATCTTCGAAATACTTGTAGGCCGCTGCATCATCACCGCGTCCCGGTTCTTCGGTGAATGTCAGGACGCGCCCGCGCAGAAGCAGCTGCGGCATGATTATTCCGCCTTCCCGGCAGCGGACTTAAACCAAGCGACGATGAGCGCCCGCTCGTCAGGCGTGATCGCGGTGACGTTGGCGGGCGGCATCGCATGGCTGCGCCCGGCCTGCAAATATATTTCCCGCCCATGCGCCGCAATCTGCGCGTCGCTTTCCAGCATCACGCCCTTCGGCGCGCGGGCGAATGCCCTCATAACTCGTCTGCGCCGCATGGCACATGGCGCAGCGGCCAAGCACGGTGTCCCGCACCTTTGGAAAATGCGCGTCGGCGATAAAGGTCTGCTGCAAGGCCGAAGCTTTCGCCTCTGCGCCTGACAGAATTTTCGGCGCCGTTGAAAGCCAGATGATGACAATAAAAATCAGCGCCGTCGCCAGCCAGGTCCATGTCGGGTTGCCCTTGCGCGCGTGAATGCTGTTGAAATAATGCCGGATCGTCACGCCCATCAGGAACACGAGCGAGGCGATGATCCAATTGTACTGCGTGCCAAACGCCAGCGGATAATGGTTCGACAGCATGAGGAACAGAACCGGAAGCGTCAGGTAATTATTATGCAGCGAGCGCTGCTTCGCCGCTTTGCCCAGTGCGGGATCGGGAACCTCGCCTTTCAGGAGCGAAGCCACCACCTTCTTCTGGTTCGGAATGATGAGGAAAAACACATTGGCCGACATGATCGTCGCCGTGAATGCGCCCAGATGCAGCAGCGCCGCGCGCCCGGTGAACAGCTGCGTGTAACCCCATGCGGCGAAGACCAGAACGAAATAAAGCAGGACCATCAGCTGCGTGTCGCTCTTTCCAAGCGGCGATTTGCAGATCAGGTCGTAAGCGATCCAGCCAAGCCCGATGGACGCCAGCGAAATCAGAATGCCCGTCAGCGGCGACACGTCGAGCACATTCTTGTCAACCAGATAAAGGTCCGCGCCGACATAATAAACGACAAACAGCATGGCGAAGCCCGACAGCCAGGTCGCGTAGGATTCCCATTTGAACCAGGTCAGATGCTCTGGCATGTTGGCTGGGGCGACGAGATATTTCTGCACATGGTAAAACCCGCCGCCATGCACCTGCCATTCCTCACCATAAGCGCCCTTCGGCAGGCCGGGCCGCTGATGCAGGCCGAGGTCCAGCGCGACGAAATAGAAGGATGAGCCGATCCAGGCGATGGCCGTGATGACATGCACCCAGCGCACCGCCAGCGACAGCCATTCCCAAGCGATGGCAAATTCATACATGGGCCAACCCCAAGCTATAAATGCCCACAATCGCAAATGAGCGCGCGCAAGTGAACGCGAAGAAATCCCCGGCGCGCTGAAAAATCCGGATCATGCAGTGCTCATCGACTGAATGGCAGAAACGCCGCCATGCGTCTTTGAAAGCGCGGAAATCACTTCGGCAGCCGCCAGCGCGGCGATCACGGCTGGACGCTTGTCAATTACCTTCTCACCCCCGATTGGCGAGACCAAACGAGCCAGCGCCGCCTCGTTCCCGCCTTCGCGAACATACCAGTTCTTGAACGCGCCCCGTTTCGACTTCGAGCCGATCATCCCCACATAGCCTGCGTCGGCGCGGGCCAATGTCTCGCGAACGATAAGAAAATCGAGCGCGTGATCATGCGTGAGCACCAGAAAGGCGCTGCCAGAAGGCGCTGTTCTGACAACACTCTCGGGCATGGCCACGAGTTGTTTGTCCACGCCCTCAGGCGCGGCATCAAGCTCTGATGGACGGTTATCGATGAGTTTGGCGCTCACCGGCAGCAGTGCGAAGGCCCGCGCCAGCGCATTGCCGACATGTCCTGCGCCAAAGATGTAGACATTTGGGTATTTGTCACGCTCCGCTTCTTCATGCAGGACCATTGCGTCCCGGCGTTGATCGTCGAGCACTTCCAGCGCGATCTCCACTTGCCCGCCGCAGCATTGGCCGATGTCCGGCCCAAGCGCTATCGTCAGCATCGATGCTGTGTCGCCGCAGGAAATCATCTGCAGCGCCTTGTCAATCGCTGCATATTCCATTTGGCCGCCGCCGATGGTTCCGTAGGTTGCGCCAGTTGCGACCAGCATGAACGCGCCGCGCTCGCGCGGGGTCGAGCCGCGCGTTGAGGTGACGGTCGCCAGCGCGCATTTGTCGTGTACTGCAAGAAAGGTTTCAGCGTTACCAAATTGGTCAGGCATAGTTCGTGTCAGCCCCCTTCTTCAGCCGCTCGACCGCCATCAAAATCCGTTCGGGCGTCGCCGGCGTGTCGAGGCGCGGGCAGAGCCTGTATTCAGCAACAGAAGCAACGGCCATGGACAGCGCCTCAAGCACGGAAATCGCCAGCATGAAAGGCGGCTCTCCGACTGCCTTGGAGCGGCGGATTGTGTCTTCCCTGTTCACCGACCACTCGGCAAGCTTGACGTTGAATGTTCGCGGCCGGTCTGATGCGAGCGGGATCTTGTAGGTAGACGGCGCATGGGTGCGCAGGCGTCCCTTGTCGTCCCACCAGAGCTCCTCCGTGGTCAGCCATCCCATGCCCTGCACAAACGCGCCTTCGACCTGACCGAGGTCAATGGCGGGATTAAGCGACTTTCCGGCGTCGTGCAGGATATCCGTTCGGTCTACCTGATACTCGCCCGTCAGCGTATCAATACTGACTTCCGACACCGCCGCGCCATACGCGAAATAGTAGAACGGATGGCCTTTGCCTGCGGCGCGGTCCCAGTGGATTTTCGGCGTCTTGTAAAAACCCGCCGCCGATAGCTGAACCCGCGCCATATAGGCGTCTCTGACAAAGTCCGGAAACGTGAACTCCCGCTCGCCAATGCGGACATGATTGCGTTCAAACACAATCAGCGACGGATCGTTGACGCCGTATTTCTCGCAGGCAAACGCGACCAGCCGCGCCTTGATCTGCCGCGCCGCGTCCGTCGCAGCCATGCCGTTCAAATCCGAGCCGGATGAAGCCGCCGTTGCCGAAGTGTTGGGCACTTTTGACGTATTGGTCGCTGTGACCTTGATGTGGCGAAGGTCGATCTGGAACTCATCTGCGACAATTTGGGCGATCTTGGTGTGAAGCCCCTGCCCCATTTCCGTGCCGCCATGATTGAGCTGGACGGAGCCGTCAGTATAAATATGCACCAGCGCGCCGGCCTGATTGTACCATGTCGCAGTGAACGAGATGCCAAACTTGACGGGCGTCAGGGCGATCCCGCGCTTGATGATGCGGTTAGTCTTGTTAAATTCGATGACGGCCGCGCGCCGCGCGGCATAATCGCAAGACGTCTCAAGCTCCCCGACAATGCGCTCGATGATGCAGTCTTCGACCGTCTGGTGATAGGGCGTCAGATTACGGCTTGGGCCGCCATAGAAATTAGCCTTGCGGATTTCGAGCGGGTCTTTGCCGAGCGCGTAAGCGATTTCCTCAATCATCCGCTCGCCGCCCACCATGCCCTGAGGGCCGCCAAAGCCGCGATAGGCGGTGTTGGAAACGGTGTTGGTCTTGAAGGGTTTGGAAACAAGCCGGACATGTGGATAGAAGTAACAATTATCCGCGTGAAACAGCGCCCGGTCGGTTACGGGTCCGGAGAGGTCGGCGGAAAAGCCGCAGCGGGCGGCATAGATTGTATCCACGGCTTCAATGCGGCCATCTTCGTTGAAGCCAACCTTGTAGCTGACCTTGAAGTCATGGCGCTTGCCGGTGGCAATCATATCGTCATCGCGGTCGGGCCGCAGCTTCACTGCGCGTTTGAACTTCTTTGCCGCCAGCGCGGCCACTGCCGCAAACAGGTTCGACTGCGTTTCCTTACCACCAAACCCACCGCCCATCCGGCGCACCATGACAGTGACCGCGTGAGACGCAATACCCAGCACATGCGACACCATATGCTGGACTTCGCTCGGATGCTGGGTGGAGGAATAAACGAGTATCTCGTCCTCCTCGCCGGGCACCGCCATGGCGATCTGCCCCTCAAGGTAAAAGTGATCCTGCCCGCCAATGCGCATTTCACCGGAAATCACATGCGCGGAATTGCGGAACCCTTCCTTGATGTCTCCGCGCTCAAGCTTGAGCGGATCGACGACAAGCGGATAGCCAGCGCGCTCCGCTTCCGCCACATCCGTGACGATGGGAAGATCGCGATACTCGACAACGGCCTTGCGCGCCGCGCGCCGCGCTGCATCGCGGGTGTTGGCGATCACGGCGAAGATCGGCTGGCCATGGAACTCGACCTTGCCGGTTGCAAAGACCGGGTCATCATGTTTCCCGACGGGACTGACGTCATTGTGACCCGTAACATCATCGGCCGTCAGTACGCCGACAACCCCCGCAAACGCGCGCACTGCGTCAAGATTGACGGACAGGATTTCGGCATGCGCCCGCTCCGACAGACCGAGGCACGCATGGAGGCAGCCAGCAGGCTCAATGATGTCATCAATATACTCGGCCGAACCCGACACATGCTTTTGGCCGGATTCATGGACGCGAGGCTCATGAACGGCGCCGGACTGAGAGGGAGGCTGCATCTGGTTCATGGCCCTACTCCGCTGCCTCGCGGTAAAGGCGCAGCTGGCCAGGCGCAGCGCTGGTCTCCAGATAAAACCGCCGCAGCAGGTTTTGCGCAACAAGCAGCCGGTAGGCAGCGCTGGCCCGCATGTCTGTCAACGGTGCGAAATCCTGTTCAAAAGCGGCGCAGGCGGTCTCAATCGTCTCTTCAGACCAAGACTTGCCCTCCAGCGCCACCTCAACACGCGCGGCGCGTTTGGGTGTTGCCGCCATGCCGCCGAAAACAATGTGAACAGTGGTCACCACGCCATCGTTCAGCGTCAGCCGAAACGCGCCGCATACGGCAGTTATGTCTTCGTCAAAGCGTTTTGTGACTTTGTACACAGCGAATTTGTCCCCTGCCGGCAAGTAGGGAACCTCAATCGCTTCAACAAACTCACCCGGTTCACGGTCCTGTTTGCCGTAGTCAAGGAAGAATGCCTCAAGCGGGAGGCGGCGGCGTTCGGGGCCTTTTCGCAATACGAGCGTTGCGCCAAGCGCGATCAAGCCGGGCGGCGTGTCGCCGATTGGCGAGCCATTGGCAATATTGCCGCCAATCGTGCCCATATTGCGCACCTGCTCTCCACCGATGCGGTCCCAAATTTCAATCATTTGCGGGAAGTGTTTGGTGATGAAGGGATAAGCCTGCGTGTACGAAACGCCTGCGCCGAATTTGAGGCTGCTGGTTTCTTCCTTGATGCCTTGAAGCCCGGCAAGACCTCCGACATAAATCAGCGGCGTGACGTCCCGCATCTGCTTTGTCACCCAGAGGCCGACATCGGTTGCCCCCGCGACCAGCGTGGCATCAGGACTGGCAGCGCACAGTTCAGCCAAATCATCAACATCGGCAGGAATGATCAACCGCTCCTTCCCGGCTCCGATCTCGACGCGCTCAGTCCGGGACAGCTCTCGCAGCGCCGCCACAATCCGCGCCCGGTCTTTGACAAGCCGGTCCTGAACACGCGGCACCTTGGCTGTGGCCTTGGCGGCGCGAATGATCGGCTCGTATCCGGTGCAGCGGCAGAGATTTCCCTGCAGCGCTCTTTCGATCTGCGCCGTGGACGGATCGGCATGCTGAAGCCACAGGCCATAAAGCGACATCACAATGCCGGGCGTGCAGAAACCGCATTGCGAGCCGTGAAAATCCACCATCGCCTGCTGAACCGGATGAAGGGTTCCATCGGGCGAGGCAAGCGCCTCAATGGTGACCACATGGCAGCCGTCCAGGGTTCCGGTAAAGCGGATGCAGGCGTTGACGGCTTCATAGCGCAGATCGCCATGGCGCAAGCGTCCGACCAAGACCGTGCACGCGCCGCAGTCGCCCTCCGCGCAGCCCTCCTTGGTGCCGCGCATGGTGCGCTTCAGCCGCAGATAGTCGAGCAGGGTTTCAGCAGGTTCAAAGCCGCCATGCTCCACCAACTCATCGTTCAGGAGAAATCGTATGCTGGAGCGGACCGGCGCATTCATCGCGTCAGCTCCCCCGGTAGGTGGAATAGCCATGCGCCGAAACCAGAAGCGGAACATGGTAGTGCGCCGCAGGATCGCTGATGCCGAACCGGATGGGAATGAGGTCAAGGAATGGCGGTTCGGAGACGGATGCGCCCGACCGCTTCAGATAGGCGCCCGCATGAAAGCGCAGCTCATAGTCCCCGGCTCTGAGAGCTTCGCCTGCGAGCAATGGCGCGTCGCAACGGCCGTCGGAATTGGTGTTCAAGCTCAACAGATGAGACGGCGCATCACCGTGATATTCGTAAAGATCAATCCGCATGCCCGCCGCCGGCTTTCCCAGGGCCACGTCCAGAACATGTGTGGTGAGTTTGCCTGCCTTATTGGGGTCTTTCAAAATGGCTCAACTCCGGTCCGGTTCCCAAATCAGGATAAGCGATAAATCCCGGAAGGGGAAAGATTATTGCCGTCAGTTGGTGATGAAATTTGCATGCATCAATCACTTCTGGATTTTTGCCGCTAAATAGTGCGAGTTTCACATTTGACACGGGATTCTCCAATTCATGCGATACCCACGCGACATGCGCGGCTATGGACGAAATCCGCCTGATGCCAAATGGCCGGGCGGGGCGAATGTGGCTGTGCAATTTGTGCTGAACTATGAAGAGGGCGGCGAAAACTGCGTCTTGCATGGCGACGCGGCGTCTGAAGCCTTTCTCTCCGAAATCGTCAGTGCGCAGCCTTGGACCAGTCAGCGGCACTGGAACATGGAGTCGATTTACGAGTATGGCGCCCGCGCCGGCTTCTGGCGCCTGCACCGGCTGCTGACGGGCAAACAAGTGCCGGTCACGGTTTATGGCGTTGCCACCGCGCTGGACCGGTCGCCCGAACAGGTCGCAGCGATGCAGGAGGCGGGATGGGAGATTGCCTCGCATGGGCTGAAATGGATTGACTACCGTGACTATGCGATTGAGGACGAGGCACAGCACTTTCGCGAGGCCATCAAGTTGCACCGCCTGGTTACCGGCGAAGCGCCGCTCGGCTGGTATACGGGCCGGACCTCCGTCAATACTGTGGATATTGCCACAAGCCTTGGCTGCTTTGATTATGTCTCGGACAGTTATGCTGACGATCTGCCCTATTGGTATGAGCATGGCGGAAAACATCAGCTGGTCATTCCATACACACTCGATGCCAATGACATGCGCTTTGCAACGCCGCAGGGATTCAATTCCGGCGACCAGTTCTTCTCTTACCTCAAGGACAGCTTCGACACGCTTTATGCTGAAGGGCGTAACGGGAGCCCCAAGATGATGAGCATCGGCCTGCACTGCCGCCTCGTTGGACGCCCCGGCCGTGCGGCCGCCTTGGCGCGGTTCATTGATTACGTGCAAAGCCATGAGAAAGCATGGATCGCCAAGCGCATTGATATTGCCAGGCATTGGAAAGCGACGCAGCCGTTCAAGCCGCAGGCGATCTATCCTTCGCGCATGAATAGGGAGGATTTCATCGCGGCCTATGGCGGAGTGTTTGAGCATTCGCCATGGGTTGCCGAACGCGCCTTTGAGGCAGAACTGGGTCCGGCACACGACAGCGCAGCCGGACTTCACGCGGCGCTGTGCAAAATGTTCCGCGCCGCAAGCGAGGATGAGCGGTTCGGCGTTTTGAAGGCGCATCCGGATCTGGCCGGGAAACTTGCGGCGGCCAGGCAACTGACGGGGGAGTCCACGGCTGAACAGGCAGCGGCGGGGCTTGATGCGCTGACGGATGCGGAGCGCGCTGCTTTTACCCGGCTCAATGCATCTTACGTCGAAAAGTTCGGCTTTCCCTTCATCATCGCCGTGAAAGGCAAGTCGAAGGCTGACATATTGACGGCGTTTGAGACGCGCATCAATAACAGCCGCGAGGCCGAGTTTGACGACGCCTGCCGTCAGGTCGAGCGGATTGCTCTCTTCCGGCTCAAAGACAAGTTTCCCGAATAATCCATAGGAATGCCGATGCAAACGCCCGACCCCACAGCTCCTTCCTTTGTGCGCAACGCAATCAATCTCGCCTCCGCCAGCCTTGGCGCGAAGGCAATCTCGGCCACCGATGACTTCTTCGCCGCCGTGGACCGGATGCTGCAGGACGGGCCTGCGGTCTTCATCCCGGACAAATATGACGACAATGGCAAGTGGATGGATGGCTGGGAATCGCGGCGCCGGCGCGGGCCGGGGCATGATTTCGCCGTTGTGAAACTCGCCGTGCCGGGGCGGATACTCGGCTTTGACGTGGACACATCGCACTTCACCGGCAACTATCCGCCGGCAGTGTCGATTGAAGGTGCGAGAGTTCAAGGCGATCCTGACGCCAGCACCAAATGGACCGACATTCTTCAGCACAGTCCGATGGGACCGAGCGCGCATCATTATTTCGAGTGTGGTTCGCAAGAAATCTGGAGCCATGTGCGCATCCATATTTTCCCCGATGGCGGGGTGGCGCGGCTGCGGGTTTATGGCGAGCCGGAGTTTGACCGGAAGGCGGCGGGCGGTAAGGAAGTCGATCTGGCCTCCTCGCTTCTGGGCGGGCGCGTGGTGGCATTTTCCAACGCGCATTACGGCAATCTCAACGGCATGCTGGCGCCGGGCAAGGCGGAAAATATGGGCGGCGGTTGGGAGACCAGGCGGCTGCGGGAACCCGGCAATGACTGGTGCATTGTCAAACTCGCCGCGCGCGGAGAAATCAGCCGCGTCATTGTGGACACCGCATTTTTCAAGGGCAATTTTCCCGAAAGCTGCTCGGTGCTCGGGGCGGACCTTGGCGAATTGGGTGACAATCTGGAAAAGATGATCGTCACATCCTCCATGTTCTGGACTGAACTCGTGGGGCGCAGGAAACTCTCCGCCGATGCGGCGCATGAATTCAAGGGAGCCGGATATTGCTGACATCGGCCCGGTCACGCATCTGCGGCTGAATATTTTCCCCGATGGCGGCGTCTCGCGCTTGCGGGTTTTCGGCAAGGCGGTGTAGGTGCGCCGCGTCAAGATACAGCCGCTGACAAGCGCCGCCTTCGCGCCCTTTGGCGATGTGATCGAACGGAGGGCGCGCATCATTTTCCGATCAATGGCGGCCAATGCGAGCGCTATCATGATCTCGCCAGGTTGGACGTGCGCGGCGAGAACGGGCGGCAGATTGTGTCGATCTTTAAGGCAAAGCCCTATGCGCTGCCGCTGACCCTCAAAATGGTCGAACGGCATCCGCTCGGGAGCCAAGCATTCATGCCGCTTGATGACCGTCCGTTTCTGGTCATCGTGGCGCCGGACGAGAATGGCGTTCCGGGAACGCCTCTCGCCTTCATGACCGCGCCGGGCGAAGGCGTGAATTATGCCGCCAACATCTGGCACGGCGTTGTCACGCCAATTGGGCACATGCAGCGGTTTGTCGTGATCGACCGGGCGGGCGACGGCAATAATCTGGAAGAGCACTTCTTTGCCGAGCCGTTGTTGATCGAAGCTTGACGGCTGGGCGACGCTGTTGCCTAATCCGGCCTGCGCATTGGGAGAGAGGTCATGTTCGGAGTGCTTGAGGGAACCGGGTTTGAGGTTCTCGACCCACGGTTCAACGCCTGTTTTGTCGGCCATCAAAGGGTGGAGCGGCTCTGGACCGGGGCGCGCTGGCTGGAAGGCCCGGCCTATTTCGCGGCGGGGCGCTATCTGGTTTTCTCCGATATTCCAAACAACCGGATGATGCGGTTTGACGAGACGGACAATTCCGTTTCCGTCTTCCGCCAGCCATCCAGTAACAGCAATGGCAATACCACCGACCGGCAGGGGCGGCTGGTGACGTGCCAGCATCTGACCCGCAGCGTCACACGCACCGAACATGATGGTTCGATCACCGTGCTCGCTGACCGGTTCGAGGGCAAGCGCTTCAACTCGCCCAATGATGCCGTGGTCAAATCCGACGGCTCGATCTGGTTCACCGATCCGAGCTACGGCATATTGTCCGATTATGAGGGCGAGCGGGCCGAGCCGGAAATGGACTGCCATGTTTACCGGATCGATCCGCAAACCGGCTGCCCGGCGCGCGTGGCGGATGACTTCGTCAAGCCGAATGGCCTCGCCTTTTCGCCGGATGAGAAGCTGCTCTACGTCGCCGACACCGGCGCCAGCCACATGCCGGGCGGGCCGGCGCATATTCGGCGGTTCGCGGTCTCCGAGGATGGCAAGCTTTCCGGCGGCGAGGTGTTCGCCACCTGCACTGCCGGCCTTTTTGACGGCTTCCGCGTGGACCGCGACGGCCGCATCTGGTCGAGCGCGGCGGATGGGGTGCATTGTTATGATCCGGACGGAACACTCATTGGCAAGGTGCATATTCCCGAGCTGGTCTCTAACCTGACCTTTGGCGGCCCCAAGCGCAACCGGCTTTATATTACGGCAAATCAGTCGCTTTATTCGGTAATGGTGGCGGTGAACGGTTGAGCGGCAGGTCACCGGGTGCTGATGAGAGAGAGGGTTTGAAAAGATGATGCGCAACATTGCCCTGCAGCTCGCGGCCGCATGTCTTGGCCTCAATGCCGCCTTTGCCGGGGGCGACAACTCCATCATCGCCCGCAAGGCCTGCATGAAGGCGCAAGGCGCGGCTGTGAACGGGCAGTTCTTCCCGATGCTGCGCGGGGAAAAGCCCTATGACAGCTCCGGCATTGCCAGCGCCTTTGAAAACATGGAGCGCGCCTGCAAGGGCTGGGCGGAGTTCTGGCCCGAAGATTCAAAGACCGGCGAGGTAATGGAAACGGGCGCCAAGCCGGATATCTGGTCTGACAGCGCGGGCTTTGCCAAGGTGACCGCCGACGCCGAAGCCGCGTTGACCGCGCTGCGCGCCGCCAAGGACGAGGCAGGCTTCAAGGCCGCCCTGCCCGCTGTTGGCGCGGCGTGTCAGGGGTGTCATGAGAAGTATCGGGTGAAGATTGATTAGGTGCTCAGAGTTGGGCGGCGGGCGGAATACGCTGTTTTTCAGAAATCAGTACAGTGACTTCTCGTATTCAGCCTCCAGCCCGACATCAATCCTGCGCATCTCCTCGCCATCGCCCGGCGCGCCCGTTGTTTGATCGAGGATAATTTTCATCAGCGACGGCATCTCGGCGCGGTTCTGGAAATGACTTGGGTCCCACAGATGCGAGCGGCGGAACGCCTTGGCGCAATGCAGGAAGACCTCGCTCACTTTGACAAAGATCGCCAGCCGGGGAGCGCGGTCGTTGACGCGCATGCTGGTCAGAAGTTCAGGATCAGTCACCAGACTGGCCTGCCCGTTCACCCGCAAAGTGTCGTCAAAGCCCGGAATGATGAACAGGAGGCCGACGCTGGGATTGGCGAGAATATTGGCGAGGCTGTCGAGCCGGTTATTGCCCGGCCGGTCCGGGATCGCCAGCGTGTGCGGGTCAAGAATCCTGACAAACCCCGCCGGGTCGCCGCGCGGGCTGACATCGGCTTTTCCATCCAGATTCTGCGTGCCGATGCACAGGAACGGCGAGCGCCGGATAAAGTCCTGCGCGTGTTTGTCGAGAGTGGTCTGGCACTTCAGGGCGGCGAGTTCATGCGTCGGCGGGAACAGGGTTCGGAGGGAGTTTTCGTTGGTGATGGTGAATTCTGGATTGAGTTGGTATTCGCTCATCGCGTTGCCTTTCGAAGCCCCTTTTTCCGCCCTCTCCGGCAATCCCGCCGCCCGCGCCGTCAGCTCCGGCTCGGCGGCGATGACGCGCAGATACGCTTGCGCCGTCTTGTCCGGCTCCGCCCGCCGCTGCTCCCAGTCGCGCAGCGTGCCGAGCGGAATGTGGTAACGCGCGGCAAATTCCTCCTGCGTCAGGCGCAGGCGGATGCGCAGGGCGCGGGCTTTCGGCAGCGGTTTCAGGCGGGCGAGGTCAGCCTCGGTGAGCGGCGGGTTGTCGGGATCGGACAGGGCATTGGCCATGATCTCAGCCTCGGACATCGGGGGCAGCTCTTCGATTTTAATATGCTTCTGCATAGATGCGCTCTTCCATTTTGTTTGACCGGCGGGCGGAAATGATCCTGATCGCTTCGCCGCGTTCGGTGAACACAATCGTCAACAGCGTCAAACCCATAAGGCCAATGGCAATCATCCGCACTTCGCCGTAGGGCATTGCCTCATCCTGCAAAAACGTCATGCCTGGATCGTCAAACGCCGCAGAGGCCTGTTCAAACGAAACACCATGCTTGCGCAGGTTCGACACAGCTTTGGTTTCATCCCAGACAAATGATAGCATGTTTTTCTACTGGCTGCCAGTATAATTTTCAATGTTGCAATTTCGTATCATGGGTTGTGGTGAATAGCGACATCTCCGCCCTATCCTAGCAAGAACCCGCCGCCTGCGCCACAAGCTCCGGCTCGACAGCGATTAGTCCGCGAACTCTTTTTGCATGAGGCGCAGACCAAGACGAAGACTGCGACCATTTGGCTGCGGCCTCTTCGCGAAATCAGTCCTGGCGAACGCAGGTTGTCGGGGTCCGACAAGGCTTTGGCCATGATCTCGGCTTTGGACAGGGGGACAGCGGATAAAATTCGGTGCCATTGGCACACTCCAAGTAGTGCCGCTTCCGTTATCGATATCGAACTACAAATGTGAATATCCTTGCCATGGAAGTGACATTCATCTGGCCGAATTTCAATAGTAACTCTGCATGTAGTTTGCCCTCAAGGTCCCTCCGACATCGTGATGAAAGCCTCCAAACTCATGTGCAGAGCGGAACACAACTCACTGAAATTCAAACGCCAATCAGTTATCGCCGGCGGGACCTCCGATAAACCCTTCATAGGTGCCATCTTCTGCTTTGTTCAAATGACGATGCAAATGTGTCCAGTGACGTATCGGCCGAACGAGTCGCTCAGAAGCCTATATTCAGGATAGTGACTGAAAAATCCAGACTTTTCGCAAGATCGTCGATGTCTTTGGCAATTTTTCTCCTTGGCTTTTGAGATCAGCATTTCGTTGATCGATTTGCTTCGAATAGAGAGTAAGTCCTCGCTCGAATTCAGTGCGGACTTCTTAAAGGCCTTAGTTACGCCAATTGACTAACCGCTCGTCGGACAATAAAAGCCTCAGTGTCGGCGGCGGCGTCCTCGTTAAAATATCCGAGCAAAGGGCGTCTCGTCTTTCCACGTGAAAGGATGTCAGCTTGTGCGGTCATAACTCTTTCGGCCATGATAACCGCCCCCGAAAGTTCTCCACGACCCGGATCATCATGCCAAAACAAATCACAATCAGATCATAAGTTGATTTCCCGGACACTGGGTCGCCGCTTGTCCACATTTGTTGCCAAGCTTATTCCGCTCATGCGACCAATCAAGCTCTGTTAGTTCCGGTAGTGAGGGACGAAACAATCAATCCAAGGAAAGAAACCAAATTCACAAATGCTCATTCTTCGGCCTGTCGCCGAGCGTCTGCCGTCTTTCATCAGTCAACTCTTCTTCGCCCACAAGCTCTCCCTCTAATTCCGCCCCCGCCCCTCCACCAAATCCATCACCTCTCGCGCCGCCGCCAGCACATTCGTCCCCGGCCCGAACACCGCCGCCACGCCCGCGTCGAACAGGAATTGATAATCCTGCCGGGGAATGACGCCGCCGCAGACGACGATGATGTCGCCCGCGCCTTTTTTCCGTAATGTTTCAATGAGTTGCGGCAGCAAGGTCTTGTGTCCCGCGGCGAGGGACGAGACGCCGATGACGTGGACTTGGCGGGCGATGGCTTCGTTGGCCGCTTCTTCCGGCGTCTGGAACAGCGAGCCGGCGATGACTTCGAAGCCGATATCGCCAAAGGCGGAGGCGATGACTTTCGCGCCCCGGTCATGGCCGTCCTGGCCGAGCTTGGCGACCATCAGGCGCGGGGCCGCTCCCGTCCGCTGGATGAAATCGGCGAGGCGGGTGGTGAGCGTGTCGTATTCGGGGTCGCCGGAATAGGCTTTGGCATAGATGTCTTTGACGACTTTGGGCGTGGCGAAGTGGTCGCCGAAGACGGCGCGCATGGCATCGGAGATTTCGCCGACCGTGGCGCGGGCGCGGGCGGCATCGACCGCGAGGCCGAGGAGGCTGCCCTCGCCCGTGCGGGCTGCATTCTTCCAAAGCGGCGAGCGCGGCGCGGACGGCGGAGCTGTCGCGGCTGCGCTTGACCTGTTCGAGGCGCTTGATCTGACCTGCGCGGACGGCGGCGTTGTCCACTTCGCGCGTCTCCAGATGCGCCTCGTTTTCGAGCCGGTATTTGTTGACGCCGACAATGACCGTCTCGCCCCGGTCCACCATGGCCTGGCGGCGCGTGGCGGCTTCTTCGATCAGGCGCTTGGGCAGGCCCGAGGCGACGGCCTTGGTCATGCCGCCCAGCGCCTCCATCTCTTCGATCAGCGCCCAGGCCTTGTCGGCCAAATCCTGCGTCAGGCGCTCGACATAGAAGGAGCCGGCCAGCGGGTCCACGACATCGGTGATGCCGGTTTCGTGCTGCAGGATCAGCTGCGTGTTGCGGGCGATGCGGGCGGAGAATTCGGTGGGAAGCGCGATGGCTTCGTCGAAGGAATTGGTGTGCAGCGACTGCGTGCCGCCCAGCACGGCCGACATGGCTTCGAACGCGGTGCGCACGATGTTGTTGTAGGGGTCCTGCTCCTGAAGACGACGCCCGAGGTCTGGCAATGCGTGCGCAGCATTTTCGAGGCTTCTTTCTTCGGCGCGAAATCCTCCATGATCCGCGACCAGATGAGCCGCGCGGCGCGCAGCTTGGCGGCCTCCATGAAGAAGTTCATGCCGATGGCGAAGAAGAAGGACAGCCGCCCGGCGAAGGCGTCCACATCCAGCCCGCGCGCAATGGCGGCGCGCACATATTCGCGCCCGTCGGCGAGCGTGAAGGCCAGCTCCTGCACCAGCGTCGCCCCGGCCTCCTGCATGTGATAGCCGGAGATGGAGATCGAGTTGAATTTCGGCATTTCTCGCGCCGTGTAGTCGATAATGTCGGCGACGATGCGCATCGAGGGCTCGGGCGGGTAGATATAGGTGTTGCGCACCATGAATTCTTTGAGCACGTCGTTCTGGATCGTGCCCGACAGCGCCGCGCGCGGCACGCCCTGCTCCTCGCCCGCCACGATGAAACTCGCCAGCACCGGAATGACCGCGCCGTTCATCGTCATCGACACGGAGACCTTGTCGAGCGGGATGCCGTCGAACAGCACTTTCATGTCCTCGACGGAGTCGATGGCGACGCCCGCCTTGCCGACATCGGCGGCGACGCGCGGATGGTCGGAATCATAGCCGCGATGGGTGGCGAGATCAAAGGCGACCGACACGCCCTGCTGCCCGGCGGCGAGGCCCTTGCGGTAGAAGGCGTTGGATTCCTCGGCGGTGGAGAAGCCGGCATATTGGCGGATGGTCCATGGCCGGCCCGGCATACATTGTGGCGCGCGGGCCGCGTGTGAAGGGGGCGAAGCCGGGGAGCGAGGCGGTGTCGAGACCGGAAAGGTCTTCGGCGGTGTAGAGGGGTTTGATGTCGATGCCCTCGGGCGTGGGGCGGGGGGCAGGGGATGCGCCGAGTTCGCGGGCGGCGAGGGGCTGCCAGTCGGTGAGTTTGGTCATGAGGAATAATTCCTTGGCAGACTTCCCCCCTCTGCCCGCTTCGCGGCGGCGTCTCCCCCACAAGGGGGGAGATTCTCCCGCGTCCAATCCTCCCCCCTTGTGGGGGAGGAGCCGCGCGAGGAAGGCGGCGGAGGGGGGAAGTCTGCGCGCGCTCCCCATCACACAAACTCCAAAATCACATCATCCACCGCCAGCGACTCCCCCGCCGCCGCCAGCACCGCCTTGACCACAGACTTCCGCTCCGCCTTCAGCACATTCTCCATCTTCATCGCCTCAACAGTGGCCAGCGTCTGCCCCTGCTGCACCTCATCGCCAACGCTCACCACAATGGAGGTGATCAGCCCCGGCATCGGGCAGCGCAGGGTCTTGCGTGTCGGCCTTCTTCTTCGGCAGCATGAATTTCGCCAGCTCCGCCATGCGCGGCGTGCGGCATTGGACTTTCACATCCGCGCCCCGGTAGCGGTAGCGCAGGCCGGGCATCAGACGCTCGGATTTGACCGACATCGGCGCGTTGTCGATGAGGGCCTCGATCAAAGTCCTGCCGGGACGCCAGCCGTTGAGATCAACCTGCTTGATGCGGTTGTTCATCACCACCGCATAGCGTCCGTCCCTGCCTTGCAGCGACAGCGGAAAATCGCGTCCGTTCAAGACGATGACCCAGTCCGCGCCAATCACCCGGCGGTGGTTTTGCAGCGTGCCGGAAATCTGCGTGGCGCGGGTCTGGATTTCCATGTTGCTCGCGGCGGCGATGGCGGCGAGGTTTTCGAGCGTCGCGTCGGGAGCTTGACGCCAGAAAATCCGTCGGGAAACTCCTCGGCGATAAAGGCCGTGGTGATGTTTCCGGAGCGGAATTTTTCATGCGCCATGACAGCGGAGAGGAAAGGCAGATTGTGGCCGATGCCATCGAGCTCGAACCGGTCGAGCGCGTCCTCCATCGCCTCAATCGCCCCTGCCCTGTCGCTGGCATGGGTGCAGAGCTTGGCGATCATGGGATCATAAAACATCGAAATCTCGCCGCCCTCGACAACGCCCGT
>CAWBWL010000005.1:0-56665 GCA_963792485.1 uncultured Alphaproteobacteria bacterium
TAGAGCCGGCTTTCTGCGCTTCCGGTGCTCATGGACAATAGTCCATTCCGCTCCGGTTCTCGAAAGCCAACTCTATCTGACTCGCCATGCCAAATTCTCGCATCGAGCTTGAACGATTTGAAGAAACTCCGGCGGCGGTTTGCCGCCGGAAGGCAATCTCTGTTTCGAAAGCCAAATCATGATTATGCGCTACGCATTGTTTGAAGGCGAAGTCCATCCGGGGCGCGAAGAGGAGTTCCGCGCGTTTGTGAAGGAGCGCCTGGTGCCCTTGTGGACGCGGTTTCCGGGGGCGGAGGAGGTGCGGGTGCTGGATGGGTTGGATCGCGACCAGGGCGCGCCGCATTACGCCATGGCGCTCGCCATCCGCTATCCAGACATGGACGCCTGCGAGCGGGCGCTTGCCTCGCCGGTGCGGGCGCAGAGCCGGGAGGTGACGGGGGAGTTGCTGAAGCTGTTCACCGGCAAGGTGCATCACCATGTGTTTGCGGCGAGTGAATATGCGCTCGCGCAGGTCTGAAACGCGGGTAGAGGGGAAGAGGGCGGCTTTTCCTGAATCGTTCTCAGGTGGTGCGGAATGAGGCTGCCATTCCCGCGACGCTCTGCATGAGCGAAGGAGGACCGCGCCAACCCTAACCAGATGCTTCGCATCCTTCGGACCTTTCCCCAGGAAGAGCAAAGGCTCGAGCTAGGCGCAGCTCACTCAATCGCACTCGCCAGCTTACCTTGCCCGGAAGGTTCGATCCGAGTTCAAGTCCGGTTCGTTGTGCTGAGATCAAGGCTCGACTTGGGAATGATGGGTCAGGAAGACTTCCGAAAAGTCTTGTAAAAAATTGATAACTTGGCTATGGTGCATGCTTCTTATCAGCCTAATCTATTTGTCGGCCTAGAAACTCTCTTTCCAGGAGTTTTAGACAATGTCGAATTCATCGATAAGAGTTATTTCGTTGGCCCTGTCAGGTGTTGTATTTGCAACAGCGGCCTTTGCTGAAACAGCCCCGGCGCGGCGCGCGGTTATCGCGGTTGATGCGGCACCCGAGGCCATGTCGCCTCTTTTCGCTAAGTTGGCGGCAGGTGAACAGACCATTGCGGTGCCCGGCGCGGCGTGGTTGCAGCTTCAATTGTCAGATGTTGCGCTCGGTGAGGGCACGCTGACCATCACCGCAGCTGACGGCCAGTCGCAGACATTTACGCAGTCCCAGATTGACGATTGGCAGGGCCTCACTGCCGTCTTTAACGGCGACAAGCTCAGCGTCAAGCTGACGCCGGGGCCCGATGCCGCGTCTGCGTCGGCCAGTGTTGCGGACATCATCGTCGGCTTGCCCGCCGGCGGGGGCGGGGCTGAACGCGGTCTGCCAAGCCAATTGTTCAACCTTCTCGGCGATGATCTGCAGCGCTTTATTCCCAACGATGCGGCCCTGCCCGGCACCGAGGGCGTTCAGCCTGCGATTGGACCCGCAGTGGAGTCGATCTGCGGTGCGGCCGATGACCGCGTTGCATCGGCCAATCCGCGCGCTGGCCGGGTCATGCCGATCGGATGCACTGGCTGGCTGATCGACGGCGGGGCGTTCCTGACTGCGGGGCATTGCGCGACGGCTGCCGCCCAGACGGTGGAGTTCAACGTGCCCGCCTCGCTCGCCAACGGGACGACCGTCGCACCGCCGGTGCGCGATCAGTACCGGATAGCCGCAGGCTCGATGGTCAGCCAGAATAGCGGCCAGGGAAACGACTGGGCGGTGTTCCGGGTTGTGCCAAACACCGAAACCGGCCTGATGCCAGCTGCGGCTCAGGGTGCGACATTCCAATTGTCGAACACCCAGAACCCTCCCCAAGTCCGCGTCACGGGCTATGGCGTTGACGGCCCCGGCCCGGGGTTTGGCGCAGGCGGTCCGCGCGATGCGACGAATCAGACCCAGCAGACGCATAGCGGGGCGCTCAGTGGCAATACCGGCGGTCCGACCAGCGGCACGCTCAACTACGTTCCTGACACGCAAGGCGGCAATTCAGGCAGCCCGGTTATTGCCGACGGGACCGAGATCGCGATTGGCATCCACACCAACGGCGGGTGCGGCGCCACCGGCGGGACCAATTCAGGAACCAGTTTCCGCAACGCGGCGCTGTGGGCGGCAGTCCAGACCGTGCAGCGGCGGACCGGCGACGTCTTGTGGCAGCACATCAACGGTCAGGTGCACTATTGGCCAATGCTGAACGGTCAGCGGCAGGGCGGCATCAATATCGCAGGCCCCGTCGGGCCAGAATGGAAGCTGATCGCGGGCGGCGATTTCAACGGTGAGGGCACCGAAGACGCGCTCTGGCAGCATATCAATGGGCAGGTCCATTGGTGGCCGATGCTCAATGGCGTGCGGCAGAGCGGCCTTAACATCGCAGGGCCCGTCGGGCCGGAGTGGAAGCCGACCGGTGCCGGTGATCTGAACGGCGACGGCACGGATGACATCCTCTGGCAGCACATCAACGGGCAGGTCCACTACTGGCCGATACTCAACGGTCAGCGTCAAGGTGGCATCGACATCGCTGGTCCTGTCGGGCCGGAGTGGCGGCTCATTGGTTCGGGAGACTTGAACGGCGACGGCACGGACGACATTCTCTGGCAGCACATCAACGGTCAGGTTCATTGGTGGCCGATGCTCAATGGCGTGCGTCAAGGCGGCCTGAACATCGCGGGACCCGTAGGGCCGGAATGGAGACTCGCGGGTGCGGGCGATCTGAATGCTGATCGCACGGACGATATCCTTTGGCAGCATATTAATGGCCAAGTCCATTGGTGGCCGATTCTGAGCGGGGTGCGCCAAGGCGGACTCGATATCGCAGGGCTTGTAGGGCCGGAATGGCGGCTGCGGGGCGTTGCAAGCTTGGACTGACCTGCAATCAAAGCGGGGCAGCGGGTTCAGTCAAGGATCCGTGGTTTTGACGTTGTCACGTTAGCTTTGGCAGGTTGCCATGATGGATTGTCAGCCAGCTTTCAGGTTGCGGTCGCAGCGTTCCGTTCTGTCGTTGTTTGCTGGCGATGTGCCTGGATGCCAAGTGTGGGGAAGTGCGGGTGCTGGACGGGACGGACCGCGACGCGGGCGCGCCGCATTATGCCACGGCGCTCGCCATCCGCTATCCAGACATGGACGCCTGCGAGCGGGCGCTTGCCTCGCCGGTGCGGGCGCAGAGCCGGGAGGTGACGGGCGAGCTGCTGAAGCTGTTCACCGGCAAGGTGCATCACCATGTGTTTGCGGCGAGTGAATATCAGCCTGCGTCTTTGCCATAGCCTCAGCTGAAAGCCC
This sequence comes from uncultured Alphaproteobacteria bacterium, assembly GCA_963792485.1. Lineage (GTDB taxonomy): Bacteria > Pseudomonadota > Alphaproteobacteria > Rhizobiales > Rhizobiaceae > JANOYJ01. The sequence continues at coordinate 3,288 of CAWBWL010000005.1, forward strand.
TGCCGCTTGCGTGCCGCGGGTTGCGCGCTTGCCTGCGCCGTGCCAAATCGGCGCTCGAAAGATCAGAGGCAGAGACCAGCAGAGCTTGAGCAAAGGACCGAACATCAAGACCGTCGCCGAGCGCGCTGGCGTCGCCACCGCCACGGTTGCCCGCGTCCTGCATAACAATGGCTATGTCGCGGAGGCCACGCGCTTAAAGGTGATGGAGGCCGTCAACGCGACAGGCTACCAGATCAATGCCATTGCCCGCAGCCTGAAGCGCAGCCGCAGCAATGTCATCGGGCATCTGCTGCAATCCACGGTGCCGAACCCGTTCTTTGTCAAAGTTGCGCAGGGGCGTTGAGGATTACGCGCAGCAGCACGGTTACACAACACTGACCTATAACGTGCAGGGCGACGCTGAAGCGGAGCGAAAGGGCGTTGAAACATTCCTTGGCTGGCGCGTGGATGCGATCATTTTCACGACACCCATCGCAGCTGAAAATGTTGATCGCGCCATTGGCGCGGGGGTGCCGGTCATTCAGGTTGAACGCCCGCGCAGCGACAAGGGTATCTTGCTCACCGTTGACAACTATGCCGGAGCACAAGAGGCGATGGCCCATCTTGTCTCACTCGGCCACCGGCGCATTGCCTATGTCGGGCAGCGGCCGGGCTCGCAGGAAAACCGTTTTGCCGATTATGTGGAAGAGGAGCGGTTCGGCGCCTATCGCGACGCGCTGACGGCGCTCGGCGTCTTCGATGAAAAACTCGTAGCATTTGGCGCAGCCTATACACTCAGCGACATGGACGCGCACGGTCTTGGCTATAAGGCGATGAATGTCTGGCTTGATGCAGGCGACAGGCCGACTGCGGTATTTGCCTCAAGCGACCTGCTTGCCGCCGGTGTCTTGCAGGCGACTAATGAGCACGGACTAAACGTGCCGCGCGACATTTCGGTTATCGGGTTTGACGATACGCTCGCCCCGTTTCTCGCGCCAGAACTGACGACCGTCTATCTGCCTGCCCACGAATTGGGCATCGCAGCCGCCAAGCTCGCGCTCGAACATATTGGCGGCAAACCGGGCATTGCGCAGCCGCTCGAGCGCTTCAAAACCCATCTCGTGCTGCGTGCCTCCACCGCCTTGAAAAAATCCTGAATTACCACTTGACTCATCCAAACTAGTATGTGATTTTTCGACATGTGTCAACGTTGACACATTTTTTTGATCGCATATGGTAACGTTGACATATGTGATACTGGGAGATCAGATCGACGGGCAAGCGTGCACAGGGAGGACACTATGCACAGACGGACATTTATTTCGATTATGGCCAGCAGCATGCTGGCGCTCAGTGCGGCAACTGCATACGCCGAGACGACCCTAAAAGTCTGGGACCAATTCTCCGAAGAGAACGACAACAAGGGCATGCAAGCATTCATCGCTGCTTTTGAGGCCGCCAATCCGGATATCAAGATTCAGCGGGACGTGCAGTCGGCCGACGATCTGCGCACCATCGTCCAGACAGCGCTGACCTCGGGCGCGGGACCGGACGTTCTCTATTTCGACACCGGCCCGGGTTTTGCCGGCGAGCTTGCCAAGGCAGGTCTGCTGATGCCATTGGACGACCTCTATGCCGCCAGCCTCGACAAGCATATTTATCCATGGTCGAAAGAGCGCACGCGCTTTGACGGCAAGGTCTACGGCGTTGGCAATGAAGTCGAATTCATCGGCGTTTATTACAATGCCGATATGTTCGCCGAGATGAAGCTCGAAGTGCCGAAGACCTATGAGGACTTTGTCAAAGTCGCAGACGCCATCAAGGCCGCCGGGAAAGTTCCAGTCTCTTTCGGCAACGCCGATGGCTGGCCTGCCTTCCACATCTTCAGCCTGTTCATGAACAATGCGGTCGGCAAGGAGAAGCTCGAGCAGATGATGTCGGGCGCGGCCTCCTGGGACGACCCCGCGACTGTTGACGCCATCAAGACCTGGTTTGTGGACGCCAATGCCGCCGGCCATCTGATCCCCAGCGTCAACGCGGTCAATTATGATGACAGCGGCAATCTGTTCAAGAACGGCGACGCCGGCATGATGGTCACGGGCACATGGCTGATCAGCGACATCACGGCAAACGCCAAATTCAAGCCCGGCTGGTTCTTCCTGCCAAAGAAGGGCGGCGGCGATCCGCTTCCGCCGGCAGGCCTCGGTTCCGGCTACTTCGTCAATGCGGCAACGCAGAATGCTGATGCCGCCAAGAAGTTCATCTCCTTCCTGTTCGACCCCGCAAACGCCAAGATGTGGACGGAAGGCATGAACCGCTTCCCCACCTACAAGGTGGACCTGACGGGCCAGAAAGTGCCGCCGCTATTCCAGGGCGCGGCTGAGGCTCTGGCAACGGTGCCGATGGGCTATAACATCGACGTGCTGATGAGCGACAAGTTCAACACTGCGATGAAGGATGGCTTCCAGGCTGTTCTTGCCGGCTCGAAGACGCCGGAAGACCAGGCCAAGGAACTGCAGGCCGCCGCCAGCGCAAAATAAGCGCTGACTCCCACTCTCCCGGCGGCGCGGTTGCCGCGCCGTGAACTTCCGCAGGCTGTGATACTTCCTCCTTCACAGCCTGCAGGGAGGATAATGCCCTTCGCTGCCCGCTGTGGTGGGAACTGGGTATCAACCAGTTCCAATCCCATCGGACAGAACGAGAGCTGCGCCGCTTAGGCGGTGCACCGATATTGAAACGCTGGCAAATCAATCTGGATGCCCATGTTGTCATGGGCGGGAGGTTCATGGTGACAAAGCGCATCAAGGCAACGCAGCGCAGACAACAGGCCGGGTTCTGGTTCGTGCTTCCAGCGTTCCTCGTCTATCTCATGTTTTTCGGCTATCCGTTTTTCCGGACAGTCTATCTGAGCCTCACCGAATGGAACGGACTGGGCGATCCCAAATTTGTGGGCTTTGCCAACTACACCCGTCTGTTTGCCGACCCGCTGATGTGGTCGTCCCTGTGGAATAATTTGATCTGGGTTTTCTGGGGCACTGTCGTGCCCATTTCAATTGGCCTCGTGCTCTCGGTGATCCTGTGGACAGGCGTCAAGGGCAGCATTGTTTTCCGCACCATTTACTTTCTGCCCATGGTGCTGTCCGCCTTTGTCATCGGTGTGATCTGGCGGTGGATTTACCATCCGCTTTATGGCCTCTTGAACCAAGGACTTAAAGCCATCGGACTGGGCGGACTCGCGACAACGGGCTGGCTCGGCGAAACCTCGACCGCGCTCTACGCCGTCCTCGCCGCCGCCATCTGGTCTTATATCGGCTTCTGCGTCGTCGTGCTTTACTCCGGCCTACAGAAGGTTGACGCCGAACTCATCGATGCTTCGCGCATTGACGGCGCCAATGCCTGGCAGCGTTTCCGCAATGTCATCATCCCGCAGATCCGCCCCGTGCTGACCATGGTTCTGGTCTTCACCATCATCGGCGGCTTCAACGTGTTCGACGTAGTCTGGGCGATGACGGAAGGCGGGCCTGCCAACTCCAGCGAGGTCATCGCGACCTACACATATGAAGCGGCCTTCCGTGTGCGCGAAGTCGGCTATGGCGCTGCCCTGTCAATGGTGATGACGGTCATTGCGCTGTTTGCAGCCTGGGCCACTTTGAAACTTCGCAAGGCGGATTGAACCATGGCAAAGAAATCCACGAACAATCTTGTTTCCGATATCGGCAAATACGCCGTTCTCACCTTCTTCGCGGTATTGGCGCTCTTGCCTGTTGTGATGTCATGGCTCACGGCGCTGCGCCCCAAGGACGAAGCCTCCGGCAATCCCTTCTCGCTGCCGTCGCGCTTTGAGTGGTCGAATATTCCCAAGGCCTGGGAAATCGGCCGCTTCGGCGACTATTTCATCAACAGCATCATGGTGACGGTCCCGACCGTGATCGCCGTGGTCATCCTGTCGGCGCTGGCGGGATATGGCATTTCGCGCTTCAAGTTCCGCGGCCGGAACCTGATGTTCTACACGCTGCTGCTCGGCCTCACCATTCCGTTCCAGTCGGTGATGATCCCGCTGTTCTATCAGCTGAACAGCATGGGGCTTCTTGGAACCTATTGGGCGATGATCCTGCCCGCCACCGCGTTCGGACTGCCCTTCGGCGTGTTCCTGATGCAGGCGTTTTTTGAGGATCTGCCAAATGAGCTCGCGGACGCCGCGCGCACAGACGGGTGCAGCGAATGGCGCATTTTCAAGGACGTGATGCTGCCGCTGGCAACGCCCGCAATATCCTCGCTGGTCGTGTTCCAGTTCATGGCGACATGGAACAACTTCATCATGCCGCTGCTGTTTTTGCAGGACGAGGACATCCGCACCGTGCCGCTCGGGCTGCTCTACTTTCAGGGAAAATACACGCGCGATCTCTCACTGCTGTCCGCAGGCGTTGCGATCGCCACCATCCCCATCGTCATCATCTACATCATTTTCCAACGCCAATTCGTCAAAGGCCTTACCGCCGGAGCTGTGAAGTAAAATGACAGACACTTTGCTCAGGCCAAAAGCCAATCTGGACGCCTATACACTGACGGTGGAGGAGCCCGGACGCGTCGGCTTCCAGGCGATTGAGGAAGCGCCGCTCGGCGCAGATGAAGTGCGGATCAAGACGCTCTATTCCGGCATATCGGCTGGAACCGAGATGACGGCCTTCATGGGAAGCAACCCTTACCTTCACAAGCGCTGGGACGCTGAGCAAAAGCTGTTTGTGCAAGGCGGGCAGTCAATGGCCTACCCAATGGACGCCATTGGGTATGAAGAAGTTGGCGAAATTGTCGAAACAGGCAGCGACGTCAATGCGGTGCGGAAAGGTCAGCTGGTCTGGGGTTACTGGGGCCACCGCAGCATCTTGCGTGCAAAAGGAAGACTGGGCGCGGGAACGGGTGATGCCTAAGGGGCTTGATCCCGTCTGCGGCATCTTTTCGCAGATCGGCGCTATCAGCCTCAACGCGGTCATTGATGCAGACATTCATCTCAGCGAGTATGTCGCGGTCTTCGGCCAGGGTGTGCCGGGGCAGATGGTGACGCAACTCGCCAAGGCTTCGGGCGCGGAGGTGATCGCCGTTGACCGCCTTGGCAGCCGCCTGGAGAAATCGCGGGAGTCCGGCGCGGACCATATCGATCAACAGCGCCGAATGCGACGTTGCGCAGGAGATCCGCAAGATCACCGGCGGCCGGGGCGCCGATATTTGCATCGAGATTTCCGGCTCCTACCACGCCCTGCATGACGCAATTCGATGCGCCGCCTATAACTCGCGTGTCGTCGTATCCGGTTTTTTCCAGGGTGAGGGCAAGGGACTTTTTCTCGGCGAAGAGTTCCATCACAACCGCATCCAGCTCGTCTGCTCGCAGATATACGGTGTCAGTCCCAGCGCCGACCATCGCTGGAACATGATGCGGCTCAACAAAGCGTTCATGAAACTTCAGGCGCAGGGCAAGATCGATTTCAAGAAACTGATCAGCCACACCTTCAAGGCGGCGGATGCTCAGGCGGCGTTTAATCTTCTGCGCGACACACCAAACGACGCAATGCAGATCGTCCTCGATTTCACGGAATAGACACATGAAACTCGCCTGCCAAGAACATCTGCTGCCCGGCGCCTCGCTCATTGAAAAATGGGACAATGCCCGCCGCTTCGGCTTCGAGGGCATTGAGCTGCGCGGGCATGGCGACTTCGTCTTCCGCGACCGGCTGCCTGAGCTGCGCGCCGCGCGCCAGGCTGGCGTTGTCATGCCGACAGTGTGCGTCATCATGGATCACTTCATCGGCGATTTTGATCCAGACCGGCGCAAGGATGCGATTGCGAACATGAAGTCGCTTTTGTCAGTGATCGCCGAGTGCGGCGGCATCGGCGCGATCACTCCCGCCGCATACGGGCAGCACTCCAACTATCTGCCACCCTTTGTCGCGCCGCGCGGTGCCGGAGAGGACCGGAAGGTGCTGCTGGATAGCCTTGGACAGCTCGGCGATCATGCCAAGGCCGAGGGTGTGACAGTCCTTTTCGAACCGCTCAACCGCTATGAAGATCATATGTGCAACACGCTTTCTGATGGTGTGGCCATCTGCGCGGCGCTGAACCATGGTTCGGTCAAGCTCATGGCCGATCTGTTTCACATGGGGATCGAGGAGGCTAATTCCAGCAGGGCGCTCGAAAACGCCTTCGCTTATGTCAGACATCTGCATATCGCTGACAGCAACCGCTACGAGCCAGGGCAGGGCCAGACGGACTTCAAGACGATTTTCGCAACGCTCCGCCGCCTTGGCTATGCGGGCTATATCGCCTTTGAATGCATGCTGAAGGGCGACGCGCAGACCGCGCTGCCAGGCAGCGTCAATTACCTCAAATAGACCGCTTTCGGGAGGATAAAATGGCAGGGCTAATACTCAATCAGGTCATGAAAAGCTTCGGCGCGGTTGATGTCATCAAGGGCGTTGACCTTGAGATCGCGGAGAAGGAATTCGTCGTTTTCGTGGGCCCCTCCGGCTGCGGCAAGTCGACCTTGCTGCGCATGATTGCAGGGCTGGAGGACATTGACTCGGGCACGCTGCACATCGGAGGCAAGGACGTCACCGATCTTGAACCCGTCGACCGCGGCATCGCCATGGTGTTCCAGTCCTACGCGCTCTATCCGCACATGACGGTGCGCGAAAATATGAGCTTCGGCCTTAAGGTCTCGAAAGTCCCAACGGAGGAAATCGAGAAACGCGTCGCTGTCGCGGCAAAGACTTTGCAGCTTGAGAAACTTCTCGACCGCAAGCCGCGCGAAATGTCGGGCGGCCAGCGCCAGCGCGTCGCCATTGGACGCGCCATTGTGCGCAGCCCGCAGGTTTTTCTGTTCGACGAGCCGCTGTCCAATCTCGACGCGGAACTGCGCGTCCATATGCGCATTGAGATTGCGCGCCTGCATAAGCGGCTCGGCGCGACCATGATTTACGTTACCCATGACCAGGTGGAGGCGATGACGCTGGCTGACAAGATCGTTGTTCTCTCCGCTGGCCACGTGGAGCAAATTGGCGCACCGCTTCAGCTCTACGACAACCCCAATAACTTGTTTGTCGCCGGGTTTATCGGGTCGCCGAAGATGAACTTTATCAAGGGAACAGTGAACGGTCGCCAAGGCGGTGTCACGGAAATAAGCATGCTGAACGGGGAGGCCACAATTTCGCTGCCGCTCAGCGCCGACACCGCCCTTGGCGCAGAGGTTACGGTTGGAATACGGCCCGAACACTTTGGTTCAGCCAAAGATCCGGGCGCAACGCTCAGCCTTCGCGCCGAAGTTACCGAAGACCTCGGCGAGATAACCTATGTTCATACCTACACAAGTGATGGCACGCATATCGTTGTGGAGAAGCGCGGCGACCGCACAATTAAAGAAGGCCTCCCGATACGCGTTACCATCCCTGCGGCGAAGGCCTTCGTCTTTGATCCGGCCGGCAGCCGCATCCGGTAGCGCAACTACTCCGCCGCCTCCCGCACCGCGTTCGGATTGTTCGGATGCGTGGTCCAGTTGGCGTAATCGGGCAGCACCGGCTTCTTTGTCCTTGGATCAACGCCTGAAATCGGCTCCATCGAAATGCAGTCGTCCACGGGGCATACATTGACGCACAGATTGCAGCCGACGCATTCGTCGTCCATCACTTCGAAGTGCCGTTTGCCGTCTTTGACGGCCATGATCGCCTGGTGCGATGTGTCCTCGCAGGCGGCGTAGCAGCGGCCGCACTGGATGCAGGCATCCTGATTGATATGCGCCTTGGTGACGTAGTTGAGATTAAGGTACTGCCAGTCGGTGACGTTCGGCACGGCCATGCCGCGGAAGGATTCGATGTTTTTATAGCCCTTGGAATCCATCCATTCCGACAGCCCGTCCGCCATCTCGGAGACGATCTTGAACCCATAGGTCATCGCCGCCGTGCAGACCTGCACCGTGCCGCAGGAAAGGGCGATATATTCCGCGGCGTCCCGCCACGTCGTGATGCCGCCAATGCCGGAAATCGGCATGCCGCGCGTCTCTCTGTCGCGGGCGATTTCCGAGACCATCGACAGCGCGATCGGCTTGACCGCCGGGCCGCAATAGCCGCCATGCGAACCCTTGCCGTCGATGGACGGCTCCGGCGAAAACGTGTCGAGATTGACCGCCGTGATCGAGTTGATCGTGTTGATGAGGGACACCGCATCCGCGCCGCCCTGCTTGGCCGCGCGGGCGGGCTTGCGCACATCGGTGATGTTCGGCGTCAGCTTGACGATCACCGGCATCCGCGTGTGGGCCTTGCACCAGCGGGCGACCATTTCGATATATTCCGGAACCTGGCCGACGGCGGAGCCCATGCCGCGCTCGCTCATTCCGTGCGGGCAGCCGAAATTCAGTTCGACGCCGTCGCATTCGGTCTCCTCGACGACTTTCAGGATCGCCTTCCAGCTCTCCTCCTCGCACGGCACCATCAAGGACGCGATCAGCGCCCGGTCCGGCCAGCGCTTCTTCACCGCCTTCATTTCACGCAGGTTTGTCTGCAGCGGACGGTCGGTGATCAGCTCGATATTGTTGAGGCCGAGCAAGCGCCGGTCCGCGCCCCAGATCGCGCCGTAACGCGGGCCGTTGACATTCACCACAGGCGGGCCTTCCTCGCCCAAAGTCTTCCACACAACGCCGCCCCAGCCGGCCTTGTAGGCGCGCTCGACATTATACTCCTTGTCCGTCGGCGGCGCGGAGGCGAGCCAGAACGGGTTGGGGGATTTGATGCCGAGGAAATTGGTTGCGAGATTGGCCATGGCCTGTTCCTCCTAGATTGTCTGGATCAGCACGAGGTTTCCCTCGCTGTCATTGATCATTGCCCAGCGCGTGCCGGGATTCCACGGCGCGTCCGCAGGACCCTGTTTGATCGCCACGCCCGCCGCTTCAAGCTTGCTGCAAGTGTCGTCAACGTTCGCGGTGACGAGAATGAGCGCAGGCGTTTTCTGGGGCTCGATTGCCGGAAGCTTTTCAAAATGAAGCATGGTCGCAGCGTCGGGAATTTTCAGAAAGATCCAGCGCCCTTCGCCATAAGGATTGTCGCGCTCGACGGCGAAGCCCAATTTTTCCCGGTAGAATTCCAGCGCGCGCTGATAGTCCGTCACGCCGATGGTCTGGAAATGGATGTGGCTGAACATTGGAAACCGCTCCGTTCCTGCGCCCCGTCAGACCGACAGCGCCGCATGAATGCTCTCAGCCGCCCGCCTTCCGTCATCTACCGAGGCCACCGTCAGATCCTTGCCGCCGAACACGCAGTCGCCGCCCGCCCACACGCCCTTCAGCGATGTGCGCCTTTCAGCATCGACAAGAATGCGGCCCTTCTCCAGCTTAAGCGCATTGCCGGTGGCGTCGACATAGGTCTGGCCGATGGCGCGGAACAGCGTGTCGGCGGCAAGCTCGAACGTTTCGCCTGTGCCGGTGAGCTTGCCGTTCGCTTCAGCGGTCTTTTCGCAGACAACGGAGGCAATGCGCCCCCGCTTCTTTTTCACCTTCACCGGCATCACCTTGTGCCGGATGACGACGCCTTTCGAGGCCGCCAGCTCCTGCTCGTAATTGCTTGCGCCCATCTGCGGCTGGGAGCGCCTGTAGAGGATGGTCACTTCGTCAGCACCCAGAAGCTTTGACTGCACAGCCACATCAATCGCCGTCATGCCGCCGCCGATCACTACGACGCGCTTGCCGACCGGCAGCTTCGACAGATCATTGGACTGGCGTAGATCGGCGATGTAGGTGACCGCGGCTTCGACACCCTTGGCCGTGTCGCCTTCGACGCCAAGCGCGTTGACGCCCTGCAGACCTGTGCCGATGAAAACGGCGTCATAGTCTCGTTGCAAATCTTCAAGCGCGATGTTCTTGCCAAGCCGCTTGCCGTGTTTGACCGTGATGCCGCCGATGGCGAGGATGAAATCCACTTCCTTCTGTGCAAAATCATCGACTGATTTGTAGGCGGCGATGCCAAACTCATTCAGTCCGCCACTCTTCTTCTTCGCCTCGAAAACAGTCACCGCATGACCGAGCATGGCAAGCCGGTGCGCGCAGGCGAGGCCAGCCGGGCCTGCGCCAACAATGGCGATTTTCTTGCCCGACTTCGGAGCGCGTTTGAAAGGATGCTTTTCCGTTTCCATCAGGACGTCAGTGGCATAGCGCTGCAGCTCGCCGATCTTCACCGGCTTGCCTTCGGCGACCTCGCGCACGCACACTTCCTCGCACAGATTTTCCGTCGGGCACACGCGCGCGCACATGCCGCCCATGATGTTCTGCGAAAGGATTGTCTTGGCGGCGCCGAGCGGGTTTCCGGTTGAAATCTGGCGGATGAACAAGGGAATATCTATCGTGGTTGGGCATGCGTTCATGCAGGGCGCGTCGTAGCAGAAATAGCAGCGGTCGGCCTCGACCGCAGCCTCGTGCCGGTCGAGCGGCGGATGCAGATCCGTGAAGTTCCGGACATAGTCTTCCGCGCTCAGCCTGCCCGGCTTGACGCCTTCACTCAACGCCATCGCAATTCTCCGCGAACCCGCCCCGTTCTCCGGGGTTCATGTTATCCCAAGGCGAGACTGACTCAGAAATGCATGCCCGTCAAATTTTTTATTGAATGGTCAAATTAATGATCAGGGACGGATGACGCCCTTGCGCAGCACGATGTTGCCGTAAAGCGCCGGCTCGCTAGTCGCAACGATGGCGAAGGCACGTTTGACGCGGTTGTAAAAATCCTGCCCGACCAGGGGGTAAAGCGTGATGGCGGGCGCGTGAGCGGAAACAATCTTCGCAAAATTTGCATGGATGTGCTGCGGCTCCTCGACATGCGGAATGAAGGCGGCTTGTTCGACAAAATCGTCCAGTGGCATGACGGACAGAATTGCTTCCAGAATGGGGGTGGCGTGGATTCCATCGGCCCGTATGAGTTTTTTTGCGTCGGTCATTGCCGGGTAATTTCCGTCCACAATCGCAATTTCGTCACCATGGCCCATGGCGCGCAGGGCATGCAGGAAATCCGGACCGAGCAGCGGATTGATATTGATCAGCATCAGCTGGTTTCCTTCAGGAATGAGTTAAAGTCGAGGAGGTAGCGCGAGAACAGCGGCAGACTCGCCCCGCCGATCGAGCGCGCACTGCTCCCGACTTGTCCTTCGAGAATCTCGGGCGTGATAACGCCACGCAAATCAAGATCGTTGAGCGACCTGCGCGTGGCCAGAACGATGCGGTTTCGAACCCATGTTGGAAAGCCGCCATCTATGATCGCCGCGCTGAAGTCGATGATCGAGGCGCTGGCGAGAATGGCATGCGCAATTCCGTCGGCGGTTTTGGCAATCCATTCGTCAAGCGGCGGGCCGAAATCCACCCAGTCCTGCGCGGAGTACCAGAGCGGACTGGAATCAATGCCGAGCGCGCGGAGGGTGCGCTCCAGTGTAAAAACCGAGGCCGCCTCAATGAGCTGCTGCGTGCCGCCATGACCATCGGGCACAGGCATGGACCCAACCGCCCCGGCAGTGCCGGTTCTGCCCTTGAACAGGCTTGAATTGAGCACGACGCCGCCGCCAATGAATGAACCGACGAAGAAATAGATGAAGTCCGGATATTGCGAACCAAGACCAAATACGAGTTCCGCGCCGCAGGCGCTGGTGGCGTCGTTTTCCATGAACACCGGAAACGGCACAAGTTCCGCGACCTCAGCCAACAAGTCAAACTCCCGCCAGGCGTCCGAATCCGCCTGCGAGGCCCCCGCCTCCTCCACCCAGTTCCACAACTCAAAGGGCACCGCCATGCCGATGCCCGCGACCCGCTTGAGCGCCTCTGCGTCCAGGTCGCAAGTCAGCGTCTCGACGCCTGACCTCACAAACTGCAAGATCGCTGCCGGGGCGGGATAGGCATAAGTCTCGTGCAATCGCTTGAGAATGGTTCCGACAAAATCCATGAGCACGAGATCAGCGCTGCGACGCCCGATCTTGAGGCCGATGGAATAGGCGCCATTAGGATTGAGCGACATCGGAACCGATGGCTGGCCGACGCGGCCCTTCTTCGGCGCGCCGCGCAGCAACAAGCCGTCGGCCTCAAGCGCGCGCATGATGACGGAGACAGTTTGAGCCGAAAGGCCGGTCGAGCGGGCAATATCGACCTTGGCCAGGCTGCCATGGCGGCGGACAATCGACAGCACCAGCCGTTCATTGTAAGCGCGAACGGCGGTCTGGTTAGACCCGCGCGCGCTGCTGAAGGCTACGGCGTCAGCCGTTTCGACTGTGCTGCTCATGGATGCAAGGCACCTCCCAATGCCGCAGTCCCGTTTATCATTTTGTCCGGTAAGGATGGCAAATGATTTTAATAAATCAAGCGGAATTATTTATTGACAAGATTTTGGATTCAGTGTTGGCTGGAGAGGAAGGCGGATGCAGCAGAAATTATCTGTTGCAAATCCGGTCTTCTTGGATGTGTATTGACAGCCCGCCGGAAACCGGCGGAGTCTCGTTCTGGGAGGAACACCTATGAAGAAATCCGTTATCTATTCAATGCTCGGCGCGCTCGCGCTCGGCGTAGCGTCCATTTCGTCCGCACAGGCCGAAACCGGCGCTTGCCTCATCACCAAGAACAACACCAACCCGTTCTTCGTCAAGATGAAGGAAGGCGCGGAAGCCGGCGCAAAGGCAGCAGGCGTTGCTCTGCAGTCGTTCGCTGGTGAAAAGGACGGCGATGCCGCTCCGCAGATCACCGCAATTGAAAACTGCGTTGCAGCCGGTGTTAAGGGTATCCTGATCACGCCGTCGAACGACGATGTTGGTCCTGCTCTCAAGGACGCGCGCTCCAAGGGTATTCTTGTGATCTCGCTCGACACGCCTTTGGCAGATGCCGAAGCGCAGGACATGACCTTTGCGACGGACAATTTTGAAGCCGGCGTTCTGATCGGCAAGTGGGCCAAGGCGACCCTGGGCGACAAGGCTGCTACTGCCAAGATCGCCATGCTCGACATCAACAAGGACAACATCTCGGTTGACGTTCTGCGCGACACAGGCTTCCTCACCGGCTTCGGTATCGAAGTGCCGGATCTGAAAGTTATGGGCTCCGAAAAGGATCCACGCGTGATCGGTCATGAGTCATCAGGTGCAAACCCTGAAGGCGGCCAGAAGGCCATGGAAACCTTGCTCGCCAAGGACCCTGACATCAACGTTGTTTACACGATCAACGAACCAGCTGCTGAAGGCGCTTATGCTGCGCTGAAGGCTGCGGGCAAGGAAGGTCAGGCACTGATCGTTTCGGTTGACGGCGGCTGCCCAGGCGTTGCCTCGGTCAAGTCCGGCGTTATCGGCGCGACTTCGCAGCAGTACCCGCTGTTGATGGCCTCCAAGGGCATCGACGCGATTGCCGCATTTGCCAAGGACGGCACCAAGCCGGCAGCATCTGAAGGCCTCTCCTTCTTCAACACCGGCGTGAACCTCATCACCGACAAGCCGGCTGAGGGTGTTCCTTCGCTCGACACCACCAAGGGCACCGAGCTCTGCTGGGGCTGATAAAGTCTGAATTGACTTGAAGTTTGGAAAGGGCGGCTGTTACAGTCGCCCTTTCTGGTACAGGGTGTCAGCAAGATATTCTGTTGGGGAACAGTTTCTGGGAGGGCATGTGCATGACTGACACTTCCGCGCCGACAAAAACCATATCGGATTTTGAGGCCAAACTTGCCGAAGCGGACCAAAACATCGCCGCCTTCGACCACGCGCATGAAAGCATGCTGGAAAGAGCCCGCGGCTTCCTGCGCACCTATCCAACTGCCATCCCGGCCATCATCCTCATCTCCAGCATCTTGGTTTTCGGCATCATTGCCAAGTTCATTGTCCCGAACAATTTTCTGACCGCCAGCACGCTGTCGCTGATCCTGAAGCAGGTGACGGTCGTCGGCATAATTGCCATTGCGCAGACCCTGGTCATCCTGACCGCAGGCATCGATCTTTCTGTTGGCATCATTCTCGTTCTCTGCGCCATGATTATGGGCAGGCTAACGACACTGCACGACGTGCCATATTATCTGGCCATAGCGACAGCGCTTGCCTTTGGCGCTGCCATGGGCGCTGTAAATGGCGTGCTTGTTACAAAAGCGCGCATTCCGCCCCTGATCGTGACGCTTGGGACATATTACGCGTTCAGGGCGATGAACCTTTGGTATACGGGATCAGAATCGGTGCGGCCCGCCGCCCTGAATGAAAAAGCGCCCGAACTGCTTGTGTTTGGCAAAGCGTTCAACATCGGGAGCGCAAACTTCATTTTCGGCTCGTTCGCTCTGATCGTGCTTGCGGTCATCGTCTGGTACATGCTGAACCGCACGGCCTGGGGCCGCCACGTCACCGCCATTGGCGATGATCCCGATGCCGCCATGCTCTCCGGCGTGCAGATCGACCGCACATTGATTTCCGTCTACGCGCTGGCGGGGCTTATCTGCGCCTTTGGCGCATGGGTTGCGCTGGGGCGTGTTGGCTCCATGTCGCCAATTGCATTTGAGACAGTCAATCTCGATTCCATCACAGCCGTGGTGATTGGCGGCACGTCGCTGTTTGGCGGCAGGGCGTCCATCGCCGGCTCAGTGCTGGGCGCGATGATTGTGGGCGTGTTCTTCACCGGCCTCGCCCTCGTCGGTGTGGAGAGCTATTGGCAGTGGTTTGCAATGGGCTGTCTCTTGATCGGCGCCGTCGCGCTCGACCAATGGCTGAGGAGGGCATCGCAATGAGCGCTCAAAAAGTGAACAGAAACAACGCCGCCATGGACACGGACAATCTCCTCCTTATCAAGGGCATCGGTCCGGTCAACGAGCGGAAGCTCCGCGAGCACGGCGTCACCAGCTTCACCCAGATTGCTGGCTGGAAAAAAGCCGACATTGTAGCCGTCGAGAAATATCTCGAGTTCGACGGCCGCATTGCCCGTGAAGACTGGATCGGTCAGGCGAAAACGCTTGGCAAGAGCGCCAAGGCGAAGGTTGCCGCCAAGCCTTCGGTTGCTGCTGCCAAGGCGTCGAAGGCGAAAGCTGCGCCCAAATCGGCGGCTGCGATCAAAGCTGCAGTTGGGGTCAAATCTTCTGCAAAGCCTTCAAGCGCTCGGGCCGCCACTGCGAAGACCAAGGCCGTGACCAACCCCCTGTCGGCCGCAGAGATGGCCGCCAGACCCGCGGCGAAAGCTGCCACCACGCCAGCGAGCGCACCTGCGGCCGCTTCGAAAGCCAAAACTGCGGCAATGCCAGTGGCTGCTGCAAAGGCTCCGCGTGCGGTGAAGTCCGCCACTAAGCGCGCCGCCAAAGCGAAACCTTCCGCCAAGTCTGCCGCGGCAGTCTCGGCGCCTGTGGCCGCAGCCGTTGCAGTCGCGCCGGCAGTCACTCCCGCTGAAACGCGCACTCCAATCTTGCAAGCGCGCGGCCTTACCAAGAAATACGGTCAGGTCATCGCACTTAATCAGGCCGATTTCGATCTCTATTCAGGCGAAATCCTCGGTGTGATTGGCGATAACGGCGCGGGCAAATCCACCCTTATCAAGGCGCTCTCCGGCGCGGTTACGCCCGACCATGGCGAGATAAGGCTCGACGGGCAAGTGGTTCATTTCAAGTCGCCGCAGGACGGACGTGCAGCTGGCATTGAGACAGTCTACCAGAATTTGGCGCTGTCCCCGGCGCTCTCGATTGCCGAGAACATGTTCCTCGGCCGCGAGATCAAGAAGGCCGGCCCGATGGGACAGTGGTTCCGGCTGACGGACCGCAGCGCCATGCAAAAATTCGCGCGGGAGAAACTGTCTGAGCTGGGCCTCATGACGATCCAGAACATCAATCAGCCAGTGGAGACTCTTTCGGGCGGTCAGCGTCAGGGCGTGGCTGTGGCGCGCGCCGCTGCGTTCGGCTCAAAAGTTGTCATCATGGATGAGCCGACGGCGGCGCTCGGTGTCAAGGAATCACGCCGCGTCCTGGAACTTATTCGCGACGTCAAGAAGCGCGGCATGCCGATAATTCTCATTTCGCATAACATGCCGCATGTGTTCGAGGTGTGCGACCGCATACACATCCACCGGCTTGGTGCACGGCTATGCACAATCAAGCCAAAGGACTTCACGATGTCCGACGCGGTGGCGTTCATGACCGGTGCCAAAATGCCGCCTCAGGAGTCGATGGCGGTATAGAGCTATGAAAAACATCCGGGATTGGTATTTTGAGGCTGGCGATGTCTGATATTGCCAGCCTCATTCATGTCCTGCGGGAAAAGGCTGCGGGTCAACGGCGCTTCGTCGCGGCCATTGCCGGCGCGCCGGGGTCCGGCAAGTCCACGCTGGCGCATAATCTGAAAGTCGAGCTTGAGACACGCGGCGAAAGCGCCATTGTTGTGCCGATGGACGGGTTTCACTTTGACGACATCATCCTCAACCAGCGCGGCCACCGTCCGCGCAAAGGCGCGCCATTCACATTTGATGTGCGCGGGTTCGAGGTTCTGCTGAAGCGCATCCGGGCCTGCGAGGACGAGATCGCAATTCCGGTTTTCGATCGCGCATTGGAACTTGCAAAAGCCGGCGCGGACATTGTCGAAGCGTCGGCCAGATTTGTTCTCGTTGAAGGCAATTATCTGCTCTTGCAAGCCGCGCCCTGGGACCGCTTGAAGCCGCTGTTTGACTTTACTGTGTTCATCAAAGTCGAGAAATCAGAGCTTGAACGCCGTCTCATCCAGCGCTGGCTCGACCATGGCTTCGACATGGTCTATGCGCGCAACTGGGTGGCTTCAAACGATGCGCTCAATATCGACGCCGTGATCAGCGGCAGCGCCCAGGCGGACTTCACACTGCATCAGGCTTGAAGCACGCAAGCCCGATTGACTTGCAATTCCGTCCGGCGCATCGAGTCGCAAACGGGCCGCAATTGAGTCGCCCGATCTCCGCAGTTCCTTCCGAGACCAAACATGAACAAGGGCGTTCTGCTCGCGCTACTGGCGTATTTTTTCTTCTGCTGCGCGGATGCGATCATCAAGAGCCTGGGCCAGAGCGCCTCGGTGTTTGAGATCGGATTTTTCATTTCGCTGTTCGCGCTTGTGCCGATATTGGCGTTCACAGCCTGGCGCGGCGAGCTGCATTCCCTGTTCAAGATCAACCAGCCCCGCCTCGTCTTCGCCCGCGCGGCGACCGGCATATTGGCCGGCATGTTTGTGTTCTACGCCTTTGCCAATCTGCCCTTTGCCGAGACCTATGCGCTGGCATTTCTGTCCCCGATGTTTGCCACCATTCTCTCCATCATCTTTCTGGGCGAGGATGTCCGCTGGCGGCGCTGGAGCGCGGTGGCGATCGGGTTGGTTGGCGTGTTTGTCGTGGTGCGCCCCGGATTTCGCGAACTGCAATGGGCGCATCTTGCCGCCATACTTGCCGCGACCATGGGCGCGTCCACTCTGGTGATCCTGCGCAAAATCGGCAACACCGAAAGCAGCCATAGCCTGCTTGGCACGCTTCTCACCTCGTCGGTCGTGGTCAATGCCGTTCTGATGGCGGGTACAGTTGACTGGCCGACGGCAAGCGAGTGGCTGCGCTATTTCGTCTGCGGGCTGTTTGCGGCGGCGGGCCAGACCTCAATGCTGGCGGCGGCAAGGCTGACACAGGCCAATGTGATTGCGCCAGCTCAATATACGCAAATGATCTGGGCGATCATTTTTGGCACGGTATTTTTCAATGAGCTGCCGGATGTGTGGACAATTGCGGGCCTGACCTTGATTGCCTTTGCGGGTTTGCTGACGCTGATCCGCGACGAGAAGCGCGGCAAGTGGCTCAGCCGCACTCCCGTCTCGCCTGACCTCTGATCAGGCGGCCTGCTTTTCGTTTTCGGTTCCGGGGGCAAGCGTCAGCTCGATACCGTTCAGCCTCTCGGACATGATGATCTGGCAGGACAGGCGCGAACTGTCCTCAACATCAAAGGCGCCGTCGAGCATTTCCGTTTCATCCTCATGCGGCGTGTGCAGCTTTCCCGCCCACTCGCCTTCAACATAGACGTGGCAGGTCGCGCAGGCACAGGCGCCGCCGCATTCGGCTTTGATGTCAAGGCCGTGCTCGCGGATGATTTCCATCACCCGCCAGCCTTCAACCGCATCAAGCGTGTGGCGCAGGCCGTTCTGGTCGGTCACATGGATATGCATGGGTCATACCTTTGAAATCGCTGAATCTCACAAAGCGGCGCGATGGCGCCAGGCATAGCTCCTGGCGTCGTTGGCGGGCTTGGCGGCGGGCTGGTAGTAATAGGGATTGCCTGCGGTTTTGCCGGACAGAAGCTGCTTGATGGTCGGCGCATTGGTGATCTCGAAGCTTGAGAAACCGTTGCGGATCATCAGCGGAATCTGATCGAACAAAACATCGCCGACCGCGCGGATGTCGCCGGTGAAGCCATGCTTGCCGCGCAGCAGCGCCGCTTTGGAATGCGAGACGCCATTGGAGAAGGCGGGAAAGGCGAGTGCGACCATAGACAGGTTCGGCAGATCATCCAGGATGGATTCAATGGGCTCAAGCGGCTGCAAGAGAACCGCGAGCCGGTTGGAACCCGCATTGCGCTGCTCCTTGGAGAGCGCCAGATATGCGGACAGCGGGAGAATAAGCTGGCCATCGCCCTCCGCCGTTTCGGCATGCGTCCATGCGTCTTCGGCTAGTGCGTGGTTTTGCCAGAGAATTTTGTCAGCCATGATGGTCCTACAAGGATGAGGAATCGAGAGAGGAATCGAGGCCGCCAAGATGAATGCCACATTCGGTTTTGGATTTGCCTCTCCAGCGCCCGCCGCGCGGATCGTCCGGCGAGGACGGTTCGGTGCAGGGAAGACAGCCGATGGAGAAGTAGCCATAGGCAATCAGCGGATGCTCCGGCAGCGCGTGCGCTTCCTGATAGGCCGCGATTTCTTCCTGCCCCCACCCCGCCAGCGGATTGATGCGGATGCGCTCGCCAACGGCTTCGAACACAGGAAGCTTGGCGCGGGTCTCAGCCTGAAATCGCTTGCGGCCGGTGAACCAGGCGGCAAACGGCACGACCGCGCGGGCCATTGGCTCGACCTTGCGAATGGCGCAGCAGGCGTCGGTGTCGCTCTTGTGCAGGATGCCGGCTGGATCGTCGCTGGCGAGCTTTGCGGGCAAGGGCGTGATGTTGCGCATGTCCGTCAGGCCGAGGAACGAGGCAAGCTCGTCGCGGTAGCTCAAGGTCTCGTCGAAATGCTTGCCGGTTTCCAGGAACAGGACCGGCGTGCCGTGTCAATCTGGGCAATCAGATGCAGAAGCACGGCGGAATCCGCGCCGAAGGACGATACCGAGGCGATATCGCCGGGAAACAGTTCTTCAACCGATAGCCGGATGATTTCCTGCGGCGGCAAATGGCCGTAACGCGCGTCAAGCGCGCGCGCCCGCTCCTTGGCGGATTGGATTGGGATTGGCCGTACAGCCGCCTCAGGCGGCCTTGTCAACGCTTCCATAGAGCGCCTCCTTGAACGGCTGCGGGCCAACGCGGCGATAGGCGGCGAGGAAGTTTTCCTGCGGGCCGGAGCGCAGGCCAAGATAGGTGTCGACCACGGTTTCAATCGCGTCGGTCACTTCCTCGGCGGGAAAGCCGCGGCCGATGATTTCGCCAATCGACGTGTGCTCATCCGCCGAACCGCCAAGCGTGATCTGGTAGATTTCTTCACCTTTTTTATCGACGCCGAGAATGCCGATATGGCCGACATGATGATGGCCGCAGGCATTGATGCAGCCGGAAATCTTGATCTTTAATTCGCCGATCTCGTTCTGCCGCGCCTGCGCGCCGAAGCGCTCGGAGATTTTCTGGGCAACCGGAATGGAGCGGGCGGTGGCAAGCGCGCAGTAATCCATGCCGGGGCAGGCGATGATGTCGGTGATGAGGCCGGCATTGGCAGTTGCCAGTCCGTTGGCAGCAAGAACATCATAGACCGCCTTTAAATCCGCGAGCGCAACATGCGGCAGGACAAGGTTTTGCTCATGGCTGACGCGCAGCTCGTCCTGCGAATAAGTTTCGGCAAGGTCGGCGACCAAATCCATCTGGTCGGCGCTCGCATCGCCCGGAATGCCGCCGATCGGCTTCAGCGAGATGGTGACGCCTTTATAGTCCGGATGTTTGTTCGGCACGGTGTTCTGCGCCACCCATGCAGCGAACGCACCGTTCTCCTTGCGGCTTTTGGCAAGACTGCCATGGCCCTCGGCGCGATCGGGCAGCGCTGGCGGGGCGAAATAATCATAGATCGCCTTGATGTCGGCATCCGGAATCTTGAGGTCCGTGTCCTTCAGGCCTTGCCACTCGGCCTCGACGCGGCGGGTAAGCTCATCCTGCCCCATCTCATGCACGAGAATCTTGATCCGCGCCTTGTATTTGTTGTCGCGGCGGCCTTCGAGATTGTAGACGCGCAATATCGCCGTGCAGTAGGTCAACAGGTCGGCCTCCGGCAGATAGTCGCGTATCTTCTTCGCAACCATCGGCGTCCTGCCCTGTCCGCCGCCGACATAGACCGCAAATCCAATGCCGCCTTCCGCCCCGCGCTTCAAGGCAAGACCGATGTCGTGAACCTGAATAGCGGCGCGGTCGTTCTCCGAGCCCGTCACCGCAATCTTGAATTTGCGCGGCAGATAGGAAAATTCCGGGTGTATCGACGACCATTGCCGCAAGATCTCGGCATAGGGCCTCGGATCAGCCACTTCATCGGCAGCAACGCCGGCGAAATGATCTGCTGTGACATTGCGGATGCAATTGCCCGAGGTCTGCAGGGCATGCATTTCGACCTCGGCCAGATCGGCGAGGATCGCAGGCATGTCCTTGAGGGCCGGCCAGTTGAACTGCAGGTTCTGCCGCGTGGTGAAATGGCCGTAATTGCGGTCATACGTCCGTGCGATATAGGCCAGCTTCCGCATTTGTTTTGACGAGAGCGTGCCATACGGAATGGCGATGCGCAGCATATAGGCGTGCAGCTGCAGATAGACGCCGTTCATCAGCCGCAGCGGGCGGAACTGCTCTTCCGTCAATTCGCCGGTCAGGCGGCGCGCGACCTGATCGGAGAACTCCGCGACGCGGGCCTTGACGAAGCCATGGTCGAATTCATCGTAACGGTACATTCTATCCCTCAATCATCCACGCGGCGCATAATTTATGGTCGGGCCGGCCGCGCGGATGCGCTCGCGCAGTTTGACGGCAGCCAGGTTTCCGTTCGCAAGTTCGGCATCGACCACATTGACGTCGATCACTTCATTGTTCGCATAAGCGTCAGCGCCAATCGCATTCAGCCGCGCTTCGCCCTCCGCATCGCTGACGCTCGTCGCTTTGGCTATGTCAGTGGTCCAGCCATGTGAGGAGAACCACACAGCAATGCCGTCGCTCAGCCGGTTGGCGGTGAGAACTTTCATGTTTGTCTGATCCTCAAGCTGTCGCGACAATGCGCAGATGCTGCGCCAGCGGCTCGGCGCGGCTGATATCAGCGCCTGCGACCGCTTCGCCAATAATCACCATGGCCGGACCGGTGATGTCGTCCATAGAGGCCAGATCCGGCAGATCCTTCAGCGTGCCGTAAAACAGGCGCGCGTCACGGCGGCTGGCGTTTTCAACCACGGCCACCGGCGTCTCCTGCGGCAGTCCGGCATTCCACAGGCGCGCGGCGACATCCGCAGCAACCGTGCGGCCCATATAAACCGCAACCGTCGCGCCGCCGATGGCAAGGCGCGCCCAATCCGGCAAGACGTCGCCATGCAGATCATGGCCGGTGGTCAGAACCAGCGATGAGGCGACGCTGCGCGCGGTCAGCGGCAGGCCGAAATCGGCGGCGGCGGCGAAGGCAGAGGTAACTCCCGGAACGATCTCATGCGAAATGCCTGCGCTGCGCAGCGCCGCAAGCTCTTCGCCCGCGCGGCCAAACACCAGCGGATCGCCGGATTTCAGCCGCACCACGCGTTTGCCCGCCCGGCCAAGCTCAACCAGCAGCGCGTCGATTTCCTTCTGCGATTTCACATGGCAGTTCTTGCGCTTGCCAACGGAAATCCGCTCGGCATCGCGGCGGCCCATGGCAACCAGCGCCTCGGGCACCAGCGCGTCATAGACGATGGCGTCGGCTTCCATCAGGAGCCGCTGCGCCCGCAGGGTCAGCAAATCCTCAGCGCCCGGGCCCGCGCCGACCAAAGCGACATGGCCTTCATCAACGCCGCGCGTGCGCAAAAGCTTGGTCGCGGCGCGCCGCGCTTCCGACAGATTGCCGTCCGAGGCATGCTGGGCAGGCGAGCCTTGAAAGAAGGCGCGCCAATACTGGCGGCGGGGATTGCCTTTGGGCAGCAGCATTTCCACGGCATGGCGGTAAGAGCGGGCGAGGCGCAGCACAGTGCCAAGCTGCGGCGACAGCATCTGGTCGATCTTGGCGCGGATATTCTGCGCCAGAACCGGCGCCGCGCCTTCCGTGCCGATCGCAACGGCCAAGGGCGCGCGGGAAACAAGGGCAGGCGTGTAAAAATCGCAATAATCCGGCTGGTCAACCGCATTGCCAAGCACGCCCGCCGCGCGGGCGGCATCGACGACAGCGCGGTCGAGCGCCGCATCGCCGGTTGCGCCGAAAGCCAGCACCGTGTTTTTGACGAGGTCAGCGGAAAAGGCGGAGCAAACATGCTCAATCCCGGACTTTTCAACATATGCCGAAAGTTCGGGCGAAGGCGCATCGGCCACGAGCGTGACTTCAACATCGGTCTCGGCCAAAAGCCGGCATTTGGCGAGCGCTTCCTCGCCATTGCCCACCACAAGCGCGCGCTTTCCCGACACCTTGATGAAGGCGGGGAAGGTCGTCAGCTTGGCGCTTGCCTCAGACATGGCGTCTTTGTCCCTTTGCCTGCATATATTGCGCGTATTGCGCCGCAATATAAGAAACAGGCAAGCGATTTAACTTGCAAGGAGAATTTGGTTTTGCGGCTGTGCCGGACAGGGTGGAATAATATTCTGCGCGAGCTTGGGTCCTGAACAGTTCAAATCATCTCGCCGTCGGCGCCTCGGCGCTGAGGAGAAGTCCGACCAGGGCTGACTGGGTGTGGACTCCGGTCTTGTCAAACATGCGCTGCAAATGCGTACGGACGGTGTTGATGCTCACTCCGAGCTTCCCGGCGGCAGCGGAGAGGTCATGGCCTTGGGCGACGAGTATGGCCAGGTGGACTTGCGCCGCTGAGAGGCCATACATGCCTTGGGCGATGGCAATGCGGCGTTTGACCAACTGCTCATCATTGAAGGACACCAGTATCTTTCCGTCTTCGAACAAGATCCAGCAGAAGACGGGCGCCGCATTGCCATTTTCACCAAGTATCACGGCGCGCGCGGGGCGGCTGGGCGGCTCCGGCGGCAAGTGTGTGTGCAATTGGCGGCTTGCCCAGTTCACGGCTTCCTGAAGGTCCGCCTCGTGGATGCGGTTGCGCGCCCGCAGCCGGCCGCCGCTGATGATCAGGACAGGATGGCTGGCGATCTGCTCGTGAGCGCAAGCATTCATCCACAGAACCTTTTTGTCCGAATCGACCTCGATCAGCGCGCAGGTTTCATGGTCCATGCCGCGCTGCAGGACGACGATGCAGATGATTTTCCATTTGCCGTCCACACGCTGGAACAGTTTGAATTCGTGCTGGGTGCCGACCATCTCGAAATCGTCGCCGGTTTTGTCGCCAATCTGGTCATAGGTGACCCAAGCCGTGTCGCCATTGATCACGACGCTCGTCCCCTCCCGGCGGACACGGGTTTCGACATAGGATGTCGGGAGCTGTTCGATTATGTGCCTGTGATGTGCGTCGATGGCGTCCCAGCCTTCGTAAACCTTGACCCCGAGATGCGGGTAAGAATGCATGCGCCGCGCCTGCGGTGAGTGAACCCAATGTTCGGCAACGGCATCCACATCCCGCCGCAAGTAGGCTGCGGTCTCGGCTTCGAGAACTGCAAGGACCGCAGCCTTGTCGTCTTCTTTTGTCATGACAATCACTCCCATTTTGGAGCAAGTGATTACAATAACGTCTTGGGCTGCCTAAGCGCATGGCCGAAATGTCCGCGCTCTGATTGGGTCAGAGCCAGCAGCCTGCTGGCCAAGCTCCGGGCGTGCTTTGCGATAGAGAACACTTTCTCCATCAGCGCCTGGCTCTCGGCCGCGCGGTCATAATAGTCCTGCTCCTGACGGGCGTCCATTTTCACGGGCTCGATTGTGCGAGGGTGAACGGCGGTCAATAAAGTATAGTCCATTTCTGCCTCCATTGGAGTTCATGGAAGCAAAATACGTCATATCGGGCGCCTGCCGTGTCACCTGTTTAGGGGACAAGACAAATTTTGGGCCGCCCAAAAAAAATATGGAGAAAGCTTGACAGAAAATCCGGCTTAATCGACCGAGCCGACCAGAACATCCTGACGCGACTCAATCGTGACCCAGCGGCCTGAGTGCTCGGAAGATTGACGCTTAAGGTAGCGGTATTCGGTGGATTCCCAGCTGAGGAGTTCCTCGTTCAGATTGTCGAGAATGAAGTGACCGCGGTCTGTTCGCACGGTCAGAACGGCATGGCCGGATCTCCCAGTTTGCTTTGAAACAGCGCCGAACACATGGCATCGCAGACGGGGTGATCAGAAAATCCACGGTGGAACGAGCTTGACATTATTTTACTAATTACTATTATACTAAACAGTGAAATTATTGAGCGACAACAATATGGTTCAACCAGACAGTCTTTCCCGCACATTTGGTGCCCTCGCCGATCCCACGCGGCGTGCCATTCTTGCCCGCCTTTCAAGCGGCGCACTGACGGTCAACGAAGTGGCTGAACCTTTTGAGATGACGCTTGGTGCTGTGTCCAAGCATCTCAAGGTGCTCGAATCTGCAGGGCTGGTTGCGCGCGAGCGAAAATCGCAGTGGCGTCCTTGCAAACTGGAAGCACGTCCGATGCGCGAGGCGGCGATCTGGCTTTCGGCTTACCGCGACGAATGGGAAACTAAATTTCAGAAACTCGACGACGTGCTCGAAGACCTGAAGCTCGAAGAAGCAACATCAAAATTGGCAAGAAGCCAAAAGGGCGTTCAGCATGGCGATTAAAGTTTCAACACCGTCCGATACTGAAATCCGCATTGCGCGTTGGTTCAACGCGCCGCGTCATTTGGTTTATCGGGCATTCACTGAAGCCGCCATTCTCAAACGCTGGCTTGAGCTGCCCGGATTTTCACTTACCGAGTGTGCATCAGATGTGCGTGTGGGTGGCATCGTCCGCTTTGCATGGAAGGGCGATGCCGGCGGCGGCATGGCCACGACGACCGTGCTGCAGGAGGTTGTTCCCGGCGAAAGAATAGTGGGCCGCGAAAAATTTGATGAGGCTTGGTACCCCGGCGAAGCGATCGTCACACAGGAACTGAGCGATGAGAACGGCGGAACATTGCTGGTCGTCACAATTCGCTACGAGTCGAAAGTCGCTCGTGATGGTGTTCTCAAAACGCCGATGACAGATGGAATGAGCCATACCTATGACCAGCTGGAAAACCTTCTTGGCCTCCTGAATTAGTCAACTGTGAAAGGATAATCCCATGCGTAAACTTGTCGTCTGCAATATTGTATCGCTTGATGGGTTCTTTTCCGGACCGGACGGAAACGTCATGGTCATGCCGTTCGACCATGGCTTCTCCGATTACAACGCTGAACGGCTGCGAGCTGCTGATACTCTGCTTCTCGGGCGCAAGTCGTACGAGGGTTTTCGGTCCTATTGGCCTGCGGTCGCCGATGACGCAAAACAACCGCCTGTCGAGCGTGAGATATCACGTCTTAACGGCGCTATCGAAAAGGTCGTGGTCTCAAACAGCCTGAAACCCGACGCGGTTGAAGGGTGGGGCTCGACACAAGTAGTTCGGCGTGCCGACGCGCACGCTCAAATAGCGGCACTCAAGAAGATCAAAGGGCGAGAGATACTCGTGTTCGGCAGCCATATCCTTTGGAACGACCTGCTCGAAAACGGCTTGGTGGACGAATTGCACTTGATGATCGGCGCCGGCGTGATCGGCGAGGGCGTACGCGCTTTCGAAACTAAGCCGCCTGGCTCACTTCGTCTGCTGGACACCCGCACCTTCGACGGCTCGAATCTGCTGTTGACCAAGTATGCTGTAGAAAAATGAACTCGACGCCGTGCCGCGAATGGCCGGCCATGACGTTCATCGATGCAGATATTCTCACGCCCGATGGGCTGCGCCTAATCGACAGAGCCGACCAATACGTCCTGGCGGGACTCGATGGTGACCCAGCGGCCGGAATGCTGCGCGGACTGGCGCTTGAGGTAGCGGTATTCGGTGGATTCCCAGCTGAGGACTTCCTCGTTGAGATTGTCGAGAACAAAGTCGCCGCGGTCGGTGCGGACCGTCAAAATGGCATGGCCTTCGCCGTCCGGCTTGCGTACGACGGTGATGAGGAGATTGGCCGGAGAAACGCCTTTGTCCATCAAAGCGCGGCGCTTCAGGAGGACATAATCCTCGCAATCGCCAAAGCGGATCGGATAAGACCAGACTTCGTCCTTGTTGTAGATATCAATATCCGTCGCCGGACGGATGCGCATGTTGACGGCGCGGTTCACCGCGAACACCAGACGCCATGCTTCTTTCGTCAAGCGATGCGGCGCAACAGAAGCGGCGGATTTGACCAGGCATTCATCCGGGTTGAGCTTGCAGAACTCGTAATGGCCGATGGGCTGGGATGTCGGGCCGCCAACATCCATGGACGGGGCGGCAAAGGCACAATTGATTGAGAAGATCGAGAATCCGGCCAATACGGCTTGGCGGCTCAACGCGCGCAAACGACTGGACATTCCGGCACCCCCTCACGAATTCAACTTCGTTAAGGAAGTGTTAATGACTGGGCATGTTAAGAGTCAATTAAGCAATGCGGCGAAGGGGTGGCGAAGTTAATTTATGGTTACCAAGCGTCGCGCGGGCGCAACAGCGCACCGGGAGTTGTGTTAGGTGCAAATATATCAATAAAATCAAATAGTTAAATCAGGCGCTGGCGCGCTTCTTCGCTTTGACGCCGCGCGTTTGCATGAAATCCAGTATGCGCGGGGCAATCTCGGAGCGGAAGCGCGAGCCGTTGAAGACGCCGTAATGGCCGACTTTGGGCTGCAGATAATGCACCTTGTTCTCAGCTGGAATGTTGACGCAGAGCTGATGTGCAGCCTCGGTCTGGCCGACGCCGGAAATGTCGTCATTCTCGCCTTCGACTGTCATCAAGGCGGTGTGCGTGATGGCCGACGGGTCCACTGTCTCGCCCCGGTGCATCATTTCACCCTTGGGCAGGGAATGCTTGATGAAGACCGTGTCCACCGTCTGCAGATAAAACTCTGCTGTCAAATCCATCACAGCCAGATATTCATCGTAGAAATCGCGGTGTTTTTCAGCCGAATCGCCGTCATCCTTGACCAGATGCCTGTAGAATTCGCGGTGCGCATCGACATGGCGGTCCAGATTCATCGACATGAAGCCGGAAAGCTGCAGGAAGCCCGGATAAACCTGGCGCATGAAGCCGGGGTGCGGGAAAGGCACCGGCATGATCACCTTGCTGCGGAACCAGGAGAGGTCCTTCTTTTCCGCCATCAAATTGACGGCTGTCGGGTTGCTGCGCGTGTCAATCGGCCCGCCCATCAAGGTCATGGAGGCCGGCGCAGACGCATCGCCGCGCGAAGCCATGATGGACACGGCGGCAAGCACCGGCACGGATGGCTGGCAAACGGCCATCACATGCGTGTCAGGTCCCAGAAGCTGAAAGATTTCAATGAGATAATCAATATAGGAATCAAGGTCAAACGCGCCTGAAGTCAGCGGCACTTTGCGCGCATCTGTCCAGTCCGTGATATAGACCTCGCCATTCGGCAGGAATGCCTCGACCGTGCCGCGCAAGAGCGTGGCGTAATGGCCGGACATCGGCGCAACGATCAGTATTTTGGGGTCAGACCTGCGGCTTTTGGGCAAATCACGCTCGAAATGAATAAGATCGCAGAACGGTTTCGACCAGATGCGGTTTTCGGTGACGGCAACTTTGCGAAAATCAACCGTTGTTTCCGGCAGATTGAACTCCGGCTTGCCATATTGGCGCGTTGTGCGCTCAAAAAGCTCCGCCACGGCGGCGACGGAGCGGCCAAAAGCATTGCCTGACATCGGATTGAGCGGGTGCTGATAGAAAAACCGCGTCGCATCCGCGAAGGCCCGAGCTGGCTGCAAAGCAGCGTGATTCAGCTCATACAGGTGATAAAACATGCCATTCTACCCCATCGCTTCGCTGTCTAATGCCTTTCAGCACTGCAGCATTGAATTCTCACACTTCCATTGTCGGACAAGAGATAGTGCAAAAAGTAAACGAGGCTAGCATGATTCTGTTGCATTGCAACAAACGATGCAATGACAATTGGTATGAGCTGTGATCGGGTAACCCAGCGTAAGTTATTGATTCATATGCCTTCGACAAGAACAATCTCGCCGTCGGCCACTTGCCGGCGGATTGCTGCGGCTGCTTGGTATTCAGGTGAATGAAAACAGTCTGAGGCCGTTTGGAGCGATGCGAACTCGATCACGACATTGCGCGCGCGCCCCGCGCCCTCGGCCTTCTCGGCAGTGCCGCCGCGCGCCAGAAACTTCGCGCCATATTTATCGAAGGCGATTTTTGCGCCAGCGACATAGTCCTTGTAGCGCTCGGCGTCGCGCACATCGACCCGCGCAATCCAATAGCCTTTGGGCATGTCAGCCTCCCTGCATTTGCGAAATAATCTCAAGCGCCGCCGTCTTCCGGTCATTTGCGCCGGTAATCGGCCGTCCGACCACCAGATGGCTCGCTCCAGCGGCAATTGCATCGCCCGGCGTCGCGACGCGCTTCTGGTCGCCCTTGTCCGCGCCGGCGGGGCGGATCCCGGGTGTGACCAGCGCCATGTCAGGTCCCATAATCCTGCGCACCGCCGCAGCCTCTTCCGGCGAGCATACAATGCCGCCCATGCCAGCATCCCGCGCCTGCGCGGCGCGCCGCGCGACAAGGCTTGCGGCATCGGACGCATAGCCGGCCTCGGCAAGGTCTGCATCGTCCATTGATGTGAGGACCGTCACCCCGAGAAGGCAGAGCGGCGAACCCATGGCCGCCTCGGAAGCGGCGCGCATGGCTTTTGGATAGGCGTGAATTGTCAGCATGGAGACGCCGAGTCTGGCGATGTTGTCCACAGCTTTGGCGATTGTGTTGTCGATGTCGAGGAGCTTCATATCCAGAAACACCTGTTTGCCGGAAGCAAGCAGGTCGTTGGAGAAGTCGAGTCCGCCTGCGAAGGCGAGCTGGTAGCCGATCTTGTAAAATGACACGGCATCGCCGAGTTCAGAGACAATTGCCCCGGCGTCTTTGACGCTTGGAACGTCAAGAGCGACAATCAACCGGTCGCGCATGGGAAGGGAGGATGTGTTCATGACCGGCCCATTGCAATAAGTCCGGCCTGGTCGGCAAGGGCCTTGCAGACTTTCTTCATATTGGCCGACGCCTTTTCGTCCTTGAGCGAGCCATCGGCGTTGAACGCAGTTTCTGCGTTGGCCACCGAGCACTGCTCCGAAACGACGAGAATGCCGAGCCGGATGAGGACAGGGCGCAGATGGCTGAGCGCCAAAATGCCGGCAAAGTTGCCGCCGGAGGATGAGCACAGACCCGCCGCCTTGCCCGCGAACGGTCTCAACGGCTTGTCGCCATCGCGCGAAATGCGGCTGAGCCAGTCAATGGTGTTTTTCAAAAGCGGCGGGATCGAGCCGTTATATTCAGGGCTTGCGATCAGAAATGCGTCATGGGCGGCGGCGAGGCGGCCGAGTTTCATCGCATTTTCCGGAATCCCTTCAAGGCGCTGCAAATCCTCGTCCATGATCGGCAGCGGATAGTCGATGAGCGATAAGCGCGTGACATCGCATTCGAGCCGCGCGAGTTCGCGCGCTGCCGCATCCGCCACCTTGCCGGAATAGGCGCCGGCGCGGTTCGAGCCGGGGAAGACGAGAATTTTGGGGACCATGGGAACTCCGCTGAGCAAGCCGGAGCCTTCTATCCTGCTGCCCTGCGATATGTCCACAAATGCGCGGGCGGAACATTGCGCAATATGAAATCGGCGCGCTCAACGGCGAAATTGCCGCGCCCGGCCGGAACAGGAGACAGAGGGCCATATGTGACCTGGATAACAGGACGGCCCAAGGGAACCCGGTTCAGCATGTCTTCGAGATAGGACACACGCTGCGCCATTGGCAGGTTTAGAAGCGGAATGGCGGAGATGACGCAGTCAAACATCTTGTCCCGGTCATTGCCAAGGACAGCGTCAAGGTTGAGCGCGTCGCCATGGAGAATGTTCACACCGGGAAACTCGCCCCTAAGCCGATCAATGAACGTATCGGAGTATTCGACCGAATACAGCTGATCCGCGCGAACGCCCCGCGCAAGAATGGCCCGGGTGATGGTTCCGGTGCCTGGACCGATTTCGAGTACGGGCAGGCCAGACTCCAGATCAATGACGCCCGCCATGGCACGGCCGGTGTGGAGGCTGGTGGCAAAGGGGGTGCCGACGCTTTTCGGCTTGTCGATGAAGCCCTTGAAGAAGCGAATGTCTTCGTCGAACTTTTGCGTCAGCTTGCGCTTGATTTCAGGGATCATGACCAACTCCGAACCACATGACGCTCCCCGCCCGCAGGATTAGGGGCAAGTGCGACTATTATGGGGCGGGATCACTTCGGACGCGAATAGATCCAGAGCTGCGCCGGCGGCACATTGCGCAGCACCATGCCGAAGCGGCGGACCTGATAATTGCCCAGACCCGGCGGCACAGGCGATTTTGGCCCATAGGAGAACTGGATGAGCGGCCGGCCGGCCGGCAGTCGGGACAGCACAGAGTCAACGAACGCAACACGCTGCGCGACCGGGAAGTTGAGCAGCGGCAAGCCTGAAATCGCGCAGTCGAACAGGCGCGGCGCGTTGCCCTTAAGCGTTTCATCGAGACTAAACGCATCGCCCTCGACCACATGGATATCAGGATATTTGGCGCGCAGCTTTTCGGAAAACGCGTGCGAGTATTCAAGCGTCCACACCAGAGGCGGGGCAATGCCGGTCGCCAGAATCTGTTTGGTGATAGGACCGGTTCCGGGGCCGAATTCGAGGACCGGCAGCCCTGAGCTCAGATCAATGACGCTCGCCATTTTGCGGGCCATGACGGCGCTGGTCGGCCAGACCGAGCCAACGGTTTTGGCATTGCGCGTCCAGGCCTTGAAGAACCCGAACTCATCCTCGAAGCTTTTGGCCAGGCGCTGGATCATCCGGTCTCCCCACTCAGTCCGGGAGACTTGGACTATCAGGGATGGCAACGCAAGGGTTGATCCCTATTCGCCGAGCCCGTCGAAGAACTCCTTCATGCGGGAAAAGAAGCCGTTCGATTGCGGATTGTTCTCCTTGGATGAAATCCGGTCGAACTCTTCGAGCAATTCGCGCTGGCGCTTGTTGAGATTTTGCGGCGTCTCGATCGCGATCTGGATGTAGAGATCGCCCATATTGGGCTGGCGCAGCACTGGCATGCCCTTGCCCTTGAGGCGGAACTGTTTGCCGTTCTGCGTACCTTCCGGAACCTTGACGCGCGTCTGTGTGCCGTCAAGCGTGGCGACCTCGAACTGGCCTCCAAGCGCGGCCGTTGTCAGCGAGATCGGAACCTTGCAATACAAATCCGCGCCGTCGCGCTGGAAGAACTCGTGCGGCTTGATCGACAGGAAGATGTAAAGATCGCCCGATGGTCCGCCGCGCGAACCAGCCTCGCCCTCACCGGTCAGGCGGATGCGTGTGCCGTCCTCAATGCCGGCTGGAATATTGACCGAAAGCGAGCGCTCCTGCGTGGTGCGCCCGGCGCCTGCGCATTTGGGACAGGGCGTCTTGATAACTTGCCCGCGGCCATTGCAGGTTGGGCAGGTGCGCTCGATGGAAAAGAAACCTTGCGCCGCGCGCACACGGCCCGCGCCGCCGCAGGTTGCGCAGGTCGTTGCCTGCGTGCCGGGTTTGGCGCCGGAGCCGGAGCATTCTTCGCAAGTGACGGCGGTAGGCACACGGATCTGTGCGGTCTTGCCCCCATAGGCCTCTTCAAGCGAGACTTCCATATTATAGCGCAGATCACCGCCGCGCTCGCGCCCGTTCGGACTGGCGGTGCGCCTGCGCCCGCCCATCATCTCGCCGAAAATGTCCTCGAAAATATCGGCAAAGCCGCCGCCGCCGGCGAAGCCCTGTCCGCCGCCACCCATGCCGCCCTGCTCGAACGCCGCATGACCGAACCGGTCATAGGCCGCGCGTTTCTGCGGGTCTTTCAACGTCTCATAGGCTTCGTTGAGTTCCTTGAACTTGCCTTCGGCAGACGGATCACCCTGATTGCGGTCGGGGTGATATTTCATGGCAAGCTTGCGGTAAGCAGCCTTCAACGCCGCATCATCCGCGCCTTTTGCAACGCCGAGCGTTTCGTAAAAATCGGCTTTTGCCATATTATCCCGCAGCATTGGTCCCGAGGCTCATAACAGGTCCGGCGGAAGTTGCCATCCGCCGGACTGAAGTGTCAGTGAATTCAGGCCGACTTCTTCTTGTCCTCGTCCTCGTCGTCGATTTCCTCGAAATCGGCGTCGACGACATCGTCCTGAGCGGTGTCTTTCGCCGCATCCGCTGCTGCATCAGCCTCGGCCTGCGCCGACTGGGCTTCATACATGGCCTGACCGAGCTTCATTGAAGCATCCATCAGCACCTGCTGCTTGGCCTTGATGTCCTCGACATCTTCGCCGGTGACGGCTTCCTTCAGCGAGGCAATCGCGTCGGAAATTGCGGTGCGTTCGGCTTCGCCGACCTTGTCGCCAAATTCCTTCAGCGACTTCTCGGACGAATGCACCAAAGCCTCGGCTTGATTGCGGGTTTCGACCAGTTCGCGGCGGGCCTTGTCCGTGTCGGCATTGGCTTCCGCGTCCTTGATCATCTTTTCGATGTCGGCATCGGACAGACCGCCGGATGCCTGGATGCGGATCTGCTGCTCCTTGCCGGTGCCCTTGTCCTTGGCCGACACCTGGACGATGCCGTTGGCGTCGATGTCGAACGTGACTTCGATCTGCGGCATGCCGCGCGGCGACGGCGGAAGACCGACAAGGTCGAACTGGCCGAGCATCTTGTTGTCCGCCGCCATTTCGCGCTCGCCTTGGGAGACGCGGATGGTGACGGCCGACTGATTGTCCTCGGCGGTCGAGAACACCTGGCTCTTCTTGGTCGGGATCGTCGTGTTGCGGTCGATAAGGCGGGTGAACACGCCGCCCAGTGTTTCAATGCCAAGCGACAGCGGGGTCACGTCGAGAAGGAGGACGTCCTTGACATCGCCCTGCAGAACACCGGCCTGAATGGCGGCGCCCATGGCGACGACTTCATCCGGGTTGACGCCCTTATGCGGCTCCTTGCCGAAGAAGTTTTTCACCACTTCCTGGATTTTCGGCATGCGCGTCATGCCGCCGACCAGAACAACTTCATCAATGTCGGACGCCTTGACGCCCGCATCCTTCATCGCCGCCTTGCATGGCTCGATAGTCTTCTGGACAAAATCATCAACCAGGCTCTCGAACTTGGCGCGGGTCAGCTTCATCGTCAGATGCTTCGGACCGGATGCATCGGCGGTGATGAACGGAAGATTGATTTCCGTCTGCGTGGACGAAGACAGCTCGATCTTCGCCTTCTCAGCCGCTTCCTTCAGGCGCTGCAAAGCAAGCTTGTCTTTGGTCAGGTCAATGCCCTGATCCTTCTTGAACTCGCCGGCCAGATACTGGACCAGACGGTTGTCGAAATCTTCGCCGCCCAGGAACGTGTCGCCGTTGGTCGACTTCACTTCGAACACGCCATCGCCGATCTCGAGGATCGAAATATCAAACGTGCCGCCGCCAAGGTCATAGACGGCAATCGTGCCGGCCGACTTCTTGTCGAGGCCATAGGCGAGCGCAGCCGCTGTCGGCTCGTTGATGATGCGCAGCACTTCAAGACCGGCGATCTTGCCCGCATCCTTGGTAGCCTGACGCTGGGCGTCGTTGAAATAGGCGGGAACGGTAATGACGGCCTGTTCGACGGTTTCGCCGAGATAGGCTTCCGCCGTTTCCTTCATCTTCTGCAAGATCATCGCGGAGACCTGGCTCGGCGAATATTTGTCCTTGCCGGGCTGCACCCAGGCATCGCCATTGTCGGCCTTGACGATCTTGTAGGGGACGAGGCCCTTGTCCTTCTCCACCAGCGGATCATTGTGGCGGCGGCCCATCAAGCGCTTGACGGCGAACAGCGTGCCTTCCGGGTTGGTCACAGCCTGGCGCTTGGCCGGCTGCCCGACAAGGCGCTCGCCGTCGTCATTGAAGGCGACCATGGACGGCGTGGTGCGCGCGCCTTCGGCATTCTCGATGACTTTGGGATTTTTGCCATCCATGATGGCGACGCAGGAATTGGTGGTGCCGAGGTCAATGCCAATGACTTTAGCCATGTGTCTCTCCTTTTAGCGAACCGCTCCAACCCCTTCAGGCGTTAGACGAGCGGCCCCTGATGAAATTTTCCCGGCAAGCCCCGGGAAGTCGCCGGGTATATAAGTAGAGGACGTTCGCCCTGCAAGGCGCTTTGGCGGCTTAATGCTGCGCAAACCCATGAAAACCGGGCGTTTTTGCCATTGCATGGTGCCAGTAACCGCATTGTCTCACACAAAAGGCCGCACAAGGCATTCAGCCTGAAGTTCTTGCAAGCGTCCCGGCAATGGTGTTTTCCTGTTCCGGCTTTCAACAATCAACTCCTGGACCCGCCAAAATGCGATTGTTCCATGTGTTTACGCTCCTGGCGCTGTGCCTTCCGGCACCCGCCCTGGCTTATAGCGAGGCAGAAGCAGATGCGTTTGGCAAAGCTGACGCGAATGGGGACAAACAGATCGACAAGGCCGAATTTCGGGTATTGATCGACGAAATGGCCGCGATTGGCGCGCAGAAGGCGATCAGCGTCAAACGCTGGGGTGTCTATGGCATGGGCTTCAGCAAGGCGGATGCCAATGGAGACGGGGTGATCTCGATCCCTGAACTGAAGGCGCAGAAATAGCGCTGTCAGGCTTCTACCGACAAATGCTCGGCCCGCGCCGCCTCCCAGACTTCCAGTGCAGCCCCCGCATTCATGGCGGCAATCGCAAGCCCGACGACCAGATCCGGCCATGCGGATTGCCAGATAAACGCCGTTGCAAGACCGGCGAGGATGATACCGGCATTGGCAGCCGCGTCATTGCGGGCAGACAGAAACGCGGCCTTGGTCAATGACCCGCCATGATGGCGGAACCGCGCCAGCATCAGCGCGCAGGTCAGATTGACTGCCAGCGCGCCGAGGCCCGCCAGTGTCAGAAGCAACGGCGATGGCGCGACGGGCAGGTTGAATTTCTCCCAGGCGGTCCAGAGTGTGGCGATGCCGGGGATAAGGAGAATGCCCGCCAAAGTCATTCCCAATTTCGCCCGCCGCGCGAGCGGCCAGCTGAGGGCAAGTAGAACAAGGATGTTCACGGACGTGTCTTCGAGAAAATCCACACTGTCGGCAAACAGCGAGACGGAGCCGATGGAAAGCGCGACGGCGAATTCCACGCCAAAGTAAGAGAGATTGAGCAGCGCCACCCACTTCACAACGCGGCGCAATTGCGTGTCCTGTTCGTTCACCACGGCACGAGTTCCAATTGCGGCCAGAGCTTCATCTGCCGCTCCGCTTTCGCGTGGTGCGTGGCGCGGTTGTCCGCTGCATGATTGGGGGTGAGCCGGAAAGAGAAAATGTCATCAAGGCCAAAGGGGGCATCAAGGAGAAGACCGCCGCCTCGCGCGAGCTTGACGCCGGCCGCATGTGTCTTGGAGGCAAAGCGGCGGATGCTTTCACCGCAGTTTTCATATTTTGGGCAGGGTACGCCAAAGTGTTCTTCGTACCAGAGATGCACGCGGGCCTGATTGCGGATTTCGACGGGCACGCTCATATCCGCGAACAGCGCTTCTCCTCGCTTGATGACCACGTCTTCGGCCTCATAGGAGAGGTCGGAATCATCGAAGTAAAACAGGTCTGCATCCTTGATGCCATATCCGGACGGCCTGCGGGTCAGATGGTTCCAGACGGAGTTATAGAGAATGCCGGACACCAGCCACCAATCCGGCAGGTCAAGATTGCGCGCGCGCTCCAGCACAGCGCGCACCAGAGGATCACCCCAGATGATGTCCAGAAACGCCGCCTGCTGGACTGCCTGCGGAAGACCGGCGTACCTCAGATGCGGCGCTGAACGCGTCAGCCGACCTTCTCCCAGTTCCCAGACCTGCCCGCCGCGAAAATCGCGTCGATGAGCAACTGGTTCCGCTTCGAGCTTTCCAGCGTGAAATAATGCTCCTTCGCCCCGCCTGCGACGCGGGCGAAGGCTTCGACTTCGAGCTTGTACTGGTTGACGCCCGGATAGCGGAAGGTCTCCGCGCCATCATGCTTCTGATTGTGCAGAATCACCGTGTCATGCGCATAAAGCGAGGCGTTGAACGGGGCGAGGACTTCGATGAAGCCCTTGTCGCCATGGAACACCATCAGCTGGCGGTTGGCCAATTGTGTGGAGAGGTAGAAGGACAGCTCAAAGCCGCCGAAATCCGCGCGGATCGAGGAGAAAATATCAGTCTTGAACACCGGATCAAAATCCACCCGCGCCGATACGCGCTGCGGCTCCGCGCCAGTGGCAAAGCGCGTCGTCACCGTCGGATAGACGCCGATATCCGGCAGCGCGCCGCCGCCGAGCGCGGCGATGTTGCGCATATTGTTCGGATCCTTGAGAAAGTAAGTGAACGCGCCCTGCACATGGCGCAGCGTGCCGATTGCGCCGTCAGCGATCAGGTCACGAACCTTCTGCCACTGCGGATGGTAGGTGACCATGAAGGCTTCGGAGACGAGGAGCTTTGTGCCCTTTTGCGCTGCGATGACATCGTCAATCTCCGACGCCTTCAGCGCCATCGGCTTTTCGACAAGCACATGCTTGCCCGCCGCAATCGCCTTCAGCGTCCATTCAATATGCTGCGAAGTCGGCAGCGGGATATAGACGCCGTCAATGTCCTTGTCGGCGAGCAGCGCCTCATAGGAGCCATAGGCTTTGAGCGCGCCGAACTTGGCGGCCATGGCCTGCGCCTTTGCCAAGTCGCGGCTGGCGAGACCTGCGAGGATGCCGTTGTCGGCGGCGACGATGGCAGGAATGACATGTTCCCAGCCGATTTTTGCGGTTGATAAGACGCCCCAGCGGAACATGGATAGACTCCTGAAATTGCATGTTTCGAAAGACTGTAGCGATGTGCGGCAAGATGGGAAAGGTGGTGACTTAAGTTCTCAGCACCCCGCCCGTCGCCTTGCCGACGCTCTCGACAATCCGCCTGCCCAGCGCCTCAATCTCCGCCTCATCCAGCGTCTTTTCGACCGGTTGGATCGTAACCTCAATGGCAATGGACTTCTTGTCTGCGCCAAGCGCGGCGCCTTCAAACTGATCGAACACGTTCAGCGCGGTAATCAGTCTCTTGTCGGCGGAACCTGCGGCCTTGAGTATGGCCGCGGACTCGGTTGTCTTGTCGACGACAAAGGCGAAGTCGCGTTTCAGGGCCTGCAGCGGGGAGAGTTCCAGCTTCGGCTTGGTGCGCACAGACTTGGCTTTCGGCTCTGGAATGGCGTCGATGAACACTTCAAAGCCCGACAGGGGGCCGGAAACATCCATCGTTTCGAGCGTTTTCGGATGAAACTCGCCGAAGGTGGCGAGGATGATTTTGGGACCAAGTTTGATCGTGCCGCAGCGGCCCGGATGATACCAGGCGGGCCCACCGGCTTCTATCTGCACCTTGTCGGCTGCCAATCCGCAGGCTTCAAGCACGGCGAGCGCGTCGGACTTGGCGTCAAACACCGAAACGGAACCGGCACTGCCCGCCCATGAACGGCCCTGCGCATGCGCCTTGGCCGTGCCGCGACGCACGCCTCCGGCGACCCGGCGCTGGCCCTGCGGCGTGTCGTTCTCATAGGTTCCCGAGACTTCAAACAGAGCCGCGTCGCCATAGCCACGGTCGGCGTTGCGCTGCGCGGCGAGCATGAGGCCCGGCAGCAGCGAGGGGCGCATGTCGGACATGTCGGCGGCAATCGGGTTCGCCAGTTTGCGCTCCGCCGTGCCGCCGCCAAAGGCTTGCGCATGTTTTTCCGCGATGAACGACCAGTTCAGCGCCTCCATCATGCCGCGCGCGGCGAGTGCCCGTTTGGAAAGGCGGGTGCGGATTTGCAGCGTGGTGAGAATGCGGCCGTTGATGGCGGTCAGCTTTTCCAGCGGTTGCGGCCTGATGTTGTTGACGCCGTGCATGCGCATGACTTCTTCAACAAGGTCCGCCTTGCCATCAACATCGGGCCGCCAAGGCGGGACCGAGACGTCAACAACCGCGCCGCTGCCGTTCACGCCGAAACCGAGGCGGGTGAGAATGTTGAGTGACTCGGAAGCCGCAACATCTTCGCCAGTGAGGCGCTTGACTTCGGAGACCGGGAAAGAAACCACTTTGGGCTCAGCTTTTGAATAGCCCGCAACCTGTGCTTCGGACGCTTCTCCGCCGCACAGATCAATGACCATTTTCGTCGCGAGGTCGAGGCCGGGGAGCATGAATTCCGGATCAACACCGCGCTCGAAACGATAGCGGGCGTCGGTGATGATGCCGAGCGCGCGGCCGGTGCGGGCAATGTTCAGCGGCGACCAGAGGGCGGATTCGATCAGCACGTCCGTTGTGTTTTCATCGCAGCCCGAATGTTCGCCGCCCATCACGCCTGCTATGGACTCGACGCCGTCGTCATCCGCGATGACGCACATTTCGCCAATTGGCGCATAGGTCTTGCCGTCCAGCGCGACGATCTCATCTCCCTCGCGGGCACGGCGGATGACGAGATTGCCCGCGACCTTCTTGGCGTCAAACACATGCAGTGGGCGGCCTTGGTCAAAGGTGATGTAATTGGTGATGTCCACCAGCGCATTGATGGGGCGCAAGCCAATCGCCTTCAGCCGGTCCTGCATCCATTTCGGCGAAGTCCCGTTCTTGACGCCGCGCACGAGGCGCAGCGCGAAGCCGGGGCACAGGTCCGGCGCTTCGATGGTCACGCTGACCGGGCATGCGCCTTTGCCTTGGATCGGCGCGATTGGATTGCTCTTGAGGGTTCCCATGCCCGACGCTGCCAAGTCGCGGGCGATGCCATGGACCGACGTGCAGTCCGGACGGTTCGGCGTCAGGTTGATATCGATGACCGGATCATCCAGATGCGCATAGGCGGCAAAACTCGTCCCGACCGGCGCATCGGCGGGCAGGTCGATAATGCCGTCATGCGAGTCCGACAGTTCCAGCTCGCGCTCCGAGCACATCATGCCACGCGATTCGACGCCTCTGATGTTTCCAACCGCCAGTGTCGTATCGATACCGGGAACATAATCGCCCGGCAGCCCAAGCACGCCGATGAGGCCAGCCCGCGCATTCGGCGCGCCGCAGACGACCTGAATGGGCTTGCCGGAGCCATTGTCCACGCTCAGCACCTGCAGCTTGTCCGCATTCGGATGCCGCTCGGCGGTCAGCACTTTGGCGATGGTGAACGGCCTGAACGCCGCCTTGTCATCGACGGTTTCGACCTCAAGGCCGATCTGAGTCAGCCGCTCGCAGATGGCGTCCGAGCGGGGCGTCGGTGTCGAGATGGTCTTTGAGCCAGGAGAGGGTGAATTTCACGGTCGTATTCCTTTGCGCCCATTGACGCGTCATGCATTTTAAAAAAGGGACGTGACTTATGCGGCGAGACCAGGTTGTCTTGCCCCGGGGGCCTTCCATCCAAGAAGAAGTCCCTTGACTGAAACACCCTCATCCATCGTCGGCCACCAGACACCGCTGAACTCGAGTTCAATCCGGTCGCGGTCCTTTGCTGACGCGTTCTCAAGAAACGGGTACCACCAAAGCGGCGCGCTAATTTGACGCCCGTCTGCAAGCGTGACGAAGACATGGGTTTCATCGCATCTGGCAGATACTGGACGAACAGCCTCAGTTTCAAATTCCGAAGAAGTCATTCCATGCTCCAATCCAAGTGGCGCGGTGTTCTGCAATCACTGTCATCAATTCTCGCATTTCGCGCTCATTATAGCCGTGAAGATATCCGATCTCCATAGTTTGGAGCCAAACCTTTGCTGACTTTCCGTCTTTGACAATATGGATATGCGGCGGCTCTGGCATATCAGACGCATAAAAGCGGAACTTGTGGCCGCGCCATATCAGCAGCGTCGGCATCTACCCGCTCAGCCCGCCAAACAGCGTCGGCATGTCCAGCGGCCGGAACCCGTAATGCGCCAGCCACCTGACATCCGCGTCAAAAAACGCCCGCAGGTCCGGCATGCCGTATTTCAGCATCGCAAGCCGGTCTATGCCCATGCCCCAGGCGAAGCCCTGGAACTCATCCGGGTCAAGACCGCCGGCGCGCAGGACGTTGGGGTGCACCATGCCGCAGCCGAGGATTTCGAGCCAGTCAGTGCCCTGGCCAAAGCGTACCTCGCCGCCCGAGCGGTCGCACTGGATATCGACTTCAAGGCTGGGCTCGGTGAACGGGAAATAAGACGGGCGCATGCGCATGTTGAGGCTTGGCACCTCAAAAAAGGCTTTGCAGAATTCGGTGAGCACCCATTTCATGTTGGCGACATTGGCGGTCTTGTCGATCACCAGCCCTTCGAGCTGGTGAAACATCGGCGTGTGGGTGGCGTCGGAATCCATCCGGTAGGTCTTGCCGGGAATGACAATGCGGATCGGCGGCTTCTGGGCTTCCATGGTGCGGATTTGCACCGGCGACGTATGCGTGCGCAGCACCTTGGCCTTGCCGTCAGGGCCGGGCTGCATGAAGAACGTGTCGTGCATTTCGCGGGCCGGGTGGCCTTCGGGGAAATTCAGCGCGGTGAAATTGTAGTAGTCGGTCTCAATGTCCGGGCCTTCGGCGATGGCAAAGCCGAGATCGCCGAAGATGGCGGTGATTTCGTCGATCACCTGGCTGATCGGATGGATGCGGCCGCGCTCAGTGGGGGACTGCGGAACCGGCAGCGTCACATCGACTTTCTCAGTGATGAGCCGCGCATTGATGGCGGCATCCTTAAGCTCGCCCTTGCGCGCCTGCAAAGCGCCGTTGACGCGCTCTTTCAGGCCGTTGATCGCCGGACCCGCGCTTGTGCGCTCGTCCGCGCTCATGGCGCCGAGCGATTTCAGCAGTTCGGAGACGGAGCCCTTCTTGCCCAGTGCCTCAATGCGGACGGCTTCAATCGCCGCTTCATCGGAGGCGGCGGCGATGCTGGCCAGAAGGCCCTGTTCAAGTGCGTCAAGATTTGACATCAAAAACCTGTGTTTTTCAAACTGCAAAGAAAAACCCGCGCCGGTCGATCCAGCGCGGGTTCCCAAATCTCAATGAATGCTTGGGGCAAGCGCGCTTAGGCGGCGACGGCTGCCTCAAAAGCATTCGGCGTGGTGTTTTTCAAGTATTCAAGCGCCTTCTTCGACTGCGCAACCAGCACAGCGAAGGCCGCGTTGTCGTGGATGGCAATGTCGGACATGACCTTGCGGTCGACAACAATGCCGGCCTTGGTCAGGCCGTCGATGAGGCGCGCATAGGTGAGGCCATGCTCGCGCGCCGCAGCATTAATGCGCTGAACCCAAAGCGCGCGGAAATTGCGCTTCTTGTTCTTGCGGTCGCGGTAGGCATATTGCTTGGAATGATCCACCGCTGCCTTTGCAGCGCGGATGGTGTTCTTGCGGCGACCGCGAAAGCCTTCCGCCTGCTTCAGTACTTTTTTGTGCTTGGCGTGCGAGGTGACGCCTCTTTTGACGCGGGCCATGGGATGATCTCCTTAAATTGAAACGTTGGAAAATTCGAAGCTCAAAGCCCGTTAGGCAGAAAGCCCTTCACGATCTTTGCATCGGCATCCGATAGAACCATCGTGCCGCGCGCATCGCGAATGAACTTGTTCGAACGTTTGATCATGCCATGACGCTTGCCGGCGCCTGCAGCCATCACCTTGCCAGTGCCGGTGATCTTGAACCGCTTTTTGGCGGCTGATTTGGTCTTCATCTTGGGCATTTTGCTCTCCTTGAACTATTGAGCAGCGAGACAGACCGGTCCGCCACAAGCATAAGAACCGCCATGGCATGCCCTGCCAGACGGTTCGACACGCGGCTCTATAGAGGGGAGGCCCCGGTTTGGCAACGGGGACGCGCGAAGATTCAGTAAAGGCGCAGGAGGACGGGCAGGATGCCGGTTTCCTGAAGATATTCGATGGCCTCGAAGGCCGGAAACGCAGCGAAGAACACCAGTCCGTCCAGGAGCGTCGCATAAATGCGCTTCGGGATGACGACCAGTGATTCCTCATCGCGGAAAAGCCGCAGGTTCGGAAAAAAGCGTGGCACGCTGACAAGATAGTCCGCGTAGCTGCTGCCAAACTGACGCGGACGAGAAATCGCTCTTCCCGCTGAACCACGATGCGGAAGGCGGCGATGCAAAACACGCCGAACATCAACGCG
The DNA here is from genome assembly GCA_963792485.1 of uncultured Alphaproteobacteria bacterium. GTDB lineage: Bacteria > Pseudomonadota > Alphaproteobacteria > Rhizobiales > Rhizobiaceae > JANOYJ01. The sequence goes on from CAWBWL010000005.1 coordinate 45,881, forward strand.
ATTGAAAGACTCCCCGACTGCGCGCCTATCCCGACCGCGCCGATTGAGGAGAAGAAATACAGCGGATTGCGCATGATTGAATAGGGGCCTGAGCTGACGATCAGGCCGGCCTTCTTGCCGCCGATGTAAAGCGTGCACCAAAGGCGGCCGACAATTGCAAGACCAATAGCGCCCGCGCCGAAAGCTTCGATGAAATCGTGAGCCTGTTCGTTTTCCCATGCGCTCGACACGAACAGGAGGACACCGGCCACACCCAAGACCACGAGGGCAAGAACGCGGCGGCGCAGGCCCTGATAACGCATAAGCGCGGCGTGCTCGGCGGCGTAGTTTTCGGATGTCGGCTTCATCGGCCCGCTCATCATCGTCTCCAGATCATCAGCTTGCAGCAGCTGGCCACTCCAGAGTGACCTTTAAGCCCCCAATGGCGGCGTGATCAAGGCTGAGCGCGCCGCCATAGGCGCGCGCGATGTCGGACGTGATGGCGAGGCCTAGCCCGGAACCGTCGCTGTTTTCATCCAGCCGCTGACCACGCTCAAGGATCTTGATCCTGTTGGCGGCAATGACTCCCTTGCCATCGTCTTCGATCGCGAGTTTGAGGCGACGCGCTGAATTGGAAGCCGTGATCTTGACGACCGATGTGGCATGCAGCCGGGCATTGTCAACGATATTGCCGACCGCCTCCGCGAAATCGCCCGAATCCACGGCGGCGGTCATTCCCGCCGGGATATCAATCTGCCAGGTGAGCGGCACCGCCGCGGGCATTTGGCGCATGACGCCGACGAGCTTTTCAACAAGCGGCTTCACTTCAACCCGCGCTTTGCCCGAGGCGGCGATGCGCGACAGGGCGAGCTGCCGGTCAGTGCGCGAGCGCACCATGCGCACCTGCTCTGCAATGCTGCTCGCCAGTTCGTCATGCCGCGTGCCGCGCAGCGTGTCGCTGATCTGGCCAAGCACGGTGAGCGGCGTTTTCAGCCCGTGCGCAAGGTCGGCGGCGCGAGCGCGGGCGCGCTCGACGGCGGCGCGCTCGGACATCAAGAGCGTGTTGATTTCGCTGACGAGCGGGCGCACCTCATTTGGCCCGGCATCATCTATCCGGTCTGCCTCTCCGATACGCACATTTGCGACCGCATTGCTAAGGTCGCGCAGCGGGCGCAGGCCAAACCGGACCTGAAGGGCGGCTGCGAGCATGAGGGCGAGCGCGGTAAGGGCGAGCATGAGAAGAAGCGAGCGGTTAAATCCCGAAACTGACTCGTCAAACTCGCTCCGGTCCGCTGCCGCTGTCAAAATGACATCGAACGCGCCGTCATCGCCCTCAATGTTAAGTTTCTCGCTAAGGGCAAGCAGGTCCCCGCCCGCAGGCCCCGACATGGTGACGAGATTGCCATAGGCCTCGGGATCGGCCGAATATTTGATCTCCTTATCCCACAGGGAGCGGGAGCGCAGCAAAGGCGCGCCTTCCAGCCATGCCTGCCAATAACGCCCCCCGGCCGGAATGGCATAGCGCGGGTCGGATGGCTCCATGCTGATTTCGAGCGCGCCAGCCTTGCGGTCCAGATGGGCCGCCATGGTGTCGATGACGGCGACAAGCTCTCGCTCAATTTGCGCTGCGACATGTTTTTCAAACAGGCTTGTCAGCACCAGCCAGGTGAGGAGGAGTGCGAGGGAGATAAAGACCGCAGCGCCCGCGAGCAGGCGGTAACCAAGCGAGCGGGTCAATCGCGGTGCCCTTCAATGTAATAGCCGAAGCCGCGGCGTGTGGTGATGGACTGCGGCCCGAGTTTCTTGCGCAGCCGGGCGACCATCGCCTCAACGGCGTTTTGCGAACCGTTCTCATCACGTCCCTGCACATGCAGCGCGATGTCTGTCGGCGAAACAATCTTGCCCAGATTGTGCAGAAATAATTGCAATGCGCGAGATTCAAGCGGCGACAAATCCACCATTTCTCCGTCTACCGTCGCGATCATGGTCGACTCATCGAGGCTGATTGAACCGTTCGAAAGGATGGATTGGCTTTTCGATGACGACCGGCGGATGAGCGCGCGCAGACGCACAATCAACTCTTCGGTGCGGAATGGTTTGGGCAAATAGTCGTCGGCGCCCGCATCGAAGCCGTCGACGCGTTCCATCCAGCTGCCGCGCGCGGTCAGGACCAGAACCGGCGTGTCATTGCCCTCTTTGCGCCAGCGTTTGAGGATGGTCATGCCGTCGAGACCGGGAAGGCCAAGGTCAAGAATGATGGCCTTGTAGTCTTCGTCGCTGCCCGCCTCCCAAATTTCCTGGCCGTTGACCAAGTGATGAACGCTGTAGCCGGCAGCTTCAAGGGCGGCGGTCAGATGTGCAGCAATCGTCAGATCATCTTCGGCAAGCAATATCCGCATATGTCCCTCAATATCCGAAAAAACCCCGGATTTGTCCCGTCGCCGCGTCCATAGTGACCTTGCGGACCACGCCTCCGCCTGACTTCACCTTGAACCGGTAGACCAGGCGCTTTCCTTCGCTGCGCAGGTCAACATCAATCACCCGCCCAGAATATCTCTCGCGAAGGCGCTTCAGCGCCTCCTCAAGCGGCATGGCCCGCCCGGCCGCAACTGCGTTCCGGGCACGGTCCTGCTCTGACTTCTTGCCCGACCCGCTTGAACCAGACCCAGAATTGCCTCCGCTGTCATCGTCATCATCATCGCCGCCTTCGGAACCAGAGCCGGAGTTCCCGGAGCCCGAACCCGAGTTTGATCCCCCGGAATCGTCATCGCCGCCGCCGGAACTCCCGGAACCTGAACTCCCCGACCCGGAACTCCCGGAGCCAGAACCGGAGTTTGACCCCCCGGAATCCCCATCGCCGTCACTTGCCCAAGCTGAAGCCGCCGGCGGCACTATCGCCAGCCAGGACAAAATCAGCAGAAGAAATGCCCGTCTTGTCAAACCCGTTATCCGTTCATGTGTTTTCGGTTCAACTTACCCCAGAGCCCCCCATATTCAAAACCGCTAAGCTGGCCGGCGGATTCCCGCCGGCCAGCGGACACCGGGAGGCGCGAACGGCCCGAGGACGGCAGTTCAAGGACCACGCCTTCCGATGATTCTGTCCATTTGCGCCGCTGCACATGGGCAGAAGCTGGCTCCTGCGCAGTTAAACGCCACGTTTGCGCCAATATGCCTGATGCAAGCTGACAGGCCGCTGACGCGAATTGTCAGCAACCTGTCAGATTTCCAAACGGGATAGATGCGTCCGCGATTACTTCGGCGCGAGAACCATGGTCATCTGCCGACCCTCAAGGCGGGGCTCAGACTCGACCTTGGCAATGGCGAGCGTGTCTTCCTTGACCTTGTCGAGGACTTTCATGCCCAATTCCTGATGCGCCATTTCGCGGCCGCGGAAGCGCAGGGTGATTTTCACCTTGTCGCCTTCTTCAAAAAAGCGGCGCACGGAGCGCATTTTCACTTCATAATCATGGATATCAATGCCCGGACGGACCTTGATTTCCTTGATTTCGACGATTTTCTGCTTTTTGCGCGCTTCCGCCTGCTTTTTCTGTGTCTGGTATTTCATACGGCCCAGATCAACAATTTTGCAGACGGGAAGCTCGTCATTGCGGGCATTGCCCGCGATCACCACCAGATCCATGCCGGCTTCTTCAGCCATAGCAAGGGCGTCGGCGGTGGAAATTTCTCCGTGATTATGGCCTTCAGCGTCGATCAGCTGGATGCGGGGAGCGCGAATGTCACGGTTGGCTTGGGGACCGGTCTTCTCAGCCGGGGCGGCTCTAAATGGACGGCGAATGGGCGTTGTCTCCTGCTCTATTTCGGGAAATGCGAATAAGTCGCGCAATTTGCGTTTTGAGCGATTGTTGTCAATAGCATGGAATTTCTAAATCTTCACCCCGGTTTTTGGTTCCCGGCATGAATGAACACAACTCAAGTTTTCTTGCCGCAGACGGCGCAAAAATCGTGTTTCAACGCCGAACCGGTGCGAGTCCCGGTCTCGTCTGGCTCGGCGGCTGGCGCTCGGACATGAACGGCACCAAGGCGGTCCATCTGGACGAATTCGCGCGCAAAACCGGACGGGCGATGCTGCGGCATGATTATTCCGGTCACGGTCAATCGGGCGGAAGGCTAGAAGACGGCTCAATAAGCCTCTGGCTGCGCCAAAGCCTTGCGGTGTTTCAGGCCCAAACGCAGGGGCGGCAGATCCTGATCGGCTCGTCCATGGGCGGCTGGATTGCGCTGCGCATGGCGCAGGAACTTTTGAAGGCGGGCAGCAGACAGCTTGCCGGACTTGTCCTGATTGCCCCCGCGCCGGATTTCACCATGGACCTGATCGAGGACAAGCTGACTGACACACAGCGCCAAGCGCTGCTTGAAAAAGGCTATGTGGAGGAATCTTCAGACTATTTGCCCGAACCCAATCGCTGGACACAGGCTTTTCTGGATGACGGGCGCAAGAACCGGGTGATGGGGGGTGTTATTGAGACGCATTGTCCCGTTCATATCATTCAGGGCATGCTGGACACGGATGTGCCCTATGAGCACGCGCTCAAGCTTGCCGCGCATTTTCCGAAAGATTCCATCACAGTGTCACTCGTGCCAGATGGCGACCACAGGCTGTCGCGGCCACAGGATCTGGATATGCTGGAAAAGGCGGTCGAAGACATGATTGGCCGGGTTCAGCCGTCCTTGTAATAATAGCTGTAGCCATTAATCGCCGGCGCGCCGCCGAGATGGGCGTAGAGAATGCGTGAGCCTTCGGGAAAGTAGCCCTTCCTTGCAAGGTCAATCATCCCCTGCATCGATTTGCCCTCATAGACCGGGTCGGTGATCATCGCCTCGGTGCGCGCGGCGAGGCGCATGGCGTCATTGGTCTCATCGGACGGCACGCCATAAGCCGGGTAGGCGTAGTCAGGGTTGATGACGATCTCGTCGTCGCGCACCTTGCGGCCAAGTTCGACCAATTCAGCTGTATTGTCGACGATCTGGCGCACTTGCGCGCGCGTCTGCTCGAGCGTTCCCGAAGCATCAATACCGATGATGCGGTGCGCGCGGTCATCGGCGGCAAAGCCGACAATCATGCCGGCCTGAGTTGAACCTGTCACGACGCAGACGATAATATAGTCGAACTTGAAGCCAAGCTCCTGCTCCTGCGCCCGCACTTCCTCGGCAAACCCGACATAGCCCAGGCCGCCATATTTATGCACGGACGCGCCGGCCGGAATGCCATAAGGCACGCCGCCCGCGTCGCGCACCGACTGCATCGCGTCTTCCCAGCTCTTGCGGATGCCGATGTCAAAGCCGTCATCGACGAGGCGGCTGTCGGCGCCCATCAGGCGGGTCATCAGAATATTGCCCACGCGGTCATAGACCGCATCGAAATGCGGAACCCATTTTTCCTGGATGACCACACATTTCATGCCGATCTTCGCCGCCGTCGCCGCCACCATGCGCGTATGGTTCGACTGCACCCCGCCGATCGACACCAGCGTGTCCGCGCCGGACTTGATCGCGTCCGGCACGATGTATTCGAGCTTGCGCAGCTTGTTGCCGCCCATGGCAAGGCCGGAATTGCAGTCGTCGCGCTTGGCATAAATCTCGACCTTGCCGCCAATGGCCGCCGTCAGGCGTGGGAGGTGTTCGATGGGCGTCGGGCCGAAGGTCAGCTTGTAGCGTTCGAATTTGGAAAGGTTCATGGAAGGAGTTCCCGGAAATGCAGTCTCAGATTTGACCCTGATAGAAGCAGTCCTCCGGGCCCTCTTTGCCGGTTTACATTTTTGCGCGTCGCAAGCTATCCATTTTTGTTCGGTGCCTGATGTTTCGCACGCAAAGTCAGGCGATGATCACTGACCTTTTTCCAGCTGTTCAAAAAGGCTGGCGAAAGTGGTTTTGGCCTTGCCCGGATTTTTGACGGCCTTGGCGGCGTCAATATTGACGGGATTTCCGGCGACGATCAGCGCCACCATGCCCATGCCGAAATGGGGCAGGCATTTGACGCCGTAGATGCCTTCCTGCGTCAGCGTCAGAGCAATTTCCTCATTGACCTTGCCTTTGAAAGGCTCCGCTGCTTCCGGCAACATGCCCTTGATCGACTCGGCATTGTGCCCCTTGTCAACAACAACGAATTTCACCGTGTCGCCGACGGCCGCCTTGAGGAAATCCGGCTCGAATACCATCGCGCCTTTTGCGCCCTTGTTCATCATCTTGATTTCGAACTCTGCCGCCTGGGTCATGGCGGTGAACATCAAAGTTGCGGTCAGTGCAGCAGCAAATCCGATCTTGAGAGTCATTTGGACATCCTTTCATATGTGACGGCTTGACCCTTCGATATCTGAACCGCGCAGCGGCGATTTGCGCTATCGCAAGCTCCGGGATAAATGTCTGAAGCGGGAGAGCGGGGCGCGGCGGGTTTGGCGAATCTCAACAAGGCTTTGATCACCGGATTGCCGGCATTCAGCGGGCTTGGCGGCGCGGACCTTGATTTTGCAATCGAGGGCGCGCGGTCATACATTGTCAGGAAAGATGCACCTGTATTTGTGCAGGATGACGAGGCGCATTCGTTCTTTCTTCTCTTGCACGGCCATGTGCGTGTCGAAAGGTTGACACCGGACGGGCAAAAAGTTGTGGCACGCTACGTCAGCGAAGGCGAACTGATCGGCATCGCAGTGGCGATGGGGCGCACAACATATCCTGCCTCAGCGATTGCGGCGGTCGATTGCACCGTGCTTGCATGGCCAAACGCGCGCTGGCAGGCGCTGATCACCCGGATACCGTCACTGTCAGCCACGACGCTCAAGACTGTCGGCGTAAGGATGGAAGAGGCGCAGAACCGCGTGGTCGAGATGGCGACGGAGCGGGTGGAACAGCGCATCGCCCACACGCTCCTGCGGCTGCTGCGCCAGACAGGGCGCAAGGTCGAGGAGGGTGTTGAGATCGATTTCCCCATTTCACGGCAGGATATTGCCGAGATGACCGGCACAACCTTGTTCACCGTCAGCCGTGTCTTGAGCGACTGGGAAGGAAAAGGCCTGATCAAAAGCGGACGGCAGAAGATCACCGCCCTCCAGCCGCACGGTCTGATGATGATTGCGGAGGGGCGGAATTGATCGCGGCCTGAACGGCGGACATGAATGGCTCTAGGCTCATGCCATGTGCCAGACACGCTTCGCCAAGCGTGTGGAAATGTGTGATCGGGCAGCCAATGCAGAGCATATGAAACCGGATGAACACGGGCAGCGTTTGCGGCCAGACTGCAAGAATCTGTTCCACGCTCAGGTCTGAACTGATTGCGGGCGTTTCCATGATGGCGTCGTCCCGTTACCCGAGGATGTCAGCGGGCAAAGAAGCTTCGTATCCATTGCCACGACAGGAACCTGGGCTCCTCGCGGACAAGGCGCATGCCGAGGTGGTCCGGCGGCGCGCCGACTGCGCAGCCGCCGCTCTTGGCATCCCTGATGAACGAAGTCATGTAGGCGCGGTGCGCGCCTTCCACGACGCGCACGCCGCAATTTTCGACCACAGAAATGACTGCGCCGTCAGCCGAAAGCGTTGATCTTGTGTAGCAGGTGCTGGTCCATTCCCAGACATTGCCGGACAAATCCATGAGACCGTATTCGTTCGATCCAAAAAATCCTGAAGAATGCACGACGGGGTCCGGCTGCCTGGTTTTGGCGCTTTCCGTATCATAGCGGTTGATCCAGCGCCGCGCCGGACCGGATGCATCCTGATCGGGCCCGATGGCATCATCGGCATATTTGTCTCCCGCCAGCGCCGCCCATTCCTGATCGGTTGGCAAGCGCCAAACGTCGCCGGTTTTGTTGCTGAGCCAGACACTGTACTTTTCGGCATCAAGGAAACTCACCCCAGTTAGGGTCAGGCTTCCGGAAGGATCAATCGCATGGTCGAGCGCGTCGCACGCGCCGTCAGCGATGCATAGGCTGTATTGCTGCTCGCTGACTTGATACTTCATCACTTCGACAGGCCGATGCAGTGTCAACGGCTGCAACTGGCCATCCACCGGCAAGCCATTCAGCTGAAACTCGCCGGGGGTCCGGTAGGAGACGGAATTCGCAAGCACGGAAATTGTCTGCGGCGCAGAAAAGTCCGGGGCAGATTGTCGGGGAGTGAGATTCCATGTCACCGCCGCCACAATCAGGGCGGCGGCGGCAAACTGCAGAAGGGGCGAGGTGCGCGACGCTGGCGCAGCGCTTTTCAGTGTCGTCAACATGCGCATCGCTCCCTGCATTTCCATCTCTTGTCAGTTGGTGACCGGCTTCGGCGCCTCGATCTGCTTCATCAAATCATCATCCCATGTGCCTTCAACCTTGAAGTGCGCCGTCGCACCAAGCTCGACGGCCTCAATCAGATTGTGGTTCACATAGGCGTAGATGCCCGGCTGCAGGAATGTGTACATCGCCGCGCCTGCTGAACCGCCGCGGATGAACCAGGTTTCGTAGTCGCGGTCAGGCGCGTTGATGAATTTGCCATGCTCCCAGACATAGTCGGCATGGCCGCCGATCAGATGCGGGCGCGTGTCGCGGTTGGCCTGCGAATGCACGATCATAACGGTCTCGCCGACCTTGGCCTTGAGGGCGTTGTCGCCGGTGAGCGCGCCAGCCTTGCCGTTGAACACCTCGTGCGTCGGGATGAGGCCTTTCATCACCACAAGCATGTCGGCATAGGCGTCGCCGGAGGATTCATAGGACTTGAACTTGCCCTCGGCATCGCGCGGCATGTAGAAATCATTCTCGCCGATATAGACAATCCTGTCATATTTCAGCGCCTCGCCCTTCTCATTCTTCAGGCCGTCGCGTGGCAGGATCATGATCGCGCCGCTCATGCCGGACACGACATGCCAGGGGATCATGGAACCGCCAGGGGCGCAATGATAGACAAATGTGCCGGTGCGCGTCGCCTTGAAGCGCAACTTCACCTGTTCACCCGGATTGATCAGCGTCAGCTCTCCGCCGCCCAGCGCGCCGGTGGCAGCGTGGAAGTCGATATTGTGGGCGAGTGTGTTGCTCTCGGGATTGATCAGCGTCAACTCGACATAATCATCCTGATGAACGACCATCAGCGGACCCGGCACGGAGCCATTATAAGTCATGGCATGCAGGGTCGTGCCCTCGTCATCGATGACGATGGGCTTTTCCTCGATTGTCATTGTGAATTCAATGAGCTGCGGGCCGGAAGCCGCCACTTGTTCGTGCTCGTGAACAAAGGGTGGCGCAACGAGCGGGATTTTCTTCCGGGGCAGTTTTTCGATGTCCGCCTCAGTCATGGCGGCTGAGAGCGCCGGTTGGACAGCGAGAATTCCCGCAGCCGCTGTCCCAAATAGAAGTGCTTCGCGCCGGGTGAACATTGTTGTCTCCTTTGCCGTTTCACGTGAGCGTTGGCCAAATCTATGCCGTCCCCAGGGGCATCTCCTTGCGCTGGAACAAATTCCGCATCGAATCCTGCTTTCGATTATTTCCACCAAATCCTTGAATCGACCGCTGCCCCTTCATACGTGTTGATCGCGCGGCCCGAACGGGTGGCCGCACTGTTGACGAGGATCTACGATATGCACACATCCGCACTGATACGTCCGGCTTGGACGCCGGCGACGATTGCGCTGATGGTGGTGGGCTTCATGGTGTTCTGGCCGCTCGGCCTTGCCATGCTGGCCTATATCATCTGGGGCGAACGGCTTGACGGTTTCAAGCGCGATGTAAACGCCGCGACAGACGGCGTGTTCCGCTCCTTTAAAGGCACGACCGGCGGCTACAAGGCTCATACCGGCAATGTCGCCTTTGACGAATGGCGTGAAAAGGAAATCGAGCGCCTGAACGAAGAGCGCCGCAAGCTCGACGAGATGCGCGCGGAATTCGAAGAGGAACTGCGCGAACTGCGCCGCGCCAAGGACCAGGAAGACTTCGACCGCTTCATGGCCAAGCGAAATGGCAGGCGCGGCGGCTCGGTGCCGGACATCACCGGCTGAGTTGGTACAAAAAATAGCAATGCGGTGAACTTATGCGCTGGCGGAAACGCCGGCGCTTTTCTTTATCCACACAGCGCGGCGAATCATCTATTTGCAGCGCGATGGTCTTTGGCTTTCTGCGCACCGCGCTCACAAACCCCCAACCGCTCAATCTGGAGCGTCCGCACGAGGTTGCGGGCCGGACGCTGCATTTGCGCATCATCGAGAACAACCGCGCCAAGCGGCTGACGATGCGCATTGACACGGGCGGACGGGGCCTCAGGATCACAGTGCCGCCCGGACTGCCAATGCGCGAAGTGGATGAATTCATCCTGCGCCATCAAGGCTGGTTGGAAACCAGGCTCACCAAATATCCGGACCGGCCGAAGCTGCGTCCGGGCGTCAAGCTGCCAGTGCGCGGGGTCAACCATGCGCTGCTGCATGAGCCCGCCAAGCGCGGGTCGGTCGAACCGGGGCATGACGAAGATGGCGCCTATCTCATCGTGCATGGCGACCGTCTGCATTTCGGCCGCAGACTTGCCGATTTCCTCAAGCGTGAAGCCAAGCGCGACATTGAGCCGATGGCGCTGATTTTGGCTGGCAAGACAGGTCGCAAGGTCAAGTCGGTCAAGTTCAAGGACACATCCAGCCGCTGGGGCTCCTGCTCATCCGACGGCAACCTCTCCTTTTCCTGGCGCATCATGATGGCGCCGAAGCCGGTGATCGCTTATCTCGTTGCGCATGAAGTGGCGCACCTGACCGAGATGAACCACGGGCCGAAATTCTGGCGGCTGTGCGGGGAGCTTTGTCCGGAGATGGAGAAGGCCAAGGGCTGGCTGAAGCGCAAC
>CAWBWL010000006.1:0-127504 GCA_963792485.1 uncultured Alphaproteobacteria bacterium
GATGGCCGCCGGGGCAAATTCTCATTTGCCCCAGATTTTTTTGTACTCGTCGCGGTAACCATTGCCCGGATCAAAGCCGTTGTTCGGGCCGCCGTCGAACTCGACATTGGCGGAGGTCACAACATGCAGCGGCGACAGATAGCCGGACCACTTCTCGCCCGCCATGCCGCGGTTGAGCTCGTCCACCAGCTGCCAGCCCTGCAGGTTCAAAGGCTCTGCTACAGTCACCGTCTGGAACTGGCCGGAGCGGATGCGCTGATAGGCGGATTCAGAGCCGTCGCCAGCCGAGACATTGATCGGCGCATCGGTGCCTTTCTTGCCGGCAGACGCCAGCGAGGGGCCCATGAAGTCGAAATACAGATCATTGATCGCTAGCGAGTGTGTCCACTTGTCTCCGTATTTCTGCAAGAGCGACGTGGTCAGCTGCGGCATGCGCTGCGAGGTTTCGGCAATCGGCGTGTCGACATATTCCAGCACCGTGCCGCCGAGCTTCTCGATCTCCTCCTTCATCCGGTCCGCCTTGGCGATGGCGATCGCGTAGGTCGAGTCGGTGAAGATGATAACGCCGGGTTTGCCCTTTGCATCGACAAAAGCCCAATTGGCGGCGGACTTCGACACTTCCATCGCGTCCGTGCCGACATTGGCCATGACGCCAACTTCGTCAATCGGTCCGACGCCCGGCCCCGCATGCCAGGACACCATCGGGATTTTCGCGGCCATCGCCGCTTCCATGGCGGGCTTCTGCTCCACCGCGTCAAAGCCGTTGATGATGATCCCGTCCGGCTTCAACGCCATGGCCTGACCGAAGGCCGCCGTGCGCCCGCCGATGGAGCCTGCGCCATCCAGAACCTTGACGGTCCAGCCGATGGCGGCAGCGGCTTCCTCAACGCCTTTGGTCACGCCCAGAATGCCGCCATTCTTCATGTCGCCGCCGAGCACGACAATCGTCTTGCCTTCAGCCGCTTTCGGGCCGGTTGTCGGGCCGTCCCATTTCTCGACTTTCATCGCATATTTGTCGACAATGGCCTGCGCGTCCGCCATGGCGTCGGCAAACGCTGGTCCGGCGATGGACAGCGCCAAAGCCGCCACCGTGTATTTCAAAAGCTCTCTGCGTATCATGATATTCCTCCCTTTCATGAAGTATCACCGCGGTCAGTGACCAGCGGATTCCGTTGGGCGCGGCGGCTTGATCACCGCCCCGCGTTTTCTTTGCGCGTAGCCCGCGATGCCGATGGCAACGAGCAGGGTCACGCCGTTGAACAGCGGCTCGACAAAAAACGAGCCGCCGAACTGCTGGATGCCGGATATGCCGACGGCCAAGATGATGACGCCGGTCATCGTGCCCCAGACATTGACACGTCCCGGCTTGATCGTCGTCGAGCCGAGAAACGCGCCGACCAGCGCGGGCAGCAGATATTCAAGGCCAACGCTCGCCTGCCCAATGCGCAGTTTCGAGGCGAGCAATACGCCTGTCAGCGCCGCGAGAAATCCGGAGGTGATGAACGCGCCCATGACGAATTTCTGCACCGGAATCCCGTTCAGCGCCGCCGCCTTGGGATTGGCGCCGATGGCGTAGAGATAGCGGCCGACGGGCGTGTATTCGAGAATGACCCAGAGCGCGAAGGCAATGATGAGCACATAGAAGCCGGTGACAGGCAGCCCGAAAACCATCGTGCCGTTCAAGCGCATAAAACCCGTCCGGCAAAACGCCCACCACCTGCCGCCCGCCCGTGTGCCACAGCGCCAGCGCATAGAGGATTGTGCCAGTGCCGAGTGTGGCGATGAACGAGTCGATCTTGGCGACTTCAACCAGGAGACCATTGAGGAAGCCGGTGAAACAGCCCAGCGCCAGCACAATCAGCACCGCCAGCGGCCAGGGCACGCCGTAGAGCGTCTGCAGCGAAATTGCCAGAATGTGCCAGAGCACAATGCCGTAGCCGACCGTCAGGTCAATGCGCCCCGAAGCCATCGGGATCATCGCCGCCAATGAAAGCAGCGCGATGATCGCCTTGTCGGAAATGATCGAGCGCAGGTTCAGAAGCGTCGGGAAAGTGTCTGGGCAGAAGCAGCGAAAACAGGATGATGAGAAACGCCGTCAGGATCACCAGCCCATAGACCGGAATATAGCGCATCAGCTTCTGGCCGAACGACAGCCCGGCAATCTCGCTGCGCGTCGGCTCAAGCGCGGTGGATTGGATCGAGTTCATCTATGCCGCCTCCGACGCCGATGCCGCGTGGATGAGCGCCGCCGTGGTCAGCTGCCCGCCCGAGAGTTCCTGCACAATGCGCCCGCGCGAAAACACCAGCGCGCGGTGGCAGATATGCGCCACTTCCTCAAAGTCCGTCGAGACGACAATCACCGCCAGCCCTGCCTCCAGCGCCTTGGCGATCAGCCGGTAAATCTCCGCCTTGGCACCGACATCCACCCCCGCTGTCGGGTCTTCCGCGATCAACAGCTTGCGGCCCGTCAGCAGCCAGCGCCCGACAATCACCTTCTGCTGGTTGCCGCCGGACAGGGCTTCGATGGGGATGAACGGATCGTTCGGCCGCAGCCCCACATCGTTCCCCGCCTCCCGCGTCAGCGCCGCTTCCCGGCTTGGCGACATGCACGAGAACAGCGTGCGGCCCGAAGCGCCGGGATTGATAAACATGTTTTCGCGGATCGACAACGACAGCGCGGCGGATTCTTCCGTCCGGTCGCGCGCGATGAGCCCGATGCCCGACTTCATCGCGGAGATTGTGGAGGACAGGTCAGGCGTCTCGACCGTTCAAGAGCACGTCGCCGGAAAACGGCTCACTGCCGAACAGCGCCCGTCCGATCAGTTCCTGCCCCGCGCCGCGCAGGCCGACGAGCCCGAGCAGTTCGCCCTCGCGCAAGGAGAACGACACCGGCCCCGCGCCATGACAGACCATATTTTTCACCGAGAGACGTTCGCCGCCTACCTTGGTATTGGCCTTGACGAACAAATCCGAGGCGGGACGCCCAACAATCATTTCGACCAGTTCGCGCGGCGAGGTTTCCTTGACCGGCTTCTGCCCGACAAGCTTTCCGTCGCGCAGCACCGCGACACGGTCGGCGATGCGGAACACCTCGTCCAGCCGGTGCGACACATAGATCATGCCGACGCCGCGCGCCTTCAACGGGCGAAGCGCCGCAAACAGCCGCTCGACCTCGTCGGCCGGAAGGCTCGCGGTCGGCTCGTCCAGCACCAGCACATCCGCCTCCACCGCCAGCGCCCGCGCTATGGCGACCAGCGACTTCTCCGTGCGGCTCAAATCCTGCACGCGTTTGGTCGGGTCAAAGTCACAGCCAACCAGCTCCAGCGCCGCCCTGCCCCTCGCCTCCGTCGCCTTCCAGTCGATCAGCCTGGAGCGCAGCGAGAAACCCTGCGCCAGCCCGACATTCTCCGCCACCGTCATCCATTCGATCAGGCCCAGATCCTGATGGATGAAGGCGACGCTCTGCCGCTCATTGGGTTTGGGAGGCCGGTGCGCATAGGGCGCACCCTTGAACAATATCTGCCCGCTATCCGGCTTGTGGATACCCGCCAGCGCCTTGATAAGCGTCGATTTGCCCGCGCCGTTTTCGCCAAGCAGCGCCAGGATTTCGCCTTTGTGGAGATCAAGCGACACATCGCTCAGCGCTCTAGTGCCGCCAAAGCTTTTGGTGATGGACCTGAATTCGATCAGGCTTTCCGGCAATGCGCGCACTCCTCCCAAAGCGTTTTGCGCTCAGGCTCAGGGCCCGAATTCGAAGTCATGTTAGCGATAACATTTTGGGTGAGTCAACAGCGATTCAAAAGCCGGGCAAAACTAAATCGATTGGATCAGGAGAGGCTGCCGTCCAGAAGTCGCATCATCTCGGCCGAGTCTTTGCCTCCAAGCCCGGCGGCGCAGAGCAGCCGGTGGATTTCCACCAATTGCCCTGTCATCGGCAGCGGCGTACGGGTGGAGAGGGCGAAGGCCTGCAGCGAATCCAAATCCTTCATCATATTGTCGATCCGGCCCGTCGGCGTGAAATCCCGGCGGGCGAATTTGCCCATGAATTCCTGCAGGATCGCCGAATCCGCGCGCCCGCCTTTCAGCGCCGCTGGAATGGCCGCGGGGTCAACGCCGCCCGCCTCGGCGAGCTTGACCGCCTCGGCGATTGCCTGAAACTGCACCGCGCAGAACAGCTGATTGATCAGCTTGACCGTCTGCCCCGCCCCGTTCGGCCCCATCAAAGTGTAGTTCGCCGCAAGATGGCGCATCACCGCACGCGCCCGCTCGAAATCAGCGGGCGCGCCGCCCGCCATGATCGTCAATCGTCCGGCCAATGCACCCGGCACGCCGCCGGACAGTGGGCAATCCACCCAGGCCATGCCCGTGTCCGCCCGCAGTTTCGCCGCCATCTCAGCCGTGTCTTTCGGGTCAATGGAGGACATGTCGATCAGGAGCTTGTCCGCGATTGGCGGCCTCAGCCACCCCGTCCTTCCCGAACACCACAGCGCGGACGATATCGGCGTGGTTGAGGCTGAGGATGATGAAGTCATTGCCCCGGACGGCTTCGGGAACCGAGGCGGCTGCCGCCGCTCCCTTGGCAACCAGCGCGGCAACTTTCGCCGGGTCCAGATCTGAGACAGTCACCATTTGCCCGGTCTCAATCAGCCGCGTGGCGATGGAAGAGCCCATGATCCCTGCGCCGATCACGGCGATTTTATTGGCCGGTTCGTTCATATTCTTCTCCTCGCTGGCTTGCGTCCACCTCGGCGCCGCCCCTCATCCGACCCTTCGGGCCACCTTCTCCCAGCAAGTAGCGGGGAGAAGGGGATAACCGCAGAAAGCGCCGCTCTTCCCTTCTCCCCGTTCTCACGGGGAGAAGGTGGCCCGAAGGGTCGGATGAGGGGCAGCGCCGAGGGTGAAAATTATCTCTATTCGCCGAGCCCGCCAATTATCTCACTCATGATCTCCGCATGCCCCGCATCGCCATTGACCGTCACAACCCCCGCCTCGCCGCCCGGATCCTCCAGCGTCGCCAGCTGGCTCGCCAAGAGCGAGGGCGGCATGAAATGGCCTTTGCGGGCGCGCATCCGCACTTCGAGAACCTCACGGCTGCATTTGAGAAACACAAAGCGCAAATTGCCGCCCGCCGTCTCCCGCAGCCGCTCCCGGTAAATTCGCTTCAACGACGAGCAGGTCGCCACAGCCCCGCCTTGATGCGCCCGCAGCGCCGCGCCGATCTTGTCCAGCCAGGGCCAGCGGTCGTCATCATTGAGCGGTGTGCCGCTCGCCATTTTGGCGACATTTGACGCCGGATGCAGCGCGTCGCCCTCGATATACGGAACGCTGAAATGCCGCGCCAGCGCTTCGCCCGCCGTGGTCTTGCCGCAGCCTGAAACACCCATGACAATGATTGGACCCATACCCATTTCAGAGCGAAGCCGTGATGCCGCCATCGACATACAAAATATGTCCATTGACGAAAGAGGACGCGTCGGAGGCGAGGAACACCGCCGCGCCGATCAGCTCGGACACATTGCCCCAGCGTCCGGCCGGCGTGCGCTTTTCCAGCCAGGCCGAGAACTCCGGATCATCAACCAGCGCCTGGTTGAGCGGCGTCTTGAAATAGCCGGGCGCAATGGCATTGATGTTCAGACCATATTTCGCCCAGTCCGTGCACATGCCCTTGGTGAGGTTGCGCACCGCGCCCTTGGTCGCCGTGTAGGGCGCAATGTTCGGGCGCGCCAGTTCGCTCTGCACCGAGGCGATGTTGATGATCTTGCCGCACCCGCGCTTGATCATGTGCCGCGCGACAGCCTGTCCGGTGAAGAACACGCTGGAAATATTGGTCTGCAAAAGCTGCTGCCATTTGTCCGCCGGAAAATCCTCCAGCGCGGTGCGAAACTGCATGCCGGCATTGTTGACGAGGATGTCGATGGGCCCGAGCCCAGCCTCGATCCCGTCCACGCCTTTTGCGACTGCGGTCTGATCCGTCACGTCAAACAGCGCGACAGCCGCGTCCCTGCCCGCCGCCTTCAGCCGCACCACAGCCTCCTCTACCGGTCCGGCGCTGCGGCCATTGAGGACAATGCTTGCGCCCTGCGCAGCCAGTCCTTCGGCAATGGCAAGGCCGATGCCTTGACCGGAGCCTGTCACCAAGGCTCTTTTTCCGGAAAGATCAAACAAGCCGCTCATTGCCGAAGACCTGAAAACTGCTGCCGAAACGCGGCGTGCGCGTGAAGGCTTGACATAAATGTTAGCGATAACATAAGCAAGGCGAAACTCCCGGAAAGTCAACATGACGCGTTCAGGCGCACATCCCACTCTATTGATGACAGGCGCCTATCCGCAATGGGACATGGAGGCGCTGGAGCGCGATTATCAGGTCTTGCGCCTCTACGAATCGGGCGACCCGGACGCCTTGATCGCTGACAATGCGGCGGATATCCGCGCCATCGCCACGCGCGGCGATCTCGGCGCCAGCGCTGACCTGATGGCGCGTTTGCCCAATCTCGAAATCGTCTCCGTGTTCGGCGTCGGAATAGACGGCGTGGACTTTGCCCACACCCGCGCATGCAGCATCAAGGTCACCAACACACCGGACGTGCTGACTGATGATGTCGCCGATATCGCCGTCGCGCTCCTGCTCGCCGCCGCGCGGCTTGTGCCGCAGGGCGACCGGCTGGTCAGGTCCGGTGCTTGGCCAAAGGGCGGATTGCCGCTCGTCACCCGCGTTCATGGCAAAAAAGCTGGCATTGTCGGCATGGGCCGCATCGGCTCGTCTGTTGCCAAACGCCTGCGCGCCTTCGACTGCGAAATATCCTATTTCGCCCGCTCCGAAAAACCCGGTTCGCCGTTCCGGTTCGAACCTGATCTCCTTGCGCTTGCGGCGGACAGCGAGTTCCTGATCGTCACGCTGTCGGGCGGCGAGGCAACGAAGAACTTGATCAATGCTGCTGTGCTCTCGGCGCTTGGTCCCGATGGCATTCTTGTCAATGTCTCGCGCGGCAGCACTGTCGATGAGCCAGCGCTGATAGAGGCGCTGCAACAAAAGACAATCAAGGCGGCGGGGCTTGATGTGTTCTGGAATGAGCCCAATATCAATCCGGCATTTTTCACCCTCGACAATACAGTCCTGCAGCCGCACCATGCCTCCGGCACGGTCGAGACACGGCGCGCCATGGGCCAATTGGCGCGTGACAATCTGGCAGCGCATTTTGCCGGCAGAGCCGCTGCTGACGCCTGTCGCGTGAAAGGTTCTTCATGAAAGCTGTCGTCATTCATGCCGCCAGGGATTTGCGCATCGAGGAGCGCGAGCCTGCCTCTGCAGGTCCCGGCGAAGTCGGGATTGCCATTGAGGCGGGCGGCATTTGCGGGTCGGACCTGCACTACTACAATCATGGCGGCTTCGGCGCGATCCGGCTGAAGGAGCCGATGATCCTTGGCCATGAGATTGCCGGAACCGTCAAAGCCCTGGGCGCGGGCGTTTCAAATCTCGCAATTGGCGACCGGGTCGCTGTGTCGCCGTCAAAGCCGTGCAATGCCTGCATTTATTGCCTCAAGGGCCAGCAGAACCAGTGCCTCGACATGCGCTTTTACGGCAGCGCCATGCGCATGCCGCATGTGCAGGGCGCCTTCACGCAGCATCTTGTCGCGCATGACTGGCAATGCCACAAAATCGCAGACGGCGTGTCGATCAATGAGGCGGCGTTCGCCGAGCCGTTCGCCGTGACGCTGCATGCGGTCAACCGCGCCGGCTCGCTGCTGGGCAAACGCGTGCTCGTCACTGGCTGCGGGCCGATCGGCACGCTGTGCATCATCGCCGCCCGCGCCCATGGCGCACCGGAGATCGTGGCGACCGATGTGATGGACGGCGTTTTGCAAATGGCGCTGAAAGCCAGGGCAGACCGCGTCATCAATGTCGCTGACAGTCCGGAAGACCTTGCCGCCTATGCCGCCAACAAGGGCACGTTTGATGTGATGTTTGAAGCCTCCGGCAATGAGCGGGCGCTGCGGGCCGGCATTGAAGCGTTGAAGCCGCGCGGCATACTTATGCAGCTTGGTCTGGGTGGAGACATATCGATCCCGCAAAATCTGATCGTCTCCAAGGAAATCGAAATCCGCGGCTCCTTCCGCTTCCACGAAGAATTCGCGCTCGCCGTCGATCTCATCAACCGCCGCCGCGTTGATTTGAAGCCCCTGCTCACCGGCATATATCCCCTCACTGAGGCCGTAGCCGCCTTCGAGGCCGCCAATGACCGCTCCCGGTCCATGAAAGTGCAGCTGGATTTCAGCTGAGCTGAAAGCTTAAGCGCGGACCGTCCTCTTCACGCCGGGACTCCCCTCGACCCTGCGGGGAGAGGACAGCTTCGCGGAGCGAAGCAGGTGAGGGAAAGTCACAATAACAGCATCCTCCAAACCCGGCGCGCGGCGCCCAACTGTGGGATGAGAACGCGAATTTTCCGAGCAAATTCAACGCCAGAAAAAATACTTATCCCACCCCTTTCATCCTGCCCCATAATCCGCCCCGTGTGTGGAAAGGCGGGGCATGTCGGATATTGACTGGAAAGGCGTCATCGAGCGGCAGTCGCGGGACTTGTTCTTTGTCATGACAGAGATGTTCTTCATGGCTGGTCTCAACAAGGGCGTGCCGGTGACGGTGCTGACGCGGCGGGTTTACCGGCGTATCTTGAACCTGCTGCGCCCGGCGGAAGCGGCGCTGCGCCGGCTGATCATCATCGCCGCGCGCGGGATTGTGCTGAAGGTCAGGCCCAGCGGTCCGTTTCCGAAGGGATTGGCGGTGAAGCTGAAGAAGATGGAGCGGGCTTCGGATGCGGCGTCGGATAAAGCGGGGCGCATTCCGGTGTTCAATCTGATCGAGCCGCTCAAACATTTCGCCCGGCCCGGCGCGCGCAAGCCGTTCCAGGGCAGACCCACCTCGTTTCCGCGCATCAGCGTTCCGGGCTGGTCAACGCCGTATTTTCCGCCAGAGCCCGCGCCGATCACCGGCGAGGACCCGATCAACGCCGCGCGGCTCATCCGGCGCATTACAGCGTTCAAACACGCGCTGGCGACGCTGCCCAAACAGGCGCGGCGCTATGTGCGCTGGCGCGGCAAGATGCTTGTCGAAATCCGCAAACTCACCGCGCGCAAACGCGGCTCGCGCATCTCGACCATCCGTCCCGGCTATCCGCTGGGTCACCGCAAGAAACAGATCCATGAGGTCGACCGGGTCCTGAGCGACTGCTGCTATTTTCTGCGCGAATTGCGCAAGGAGCAGGATACGTCGTAAGGGCGGCGGCTTCCAACGCTGGCAGTTTGAACGACGTCCCGGCGTAGGCGGCGAAGGTATTGGCGCGCTTTTGAAGCTGTCCGCCCGCAATGTCTCCGGTATGTACATTTGAAATCTGGCGGACGGGGTGGGATTCGAACCCACGATACCCTTTTGGAGTATACACACTTTCCAGGCGTGCGCCTTCGACCACTCGGCCACCCGTCCGCTTTGGACCCATAAAAGGGCCGGAAAGCGCGCTCCTTATAGCGGGAACCTTGGCCGGTTCAACCTCCAAATGGTTAATGCGGCTTTTTCACAAAACACACTTTCTAAACAACAAAAGGCGAAGCCGGTTGCCGGTTTGCCATTCCGCGCCTATCTTTGTCCCGTAGGTTTGCTCACCATGGCGGAACTGGTGCATGATCCGGGCTTGTTTCAGACTTTTGTCGGCGGTCACATTTACGGGCGCGCTTGTTGCGGCGGTGATTGATTCGGCGCGCTCGATTGCGGCCTCCTCGCTCAGCCTCACCTCCTTTGCCGAGCTTTGGGGCAGCTATGCGCCAGAAAGCCTTGGCCGTGTGCAGGAAAGCGCGCCGGCCTTCCTTGGCGCGGGACTGTGGAGCGCGCTGTCGAATTTTGTTCTGGCCATGCCGGCGGCAGCCGTGCTCATGGTGCTCGCCATTGCGCTGTATGCGCTTGGATACAAGCGGCAGCACAGCTACGGACGCTTCGCTTCAAACTGAAAGTGGGAAGCCGCGATGTTTATCTTCGATATGTTCAACAAGAAAATGAAGATGCCGCAGGCGTCCGAAGCCCTGCCGGGCCGCGCGCAGCCGATTGCAACATCCAGGAACCATTTTGTGAAGGGCCACCCACTCAAAGGTCCGTATCCGGAAGGATTTGAGAGGGCGATCTTTGCGCTGGGCTGCTATTGGGGCGCCGAGCGGCTGTTCTGGCAGCAGCCGGGCGTCTGGGTAACCGCGGCAGGCTTTGCCGGGGGCATCACCAAAAACCCGACCTATCAGGAATCCTGCACGGGCCTGACCGCCCATGCCGAAGCGGTTCTGGTTGTGTTTGATCCACAGGTCATTTCTTACGGCACCTTGCTCGCCCTCTTCTGGGAAAACCATGATCCCACCCAAGGCATGCGGCAAGGCAATGATATCGGGACTTGCTACCGGTCGGGACTTTATCCGGCAAGTGATAGCCAGATACAGGCGGCCACGGCCTCGCGCGACATGTTTCAGGCGGCATTGAAAAAAGCCGGCCGCGACAAGATCACGACGGAAATCGTGCCGGACCAGATGTTCTACTTCGCCGAAGCCGGGCATCAGCAATATCTGGCCAAAAATCCAAATGGCTACTGCAATCTGCGCGGAACCGGCGTGTCCTGCCCGATGCCTCAAAGGGCAGTGGCCTGAAGCCGCTTTAATTTTGTCCGCGCGGTCAAAAGATTCCGCGTGATCTTTGTCTTCGCCCATGCAAGAAATAGCGCCAGACGGGAGGGAGAGCCTTCCCGCCCGCGGCTGCTTACGGGTGTGATGCGGCGCGGAAAACAAGCAAAACCAACAGGGTAGAGCACAATGAAACGTTTAGTCATCGGCCTGATGGCCGCAACTGCGATCTCCTTCTCCGGCATTGCCGCAGCCTTGGCCGAAGGCGAGCCGGCCGTGCAGTTCGACATGGGCGGCAAGTTCGACAAGTCGTTCAACGAAGCCGCTTTCAATGGCGCGGAGCAGTGGAAGAAGGAATCCGGCAAAGCCTATCTCGAATTTGAAATCCAGAACGCCGACCAGCGCGAGCAGGGCCTGCGCAAGTTTGCCGAAGCCGGCGCCAATCCGGTTGTCGCCATCGGATTCGCCAATGGCGATGCGATCACCAAGCTGGCGGATGAATTTCCGAAGACCAATTTTGTCATTGTCGACATGGTGGTTGACAAGCCGAATGTGCGCTCGGTCGTGTTCAAGGAACAGGAAGGGTCTTACCTCGTTGGCATTCTCGCCGCCATGGCGTCCAAGACCGGCAAGGCAGGCTTTGTCGGCGGTATGGACATTCCTTTGATCTCGCGATTCGGCTGCGGCTATGTCGGCGGCTTCAAGAGCGTCAAGAAGGACGGCGAAGTGTTCATGAACATGACGGGCGACACGCCTGCCGCTTGGAATGACCCCGTCAAGGGCGGCGAACTTGCCAAGTCGCAGTTCGACCGCGGGGCAGATGTTGTCTACGCGGCGGCTGGACAGACGGGCCTTGGCGTTTTGCAGGCAGCAAAAGACGCAGGCAAACTCTCCATCGGCGTTGACTCCAACCAGAACGGCATTCAGCCGGGTTCGGTGCTCACTTCCATGCTCAAGCGCGTTGACGTTGCCGTCTACAATGCGTTCAAGGAATCGCAGGAAGGCAAGTTCACCGGCGGCATCAATGTGCTTGGCCTGAAAGAGGGCGGCATTGACTACGCGGTGGATGACAACAACAAGGCGCTGATCACGGACGAAATGAAGGCGGCGGTTGAGAAGGCCAAGGCCGACATTATCGCTGGCACGGTGCAGGTGCACGACTTCATGTCGGACAATGCCTGCCCGTATTGATCGCAATTACAAGGATTGAATGAAGCCGCCGGGGGGAACTCCGGCGGTTTTGTGTTTCACCAATGCGGCGGCTTGGCCGAGTCGGGCCGGCTGACGGCCTGTTCCTCCAGCGCCATGAAACGCTCGGTCAAGGTGTCCAGTTTTGCGCGCATGGCCTCGATGGTCTGCCATTGCTCCGTGACAATTAAGGAGAGTTCCTCGATCGTGCGCGCCTGATGGGTGACGAGCGTTTCAAGATCCATGATGCGGTGTTCAAGATCAGCCATGATGAGAACCCTATGACTGTGCGGCGGAACTGTCGAGCAACTTCGTTTTGGGATTGCCCGGGGGAATTGGCGTGCTAGCTTGACGCCAGTGTGACAGGCAGCCGGGCGGGAGAGATAAAACATGATGGATCAGGCGGCGCCTGCCATTGAACTCATCGGCATCGACAAGCGGTTCGGGGCCGTTCACGCCAACAAGGACATCAACTTCACCGTAGCCAAAGGCACGATTCACGGCGTCATCGGCGAGAACGGCGCAGGCAAATCGACGCTGATGTCGATCCTCTATGGCTTTTATCATGCTGATTCCGGCGATATCAAAGTCAATGGCGAGAAAGTTCTGATCCGCAACAGCCAGGATGCGATCAAATCGGGGATCGGCATGGTGCATCAGCATTTCATGCTGGTCGAGAATTTCTCCGTTCTGGAAAATATCATCCTCGGCGTTGAAGGCGGCGCGCTCTTGCAAGGCGGTGAAGACAAGGCGCGGGTGAAGCTGAAACAGCTGGCGGATGAGTATGAGCTTGATGTGGACCCGGATGCGCTGATTGAGGATTTGCCGGTCGGGCTTCAGCAGCGCGTGGAAATCCTCAAAGCCCTGACGCGTGGCGCGGAAACGCTCATTCTGGACGAGCCCACAGGCGTGCTGACGCCGGCGGAGGCCGATCACTTGTTCCGCATCCTGCGCATTCTCAAAGATCAGGGCAAAACCATTCTCTTGATCACCCATAAGCTGCGCGAGATCATGGCGATCACGGACAATGTCTCGGTGATGCGGCGCGGCGAAATGGTGGCGACGGTCGAGACAAAGAAGACCAGTCCCGAACAACTGGCTGAGCTGATGGTCGGGCGCCGTGTCCTGCTCGAAGTTGAAAAGGGTCCTGCCAAGCCCGGCGCGGACCGGCTCACCGTTCAAAACCTCACCGTCAAGGATGAATGGGGTGTGGCGCGCGTCGACAATGTCTCGTTCACTGTGCGCGATGGCGAAATCGTCGGCATTGCAGGCGTGTCCGGAAACGGCCAGTCCGAGCTTCTGGCCGCACTTGCGGGGATACGCAAAGCGGTTTCGGGCAAACTCATCATCTCCGGCGAAACCGTTGATCCGGTGCATGAAGCGGACCCCGCAAAAATGCGCGACCGTGGCGTCGCCCATGTGCCGGAGGACCGGCAGCACATGGGTCTCGTGCTGCCCTTCGAGGAGTCGGAAAGCGCCATTCTCGGCTATCATGATGGGGAAGCTTATGGCTCCGGGCCAATGCTGGACCCGGACGCCGTGCGCGCCGATGCGCTGATCAAAATGCGCAAATTCGATATCCGCCCCGATAATGTGCGGCTGAAGACAGCCAATTTCTCCGGTGGCAACCAGCAAAAGATCGTCCTGGCGCGCGAAATGACCCGCGACCCCAACGTGCTGCTCGTCGGCCAGCCGACACGCGGCGTTGATATCGGCGCCATTGAGTTCATCCACAAACAGCTGATCGCGATGCGAGACGCAGGCAAGGCCATTCTCCTCGTATCAGTTGAACTTGACGAAATCCGCTCGCTGTCCGACCGCGTGCTTGTGATGTTTGCCGGGCGTATCGTCGGCGAAGTTTCACCCGAGACGGATGAGGGCGAGATCGGCCTTCTGATGGCAGGCATTGAACAGAAGGAGGCGGCGCAATGAGTTCCCCCTTTGCAAAACTCCCCGTCTGGGTTGATGTCGGTCTGATGCCAGTGGTCAATGTCATCGCCGGATTTCTGATCGCCGGACTGGTGGTCTTGTTCATCGGCCAGAACCCGCTTTCGGCGTTGTATATCCTGATCGACGGTGCGTTCGGGTCGGTCAACAATATTTTCTACACGCTCTATTACGCGACAAGTTTCATCTTCACCGGCCTCGCGGTCGCGGTGGCGTTTCATGCGGGTCTGTTCAATATTGGCGGCGAGGGACAGGCTTATGTCGGCGGCCTCGGCGTCGGCCTGATGTGCCTCGCGCTCGACCGCTATATGCCCTGGTTCGTCGTTGCGCCGCTGGCGATTATCGCCGGAATGGTGTTCGGCGCAGCCTGGGCATTGATACCCGCCTGGCTGCAGGCCAAGCGGGGCAGCCATATCGTGATCACGACGATCATGTTCAACTTCATCGCCGCCTCGATGATGGTGTATCTCCTTGTCAACACGCTGAAGCCGCTCAATTCCATGGCCCCCACAACGCGGCCGTTCGAACTTGGCGGGCATATTCCGCGGCTCGGTCAGATACTGGAATTGTTCGGCATGAGGTCTGGCTCCGCACCTGCAAACCTGATGTTTTTCGTGGCGCTGATCGCCGCCTGGCTGGTGTGGCTTTTGATCTGGCGCACAAAGCTCGGCTATGAAATGCGCACCTTCGGCCTCAACCCGACGGCCGCATCCTATGCCGGCATTTCCGCCTCGCGCATCACCATCATTGCGATGCTGATTTCGGGCGCGTTGGCGGGGCTGATGGCAGTGAATTCCATCATGGGCAATGTGCACAAGATCGAGATTGATTTCGTCTCCGGCGCGGGCTTTGTCGGCATTGCAGTGGCGCTGATGGGCCGATCGCATCCGGTCGGCGTGGTTTTGTCCTCGCTTTTGTTCGGAGCGCTGTATCAGGGCGGCGCGGAGCTGTCATTCTCCATGCCCGCGATTTCGCGCGATATGATCCTTGTCATTCAAGCCCTGGTCATCCTGTTTGCCGGGGCGCTTGAGAATCTGTTCCGGCCGGCATTTGAAAACTTATTTGTGGGACGCCCGCAAGTGGTGGAGGCAAAGTGATGGAGTGGAACCTGCTTCCGTCTGTTCTTGATTCAACGATCCGCACTACTGCGCCGATCTTGCTGGCCTGTCTCGGCGGGCTCTATTCGGAACGGTCGGGAGTGTTTGATATCGGCATCGAAGGCAAGATGCTGTTCTCGGCTTTTGCCGCCGGGGTAGTCGCCTTTCAAACCGGCTCGCCCTGGCTCGGACTCGTAGCTGCGCTGTTCACCGGCATGGTTTTTTCCGCGCTGCATGGCTATGCCTCCATCACCCAGCGCGGCAACCAGATTGTCTCCGGCGTTGCGATCAACTTTCTGGCCGTAGGCATGACCGCACTTCTGGGCAAGGCGTGGTACGGGCAGGGCGGCAAGACGCCTCAGCTTCAGCCAAGCGGGCGCTTCCAGTCTATTTCGCTGCCAGGATCGGATGCAGTGAAGGATGTGCCTGTGCTTGGCACGATCTATTCCGGCCTCCTCTCCGGGCACAATCTTCTGGTTTATGTGGCGTTCTTTGCCGTGCCGCTCACCTGGTGGATTTTGTTCCGCACCCGCTTTGGCCTGCGCCTGCGCGCCGTCGGCGAAAACCCGGCAGCGGTGGATACGGCCGGTATCAGCGTGACAGCGCTGCGCTATTCCGGCGTGTTGATCTGCGGGCTGTTTGCCGGGTTGGCCGGGACCTATCTTGCCATCGGCCAGTCTGCCAATTTCGCACCGAACATGTCGGCGGGACGAGGCTTCATTGCGCTTGCCGCATTGATCTTCGCCAAATGGCATCCAGTTGGCGCGCTTGGCGCATGCCTCTTGTTCGGCTTCCTCGAAGCCGTCGCCATTCCGCTCCAAGGCGCAGTATTGCCAATCATCGGCTGGAAAATTCCGGTGCAGCTCATCACCGCTTCGCCCTACATTCTGACCGTCATTCTGCTCGCCGGATTTATCGGCAAAGCGATCCCGCCCAAGGCGGGCGGCGTTGCCTATGTGAAGGAAAGATGAAAATGAGCGCAGGACCGCGCGATCTGTTTGATGCTGCATGGGCGGCGATGCAAAAGACGCATTCGCCTTATTCCAAGTTTCCGGTGGGAGCGTCCCTGCGCACCGAAGACGGACATGTTTACGCAGGCTGCAATATTGAGATCGCATCCTACCCAGAAGGCTGGTGCGCCGAGACAACCATGCTTGGCCACTACATCATGGGCGGCGGCGGCAAGATCACGGAAATCTGCGTCGTTGCGGAAAAGATGGCCAAATGCACGCCGTGCGGTGGCTGCCGTCAGCGGCTGGCTGAGTTTGCCGGCCCGAAAACGAAACTCTATCTGTGCGACAGCACTGGCATTATCGAAGCCTTGACACTGGAAGACATTTTTCCGCGCGGCTTTGACGGAGAGACGCTCAAATGAATCCTGCTGTTGATACTCTCGTCAAGAAGCTCGGCGGCCTTGCTCCGCGTTTGGCCATGGTGCTGGGCTCGGGGCTGGGCGGCCTCACCCAGGAGCTGGAGCGCCCGGTGCATGTGCCTTTCTCCGAACTGCCCGGCTTTCCCGCTGGCGGGGTTTCAGGTCACGCAAAAGAGGTGGTGACCGGCTATCTTGCCGGTGTTCCGGTGATAATGATTGCCGGACGCGTGCACTATTACGAACAAGGCGATGCAGGTGCGATGCGGCCGGTTATTGAAGCGTTGTCGTCGGTTGGCATAACCCATCTTCTGCTCACCAACGCCGCAGGATCTGTGCGGCAGGACATGCTGCCCGGCTCAGTGATGATTATCGAAGACCACATCAATTTTTCGGGCTCCAACCCGCTGTTTGGCGAGCCGACAGACAAGCGCTTTGTCGGTCTGACCAGTGCCTATGACAGCGGCATGCGGGCGGCGCTTGAAGCTTCGGCGCGGGCGGCGCGGATTGAGATTTCCAAGGGCGTTTACATGTGGTTCTCCGGTCCGAGCTTTGAGACTCCCGCCGAAATCCGCATGGCGCGCGTGATGGGGGCGGATGCGGTGGGAATGTCCACTGTGCCGGAAGTTATTCTGGCGCGCTTCTTTGGCATTAAGGTCGCGGCCTGCTCGGTCATCACCAATCTCGCCGCCGGCATGACCGGCGAGGAGCTTTCGCACCAAGAGACGAAGGACATTGCCCCGCTGGGCGGCAAGCGGCTGGCTGAAATCATTCGCGGGGCGGTCAAGGATATCAGCAATGCGTGAGACCGCTCTGCGGGCGCTGTCCCTGATGGATCTGACTGACCTCAACGCCAACTCCTCGGCAGAGGCGGTGGCGAAACTTTGCGGGAGTGCGGCGACGCCACACGGCAATGTTGCCGCAATCTGTATCTGGCCACGCTTTGTCAAAGGCGCCAAGCCGCTGCTCAAAGGGTCCGGGATCAGGATCGCAACGGTGGTGAATTTTCCGGATGGCAATGAAGATACCGCGCCGGTCGTGATGGAGACGGAGAAAGCGATCAAGGACGGCGCGGACGAGATTGACCTCGTCTTTCCCTATCGCGCATTCAAGCGGGGAGAGCATGAGCTTGCGGGTGAGCAGATTTCCATCATCGCTTCGGTCTGCAAGGACCGGGCGCTGCTCAAGGTGATATTGGAGACCGGCGAGCTGAGAGATGCCGGGCTGATCCGGGCTGCTTCCGAACTCGCGCTTGAGGAAGGCGCTGACTTCATCAAGACATCGACCGGCAAGGCGCAGGTCAACGCAACGCCGCGCGCGGCGGAAATCATGCTGGAAGCGATCAAGGCGTCGGGCAGGCGGGATGCGGGGTTCAAACCTGCGGGCGGGATCAAGACGGTCGCGGACGCCGCCGTTTATCTCGAACTGGCCGACCGGATCATGGGACCGGATTGGGCAAAACCCGCAACGTTCCGTTTCGGCGCATCCTCGCTGCTGGGTGATATTTTGGCGGTGCTTGAGGGCAGGCAATCGACAGCCGGAACCGGCTACTGACATGCTGGCGCAGGAGATAATCCGGCGAAAGCGCGATGGCGGGAAACTGCCGGGGCCAGAAATCGCTTCCTTTATCTCCGGCGTCACATCTGGCTCGGTCAGCGAAGGACAGATCGCAGCGCTTGCCATGGCCGTCTTCTTCAACGGAATGGAGCGTGACGAGACGGTAGCGTTGACAATGGCGATGCGCGATTCCGGCACCGTCCTTGATTGGTCGGACTTGGCGGGACCCGCAGTAGACAAGCATTCAACCGGCGGTGTGGGAGATAATGTCTCGCTGATGCTGGCGCCGATTGTGGCCGCCTGCGGCGCTTATGTGCCGATGATTTCCGGGCGCGGTCTTGGGCATACGGGCGGCACGCTCGACAAGATGGATTCGATCCCGGGTTACACGAGCCAGCCCGACAATCTGCTATTCAGAAAAGTCGTGAAAGAAGTCGGCTGCGCCATTATTGGCCAGACCAGCGATCTCGCCCCCGCCGACAAGCGCATCTATTCCATTCGGGATGTGACGGCGACGGTGGAATCAATTGCGCTGATCACGGCTTCGATTCTATCGAAAAAGCTGGCGGCCGGACTTCAAGCGCTGGTATTGGACGTGAAAGCCGGCAATGGCGCCTTCATGGCAAAGACCAAAGACGCCGTGAAACTTGCAACCTCGCTGGTTGAAGTTGCAAATGGAGCAGGCCTCAAAACTGCCGCGTTGGTCACCGACATGAACGAGCCTCTGGCGAGCGCAGCAGGCAATGCAGTTGAAGTCATGAACGCCATCGAGTTCCTGACAGGAAAACGCGATCCGCGGCTTGAGAGCGTCACGCTTGATCTTGCCGCGGAAATGCTGGAGCAGGCGGGCATAGCGGCGACTGTGCGGGAAGGCCATGCGCTCGCAAAACATGCGCTCGACAGCGGCAAGGCGGCGGAGCTGTTCGCGCGCATGGTCGCCGCTTTAGGGGGCCCAAACGACCTGATGGAAAAGCCGGGAAAGCATCTCGGTTCAGCGCCGGTCATCAAGCCTGTGGCGGCGCTGTCCGACGGCTTCATTCATTCGATCCTTACGCGCGGTCTTGGCGTTGCTGTGGTTGGTTTGGGAGGCGGGCGCACGCGGCCGCAAGATCCCGTCGACCATGCGGTAGGGCTGACAGGGCTTCTGCCCATCGGCGCGAAGGTGTCGAAAGGCGAGCCGCTCTGCGCCGTCCATGCGCGCACGGATGCGGAGGCCAATGCTGCAGCAGAAGCAGTGCAGACGGCTTATCGCTTGAGCGCCGGCAAGCCAGCGCTGACTGACACGGTTATCAGGCGGCTCGGTCCTACTGCTTGAGGATCAGCTCGCCGTCTTCGACCTTGAAGCTTTTCAACTGATTGAGGAAACTCATGCCGAGCAGCGTGCCGCCGAGCGCCTTGTCATCAATGACCGCCGCTTCCACATCCCGCACCCGGATGGAGCCGAACTCGATGGACTTTATAACAGCGCGCGCAACCTTGATTGTGCCGTTTGCAGTCTGAACTGGATATTTGAAATCGGCAGGCACAACGGAAATGCCGAGGCGGCGGGCGGTGGACTTCGAGATAGCGACAATCGTCGCGCCGGTATCAACCATCGCTTCCACCTGGCGTCCGTTCATGCGAAACTGGGAGACAAAATGGCCTTGACCGTTGGAGTCGATGCGTTCCTCCCCCGAAAGGCTCGCTTTGGTGACTTTGACAGCCGGTTCCCGCTTCGATTTGCTTGGGGATTCATTGACTGCTTGTTTCTGGACAACAGGTTCGGGATTGCGCATCATCGCCGATGGCAGCACCAAAGCCGCAACCGCAAAAAACACCATGGATGCAATCAGGCGGCCCATATTTCACACTCCCACCAAACGGAGGAAGTTTCGCGAAACTGCCTCAAGTTCCGGTTAAGGGCCGGCTTGGATTGATGGCATGAAAAACAAATCGATAATCAAATGATGAAAATCTTAAGCGTCAATGTCGGCAAGGCAGAGCCGTTCGAGCACACCGCGCCAAAAATCACGGGCATTTTCAAAAAGCCGCAGACCGGTCCAGTTCATATCAGCGCCCATGGGCTGACCAATGACGCGATCTGCGACTTGAAGCATCACGGCGGGCTTGATCAAGCTGTCTATATCTACGGTCAGCCCGATTATGATTTCTGGTCTGCGGAACTCAACCGGGCGCTTGCGCCGGGAACTTTCGGAGAGAACTTGACCGTCGCAAATCTCGAAAGCGCGAAAATCCATATCGGCGACCGCTTTGTTCTCGGCAGCCTTGTCATGGAAGTGAACTCGCCGCGCATTCCCTGCCGCACATTTGCAGCGCGGATGCAGGATAAACATTTTGCCAAGAAATTTCTCGCCGCCAACCGCCCCGGCATTTACTGCCGCGTACTGTCTGAAGGGCCGGTTGAGGCGGGCAATGTTTTGGAGCACGTGCCATTTGCGGGCGAGATGGTTTCAGTGATTGAAATGAACGAGACCTGGAACCGCAAGGATCTGGAGCCAGATGAGGTGCGACGGTTTCTTGCGACGCCGGTTCATCACAAATTCAGGGAAGAGTGGGAGGGCCGCTACGATGGATGACTTTTCTCAGAAAGCTCCGTTTGCCAATCAGCATGGTCATGCATGATCCTCAATATGAAGGCACCGCGCTCGTCAATCGAGTAGATGATCAAATGTGAGCCGGTGACATGCACGCGGACAGGCGGGTTGATTTCCCGCCGTTCGCGGCTGGCCCTCGGATTTGCTCCAACGAATTCAAATTCCTTCATCAGCGCTTTCAAATAGCTGTCTGCCTGACGCTCGCCAAAAGACAGCGTCCCAAAAGTATGGATGTCCCTGACGTCCTGGTCGGCTGCAATGGATAGCCTAAACGGCATTCAACTTCCGCGCGGTCTGCTCTTTTGCCGATGCAAAAAGCTCTTCCATTGTCAATGCGCTGACTCCGCTGGCAAACCCCTCGTCCACCATTGCCTGCATATTCGCGATTTTCTCCCTGCGCAGCTGCTCCCGCCGGATCAGGTCTCGGACATAATCGCTGCTGTTGCTGTATTTGCCGTCCTCGCTCTGGGCCTCGACCCATGCCTTCATTTGCTCAGGCAGGGATATGTTCATAGTCGCCATGGCCGCGATCTCCTTGTCCATACGAAATAGCAATTTTGGCAAACCTTGTCAAAATCACTTGGTCCCATACATCCGGTCACCTGCATCGCCGAGCCCGGGCACGATATAGCCCTTCTCGTTCAAATGGCTGTCAATTGCCGCCGTGAACACCGGCACATCAGGATGCGCCTCGGTGAAGCGCTTGATGCCCTCCGGCGCAGCGAGGAGACAGACGAAGCGCAGATTGTTGGCGCCCCGGCCTTTCAGCTTGTCGATGGCAGCAATTGCGGAGTTGGCCGTCGCGAGCATGGGATCGACAACGATCACCAGACGATCTGCGATATCCTCGGGAGCCTTGAAGTAATATTCGATGGCCTCGAGCGTGTCATGATCACGATAAAGTCCGATATGGGCAACGCGCGCCGAGGGGACGAGTTCGAGCATGCCTTCAAGCAGGCCGTTGCCGGATCGCAGCACCGAGGCGAAGACCAGCTTTTTGCCTGCCAGCGTTGGCGCGTTCATTTCCTGCATTGGTGTTTCGATGCGCTTGGAGGTAAGATCAAGATCGCGGGTCACCTCGTAACAGAGCAGCAGGGAAATTTCCTTGAGCAATTGCCGGAAGCTAGCCGTCGAGGTCGCCTTGTCGCGCATGATGGTGAGCTTGTGCTGGACAAGCGGATGGTCGACGACGGTGACAGTCATGAGGGGCTCCAGAAATGAGAGTTTGGCCAAACCGTAAGGTCAGCCGACAAGTCTTGCAAGCAGCGTTGCGCGAGTGACTTCGTCAACGAAGGCAGACTTGAGGGCAGTGCGGGTGATATCCGCAAGTTCGCTGTCGTTCAGGCCAAATTCCTTCGCGCCAATCTCATATTCGCGCCTAAGGCTGCTCGCAAAGTAGGGCGGGTCGTCGGAGTTGAGCGTTACGGGCACACCAGCCGACCTCAGCCGCATGAACGGATGTTCGGCAAAGCTCGGGAAGACACCGAGCGAGATGTTCGATCCTGGGCAGCATTCCAGCACAATCTGCTCGTCGGCCAGCCGCATGACCAAGTCCGGGTTTTCAATGGCGCGCACGCCATGACCGATGCGCGACGGTTTCAAATGATCGAGCGCATCAGCAACGCTTTGCCAACCGCACAATTCTCCGGCGTGCACTGTGATGCCAAGCCCCGCATCCCGCGCCATGTCAAAGGCGCGGACAAAGTCACGTGGGTGGTGCATGCGCTCTTCTCCCGCCATGCCCCATCCTGTGACCAGCGGATGCGGGTTTGCGATGATATGACGCGCCGCCTCTTCGACGCCCTCGGGCCCAAGATGCCGCAGGCCTGTCGCGATCATCCGTGTTTCAATGCCGGTATTCGCCTTGGCGCGGCACATGCCTTCCGCGAGGCCCTCAATATAGGCGCGAGGGTCGAGACCGGTGCTTTGTGCGTGATTGGTCGAAATGAAGATTTCGCCATAGATGGCTCCATCCGCCGCGATGCCTTCAAAATAGGTCTGCGACAGAAGGGCGTAGTCCTCCTCTGTGCGAAACAGACTGGCCGCCATGTCGTAAGCGCGCAGAAACGAGGTGAAGTCGTGCCAGACAAAGGCGTCGCCCTTGATGAGACCGTCAATCGAAACATCGTACTTTCGCGCCTGTGCAGCCACGAGTCCCGTTGATGCTGCGCCCTCAATGTGACAGTGAAGTTCCGCCTTTGCGACCATTCCGTTTACCGTGACCCTTTACCGCGTCGCCGGACAATAGCGGAGGCGCGGTGGATGGGCTATTGTCTCCATGAATTATGAACAGGGCTAGATCAGAATGAGCGTCGAGCGCGCCAGGGACCGGGACGGCATGGAAACCTCGTTTGGCTTTTCACCTGTTCGGCCAAGCGAAAAGCAGGAGCGCGTCAATGACGTGTTTCACAAGGTCGCCAAACGCTATGACATCATGAACGATCTGATGTCCGCCGGCATGCACCGGGCCTGGAAGGACGCGCTCGTCGATTGGCTCTCACCATCCAAGCGCTTGGGCTGGAATGTGCTGGATGTGGCTGGCGGCACGGGCGATATCGCCTTTCGCATCGTCGAAACCTCGGGCCGGAATGCACATGTCACGGTTCTCGACATTAACGGCTCCATGCTGGATGTCGGGCGTGACCGGGCGGAAAAGCGCGGCCTTGCCGCCAATCTCGACTTCGTCGAAGCCAATGCCGAGGACTTGCCGTTTGAAGGCGGTGTGTTTGACGCCTACACAATCGCCTTTGGCATCCGCAATGTGCCGCGTATTGACGTCGCGCTTTCGGAAGCATTCCGCGTCCTGAAACCCGGGGGGCGGTTCCTCTGCCTTGAATTTTCGGAAGTGGACATGCCGCTGCTTGACCGCGTCTATGACGAATGGTCGTTCAAGGCGATTCCGCGGATCGGCAAGGCGGTCACGGGTGATGGAGAGTCTTACAAATACCTTGTGGAATCGATCCGCAAATTCCCGAACCAGTCAAATTTTGCAGACATGATCGCGAAAGCCGGTTTTGAACGTGTGTCATTCCGCAACTATTCTGGCGGCATCGTCGCGGCCCATTCCGGCTGGAAACTGTGATCCCGCCGCATGAGTAATCTGACAGCAGCATTAAGGCTAGCGCGCGCCGGATGGGTGCTTGGTCGCGAGGGCGTGTTTTCGACGCTTCCGCTGGAAGAGCTGCGCGGTCCGGCGGCCTTTGCCGGAAAAGTGCTGCGCTTCATGGCAAGACGCGACAAGTCCGTGACCCGCGAGGCAAAGCTCGCCCGCGCCATTCACCGTCTTGGCCCCTCTTATGTGAAGCTCGGCCAATTCATGGCGACGCGTCCTGATATTGTCGGACGGCAGTTGGCGCAGGATCTGTCGCGCTTGCAGGACCGCATGGACGCCTTCCCGATCAGCGAAGCGAAGCTGATGGTCGAAAGTTCGATCGGGCGCTCGATTGAAGACCTGTATGTGTCATTCGGCGTAGCAGTCGCCGCCGCCTCGATTGCGCAGGTGCATCCAGCGGAGATTTCAGGACCGGAAGGACTGAAAAAGGTTGCCGTCAAGGTGATACGCCCGAACGTGCGGCTGCGGTTTGCGCATGACCTTGAAAGCTATTTTCTCGTCGCGCGCCTTCAGGAGCGGTTCATCCCGGCAACGCGGCGGCTGCGTCCGATTGCTGCAACGGAAGTTCTGGCGCAGACCACTCGAATTGAGATGGACCTGAGGCTTGAAGCTGCTGCGCTTTCTGAACTGCGCGAGAACACGAAAGATGATTCCGGCTTTCGTGTGCCAAGCGTCGATTGGGAAAGGACAGGCCGCGATGTCCTGACCATGGAATGGATTGACGGGGTCAAGATGAATGACCTTGAAGGCCTGCGCGCCGCAGGCCATGACTTGCCAAAGCTCGGCGCTGTCCTCATCCAGTCTTTTTTGCGCCACACGCTGCGTGACGGATTTTTCCATGCCGACATGCATCCGGGCAATCTGTTCGTCGACGCCAAGGGTGACATTGTCGCGGTCGATCTTGGCATTGCCGGGCGGTTGGGCAAAAAGGAGCGGCATTTTCTGGCCGAAATTCTCTTTGGCTTCATCCGGCGCGATTATCTGCGCGTTGCGGAAGTCCATTTTGAGGCCGGGTATGTGCCCCATAAACATGATGTGACAAGCTTCGCCCAGGCTATCCGCGCCATTGGCGAGCCAATTCACGGCCAGTCCGCCGAGACGATCTCCATGGCAAAACTTCTGACGCTTCTGTTTGAAGTCACGGAAGTGTTCGACATGGAAACACGGCCGGAACTTCTGCTCCTGCAAAAGACCATGGTCGTTGTCGAAGGCGTCGCGCGCACGCTCGATCCGGCTTTCAACATGTGGAAGACGGCCGAGCCGGTGGTCGGGGCGTGGATTGCCGATAATCTCGGCCCGCGCGGCATGCTCCGTGACGCAGGCGACGGCTTGAAATCGCTGACGCATCTTGTCCGGCAATTGCCGGAGTTCGCTGAGCGCACGGAGCGCCTGTCCGCCGAGATCGACAAAATGGCGGAGAATGGTTTGCGCTTTGACGCGCAGACGGCTGACGCTATCGGCAAGGCCGAGGCGCGGCACGGACGGTCTGGGCGCTGGGCGCTGTGGGTGATTGCGCTGAGCGCGGTTTACCTTGCCTGGAAGCAAGTTTGACTGCATTGATTGCAGTGCTTACATTGATGGCATCCCGAAAGTTGGAGGCCGCCGCCATGACTTCCCTGACAATCCGCAACATTGATAGTGAAACCAAGCAGAAATTCCGCGAACTCGCCGCCACGCATGGCAGATCCATGGAGGAGGAGGCGCGCTCAATGATCAGGGCTGCGGTCAACGACAATAGCTGAAGAACTCAGACAAAGAAGTTCGACAACTTTATGTGGGATGTCATTCCGGAGCTCACTTGTGGACAACATAGTGGATTTCGAGCTCGAAATGCCCCTTAGAACGAAGATGCATCCACGACCAAATTGCCTTCCTTTGACTGATGCCACGTTCTTGGACACAAATGTAGTCTCAGAGGTTTTCGGACCGAAGCCTGATCCGCTGTTGCGCGATGGTTTGCGCTCGCATCCGCCTGGAAGATATTTCCTCCGCAATCACCATAGCGGAGCTGCTGTTTGGCGTTGGCAGCATGCCAGAGGGTCAGCGCGAGCGCGACTTCGCTCATGCAATGTGGCGATTTTTTCGGATGAAAGATGCCCGAATCCCATTCGGAGTTGGCGACGGCAGCGAATGCGGAACAGTATGCAGGATATCTCGGCTGCCAGTCGCAGTCGTATTGGCAGGCGGATGGATGAACTTGATGCACAAATAGCTGCGATCGCACGGTCCGAGGCCTTAATGGTGGCAACCCGCGAAATGTCAGGATTTTGAAAAGTGTGGAATTGCACTGATCAATCCATGGGAGTTCTCCGGTTGAGTTTTGAACCAGTCCAGAAAAACCGCATCCTCCTGATCATCAGAGGCGGCATCGCAGCCTACAAGTCGCTCGACCTCATCCGCCGGCTGCGCGAGCGCGGCTATGGGGTGCGCGCGATCATGACTAAGGCGGCGCAGGAGTTCATCACACCGCTTTCGGTTGGCGCGCTGACGGCGGACAAGGTTTTCACCGATTTGTTCTCGCGTGAGGATGAGCAGGACGTCGGCCATATCAGGCTCGCGCGGGAGTGCGATCTGATTGTTGTTGCGCCTGCGACTGCGGACTTGGTGGCGAAATGGCCGCAGGTCTTGCCAATGATCTTGCCAGCGCAGTGCTTCTCGCAACCAACAAGCCGGTACTGATCGCGCCCGCCATGAATCCCGCAATGTGGGGCCACGCCGCGACCAAGCGCAACCGCGCAACGCTCTTGAAGGACGGCATTCATTTTGTCGGTCCCAACAAGGGCGAAATGGCCGAAAGCGGCGAAGCGGGCGAGGGGCGGATGGCGGAGCCCATGGAAATTGTGGCTGCGATTGAAGCGCTGCTGAGCCCGAAACCGAAGCCGCTCGCCGGACAAAAAGTCATCGTCACGTCCGGGCCGACACATGAACCGATAGACCCGGTGCGCTACATCGCCAATCGATCTTCCGGCAAACAGGGCCACGCAATTGCGGCTGCGCTGGCAGGCTCGGCGCGGATGTGCGGCTGGTATCGGGCCCCGTGGCAATTCCGGATCCGATGGGCGTTTCAGTGACGCGTGTCGAAACGGCGCGGCAGATGCTGGCAGCTGTTGAGGGGTTGCTTCCGGCTGACGCGGCGATCATGGTTGCGGCGGTTGCCGATTGGCGCACCCAGAACGCAGCAGATGAAAAGATCAAGAAGGAGCCGGGCAAAGGCGCGCCGACGCTTGCGATGACCGAGAACCCCGACATTCTGAAAACAGTCGGGCATCACGCGCAGCGGCCAAGACTGGTAATCGGATTTGCCGCCGAAACGCAGAATTTGATCGACAATGCCAAGGCAAAACTTGCGCGCAAGGGTGCTGACTTGATTGTCGCCAATGATGTTTCGACGGAAACCGGAATTGGCGGCGCGCAAGGCGTAATGGGCGGGGCGCGCAACCGAGTGCGGATTATCTCTGCAAGCGGCGTCGAGGACTGGCCGGAAATGAGCAAGGACGATGTCGCTTCGAAACTGGCTGACCTTGTCGCGGCGTATTTCGCCTGACTTGATTTGCCCTATGGCAGCAACGCCGGCAGACCCCGTCTGATCATGTCCAGCGCCAGCGCGCTCAGCACAATCTTGAACCCCAGGCGGAACCGCGCCTCCGGAATTCTGTGCAGCAAATTCGTGCCAAGCACCGTCCCAAGATAGCCGCTCGCGATCATCGCCGCGATCAGCGGCAGCCATGGCGCAAAGGCAAAGCCGGCAAATGCGAAGGCCGCGACTTTCAGCCCGTGAACCACGACATTGCCTACTGCCACTGTAGCGACCATTTCCTTGCGATCTGGAAATGCCTTTTCAAAAAAGCTTGCCAACACCGGCCCAGTGGCGCCGAAGATCATCGAGAGAAATGCCACGAGTGCGCCGCTTGCGGCGATCCAGTTTT
Organism: uncultured Alphaproteobacteria bacterium; assembly: GCA_963792485.1. Lineage (GTDB taxonomy): Bacteria > Pseudomonadota > Alphaproteobacteria > Rhizobiales > Rhizobiaceae > JANOYJ01. The sequence continues at coordinate 27,438 of CAWBWL010000006.1, forward strand.
TCCCCATTGAGCCAAACGCAGGCAGTTTCAGCCATGTCACCAATAAAACAAATATGCCGAGGCCAACCTTCATGGGCCGGTCCGGTAATTGAATGACCATTGTGGTGCCGATGACCGCACCGAAAACTGCGCCGATCATGAACGGAAGCAGTTTGGGCCAAATCACATAGGCCCGCTGATGCCAAGCGCGACCGGAATTAGAACCCAGCTGCACAAGGCCATGCACGGGGATGAGGCTGGCCACCGTAAGGGCCGTACCCAGCAATGCCATGAGCGCAACACCGCCGCCAATACCAAATGAGGCGGTGAGCGCCGAGGTGAAAAAGCTCGCGATGATGAAGACCAAGGCGGCTGTGGATGAAATAGAATCGGGGAGAAGGCTCTCCACCTTAGCGGTCCAGCGTCACGCCTTGCTAACTTGAAACTGCCCGCTCTTGCGGAAGCGCCAGAGATAAGTCGGCAAAATGGCGGCAAGGCTGGCAGGCGTTATACCAATGCCAGGCAAAGTGCGCCCGTCCTTCACTGCGGCTTCCGACACGACATTGTCACTTTCCAGCAGCGTCACCTGATCGGCGGTCAGCAGCTTTCCCGGAAGCGCCCCGAGCACTGTGCCCATGATCTTCGAGGCCCAGAACGGCACCGGCAACAGGAAGCGCTTGCGTTCAATCACTTCGAGCATGCGCTCCATGCACTGACGGAAGGTCAAGACTTCCGACCCGCCAAGCTCAAAGGTCTGTCCGCCCTTGAGCGCGCCATCGACCGAGCGGGCAATCGCTTCGGCGACATCGCCGACATAGACAGGCTGAAACTTCGTTTCGCCGCCGCCGATCAGCGGCAGGGCCGGGGCCATGCGCGCAATATTGGCGAACTGGTTGAAGAAATTGTCCTCCGGGCCGAAAATGATGGAGGGGCGAATGATGACGGCGTCCTTGATAGTCTCGAGCACCGCTTGTTCGCCCCGGCCTTTGGACGCGGCATAAAGGCTGGGCGAGTCCACATTGGCTCCAAGGGCGGACATGTGCGTGAGACCCGCACCAGCCCCACGTGCGGCTTCGGCGACAGCGCGGGCGCCAAAATCCTGCACGATTCAAAGCGCTGGCCGCCGCCTTCAAATAATATGCCGACCAGATTGACGACATGATCCGCGCCCTCGACCGCCCGGTCCACCGACCAGCGGAAACGCAGATTGGCCTGAACCGCCTGAATCTGCCCGACGCTGCCGAGAGGCTGGAGATGGAATGCGAGATCCGGCCTGCGCACCGCCACCCGCACGCGATATCCGCGCTTGGCGAGCGCGCGCACCACGTGGCGGCCAACAAAACCGGAGCCGCCGAAAACGGTGACGAGTTTAGTGGATTCGGGCATTGGAGGGCTCCGGAGCAGAGGAAAGTCAGGGTGTTCTTAGAAGTTTTTCTAGTGAAGGCAAAGACGGAAATTCGTTATGGCTCCAGCCTTCCCCCTTGAGGGGAAGGTGGCCGCTCAGCGGACCGATGGGGGTGGCGAAGAAGGTGCTGAAGGAGCAGAATGAAGTGCTCGGCATATTCTCTTGGACCTCAGCGCTTCCCATACCACCCCCATCCGTCCGCTCCGCGTCCACCTTCCCCGCAAGGGGGAAGGCTGGAGCTCAACCATGAAAAAACCCGCCGGATCGCTCCGGCGGGCTGTGTTTTTGGCAGCAGTCTAAAGCTTACTTTTTCGCCTTCAGCGCAGCGCCGAGAATGTCGCCGAGCGAGGCGCCGGAATCGGTGGAGCCGTATTGGGCGACCGCTTCCTTCTCTTCGGCGATTTCCAGCGCCTTGATCGAGACAGACACCTTGCCGCTCTTTTTGTCATAGGAGATGACGCGGGCATCGACCTTCTGGCCGACCGAGAGACGCTCGGGGCGCTGCTCGTCGCGGTCGCGGGACAGATCTGCGCGGCGGATGAACGAGGTGAGGCCGGATTCAACCAGCTTCACATCGACGCCGCCATCATTGATGCCGGTGACTTCGCACGTGACAACCGCGTTCTTGCGCGGCTCGCCGGACGATGCGCCGGTGTCAGCCGAGCGCGGCGCGGAGGACGATGAAGACGAACCTTCGCCGCCCTTGGTCAGCTGCTTGATGCCAAGCGAAATCCGTTCCTTTTCAACGTCAACGTCCAAGACCTGCGCCTTGACCATTTCGCCCTTCTGGAACTCCTCGATCACCTGTTCGCCCGGACGGCTCCAGTCGAGATCGGACAGATGCACCATGCCGTCCACATCGCCTTCCAGGCCGATGAACAGACCAAACTCGGTCTTGTTCTTGACCTCGCCCTCAACTTCCGAACCTGCCGGATGGGTGCGGGCAAAAGCTTCCCACGGATTCTCAAGAGTTTGTTTAAGCCCGAGCGAAATGCGGCGCTTGACCGGATCGACTTCCAGAACCAGCACTTCGACTTCCTGCGTTGTGGACAGGATTTTGCCCGGATGGACGTTCTTCTTGGTCCAGGACATTTCCGAAACGTGGATGAGGCCCTCAATGCCATCTTCGATTTCAACGAACGCGCCGTAATCGGTGATGTTGGTGACCTTGCCGTTGATCTTGGCGCCGAGCGGATATTTGTCGCCGATCGCGCTCCATGGATCAGATTCAAGCTGCTTCATGCCAAGGGAAATGCGGTGCGTTTCCTGGTTGATGCGGATGATCTGAACCTTGATCTGCTGGCCGATGTTCAGGATTTCCGACGGATGATTGACGCGGCGCCATGCCATGTCGGTGACATGCAGCAGGCCGTCAATGCCGCCGAGATCCACGAACGCGCCGTAATCGGTGATGTTCTTGACGGTGCCGTCAACGATCTGGCCTTCCTCAAGGTTCTGAACGATTTCCGAACGCTGTTCCGCACGGCTCTCTTCAAGCACCGAACGGCGGGACACAACAATATTGCCGCGGCGCTTGTCCATTTTGAGGATTTCGAAGGGCTGTGACACATGCATCAATGGCGACACGTCGCGGATTGGACGGATGTCCACCTGGCTGCGCGGCAGGAAGGCGGTTGCGCCATCAAGGTCAACGGTGAAACCGCCCTTGACGACGTTGAATATGACGCCATCGACGCGTTCACCTTTGGAGAATTTCTCTTCGAGCTTGACCCAGCTCTCTTCACGGCGCGCCTTGTCACGCGACAGTACGGCTTCGCCGAGGGCGTTTTCGATGCGCTCGACATAGATGTCGACGATATCGCCCGGCTTGAGGCCGCCCTCTTTGCCCTTGGCGCCAAATTCCTTCAGCGCGACGCGGCCTTCGACTTTCAGACCGGCGTCGATGACGACCATGTCTTTTTCAATTGCGATGACAACGCCTTTGACGACCGAGCCTTCGGCAAGATCATTGGTGCGGTATGATTCTTCGAGTAGGGACGCGAAATCTTCCTTCGCGGGAGCGGATTTAGACATGAATTCTCCTGAAAAGCCCTGTTTTGGGGCCGGCGCCGTGGGTTAGTGTTCCGGTTTGCTTCTTCCGCCATCCCGCCTTTGGTCAAAGGCTGATGGTGCCCTGTTTTAAGGAGCGTCCGGCGCAGTCAGGCTGGCGGAGAAACGGTTATGTGTTTTTCGCCAGTTCGCGGTCGATGATCGCAACGGCAGCGGAAAACGCGGCTTCTATACTCATCTTGCTGGTATCAAGCAAGTGCGCGTCTTCTGCCGGGCGCAATGGCGAATCCGTGCGCCCCATATCGCGGGCGTCGCGCCGTTCGACATCTTCCAGAATCTGCTCGTAGTCGGCATCGCCCATGCGCATCAATTCCTCATCGAACCGGCGTTTGGCGCGCACTTCGGCAGAGGCCGTGACATAGAGTTTCACCTTTGCCTGCGGGCAGACCACGGTGCCGATATCGCGGCCATCCAGCACCGCGCCGCCGGGCTGAAGGGCGAAAGCGCGCTGTTTTTCCACCAGAATCCGGCGGACTGCGGGAATGATTGCCACTTTCGACGCGCCTTCGCCGATATCATGCACTGAGAGAACCGACTGGTCGAGAGCGCCAAGATCAATCAGGCGCGCAACGGCAATTGCCTGCGTTTCATCATCGAGCGGCTGGCCCTGATCCAGCATCGCCTTAGCCAGGGCGCGGTAGGTCAGCCCGGTGTCGAGATGGGGCAGGCCATATTTTTCAGCCAGCCGACGCGCCAGCGTGCCTTTGCCGGAGGCTGCCGGGCCGTCTATGGCGATGATGAAGTTGGCGCAATCAGGTTTCACGCTGCGGATTTAGGGGGAAAGATTTGACAAGGCAACGCCAATACCCCCGCCGCCTGGTCAGGACGCCGTTCAAATGTCCAGATGCTGGAAGCCGCCGCCCCTTATGACGTGTCCTGCTCCTTGCGCAGCTCGCGCAGAAAATAGCAGCAGTCGCTCAGGACCCGGTCGACCTCATGGATCTGTTTCTTGCGATGACCCAGCGGATAGCCGGGACGGATGGTCGAGATGCGCGAGCCGCGTTTGCGCGCGGTGAGTTTGCGGATTTCGAGTAAGCATCTTGCCGCGCCAGCGCACATAGCGCCGCGCCTGTTTGGGCAGCGTTGCCAGCGCGTGTTTGAACGCTGTAATGCGCCGGATGAGCCGCGCGGCATTGATCGGGTCCTCGCCGGTGAGGGGAACCGGTTCGGGCGGAAAATACGGCGTGGACCAGCCCGGCACGCTGATGCGCGGAAACGAGGTGGGTCTGCCCTGGAACGGCTTGCGATCGCCCGGCCGGGGGAAATGCTTGAGCGGCTCGATCAGATTGAACACCGGAATGCGCGCTGGCGTATCTGAAGCCGTATCCGAAGCCGCATCTGAAGCCCGCTCCATCTTCTTCAGCTTCGCCGCCAGTTCCTTCGGGAACGGGCCGCTGGGCCTGACCTTCAGCACAATGCCGCGCGCGGCAATGATGATCAGACGGCGCAGCGCCGCTTCCGCCGGGCGCAGCAGGATCAAGATACGCCGGTAAACCCGCCGCGTCAGCACCGTCACCGGCACACCCTTGTTGAGACCGGCCATGAAGAACATCTCTGTCATGACAAAGAACAAGTCCCGCGACTGCCGCTCAATGACGCCTTTCCAGTCAATATCCGACATGCCCTGCCTTTCCACACACGGGGCGGATTATGAGGCAGGATGAAAGGGGTGGGATAAGTATTTTTTCGGGGATTGAATCTATTGAGAAAATTCGAGTTCTCATCCCACAGTTGGGCGGTTCAAGGAGGAGGAACCCTCGGCGCGAGGCTCCCCTCTCCGCAGAGCCGGATCAGGCAAACAGGAAGAGGAGGAACCCTCGGCGCGAGGCTCCCCTCTCCGCAGAGCCGGATCAGGCAAACAGGAAATCGCTGGCTGCCAAAGTTTGGGTCCAGGCAAACTGCACCGACATTTCCGCCACGCCATTGGCGTCCATGTCGATGAGGAGATTATTGCCGTCATAGGCGCAAGAGGCGGTGCCGGCTCCTGCCAGCTGCGCGCCTGAATAGATGATGGCTGTTCCGAAGGCGCGCATGTCGATCAAATCCTGACCGCTGGTGAATCCCTCGACCTTGTCGAGCGCGCCACCCGGCGCGCTGCTGTCGCCGGGCTGGAACACGACGGTGTCGCGCAAATTGTCATTGTCCCAGAGATAGAGGAAATCGGCCCCGGCACCGCCGTAATAGGTGTCGCCACCCTCGCCGCCCTCAAGTATGTCGAAGCCGGCACCGCCGAAGAGCGAGTCATATCCGGCATCGCCCCACACTTTGTCATTGCCGTCATCGCCGGAGAGCCAGTCATGGCCCGCGCCGCCGCCAATCGTATCGGCGTCAGCGCCGCCATAGAGCGCGTCGTCGCCCTCGCCGCCCCACACCGTGTCTGCCCCGGCTTCCGCAAAGACGCCGTCATTGCCGAGGCCGCCGCCCACTGTGTCCGCGCCATCCCCTGCCACGAAAAAGTCGGCGCCCTCATCGCCAGACATCATGTCATCGCCAGCGCCGCCGCTGAGGATATCGTCGCCAAGACCGCCGCCAAATTCATCATTCCCCAATCCGCCAAAGAGGGCGTCATTGCCGGCGTCACCCCAGAGCTTGTCCGCGCCCGCATCATCGACGATCATGTCGTTTCCGGCGCCGCCGCCGGTCTGGTCATCGCCTGCACCGCCGGAGAGCGTGTCATTGCCATCGCCGCCGCCAAGGGAATCATTGCCGTCTTCGCCAAAAATCAAATCGACACCGCTGTCTCCCCAAAGGCTGTCATTGCCGGTTCCGCCGAGCAGAAAATCGTCGCCAGCCGACCCGCCAATTTCGTCATTGCCGCCCTCGCCGAGGACGATGTCATTGCCGTCATCGCCATAGAGATGATCGAGACCATCTCCGCCAAGCACATAATCATCGCCCAAACCGCCGCCAATCTGGTCGTCCCCCAGTCCGCCAAGCAGGCTGTCATTGCCATCGCCGCCGCCCATGCTGTCATTGCCGGCGTCGCCGCTGATCAAGTCTATCGCGGCTTCGCCCCAGAGGCTGTCCGCGCCATCGCCGCCATAGATGGTGTCACTGCCATCGCCACCGCCGGACTGGTCATCCCCAATGCCGCCATAGACGGAATCATTGCCCTCACCGGCCCAAATCTGGTCATTTCCTGCGCCGCCATTGAAACTTTCGTTCGCGGCCGCCGCGAAATAATAGCTGTAAGCACCGCTGTGCAGCACGTCATTGCCTGCCGAGCCATAGACCCAGTTCACGCCATTCAGGAAATAATTGAGCCAGCCGGCGATGTCTGCCACTTCTTCATTGGCATCGCCATCCTCATTGACGAACCGGCCGCCACTATAGGTGAAGCCGGCGTGATAAATGGCATCGGCGGTGGTGTCGACAAAATTGCGGCCCTGAAACTGGAGCGCGCCGCCATCGCCCTGCACCAGATGAAAGCCTGTTTCCAAATTGCCTTCGTCATTGCCGTGTCCTGCCAGAAACTGGGCGTAGAGCGACGGGTCGGCGCGGATCGCATCCGAGACCGCCATCAGGTCCTCAGGCGAAATCAAGCCATCCACATTCACACCGGTGCGCGCAATGGCTGTGAGCAGGACGCTGTCCATCAGCCGCGCCGCCGCCGCGCCGCCTTGTATGTCAGCGGCGGAAATATTTGCGGGCAGACCCGGATCGGCGAGGACCGCCAAAGCGATGGATTCAAGGCTTGTTCCGGCTGTTGTCGTTGGCATTCTACGCTCCAATGTTATGAAAACCGCAGCCTGAAACCGGCATCGGAATGGGACAAGGGCAGGCCAATCATGGCCATAAAGTGCAGGGAATGTGGCAAAGCCATCACTCTTGCCCGGTCAGCGAAACAGTGATTGATGAAACAAGAGTTGAATGGATGGTTTGGATTTTAACGATCCGGGGATTTTGCCGAAAAGAAAATTGCGGCTGCCGGGATTGATCTTCCCTATGCTGCGGAAGTTCCCGTTTTTTTGCAGGGTGGCTTACACGCTGTGCGGCGGTTGGGTCATTTATGAGTCTGACATCAACCGAACCATTTCAGACGAGGCCATGTCAGTGGAGTTTGACAAGGCAATGTGCTACAAGGCACCCATGAGATAACACAATAGGTGCAAAAATGTCTGAGGCAACATTTACGTTTCGCGTCGAAGAAGATCTGAAAGCAGCCTTTGGCGAGACGGCGAAAGCCAATGACATCACCGGGGCGCAATTGCTGCGTGGTTTCATGCGCGACTATGTCAAGCGCCAAAGGGCTGCTGCTGACTATGACACATGGTTCCGAAAGGAAGTGCAGATCGGACTTGATTCGGCAAACGCAGAAAACCTGATATCGGCTGAAGATGTGGAAGCGGAGTTTTCGAAACGCCGCAGTCAGTCAATTGGCAGCCGCAAGGGCTGATTTGGTGAGAGTTGCATGGACTGTTGAGGCGCGATCCGACCGCAGGGTCATCTTTTCTTACATTGAAAAGGACAACCCGCAGGCAGCCGCAAGGATCGACGCTTTGTTCTCTAAGCGGGCTGCGCAGCTTGTCACGCATCCGATGATCGGGAGGACAGGGCGCGTTGCCGGCACACGGGAACTCGTCGCGCACCCAAATTACATTCTGATTTATGACGTGGCGGGCGAACTCATCCGCATACTTCGAATTCTTCACGCGGCAAGGCAATGGCCAGATGAAGACGGCTAGCGTTCAAGGCAAGATTCAAACGCTGCGCGTCAGTCCCCCATCGATCCTGATGTTCTGGCCGGTCACATAGCTGGACCTGTCTGACGCCAGGAACAGGATCAATTCCGCCGCCTCATCCATCGTGCCGTAGCGGCCCATCGGGATGCGGGCGCGGCGGTCTTGTTTTTCGGGAAGCGAATCGATGAAGCCGGGCATGACATTGTTCATGCGCAGATTGTCTTTGGCATGTTGATCGCAGAAGAGCTTGGTGAAGGCGGCAAGGCCGGTGCGGAACACGGCGGAGACGGGGAAGTTTTCCTCCGGCTCGAAGGCGACGGCTGTTGAGATGTTGACGATGGCGCCGGATTTTTGGCGCTGCATGATGGGCGCAACGAGGCGCGTCATGCGGATGACATTGAGGAGGTAGTACTCCATGCCGGTCACCCAGTCCGCATCTGTCAGCGCAAGAATCGGACCTTTCGGTCCGTGGCCCGCCCCGTTCACCACAGCGTCGATCCGCCCCCAGCGGTCCATCGCCAGATCAACGAAGCGCTTCAAATCATCGGGCACAAGGTTGGAGCCGGTCAGCCCGAGCCCGCCCAGCTCCTTTGCCAGCGCTTCGCCGCGCCCCGAGGACGACATGATGCCGACTTCAAAACCGTCTGCAGCGAGTTTGCGCGCGCCCGCGGCGGCTATGCCCGAGCCTCCGCCAACGATCAGGGCGATTTTTGATGACATAAAACATCCTCCTGGAGTTGACGGCGGCTGATAGCTTGAGGGGCAGCAATAATCCTTGCTCGGCGATTGACAAGCAAGCCATTCGGCAATTGTCTGGAATGCGGTGTGAAATGCGCATCAGCAAATTTCTTAGGGAGCGGACAAATGGCAGAATCAGATCGCTGGCGCCACATGTCATCCGCGCCGAAAGACGGCACCCGCATTCTCGTGACTGTGCGCGCCGCAGAGCAGGGTCCGGCGGATATCGACGTCGCCTATTGGGCCCGCGCCGACAAGTTTGGCATGGAGGGGTGGCGAGCGATCGATTCCAGCCCGGGCTGCGTTATCGGATACGCCGAGCCTGAGCTCAAATGCTGGATGCCCATGCCCGGAGCTGGCTCGGCGCGTTCCAATCCTGCGCCGTGGCAGGGCGAGGAGAAGGAATTGTTTGGGTCGGGGATTTGAACTGATTTTGCAGATTGCCTCAGATCAGGTGTTGTCCAAGGCCGTTTCAATCTTCGCGCCCATTCCCGCCATCAGTCCCATGAACTCCGGAAAACTCGTCGCTATCATCGTCGAATCATCGACCGTTACCGGCTTCTCCGCCGCAAGCCCCATGACCAGAAAGGCCATGGCGATGCGGTGATCAAGGTGAGTGGCCACCGTGCCGCCGCCGATGCCCTTGCCGCCGGGGACGCCGCGGACTGAGAGCGTCTCCTTGCCCTCGGTGCAATCGACGCCATTGACTTCGAGCCCGCGCGCGACGGCGGCGAGGCGGTCGCTTTCCTTGACGCGCAGTTCTTCAAGGCCGTTCATGATTGTCTCGCCTTCGGCGAACGCGGCGGCAACGGCGAGGACCGGGTATTCGTCGATCATGGACGGGGCGCGTTCCGGCGGGACATTGACACCTTTGAGGTCCGAGGCGCGCACGCGCAGATCCGCCACATCTTCGCCGCCTGCAAGGCGCGGGTTTTGGACTTCGATATCGCCGCCCATTTCCTGCAGAGTGAGAATGAGGCCGGTGCGGGTCGGGTTCATCAGGACGTTTTTGATTGTGATGTCGGAGCCCGGGACGATGAGGGCGGCAACCAGCGGGAAGGCCGTTGAAGACGGATCGCCCGGCACGTCGATTGTCTGGCCGGTGAGTTTGCCCTGGCCCTCAATGCGGATGTGACGGACGCCATCCTTGTCTGTTTCGACTTCCAGGTTGGCGCCGAAGCCTTTCAGCATTTTTTCGGTGTGGTCCCGGGTCATGACCGGCTCGATCACGGTCGTGATGCCGGGGGTATTGAGGCCCGCAAGGAGCACAGCGGATTTGACCTGCGCTGACGCCATCGGCACGCGGTAGGTGATCGGCGCGGCAGTGCGGGGCCCATGCAGAGTGAGCGGCATGCGGTCGCCCTCGGCGGCTTTCACCTGAACGCCCATCTGGCGCAGCGGATCGAGCACGCGCTTCATCGGGCGGCTTTGCAGCGATGCGTCGCCGATAAAGGTGGTTTCCATGTCATAGACGCCGACCAACCCCATGGTGAGGCGCGAGCCGGTGCCGGCATTGCCAAAATCCAGCGGCGCTTGCGGCTCCAGCAGACAGCCATTGCCAACGCCGTTGATGACCCAGACGCCACCTTCCTTGCGGATTTTCGCGCCCATGGCCGACATCGCCTTGCCGGTGTTGATGACATCCTCGCCTTCCAGGAGCCCGGTGATGCGTGTTTCGCCGGAGGCAAGGCCGCCAAACATGAAGGAGCGGTGCGAAATGGATTTATCGCCAGGAATGGAGACTGTTCCCTTCAGATTTTCTGAAGAGCGGGCGGTGGCGGGCTTTGGCTGTGCGGTCTGTGTCATGATCTTGTATCGAAAGGGAAAATCTGCGCCGCCTGTAACATGGATTTCGCGGCTGAACAGCCCGTTCTGCGGGCGCTTTGACAAACCCGGCCCTTATGGCTATGCACGCGCGATTTTGTTCCGGCCTGACGCCGGTTCTGCCATTCAATTCACATTTATGAGGTTCACAGTGTCAAAAGCTGCCTTGGGCACCAAACGCACCTGCCCGGAAACCGGCAAGAAATTCTATGATCTGAACAAAGACCCCATCGTTTCCCCCTATACCGGCATCGCCTATCCGCTGACTGCGTTCGAGCAGGTCAAGCGGGAAATGCGCGCCGAACAGGACGAGGAAGAAGTGGCGGAGGTTGATGTCGCGCTCGAATCGCCGGAGTTTGTGCCGCTTGAGGACGCAGACGCCGAGGACAAGGGGGATGCGGAGGAGATTCCGGATCTCGGCGATGACGAGGTCGATATCGGCGAAGACGCCGAAGACACCTTCCTTGAAGAGGAAGAAGAAGACGAGGGCGATGTCGCCGACATGCTCGGCGGGCGCGCTGAAGGCGAGGACGAGGTTTGATTCTTAACTCTTTGCACGCCTAATAAGGCTTGAATTGTCCGGGTTCGCGCTTTATGAACCCGGCGCGGCACAGGCCCCTCGGGCCTCTGCCATTCCCGGCTTGGGGGCCATAGCTCAATTGGTAGAGCGCTTGCATGGCATGCAAGAGGTCGGCGGTTCGATTCCGCCTGGCTCCACCAGCCTTCGCCCTTTGGGCTACGGCTCGGCGAGCCGGAGACCAAAGGGCGAAGGCTGTCGCGCCGTAGTTGCGCAGCAATGAAGGCGGACTTAAGCTCTCAAGATGAAGCGCGACGGGACGAAGCTTTTGCGAAGGCTGCCGCGCCGGAGCGCGAAGGCGGGCTTGACCATCCCTCATATTTTCACTCAGGCAGTTTCCACTCAATTCGCCCCAGCCCTTTGTCTGCCAGGAATTCATTGGCCTTGGAAAAATGCCCGCAGCCGATGAAGCCTTGATGGGCGGACAGGGGCGACGGGTGCGCGGCTTTGAGGACAAGATGTCTTGAGCCATCCACGAACGCCGCCTTGCGCTGGGCATAAGAGCCCCACAGCATAAAGACGGCAGGGGCGGCTTGATCATTGACTGCGCGCACGACGGCGTCGGTGAAGCGCTCCCAGCCTTTGCCTTGATGGGAGGCGGCAAGGCTGCGCTCGACGGTCAGGACGCTGTTCAAGAGCAGCACGCCCTGCGCGGCCCAGTGTTCGAGAAAGCCGTGGCGGGCCGGGGGAATGCCGAGATCGCGCTCCAGCTCCTTGTAGATATTGATCAGCGAGGGCGGGATGCGCACATCGGGGCGCACAGAGAAGCAGAGGCCGTGCGCCTGGCCGTCGCCATGATAGGGGTCCTGTCCCAATATCACCACGCGCACATCGCCAAGAGGCGTCAGATCGAGCGCCCGGAAATATTCGCTGCCTTTAGGGAAGATGGTTTTCCCCGCAGCTTTTTCGGCGACGAGAAACGTCTTCAGATCCTGCATGTAGGGCGCGGCAAATTCGCCCTCCAGCGCCGCCTTCCAGCTTTCCGAGAGCTTGACCGGCGCGTTCATCGCTCAGTCCACATAGAGCCGCCAGTTGTGCTCTTCCTTGAAGCCGAGAACCTCGCGGATTTTCCGGTTGGAGAACAGGGCCTCAAATTCGCCGATTTCGCGGGTGAAGGGCACATTCGGGAAGAAGCGCCTAGCGAGTTCCATTGTCGGAACATTGGCCGTCGCATTGTCATTGCCGGCGTTGAAAACCTGATAGCCGAGCCCGTCTTTCTCCATGCACAAATGCACGATCTGCCCAAGATCGCGCGCGTCGATATAGCACCAGGCATTTCGCCGCCTTGTTTCGGGATGCGCGAAGAATTCCGGGAACTTCTCATATTCATGCGGCTCGATCACATTGCCGATGCGAAGGGCATAGACATCGATGTCAAAGCGCTCGGCAAATGTGCGGGCGGTTTTTTCATTGACGACTTTCGACAGGCCGTAACTGTCCATCGGATCGACGTCATAATCCTCCTCGAGCGGAAACTGATGGAAATCGCGCAGCCCCTCGGCGAAGCACACGCCGTAGGTTGTCTCGCTGGAGGCAATGATGATCTTCTTGATGCCAAGTTTGGCGGCGGCCTCGATGACATTATACGTGCCCATGACATTGACGCGGAATGTCTCATTGTCAGGTTTGAGCATAATGCGCGGAACAGCGGCGAAATGCACGACGGCGTCGAATTTTTTCGGGCCGCCCGGCACATCCAAATCAGGAAAATCCGTGTGCATGGAGAGCGCATTGAACATCTGGCCGGAATCCGTGATGTCAGCGGAAATATTCTTGACGCCCGCCCGGTCCAGCGGGGTCAGGTCGATGTTGAAAACCTCATAGCCCTTGTTGGCGAGCCAAGGCAGCACATGCCGCCCGGCTTTGCCGGAGCCTCCGGTGAATGCAATGCGCTTGGTCATTCTTGATTGTCCCGTTCTGTTTGCGCCGCAATCCTAGGCGACGCCGCCTGCCCGTCAACCAGCAATCCAGTTTTCCGTTGAAGACAGAAGTTCCATCGGCTAGAAGCGCGTCAGGCCAGGCACCCGTAGCTCAGCTGGATAGAGTGCTGCCCTCCGAAGGCAGAGGTCACAGGTTCGAATCCTGTCGGGTGCGCCAAATTTTTCCTGTGTACATACCGGAGACATAGGTGTGACTACCGCACCTAGGATGGTGCACTCTCGGCCGCTGTTGACCCGTTTGCTATGCCGTTGACTCCAATGCGGACGCAGCTGCCGCGCCTGGCGACTCGCTCGAAACTGGCGCGCAGGCTCATCCCGATAGGGGTGATTTATGCAAACTAACCTCAACAGCAAGGGCTTTGGTCTTCTCATCCGCACAGAGAGAAAGGCACAGAAGCTGACGCAGGAACAGCTTGCTGGCCTGACCGGAGTCGGCGTGCGTTTCGTACGTGAGCTGGAGGCTGGAAAGGAGAGTTGCCAGATGGGCCGCGCCCTTCAGGTGGCGGCATCCCTTGGACTTACCGTTTCCGTCGGCAGCTGGCGGGAGGGCGGGTGATGGCGCATCTGCTAGACGTATGGTTCCGAGAGGCGAAGGCAGGCTCACTTAGCCAGGACGAAGCGGGGGCTCTCAGCTACGCCTATGACCCCGGCTATCTCGCGGGATCGGAGCCCCGCTCCATTTCCTTCTCCATGCCGCTGCAGGAGGCTCCCTATACGGATCGGGTAGTTCGCCCGTTCTTCTCCGGCCTGCTGCCGGATGAAGGGGCACGGCAACGTCTGGCGGGCGCGCTCGGCATATCAGCGGGCAACGCATTCGGGCTGCTGGAAGTGATCGGCGGTGAATGTGCCGGGGCCTTGTCGCTTTACCCGGCAGGCAGCGCACCGCCGTCATCGAACGACGACGGCGTCGAGTTCCTAAGCCAGCCCCGCCTCGAAGATATCCTTGGCAAGCTGCGCGAGCGCCCTCTGCTCGGTGGCGAGGAAGGGGTGCGCCTTTCGCTTGCCGGCGCGCAGGACAAACTCGCCGTCTGCGTCGAAGGAGATACTATCGGACTTGCGAAAGGCGGACGCCCGACCACGCATATCATCAAACCTTTCATTCAGGCTCTCGACGGCACGGTCGAGAATGAGCTGTTCTGTCTGCGGCTGGCGGCGCGCCTGAAGCTTCCCGCACCCGCAGTCGAAATGCGCCATGGCGGAACGATCCCGTTCCTTCTGGTCGAACGCTACGATCGAACTCTGCACGAGGACGGGACGATTACACGCCTGCATCAGGAGGATTTTTGCCAGGCCCTCAGCGTGCCGCCAGAACTCAAATATGAGGAAGAAGGCGGGCCGGGGACCGAACGGTCTCTGGACCTGATCCACCGGGCTGCCGCGCGCCCGGCGGCCGACCGCCTGGCCTTCCTCCGCGCGCTGATTTTCCATTATCTGGTCGGCAACGCTGACGCGCACGGGAAGAACTATGCCTTGCTCTATCGCGGCAAGGTCGCCGAACTTGCGCCGCTTTATGATGTCGTCTGCACAGCGGCCTATCCAAGGCTGGCTAAGAAGCAGGCCATGGCGATTGGCGGGCGCTCTGTCCCGGACACCATCCAGCTGAAACACTGGCTGACGCTTGTCCCTGAGACGCGCGGCGCACAGCGCCTGTTAATCAAAGATATAAGCGAGCTTGCGGGACGCATAAGGCAAGAGGCCGACAAGCTATTGGTCGAGTTCGAGGACGCGGGCATTGCCCACGGCGTCCTCGAAATTATTCGCGGCGTGATAGAGACGCGTTCCGCCCACCTGCTGCAGCTTTAGGCCGCTATCTCGATCTGGATTTCGCCATCATGCAGGAAGCATCTTTTGTTGAAGAGCGACAGATCGACAGGGTTGGGCAAGCGAATGTCATCAATGCTTGGCAGATTTTTTGCCGACAAGTCAAAAGTGCGGTCGATCTGCGAGAGAGCGACGACAATTGACCCGCGCTCGGTTGCAAACTTCCTGAGCGCACGAACCTGCTCATCAAGCGGAGGGTTGCTTCGCTTCTGATCCAGTAATTGCAAGTAGTCGACAACGATCAGCGCATCCTCAGGCGCATTGCTGAGGCGTTCAATGATGTGGGCTGCGCAGATGTTGTCGCAGGTATCAATAACGACAGGACGATCAAGCCGTTCCGGATCGAACCCTAGCTTTTCGAACCGATCCCAGATGTCTTTTTCGGTGTATTCCAAGGAGAAGAAATGACCCGTTCGATTCAATTTCCCCGCCAATGCG
Organism: uncultured Alphaproteobacteria bacterium; assembly: GCA_963792485.1. Lineage (GTDB taxonomy): Bacteria > Pseudomonadota > Alphaproteobacteria > Rhizobiales > Rhizobiaceae > JANOYJ01. The sequence continues at coordinate 42,912 of CAWBWL010000006.1, forward strand.
GCGAGTTCCAGTCCCAGAAGGGTTTTTCCGTGGCCGGGGCGTGCACCGACAAGCACCAAGTCGCCTGAGCCCAGAAGTTTCAGAAATTCTTTGGCAGGCGTCGTTTTGGAATAGCTGGACGCCAGGTGGCTCCAATCCTTGAAGCCTTCTATCTTGGCAGTCTGGTTAAGCGCTTCGTTGAGCTTAACTCCCATATCGCGTGCCAGCAACTTTGCCTGACGCTTCAGCCTGTAGATCGGCGATGAAAATCTCATTGTGAACCTCCCATTCCGAGCGGTCTCCGCAATCCCTCCTTATGCGCGTGCTCGAACAGGTTGGGTTCGAAATGGCATCGCTCCGCATGTCGAATGCTGCCCCAGTGGAGGGGGGAGGCCCGAGCAAGGCCCAGCGTTGACGCTACCCTGATCACTCGAAAAACTCAACTGGGTTTCGGCCGTTCGCTGCGCTTCGACGAGTGACTTGGGAGGGCTCAATGCTGACCTTCGCTGCAGCTTGGACAAGCGTAGCTATTGGCCCAAACCGGACAGTCCTTCCACGGCATCAACAACTCCCGAAAACCGAAAAGTGTCACCTATGTGTCCGGTAGGTTCTGTTACCCCTGTCTCAGCATGCTCGCCACACCGGGGCACGGTTTGGTCTGCCGCAGATTACGCGAACGCAAGCGCGGGCTCGCCGTTTGAAAACCGTGGAATGTGATTTGCCCGCGCGGGCACAGACATATCCGTGAGGCCCAGCCGCTTGAGCGCCCGGCGGAAATTATTGCTCTTTGTGCCTTCCCGCATGGTGGCAAGTCCGGTGCAATATTTCGACACATGCTTGGTCGGGTGCTGGTGCAGGCGGCGCAGAATGCGGTCGGCGATGCCGTTGCCCTTGGCGGACTTGGCTTCGATGATGAACAGCGAATCATCAACTGCCCGCTCGCCGCCATCCATCTTGAAACAGACGCCATTGTCGAGCGTCATCCGCTCGCCGCCGTCCTTGGCGACCAGCGTGATGCGGCGGTAGCGCATGTCGAGATTGCGGGAAATGGCATGGGTGAATTCGCGCCCGTAAAGCGTTGAGTAGACCTCCCGGATAAATTGCTCTGCTGTTTCATCAAGCACGCCAAATGAGTCCACTGCGCAGCGCAGGCGCTTCTTGACCGTCACGCCGCGCCGGTCCTTGAGCTTGACTTCGACGAAGCAGAGACCCGCCTCCAGATATTTGCGCATGCGCACCTTGACCCGCTTGTTGCGCGACTGATGGTGGTCGAAATAGCTGCGGCAGTTCTCGTCGTCGAAATAGCATGTGTCGTAGGTGAAGCTCCTGCGGCCATCAATATCGAGGACATCGAAGTGCTTTGACAGTTCAGGCGCAGCGAGGCGCAGCACATTCTGTCCGACGACATATTTGTTGTCGATCCGCTCCAGCATCCCGGAATTGGCTTCCAGCGCCTTTAGGCTGATCGGGTCAAACGCGCTGGTGAGCCAGGATTGGTCTTCCAAAGAAATGTACATGGCATTTGCCTTTCAAGATCGGGTTGGACTGTCAGCGCGTGCGGCAGAAGACGTTGATGCGCGCCATTTCATTGATGTAATCGAGGAAGAGCACCTCATAGGACATGACCTCGACGTCGAGCAGCTCACTGAGGCGCGCCCGCATGGCGACGGGGTTCGAGAAAATCTCCTTGTCGATCTGGTCGAGGTTGATCTTGGCGGTGCTGACGGATTTCAGAATGCGCGGGTGATCAAGGACGTAGACGCCAGCGAGCAGCAGTCCGGCAATCATCGCAGAGAGCATGAACGAAGCGCCCTGCACCGAGCAGATCACCGCAATGGCCACGCTGCCGAAAAAGTAAGTCATCTCGGTCTTTTCCAGCGGCTCCGAGCGCAGCGTAAACAGCGCCAGGATGGCGAAGAGGCCGAAGCCCGCGGTGACGCCGAAGTTGACCGATGACAGAATTGTCAGAACCGAGAAGACGAACAGATTGAATAGCGCCGCGGCCGTAACCACTTCCTTGTTGTGGTAGCGCCGGTAGTAGAAGCCGAACACATGGATCGACATGGCGAATATATTCAGCGCAAAGCGGGCGAGTATCTGTCCGTACTGGGCGATGAAATCCTGTAAGAGCAGCGTGTTCATTGGTCCCTCAGTTTCTTTCATGAACCGCAGTCTGCTGCGGCGCGGCCCTGTTGCGGTGTTGCGACCCTTGGCTAGAACCTATCTGGACCAGCCTGACAGGCCGCTGACTTGAATCTGACAGGCAGCCGGATCGTTAGCTGACGAACTGCTGACAACCGGTCGTTTGGACTGGGCAGTTCAAAAAAAATGTCCCCGGCCATCGGCCCGGGGACAATTGTTGATTGGGTATGTCTCAAGAGAATTCTTGCTTTTTGGACACTTGATCAGACGAAGATGAAATCATCCGCGTTGACCTGGGGAGCGCCTGTCAGCGTTGCGATGAGCTGCGGCCCGAGAGCACCGGTGCCGTCCATGTCGAACCAGACCTGACCGGCATCGGTGTCGTAGAGCACCGTTGCGAGGGCGGTGACGGCTTTTGGCGCCAGGTTCGCGACAAACGTTGTGCCGTCGTTCAGATTGGTGCCGGGGTCGACGCCGAAGCCAAGGCCGAAGAACTCGAACCGGTCGCCGCTGGAGAAATCAGTGACAACGTCGAAACCCTCGAACCGGGAGGCGTAGTAAAACACGTCATCGCCAAGTCCGCCGACCAGCCAATCGGCGTTTGCGCCGCCTGAGATGAAGTCATTATCAACACCGCCGTAGACGCCATCCACGCCTGCGCCGCCAGCCAGTTTGTCATTTCCATTGTCGCCCAACACGAAGTCATTCTCGCTGCCGCCATCGACGATGTCGTCGCCAAATCCGCCAGTGAGATAGTCAGCGCCTGAGTTGCCGAAGAGCCAATCATTGCCCTCGGCGCCGGCGAGCGTGTCATTGCCCGCGCCGCCGAACATGGCGTCATCGCCGTTCGCGCCGTAGAGGATGTCGTTGCCGGCTTCGCCGAACAGGATATCATTGCCATCGCCGCTATAAACGCCATCATTACCGATGCCGGCGAGCACATAATCATTGCCGAAGCCGCCAAAGACCACATCATCGCCGCCAAGCGCCGCAATCACGTCATTGCCGGACTGGCCGTTGATTGTCTGAGACAGGGCGGTGCCCATGACCAGGTCATTGTTCTCGCCGGGGATCGCCGTCGGCTGCGCCGCGTCGACCAGCGACCGGATCGAGTCCAGAAGTTCGCTGCGCAGGGAAGGATCGGCAGCAAAAATGTCGGTTGGTACCGGAGGAAGTGCCATTTTGTCGTCTCCTTGTTTTGCCGCGGCCCGTTGTCGGGACGCTGAGGAGAAGACGGTCAGGCAGAGGGTTTATTCCCGGCATCCGCAGAAATAATCTGGCCGCTGAAAAATTCAGCGGCTTGCGCTGATGTCTTTCAGGGCCTTTTCTTCCTCAGAAAGGCTGAGGGCCGGGCTGGCGCCTGTTGCGCTCATATAGGCTTCAATCGACTCAAGCGAAGAAGCGGGGGCAAACTCTCCCCCGGCGCGGCTCGCGGCCACCGCGATGCGGATTTGCCATGCCTCTTGCTCGTGACAGGCGACCGCGACAATTGCGGACCCGTCGGTGCGGTCATGCTCGAACTCCCGGCAAAGTGCGCCTTCAGCGTCGCGGAAGGTGGCGATCGCCCGGAGCGTTCCCTTGCCTGCGAGCGCCCGGCTCTCCCCTTGGGCAGCCGAATTGAGAACTTCCGAGACGTAGGGTTCCGCTGCCGCCGCAACGTGGACGCTGTTGTCTCCCTGGATGGTGCCTGCGGCGTAGAATCCGCCCAAGCCGCCAATTGCAAGCGCGAGCGAGGCGGCGAGCGGCAGATGCCAGGACTGCCGCTGCGAGTTGGCGGCAACCGGAGCCGCCCGTCTGAACGGGATCGGCGCGCCTGCCTGCGCGGCTTGTTCCGCAAGCTCCGCCACCCGCCTTTCAAGCGCGGGCGGAACTTTTTCGTCAAGCAGTGTTTTCATCGCCCTGAACGCCAGGGGCGATGTGTTGGAGAATATCGCCACGCGGCGCGCCAGCGCCTCATCTCCCTCAAGCGCGCGCGCGATTTCCTCCATGCGCGCGGCGTCAAGCTCGCCGTCGGCAAAGGCCATCAATTCTTCGTCGGTGAATAATTCAGGCGGCATGTCGAGCTCAAACCCCAGGCTTCGTGAATAACGCGCGGCGCATCAGTTTATTCCCACCATCTTTGCAAGGGCAATGCGGCCTCGAGCAAGGCGGCTCATCAGCGTGCCAATCGGTATTTCCAGGAGTTCCGACGCTTCACGGTAGGAAAATTCTTCCACGCACACCAGCATAAGCGGATCGCGCTGTTCCTCCGGCAATTTCAGAATGGCTTCAAACACGGCGCGCAGCATCAGCTTGTCTTCCGTCTCGGCAGCGCCGTCCGTGGACAGTAGCGCGCCCGCATCGGCGGCGTCGATGCCTGTCCCCCTGGTTTTTTGGCGGCGGGTCATGTCGATCCAGCTGTTGCGCAAGATCCTGAACAGCCAAGCGTCAAGCCTGGTCGCCGGATCAAAGGAAGTGCGGGCGGCGAAGGCTTTCTCGCAGGTGATCTGCACAAGATCGTCAGCGACATCGCGGGAGCGGGACAGCGAGATTGCATAGCGTCTCAAATTTGGCAGCAGCGCAACTATTGATTTTGAGAACTGATCCGCCATGTTTTCGCTTTGTCATGGGATTATTTCGCGCGTGACGGAATAAAGAGCCGACCCAAGCGTCATTGTCCAGACATGAATTCCACTTTAGCTTGGCATGCGGCCGCTCCTGGCCCGGAAAGATGGTTAAGGAAATGCCGGTTTTGATCAGAAGACGCGCAGTTTTGCTGTTTTGGGCCGCTCTCGCCGCCGCTGTTCTTGCAGGGATTCCAGTCCTCAGCCACATGCCGGGAACAATCGCCTATGCGCAAGAGGATGATGATGACGGCGGGGATGATGATGATGGCGGCGGCGGCGGATCAAGTGGCGGCGCGTCCGCATCCCCTTCTTCCGGCGGCGGTTCAAGCTACAAGTCTTCGAACCCGGTTAAACGCCTCTTCCGGCCAAAACCGCGCCGCAGCGCCGCTGCCGTCCGCAAGAAACAGATTCGCGCCGCAGTGAAGGCGAAACGGCCCGCCGCGCGCCGCCAAGTCCGGCCGCAGATACTGCCGGTCCGCGCCGCTGACGAAATCATCGCGCTTGATCTGACGCCGGACCAACGGGCGGCTCTGGTCCTGCGCGGGTATGAGATTGTCGAAACCGCGACGGTCGCCTCGCTCGGCGCGGAAATGTTCCGGCTGCGCGTTCCGCAGGGCACAGGCCTGGACACTGCGCGCGCCGACGTCACAGCGATCAATCCTGCCGCGCTTGCCGACTTCAATCATTATTACAGGACAGAGGCCGGGGATGGCTGCGATAAAGCGCACTGTGCCGCCTGGGAGCTGATCTCCTGGCCAACTGGCGAAGGCTCCAGCGGCCAATGCCAGACCGGCCTCAGGCTCGGCATCATCGACACGGCGGTTAATGCGAGGCATGAGGCGCTTGAAGGTCAGAAGCTTGAAATCATTGGCATGCCAGGCAGCTCCGGCCCAACAAACTCCAGCGCCCAGCATGGAACGGCGGTGGCAGCGCTGCTCATCGGCTCGCCAGACAGCAAAACGCCGGGGCTTCTGCCGCAGGCAAGCCTTGCCGCCATTGATCCGTTCGAACGCGTGGGGCGCGATGAGCGCAGCAGCGCCTTCGCCGTTGTCAAGGCGCTGGATGTGCTGACGAACCGGAATGTCTCGGTCATCAATATGAGCCTTGCGGGTCCGCGCAACGCGCTGCTTGAAAGGCTAGTCGGGCGTGTCGACGAGATGGGCGTCATAGTTGTCGCCGCGGCAGGAAATGATGGCCCCCGCGCTGCGCCGGCTTTTCCCGCTGCTTTCCCAGCGGTTTTGGCGGTCGCGGCGCTGGACCGAACCAAACGCATCTACCGCCGTTCCAATCAGGGCAGCCACATCGACTTTGCCGCGCCCGGCGTCGCGATCTGGACAGCTGCGTCCATTAGTGGAGGCAAAGCGAAAACCGGAACATCCTTTGCGGCGCCGTTCGTGTCTGCCGCTGCAGCAATTGCAAAGGCCACAGTCCCGGCCAGCAGCCCCGCAGAAGTTGCCGACGCGCTTGCCGCCCGCGCGCTTGACCTTGGGCCCGCAGGCAAAGACCCTGCGTTCGGACACGGTCTGGTGCAGGCGGACAGCTATTGTGGGTCCGCAAAAGGCGCCGGACCGCTGTGACCTGCGAGCCCTGCGTATTTGACATTGCGCTTAGCCATTCAAGCGCGTTCCGCACCATGTTCCATTGGCTTGAAGCTCCAAAGCCGCGGACCAACTGGTCCAAGCTGGTCTTGAGCTGACACTGAATGTCGATGTGTCTAATTTGATGAACGGCGCGCACTCAGCGTTCCAGCGCAACTACTATAGCTTACCACCGGCCATTTCCTGCAGGATTGACTGGGTCTTGGCGGAAATTCCATTTCTTTTCTCCGGCTTCATCGCGTCAAGCCCCGCATAAGTGTAGTTCAGCCGCTTATTGCCGCGCAGCCTTCCCTCATTGCGTGCGATGAAATCCCAGTAGAGCGCATTGAACGGGCATGCCTTGTCGCCCAGCGTGTCATCCGGGTCATAGGCGCAGCCGGCGCAGAAATTGCTCATCTTGTTGATGTATTTGCCGCTCGCCGCATAGGGTTTGGACGCCATGATCCCGCCATCTCCAAACAGCGCCATGCCGAGCGTATTGGGCAGCTCCACCCATTCATAGGCGTCGGCATAAACCGCAAGATACCATTCACAGACTTCGTGCGGGCGAATGCCGGCGAGCAGCGCGAAATTGCCGGTGATCATCAGTCTTTGAATGTGGTGCGAGTAAGCGTGCTCTTTGGTGTGGCGCACCGCCTCGCACAGACACGCCATTTTCGTCGGCCCGCCCCAATAGAGCGCAGGCAGCTGCCGGTCCGCTTCCAGAAAGTTCAGCCCGCCATAATCCGGCATGTTAAGCCAGTAAATGCCGCGCACATATTCGCGCCAGCCCATGATCTGGCGGATGAAGCCTTCAACCGCGTTCAGAGGCGCGTTTCCCGCGTGAAAGGCGTTTTCGGCCAAGCGGCAGATTTCCAGCGGCTCCAGGAGACCGGCGTTCAGATAGGCGGAGATCAGCGAGTGATACATATAGGGCTCGCCCTTCAGCATCGCGTCCTGATAATCGCCGAACTGCGGCAGCAGCTCATCGATGAAATGCGTTAACTCCGCCAGCGCCTGATGACGGGTCACGGCAAAATGAAATGGCGTCAGGTCGCCGAAATGATGGGAGAAGCGCTCCGCCACCAAAGCCAGCACTTCCTGCGTGATGGCGTTTTTCTTGTGGCTGATGCGGTTCGGGATGTTCAGCCCGGCTTTGGGCGGCTTCCGGTTTTCGGCGTCAAAATTCCACCTCCCGCCTAAAGGGCTGCCGCCCTTTCCGGTCAGAACTTGAAAACCCCTGCGCATTTCGCGATAGAAATACTCCATGCGCAATTGTTTGCGCCCGCCGGCCCATGTCTTGAACTCTGTGATTGAGCACATGAAGCGCTCATCGCTGCGGATTTCCACCGGCAAGCCCAAGGAACTTTGCCAGGCCTTGAATTTCTCCAGCACCCGCCATTCGCCGGGTTCCGTCAGTGTCAGCTTACCGAAGGACTTACTCTGCAGCGCCCTTGTGACTTCACCGTCAAGACTGCCGGAATTGTCAGCGTCATCGAGTTTCACATAGCGGACTTCGATGTCCTTTGCCCGCAGCTCTTCGGCAAAGTGCCGCATCGCCGAAAACAGGAACGCTATTTTCTTCGGATGATGCTTCACATAGGAAGCCTCCTCCATCACTTCGCACATCAGGACAATATCGCCCGGCTCAATGCCTTTGAGCGCGGTCAGGGAATGCGACAGCTGGTCGCCGAGAACAAGACGGAGTGAGGACATCAAGCCGATCTAGCGCAGGCGCGCTTCCGGTCGAGACCGGATTTTCATTGCAGAGCAGGCCTCAAGTGCTAAGCTTCACGCACGGAAAGGTGACGCCATGAAATTGAGCGCCGTCATTGCTTTTCTCGCTGCTGCCGCGATTGCGCCGGAAGGCCAATTGCAAGAGGTCGATCTTGAGCTCGTGCTTGCGGTTGATGTGTCGCGTTCGATGAACGCGGTGGAATCGGCATTGCAGCGCAAGGGCTATGTCGAGGCGCTGTCCGATCCCGCTTTGGCCCGCGCAATTGAAGCGGGACCGCTGGGCAGGATTGCGGTCACCTATGTCGAATGGGCCGGAATAGGCCAGCAGAGGGTGACGATTGACTGGCAGGTGATCGAAGGCGGGGAGAGCGCTCTCGCCTTTGCCAAGCTCGTCGAAGCCGCGCCGATTGAATCTGCGCGCGGAACCTCGATTTCCGGCGTGGTTGATTTTTCCGTCCGGCATATCGCGTCCAACAGCTTCAAGGGCCTGCGCACCGTGATCGATGTCTCCGGCGACGGGCCGAACAACATGGGCAGGCCGGTGCTGCGGGCGCGCGCCGATGCATTGGAAGCCGGTCTGACCGTAAATGGACTGCCGATACTCGTGCCCGGCGCAAGCGCGCTTTCAACGCTGGATGACTATTATGCCGATTGCGTCATTGGCGGACCGGGAGCATTTTCGCTGCCGGCGCGCGGCATGGAAGAGTTTGCGGTGTCGATCCGCAGAAAGCTGATTTTGGAAGTGGGCGGGCTTGTTCCCACTGAACCCGTGCCCGCCGATGACCATATGAAGTCCGACTGCTTGATCGGCGAGAAAATGCGGCAACAGTATATTGACCGGTATTAGACCGGCTCGCTTGCCGGGCTCGATTCGGTCAGCGCCGGCTCGTCCGTCTGCGCTGTGGGGCAGGGCTCGCCCAGAAACTTCCAGGTGGAGATGTTGAGGCTTTTTTCGCAGCGCGCAAGCTCGCGGCCCTTCGCAGTGGCGACGCATGCCGTCTGGCCATGGGTCACAGTGCCGCCCTTGTAGATGCATATGCAGTCCGCGCCTGCGAGCGCTGGAGTGAACAAGAGAATCGCGCAAACCGCGCTAATCTTTGCCAGAAACCGCATGACGGCCTCCAAATACGCGGCGAGTGGTTGGCAGGATGCGCCGCGATGCGCAAAACAGTGCGCTCAAACGGGCAATAACTCAAGCTGCAATGCGCGAAGACATCAGACCTTGCGGAATACGAAAACCAGCCAGGCCAGCGCGAAGACGAGCCCGGCCCACAGCGGCGAGCCATAGCGCAGCAGCGTGCGCGGGGTGACGTAACGAAGCGCGTTTGCCGCCCAGCGCCAGATTTGCGTATCCTGAATGGCAAGGCAGATCAAAAAGATGAACGCGCTGCCGAGAAGCGAAATGAACAGCCGGTCGCCGCGCGTCGTATCGAGGCCAAACACGCCGCGCCTTGGCGCGCCGCCGGGCTCGTAATATTCCCACACGCCCATGGAGGCGATGGCAAGGGCGATGAAGATAAAGAACGCGGCGGTCGGCCAGGTCCAGGCCATCCATGTCAAGCCCATGATATTGCTCCCTAAACCCGGCCGAGGGCAAAGCCCTTGGCGATGTAATTGCGGACGAACCAGATGACGATGGCGCCCGGGATGATCGTCAGCGACCCGGCGGCAGCGAGAAGCCCCAGTTCATAGCCCGAGGTCGAGGATGTGCGCGTCATCACGGCGGCGATGGGCTTGGCCTCCACGGATGTCAGGGTCTTTGCCAGCAGAAGCTCGACCCATGAGAACATGAAGCAGAAGAATATCGCAACGCCAATGCCGGCGGCAATCGTCGGCAGGAATATCTTGAAGAAGAAGCTCGGGAACGAATGGCCGTCCACATAGGCCGTTTCATCCAGCTCTTTCGGAACGCCGGACATGAAGCCCTCCAGAATCCAGACCGCCAGCGGCACGTTGAACAAAGTATGCGCCAGCGCCACGGCAAGGTAGGTGTCGAACAGCTGGATGGAGGAATAGAGCTGCAGGAATGGCAGGGCGAATACCGCTGCGGGGGCCATGCGGTTGGTGAGCAGCCAGAAGAACAAATGCTTGTCGCCAAGAAACCGGTAGCGTGAGAAGGCATAAGCGGCCGGAAGGGCGGCTGCGACCGAGATCACCGTGTTGAGCGAGACATAGGCGAGCGAGTTGAAATAGCCCCAATACCAGGTCGGGTCGGTGAAAATCTTGGCGTAGTTTTCCGTCGTGAAGTTCTGCGGAAACAGCGAGAACCCGCCGAGAATTTCATTGGTCGTTTTGAACGACATCGAGACGAGCCAATAGATCGGCAGCATCAGGAAGAAAATGTAGAGCGATGGCGCCAGCCATTTTGAAATGCGCATGGCAGCCTCCTATTGTTCTTCGTTGCGCATCATCAGCGTGTAGAAAATCCAGCTGGTGAGCAGAATGATGAGGAAATAGATCAGCGACATCGCTGCTGCCGGCCCAAGGTCGAACTGCCCAAGCGCGATCTTGACGAGATCAATCGAGAGCAGCGTTGTCGAATTGCCCGGCCCGCCGCCGGTCAGCACCACGGGCTCGGTGTAGATGTTGAAGGAGTCCATGAAGCGCAAAAGGATGGCGATGGTCAGCACGCGCTTCATCTTCGGCAATTGGATGAAGCGGAAGATTTTCCACTTGCTCGCGCCGTCGATCAGCGCGGCTTGGTAGTAGGCATCCGGGATCGAGACGAGGCCGGCATAGGCGAGCAGCACTACCAGCGAGGTCCAGTGCCAGACATCCATGAGGATCAGCGTGAACCACGCATCGCCGGTCTGGCGGGTGTAGTTGTAGTCAAAGCCGATGGAGTTCAAGAGCTTGCCGAGAAGACCGATGTCCGGCAGCGCGAAGATGTTCCACATCGCGCCGACCACATTCCACGGAATCAGCAGCGGCAGCGCCATGAGGACGAGACAGACCGAAACCCATGGGCCCTTCTTCGGCATGGTCAGCGCAATGGCGACGCCAAGCGGCACTTCGATGAGCAGGATCGTGAAAGTGAAGAACAGCTGCCGCCCGAGCGAGGCCCAGAAGCGGTCCGACTGCAATATCTGCTCGAACCAGCGCACGCCGGACCAGAAGAATGTGTTGTCGCCAAAGGTTTCCTGCATGGAATAATTGACGACGGTCATCAGCGGGATCAGCGCATTGAACGCGACAAGGATGACCACGGGAAGGACGAAGAACCAGGCTTTTTGGTTGACGGTTTTGTTCATGGGTTTACTCCACCAGCCAGCCATTGTCGTAAACCTGCGCATGCCCGGTATCGAATGCCAGATATGCGCCTTCCGACGGAACGGAAGCTTCATTGCCGACCAGGAGCTTGATCGACAAATCGCCAAGGCGCGTGTCGACAATCCTGTTGCGCCCGTGTCTGTCACTTTCGCCACTCTAACCGGAAGACCTGAGGCCGCGAACGATGTGAATTCCGGCCGCACGCCCAGTTCGAATGTTCCCTTGCGGCTGCCAAGCGCCTTGGCGTTGCCAACCTCCACACGGTGCCCGCCGACATGCACCTGCCCGCCGCTGACTTGGCACGGAATGATATTCATGCCGGGCGAGCCGATGAAATGGCCGACGAATGTATGGTGCGGTTTCTCGAACAGCTCCACCGGCGTGCCGCTTTGCACCACTTCACCGTCCTTCATCACCACAACCTGATCAGCAAATGTCAGCGCCTCGGTCTGGTCATGGGTGACATAGATCATGGTCGTGCCGAGCTTCTGGTGAAGCTCCTTCAGCTTGGAGCGCAGCAGCCATTTCAGATGCGGGTCAATGACAGTCAGCGGTTCGTCGAACATGATCGCGTTGACGTTTTCGCGCACCAGTCCGCGCCCGAGCGAAATCTTCTGCTTGCCGTCGGCAGTCAGGCCCGAAGCGCGCTGTTTCAGCATGCCGGTCAAGTCCGTCATCTCGGCAATGATGCGCACGCGCTTGTCCACCTGATCTTCGGGCACATTGCGGTTGCGCAGGGGAAACGCCAGATTGTCGTAAACACTCATTGTGTCGTAGACCACGGGGAACTGGAAAACCTGCGCAATGTTGCGGGCATCCGTCGGCAGGCGGGTGACATCCTGTTCGCCGAACAGAACCTTGCCGTGGCTGGGAATCAACAAGCCGGAAATGATATTGAGCAGTGTGGTCTTGCCGCACCCTGAAGGGCCAAGCAACGCATAAGCGCCGCCATCGCGCCATTCAAGGTCCAGCCGTTTCAGGGCATAATCCGCCGGGGCCTTTGGTTCCGCCATGTAGGAATGGCGCAGATCGCTGAGGGTGATTTTAGCCATGCCTGTGCCTCACATCCCGATCAGCTTGCCGTCTGAGGCAAAATAGAAACCCTGGGCAACATCCATGTAAAGTTCCGCCTTCTGTCCGGCGGAATAGGGGTGAATGCCCGCCGTCAATGACACCCAGGCGTTACCCAGCATGTCGAAATGGATGATGCTTTCCGAGCCGGACAATTCGGCGACCTTCACAGTGCCATTGACCCTTATCGCTTCACTGGATTGTTTGGCGGGTGTTACGTGATGCGGGCGGATGCCGAATGTGTAACGTCCGTCCGGAAGCGATTGGAGTCTTCCCATGGCATGCCAGTTGATCGCGCCGTCCAGCGAGAATTGATTGCCGGTCTTGGTGACTTCCGCGACATTCATCGGCGGCTCGGAAAAGACGCGCGCCGTCGTCAGATCTTGCGGTCGGCGGTAAATCTCGCCAGTCGGGCCGAACTGCGTGACACGGCCTTCCTGCATCGCCGCCGTATTGCCGCCAAACAGCAGCGCTTCGGTCGGTTCGGTCGTTGCGTAGACGACAATGCAGTCGCGGTCGTGGAACAGGCGCGGCAGTTCCTCGCGCAGTTCCTCGCGCAATTTGAAATCAAGATTGGCCAGCGGCTCGTCGAGAAGGACAAGGTCGGCGTCTTTCACCAGCGCGCGGGCCATTGCCGTGCGCTGCTGCTGGCCGCCGGACAGTTCGGATGGCTTGCGCCCGAGCATGGGTGTCAGCCGCAGCAAGTCGGCAAATTTGCCAACGCGCGCCTTGATCTCGCTCTCGGGCAGTTTGGCAACGCGCAATGGCGAAGCGATGTTTTCGAACACTGTGAAGTTCGGGTAATTGATGAACTGCTGATAGACCACGGAGACGTTGCGCTTCTGCACCGGAGTGCGGGTCACATCCTTGCCGTCAAACCAGATTTCGCCGGATGTCGGCTTCTGGATGCCGGCCATCAGCTGCATGATCGTGGTCTTGCCGGCGAGCGTGGTGCCGAGCAGGACATTGAACGAGCCGCGCTCCAGCGCCAGGTTTGTCGGATGGATGTGCATGTCCGCACCCACCCTTTTGGCCACATTTTTCAGTTCAAGCGTCATGGGAATGCATCAGCTCCGCGCCATGCAGGACAGTATCATGTTCGGGGTCAAAAAAGCAGCCCCGGAGCGGAACGCTCCGCTCCGGGGCTGCTGATCCTTAAGACAGGCCTTACTTGGCCATCGACCACTGCTTGATCAGCTCGTCATAGGCGACAGTCACGCCCTGCTCTTTTTCGTTTTCGAGCTTTGCCTTGGGGCCATCCGGCTTGCCGAGCCATTCGGCGGCGTCCTTCGGCTCGTTCAGGCGCGGCCCGCAGCCGCCATAGGTCTTGTTGGCTTCGTCGGCTGCCTGCATGCGGGACATGGTGATGTCCATTTCCTCAGCAAGACGGTCCATGGCTTCCTGCGGTGTGAACGCACCGGAGTTCACGTCGCCGATCTGCTGCCACCAGATCTGGGCAAGCTTCGGATAGTCCGGCACGTTGATGCCCGTTGGCGACCAGCGCACACGGTCCGGCGAGCGGTAGAACTCAACGAGACCGCCAAGCTTTGGAGCGCGCTCGGTGAAGCTCTCGTGCCGCACCGTTGAGTCGCGGGCAAAAGTGAGGCCAACCTGGCTCTTCTTCACGTCCACTGTCTTGGAGGTCACGAACTGCGCGTAGAGCCACGCAGCCTTGGCGCGGTCGAGCGGTGTGGACTTGAGGATCGTCCAGGAGCCAACGTCCTGATAGCCAACCTTCTGCCCCTCTTTCCAATAAGGGCCATGCGGCGACGGCGCCATGCGCCAGAGCGGCGTGCCAGTGTCATCTACCGTATTGTTGCCTTCGGCCTTTGGTTTGACCATGTCTGCGGTGAAGGCTGTGTACCAGAAAATCTGCTGGGCCACATTGCCTTGGCTGAGTGCTGGCAATGACTGGTAGAAGTCATAGTCGGCAGCGCCGGGAGGAGCGTATGTGCGCAGCCATTCGTCCCACTTGGCGATGGCATATACGGATGCCGGGCCATTGGTTTCGCCGCCGCGCGATACTGAAGCGCCGACCGGGTTGCAGGAACCCTTCTCCATCCGGATTCCCCATTCATCAATCGGGATGCCGTTTGGCTCGCCAGCCGTGCCGGCGCCAGCCATGGAAAGCCAAGCGTCGGTCATGCGCCAGCCAAGGTCCGGTGCGCGCTTGCCGTAATCCATATGGCCATAGATTGGCACGCCGTCGATTTCCTTGACGTCTTCCTTGAAGAACTGGGCGATGTCCTCGTACGCGGACCAGTTGACAGGAACGCCGAGTTCATAGCCGAAACGCGCCTTGAACTTTTCCTTCAGTTCCGGCTTGTCGAACCAATCCTTGCGGAACCAATAAAGGTTGGCGAACTGCTGGTCCGGCAGCTGATAGAGCTTGCCGTCCGGGCCGGTGGTGAAGCTGATGCCCATGAAATCTGGCAGGTCCAGCGTCGGGCTGGTGACATCCTTGCCGTCGCCCGCCATGAAATCCGTCAGATTGTAGGCGAGCTGCAGGCGCGAATGCGTGCCGATCAGGTCGGAGTCGTTGACATAGATGTCATAAAGATTGCGGTTGGTCTGCATCTGTGTCTGCACGGCCTGCACCACTTCGCCCTCGCCGAGGATCTGGTGGTTGACCTTGATGCCGGTGATTTCTTCGAACGCCTTGGTCAGAACGCTTGACTCATAGCCATGTGTCGGGATGCCTTCCGACAGGGCGTTGATCTCCATTCCCTTGAATGGCTCAGCGGCTTTGATGAACCACTGCATTTCCTTCAGCTGATCTTCCTTCGACAAGGTCGACGGCTGGAACTCGCTGTCGATCCATTTAGTCGCTGCAGCCTCGTCGGCCCAAGCTTGTCCGGTGACAGCCAGCAGCGCAATGGCTGCCGCCGACACCAAAAGGTGCCTTTTCATGTTTGTCTCCTCCGTTGCGTATCTCGCCAGATTGCCTCCGGCATTCTCCCGACGCCGGGCCCGGAAATCCAGGCTAGGGTAATGTTGAAACGAAACAAGATGAACGTCAAGAGAAAAAAATCGACGATCAAGTCGGCGTCACTTTCGTATTTTTCTTGCAATCCAGTCAAAATTCGGCTGAATTAGAAAGAAAACGAAAATTGAGAGGGAAACGTTCTTGGAGCCGCTTCATCCACGTCTGATGGAGATATTGGAGATCGCCCGCCAGCGTGGCCGTGTCGATGTCGAAGGGCTGTCCAGCTATTTTGACGTCACGCCGCAGACGATACGCAAAGATCTGAATGATCTGTGCGACCGCAACTTGCTTCAGCGCATCCATGGCGGCGCTGTGTATCCGTCAGGTGTGACGAACTTCGCCTATGATGCCCGCCGCACTTTGGCGGCTGAATCAAAGCAGCTGATTGGCGCGACTGCCGCCCGGCTTATTCCCGACAACTCGTCCATAATCTTGAATATCGGCACCACCACCGAGCAAGTGGCCTTGGCGCTGCGCCGTCATCAGGGGATCATGGCGATCACCAACAACATCAATGTCGCCAATATCCTGCGTGACGCGCCATCGGCCGAAGTCGTGATCGCAGGCGGTGTCGTGCGTCATTCCGACGGCGGCATTATGGGTGAAGCGACGGTTGATTTCATCAAGCAGTTCAAGGTTGATTTCGCCGTCATCGGCGCATCCGCCATCGATCATGACGGCATCATTCTTGACTATGATTTCCGCGAAGTGAAAGTCTCGCAGGCCATTATCAGCCATGCGCGCCAGACGATACTGGTGGCGGACAACACCAAGTTCGAGCGCACTGCGCCTGTGCGCATTGCGGAACTTGCAATGGTCGACATATTCGTGACAGACGCGCCGCCCCCAGATGAGATAGCCGCGATATGCGCGGCCAATAATGTCGATCTGATTGTCGCGGGACCTGAGCAGAAGGCTGAGGCCGCATGAGCAAGACAGTCCACGATCTGTTCATCATCGGCGGCGGGATAAATGGTTGCGGCATTGCGCGCGATGCGGTGGGGCGCGGCTATTCCGTATTCCTTGCCGAGATGAATGATCTCGCCTCCGGCACGTCCCGGGCGGCGACGAAATTGATTCATGGCGGGTTGCGTTATCTTGAGCATTACGAGTTCCGGCTTGTGCGCGAATCCCTGATGGAACGCGAAGTGCTATGGTCGATGGCGCCGCACATCATCTGGCCGCTGCGCTTTGTGTTGCCGCATCACAAGGGCCTGCGCCCTGCCTGGTTCCTGCGGCTGGGCCTGTTCATCTACGACCACCTTGGAGGGCGCAAGCTGTTGCCGCCGACCAAGACCATCGACATGACAACCCATGCGGCGGGCAAACCGCTGAAGAAGCTGTTCACCAAGGGGTTCGAATATTCCGACTGCTGGGTGGACGATGCGCGCATGGTGGTGCTCAATGCGCAGGATGCAGCCGCGCGCGGCGCTATCGTGCGCACACGAACCAAGGTTCGCTCGGCACGGCGCGAGGGCGGCATTTGGCAGGTGACAATCGAAGACCGCATGTCTGGCCAGAGCGAGGAAATTTCCGCACGCATGCTGATCAATGCGGCGGGTCCCTGGGTGGACGAAGTCATCGGCAAGGCGCTTGGCAAAAATGACGCGCACAATGTGCGCCTTGTTCAGGGCAGCCATATCATCGTGCCAAAAATTTTTGACCATGACCGCTGCTATATTTTTCAGAATGCCGACAACCGCATTATCTTCGCCATTCCCTATGAGCGTGATTTCACGCTGATCGGCACGACGGACCAGGACTATCCCGGCGATCCGTCGAAAGTTGAGATTACGGACTCCGAGATCACTTATCTGTGCGATGCGGCGAGCGAGTATTTTGCCTTGCAAATCCGTCCGCGCGATATCGTCTGGACCTATTCGGGCGTGCGGCCGCTGTTTAATGACGGTGCATCCAAAGCGCAGGAAGCCACGCGAGACTATGTGCTGAAAGTTGAGGGCGCGGCGGCAGAGGGCGCGGTGCTGAACATTTTCGGTGGCAAGATCACGACCTACCGGCGGCTGGCCGAACACGTGATGGAAAAGATCGAGGATGTGCTTGGCAAGAAGAGCGGCTCATGGACGCGCGGCGCAAAGCTGCCGGGTGGAGATTTTCCTGCGACAGGATTTGCCGGTGAGGTCAACAAGCTCAAATCGTCTTATCCATTCCTCACCGACCGGCAGGCGACGCGCTATGTGCGGCTCTACGGATCGCAGGCGCCGATTGTGTTGGGACATGCCAGGAGCGAGGCGGAACTGGGCGCAAAATTCGGGCCGGAAATGTGCGAAGCGGAAGTGCGATATCTGATGATGCATGAATGGGCGCTGACGGCGGAAGATGTTTTGTGGCGGCGCACCAAGGCGGGGCTTGTCACGAACAAGGACTCCGCCGCTGCTCTTGACAAGTTCATGTTATCGGCTGGCAAACTCGCCGCCTGATTCATATGTCCAACACGGGCCGGGAGGGGACCATGCCGGATTTCATTTTGGCCATTGACCAAGGGACGACATCGACCCGGGCGATCATCTTTGACAAGAGCCGCAAGAATATTGGCAGCGCGCAGAAAGAGTTTGCGCAGATTTTTCCTGCGTCCGGCTGGGTCGAGCATGATCCGGAGGAAATCTGGAAGACGGTCCTCACCACAGTGAAGGGCGCGATCAGGAAGGCGGGAATTGAGGCTTCTCAGATTGCGGCGATGGGTATTACCAATCAGCGCGAGACTGTTGTGGTCTGGGACAGGGACACTGGAACGCCGATCCACAACGCCATCGTCTGGCAGGACCGCCGCACGTCAGCAATGTGCGCCAAGCTGAAGAAGCAGGGCCTTGAGCCGCTCTTCACCAAAAAGACCGGCCTTCTCCTCGACCCCTATTTTTCCGGCACCAAACTCTCCTGGCTGCTCGACAAGGTTCCCGGTGCGCGCAAACGGGCGGAGAAAGGCGAGCTGCTGTTCGGCACGATTGACTGTTTCCTCATCTGGCGGCTGACCGGCGGCAAAGTGCACGCCACCGACGCGACCAACGCCTCGCGCACGCTTCTCTACAATATTGCAAGAAACGAATGGGACGTCGAGCTTCTCAAGATCCTGCGTGTTCCCGCCGCCATGCTGCCAGTGGTGAAGGACTGCGCGGACGATTACGGCATGACGGACAAGGCGCTGTTCGGCGCGTCGATTCCGATACGCGGCGTTGCCGGTGACCAGCATGCGGCCACGATTGGCCAGGCCTGTTTTGAAACCGGCATGATGAAATCCACCTATGGCACAGGCTGTTTCGCCATGCTCAACACCGGCGCTGACATGGTCCGCTCGAAGAACCGGCTTCTGACGACGATTGCCTACCGGCTGAACGGCAAGACGACCTATGCCCTGGAAGGATCGATTTTTGTTGCAGGCGCGGCGGTGCAATGGCTGCGCGATGGCATGAAGATGATCAAGAGCGCTTCTGAAACTGGCAAGCTGGCGGCAAGCGCTGACCCCTCGCAGAATGTCTATCTCGTTCCCGCCTTTGTCGGCCTCGGCGCGCCGTATTGGGACGCCGAGGCGCGTGGAGCGGTGTATTCGGTATGACGCGCAATTCGGGACCTGCGGAATTTGCCCGCGCGGCGCTGGAATCCGTCGCCTACCAGACCAATGACCTTCTGACCGCCATGAAGAAAGACTGGAAGTCTTCCGCCAAGCAGACTGTGCTGCGTGTCGATGGCGGCATGGTGGCTTCCGACTGGACCATGCAGCGGCTGGCCGACATTCTCGACGCGCCGGTCGACCGGCCGACGATTTTGGAAACGACAGCGCTTGGCGCGGCATGGCTTGCGGCGCAGGCCTCCGGCATTTGGCCGGACCGACAAGGCTTTGCCAAAACCTGGGCGCTCGACAAGCGGTTTTCGCCCAAAATTGACGCCAAAGCCCGTTCCCTCGCCCTCAAGGGCTGGTCCAGCGCCGTGCGGCGAACGCTGACAAACTAATCAACGCCAATAGACGGACACCGCGTCGCAATTCCGTTAGCGCATGTCGCACCGGAACGGCGATGAAAAGTCACGAAACTGTTGGCTTGACTCGCATGGGAGGCGGGCTAGTCTCTCCTCTTGAAACAATGAATTCCGGCAAACGGATATCGGGGCAACACGCAAACTCCGCCAAGCGGAGACAATGGGAGCTAGAACACAATGAACGAGTTTGAATACAAACTTAAGGCAGCGGAAAAGCTGGCCGCAAGGTCATCGGTCTCTCGCCGCGACTTCCTGCAATTGGCCGCGCTGGCCGGACTGACAATTCCTGCCGCGAACGCGCTTTTGCTGGACTCAGCGCGCGCGCAAGAGCCGAAAAAGGGCGGCAATTTCATCATCGGCATGGAAGGCGGCTCAGCATCCGACTCGCTTGATCCAAGCACTTATGCCGACTCCGTCATGATCGCTGCCTCGCTGGCTGTATGTAACAATCTTGTGGAATTCGATGAGGCCGGCAAGCCAACGGGCGAAATCTTCGAGAGCTGGGAAGCCAAGCCCGGCGCCGCCGAATGGGTGTTCAACATCCGCCAAGGCGTGAAGTTCTCGAACGGCAAGGCCGTTGATGCTGATGACATCATCTATTCGATCGGTATTCACCGCAGCGCCGAAACAAAATCTCCTGCAAAGGGCATTCTTGAGCCGATCAAGGAAATCAAAGCGATTTCGCCAACGCAGGTCGGCATCACGCTGTCAGCTCGGCAATGCCGACTTGCCGGTCGTTCTCGCCGACTATCACATCATTGTCGTGCCGAAGGACTTCAACGACTGGAACAAGCTGATTGGTACCGGCGCCTACACGCTGGAGAGCTTCGAGCCTGGCGTGCGCCTCGTGTTCAAGAACCGCGGCGACTATTGGAAGGCCGGGCGCGGCAATTTTGATACGGTCGAAATCCGCAACATTCAGGACGCCGCAGCCCGCACAGCCGCGCTACAGTCCGGTGAAATCCATGCCGCCAACCGCATGGACGCCCGCACCGTCGATCTTTTGATGAAGGATCCGAACCTCAACATCGTGCGCACCAAGGGCACGGGCAACCGGTTCTGCTTTGTAGCGCGCGTGACCGACGATCCGTTCACCAACAAGGATTTGCGTCTTGCGCTGAAATACGGCTTGGACCGCGAAGCGATCATCAAGCAGGTCTATAATGGCTATGCGGTGGCCGGCAACGACCACACACTTGATGCCTTGAACCCCTACTACAACACCAGCATGCCGCAGCGCGTGTATGACCCGGAAAAGGCTGCCTTCCATTTCAAGAAGGCCGGGCTCGCAGCTGGTACAAAAGTTGAGCTTCAAACCTCGGAAGGCGCTTGGAGCACTGCAGTTGACTGCGCCCAGATATACCAGGAATCCCTGAAGAAGGCCGGCGTTGAGCTGACCGTCAACAAGGTTTCCGCCGATGGCTATTGGGATAATGTCTGGCTGAAAGTGCCGTTCTGCGCAGTGTATTGGGGACGCCGCCTGTCGGCTGACGCCAGCCTGTCGCTCGTATTTGGTTCAGGCTCTGCATGGAACGATTCCAACTGGAAGGTGCCGGAATTTGACAAGATCATCGAGGGTGCCCGCGTTGAGCTCGACGATGCCAAGCGCAAGGAGATGTACTTCAAGGCGCAGGAAATGATCGCCGATGACGGCGGCCAGATGTGCTTTGCCATCACCGATTATCTTGATGGTTACGCCAAGAACGTCATGGGCAATGCGCCGCATGCCCGTTACGACTTGAACGATAACCGAATTGCGGAAAAGGGCTGGTTCGCCTGATCCTCTGGAACGTGAAATGATCTGAAAAAACTGGGGGCGAGCTTATGTTGAGATTTATTCTGATCAGGCTCGCCCTCGGACTTTTATCACTCGTCGCTGTCAGCGTCCTTATCTTTGCGGCAACCGAAATATTGCCCGGCGACGTCGCCAGCGCTGTTCTGGGTCAAGGCGCGACGCCGGAAACGCTGGCCGCGTATCGCATTGAGCTCGGCCTCGACCGTCCAGCTTATGTCCGCTATTTCGAATGGGCCGGGGGCGCGATTCAGGGCGATTTCGGCGTGGCGATGACCAATAAACGCGAAATCCTGCCGGAACTTATGAAGAAGTTCAAAAACACCTTGTTCCTTGCCGGTGTTGCCGCGCTGATTGCCGTGCCGATATCCGTTGGCCTTGGCATCATCGCTGCCATCAATGAAGGCAAGTGGCAGGACCGCTGGTCGAACATTGTGTCGCTCGCCACAATATCCGTGCCGGAGTTTTTCATCGCTTACCTGCTGATCCTGATATTCGCTGTGAAACTGCGCTGGTTTCCGTCTCTCTCCACCGTGTTTGACAGCATGGGCATTGGCGAAAGGCTGTTCAAGATTGCGCTGCCTGCGTTGACGCTGACCATGCTTGTGGCTGCGCACATGCTGCGCATGACCCGGTCTTCGGTGCTTGCGATCATGTCTCAGCCCTATATCGAAATGGCATTCCTGAAGGGCATGCCGCGCTCGCGGGTGATCCTGAAACATGCCTTGCCAAACGCCGCTGCGCCGATCATTTCTGTCATAGCGCTCAATCTTGCCTACCTCATCGTCGGCGTGGTCGTCATTGAAGTCGTGTTCGTTTATCCGGGCGTCGGCCAGTACATGGTGGACGGCGTGACCAAGCGCGACCTGCCGGTCGTGCAGGCCTGCGGCCTGTTGTTCGCCGCGACATTTATCATTCTCAACACTGTCGCGGACATTTTGGCGATCATCGCAAATCCGAGATTGCGTAAACCTACAAGGGCGGACTGAGATATGACTATTCTTGGACACAAGCCAAACGCCACTGCCTGGGTCGGTCTTATCATTGTCGGCTTTTTTGTTTTCCTGGCGATTTTTGCGCCGTGGATTGCGCCCTACAGTCAGGCTGAGACAGTCGGCGACACCTGGGCGCCTGCCTCGTCCACCTCCTGGATGGGAACGGACCAGATCGGCCGGGATCTGATGTCGCGCATCATTTACGGCGCGCGCATGACCATCGGGATCGCGCTCGCCACCACTGTTTTATCATTCCTGATCGGAACGACGCTCGGACTCTTGGCCTCAACCGGCGGCAATGTCATTGACCAGATCCTGTCCCGCATTGTCGATGTGATGCTGTCGATCCCGCTTCTGGTGTTCGCCCTCATCATCCTGTCGATGTTCGGCTCCTCCATTCCAACCCTGATCATCACCATCGCCGTTCTCGATAGCACCCGCGTCTTCCGCCTCGCCCGCGCCGTCTCGATGAATGTCGCCGTGCTGGAGTATGTGGAAGCCGCCAAGCTCCGCGGCGAGGGCCTCTGGTGGGTGATGACCAAAGAAGTGCTGCCCAACGTATTGCCGCCTATGATTTCGGAATTCGGCCTGCGCTTCTGCTTCAACTTTCTGTTCGTCGCCGGTCTTTCGTTCCTCGGCCTTGGCATTCAGCCGCCATTCGCCGACTGGGGCGGCATGGTGCGCGAAAACGGCAAGGCGATTTCCTTTGGTCTGGTTGCTCCGCTTTATCCTGCGGCCATGATCGCGCTGATGACGATCGGCGTGAACCTCATCGTTGACTGGATATTGTCAATCAATGCGCGGCCTTCCGGCGCTTCGGCGGAGATGTGAGATGGCTGCCGAACAAGTTCTGAAAATTCGCGATCTGCGCATTGAATCCGTCAAAGGCCTGGTGCTGGTAAACAATATCTCGCTTGAACTGAAGCGCGGCGAAGTGCTGGGCCTGATCGGTGAATCGGGCGCGGGCAAATCGACCATCGGCATCGGCGCCATGGCCTACACACGGGCGGGCTGCCGCATCACCGGCGGGACCGTTGAAATTGACGGTGTCTCGATCCGTGATCTGTCGTCAGAAGGCAGGCGCGAGCAGCGCGGGCAGCACATTGCCTATGTTGCCCAAAGCGCTGCGGCGTCGTTCAACCCGTTTCACACGCTTCTGGATCAGGTCTGCGAAATGCCGATCCAGCACGGATTGATGAAACCGGATGAAGCCAAAGAGTGGGCCATCGAGCTGTTCAAGGCGCTTGATCTGCCCAATCCCGAGACCATCGGCAACCGCTACCCGCACGAGGTTTCCGGCGGTCAGCTGCAGCGCGCCATGACGGCGATGGCCATGTCCTGCCGTCCGGATATCATGGTGTTTGACGAGCCGACCACGGCGCTCGACGTGACGACGCAGATCGAAGTTCTGGCGCTGATCAAGAAAGTCATCAAGGACTATAACCTCGCCGCGCTCTACATCACCCATGATCTGGCCGTAGTGGCGCAGGTCTCCGACCGCATCATGGTTTTGCGCGGCGGCAATCTGATTGAACTTGGCGAGACCGCGCAAATCTTGTCAGCGCCAAAGGATCCCTACACGCGCGCGCTGGTCAGTGAGCGCAAGCAGGCCGACCATCTGTCAGCCGAACTCGACAAGCCGCGCGGCGAGATCATTCTTGATATCAAGAATGCGCTTGGAGAATATGGCGACTTCAAGGCTGTGAACGACGTCACGCTGAATGTCGCCAAGGGTGAGACAGTGGCCGTTGTGGGCGAATCCGGTTCGGGCAAAAGCTCGCTGGCGCGCCTGATCGTTGGGCTGTTGCCGCGCAAGTCCGGTTCGGTGAAATTCCGCGGGACCGAGCTTTCCGTCGCCCTCAAAGACCGCAGCAAGGATGATTTGCGGCAGATCCAATTCATCTATCAGCTGCCTGATGTGGCCTTGAACCCGCGCCAGACCATTGGCGAAATCATCGGGCGTCCGGTGGCTTTCTATTACAACAAATCTCCCGCTGAAGTGAAAGCGCGCGTGGCTGAGCTTCTGCGGCAGGTGGGCTTGCCGGAAGACTATGCGGGCCGGCTTTCAACGCAGCTTTCCGGCGGTCAGAAGCAGCGCATCTGCATCGCTCGGGCGCTGGCGGCTGATCCCGATCTCATCATCTGCGATGAGCCGACCTCGGCGCTCGACCAGCTGGTGGCGGACGAAATCCTGAAGCTCCTGAAAAGGCTGCAGGATGATCTGGGCGTCGCCTACCTGTTCATCACCCATGACCTTGGCATTGTGCGCCGCATTGCGCACCGCACGGCTGTCATGCTCAAGGGCAAGCTGGTGGACGAAGGCCCGACCACCAAGATCTTCGCACCGCCCTATCATCCCTACACCGAAAATCTGTTGGCCTCGGTTCCTGAAATGCGAACCGACTGGCTGGAAAGCGTGTTGAAAATGCGCGGCGGTTCCAAGCGGGAGCGGGAGAAGGCGGCCAAGGCCTGACCGGCCTTTGACCTTGCAATCGCCCGTCGCAGTTATCGCCCTTCAGGCAGCCGGTAAACGGACACGTGCGATCTCGATTCTGCCGTAAACTCGCTTCCGGCCCAATCCGCATGCCGGCTTTCAAGCTCAAACCCCGCCAGCCGCGCCATGAGATCGAGCTCGGCCGGCCAGACATAGCGGTGCGGCGAGCGGAACAGCTCGGCCGCGCTGCCTTCGCCAAACCTGAAATGGTGAGACACGACATGCTGGGCGAGCGTGTCATAAGTGTCGACGAGGATATAGCCCGGATCGGATTGACACACGATGGCCTGCTGGCCCATCGGCATTCTGCGCAGTTCGGGCACCCAGAGCTCAATCACGAAACGGCCGCCGGGCGACAGATGGCGCGCCGCATTGCGGAAGCACGCGACCTGTTCCGCCTGTGTCAGCACATTTGATATTCCGTTGAAGACGAGAAAGACCAGAGAGAAGTTTCCCGGAACCGTTGCGCTTGTCATGTCGCCAAGCGCGACGGGGATTTTCGCCTCGCCGGCCTTTGTTCTTAATTGGGCGATCATGGCCGGCGCGATTTCAATGCCGGCAACGGAAATGCCGCGTTCGCTCAGCGGAACGGCAACCCGTCCGGTTCCGATAGCGAAGCTCAAGCGCGCGGCCCTTTCCGGCAAGTTCTGCAAGGCGGTCTACGACCGGACCCAGAACATCGGGCGCGAACATACCCACGCCCGGCGTGTCATAAACCTTGGCGGCTTTATCGTCCCAGATGTCTTGGTGGCGCATGAGGGCCACTATGCGGCGGGATACGATAACTGTCCAGAAGGCTGGGGCCCGGTCAGCCGCGCGCGTGAAACAGGCTCTCCACATGCACAGGCAGTTTGCGCGGCAGAATGGCGATCAGGTCGTAGCGGATGTTCAGCCTTGCATGGTCGCGCTGCTTGGCGAGCCAGAGGTCTCCTGCGGCTTCAATGCGGCGCATCGTTGAATGGTCCACAGCATCCATCGCCTCGAGCAGCGTCGTGCGCGCCTTGACCTCAACCATAGCCACAACGTCGCGCTTGCGCGCAATGATATCGACTTCCCCGAGCTTGGTCTTGAAGCGGCGGGCGATGATGCGGTAGCCTTTCAACCGCAGCCACCAGACAGCCAGCGTCTCGCCCTTATGGCCACGCCGTTCAGCACGTTGGCGCGATGCAAAGTCACGCGCCATCGCGCTTCATCTCCAGAAGGCGCTGGTAGAGCTCGGCCTTGGAAAGACCGGTCAGACGCGAAGCTTCCGCCGCCGCTTGCGATGCGGACATTTCCCTGGACAGGGATTTGAGAAGCCCGTCCGTGTCACCTGCATCCATTTCAGAAACCTGCGGCGGCTCGATCACAATCACGATCTCGCCTTTGATATTTGCCTCCTGCGGATAGCGCGCGCTGAGTTCGCCAAGTGGCAGCGTGATGATTTCCTCAAACGTCTTGGTCAGTTCCCGGCACATGGCGGCCCGCCGCGTGTCTCCAAATACGCTTGCCATGTCCGCAAGCGTCTCGCTCAAACGGTGCGGCGCTTCGTAAAACACCAGCGTCGCGTCAAGACTGCCAATGCTGGCAAGCCGCGCGCGGCGCTGGCCGGATTTGGGCGGCAGAAAGCCTTCGAAGAAGAAGCGCGATGCGGGAAGGCCTGCCGCTGTGAGAGCCGCAAGCACCGCTGATGCGCCGGGGATCGGAACGATGCGGCATCCCGCGGCCTTGGCTTCGGCAGCCAGACGCTCGCCGGGGTCGGAAACAAGCGGCGTGCCTGCGTCCGATATCAGCGCGACGGATTTGCCATCCTTCAGCATGGCAATCAGGCGCGCGCCGGACTGCGCCTGATTGTGATCGTGATAGGAAATCGTTTTCGTCCGGATCCCGTAGCGGCTGAGCAGCACGCGCGATGTGCGCGTGTCTTCGCAGGCGATGATGTCAGCTGCGGCCAGTGTCTCCAGCGCCCGGATCGTGATGTCACCCAGATTGCCGATGGGTGTCGCCACCATATAGAGGGCGGGCTCAAGCGGCCGCGCGACAAGCATTGTGTTGGCGAGCAGATAGGTCTTGGCGTGATCTGTGGGCAAGCGGGCAGGACTTTCGTGACGGAGGCAGCTGTCAGGGTAATGAAGTGGGCGTGATTGTTCAATCAAGCGTGAACGAGGCTTCAAAGCAAGGTTGCCGCCCGTCTGCTTCTGTGGTTCAAACTTGCGATTTGAGACGGAAAAGCCGTTATGATGACGCGACGCAGATTTATGCAGGCCGGTGCGGGATTTGGTGGAGCGGGCATTTTCCCCATGGCAGGCAATGCATCTTCAAGCGCCGCCGCCTCCGGCTTCCTCTATCCTGACGAAGCACATCCGCATCAGCGCACGTTCATGCAATGGCCGGTGAACAGACAGGTCCACTCCGACGCCGCATTTCTTTCCATGCTTCAAGAGACGATTGCCAGGATCGCGAATACCGTTTCTGAGTTCGAACCCGTTGTGATGCTGATGGCGCAGGAGCACGAGAGCGGAGCGCGTAGACGCCTTGGCTCAAATGTCGATATCTGGGACGTGCCGACAGATGATCTATGGTGCCGCGACTCCGGCCCGTCATTTGTGATCGATGGCAAGGGCGGTATTGCTGTCACCCAGTTCAACTTCAATGGCTGGGGCAACAAACAGGTTCAC
Source organism: uncultured Alphaproteobacteria bacterium (assembly GCA_963792485.1). GTDB lineage: Bacteria > Pseudomonadota > Alphaproteobacteria > Rhizobiales > Rhizobiaceae > JANOYJ01. Next base: position 70,205 of record CAWBWL010000006.1, read on the forward strand.
ACGCATGACGGCAAGATAGCCGCGCGCATAGCGGAGCGGCTGGGTCTGCCGGTGTTCGATGCAGGTCTTGTCGGGGAGGCCGGCGGTGTTGAGGCTGATGGCGCGGGGACGCTGCTTGCGCATGAAAGCAGCTGGGTTAATCCGAACCGCGACAGCGGGAGCCGCGATGAGATCGAGCGGAAGCTGCTGGCGGCGATGGGCGCGCGGAAAGTGATCTGGGCACCCGGCATTCGCGGCGCGGACATCACAGATTACCATATTGACGCACTGGCCCGGTTTGCCGGACCCGGAACAGTTCTCATCCAGATGCCCGGCGAACTCGACCCGGACGATCCCTGGTCAAAGTCCGCATTCGAGACCAGGGATATCCTTGCGGCTGCGACCGATGCCAATGGCAGGCGCTTGCGGATCGTCGAACTGGCGGAACCTGAAGACATTCGCATTGATGCGCAGGATTTTGGGTCGTCTTACGTCAATTATTATGTGTGCAACGGCGCAGTCATCGCGGCGGAGTTCGGTGATGAAGCAGCGGACCGGAAAGCCATGCAGACGCTCGGTGAACTCTATCCGGGTCGCGAGATTATCGCGCTCAACATTGACGCGGTTGGGGAAGTTGGCGGCGGCATCCACTGCGCAACGCACGAGCAGCCCAGGGCCTAGTGCCCCTCAGCGCAGAAGTTCAACCAGCACGGCATCAAGCAGGATCATCCCCTTAGGCGTGGCGCGCAGCCGTGAATTGCCGATGAACTCGACCAAGCCGTCCTCTTGCAGCGCGGACAGGCGCTGCCGGTCGAATGTGCGCTGCGCCAACGCTTCATAGCGCTGCACGTCAATGCCTTCATGCAATCTGAGGCCCATCATCAGCATTTCGTCGGCTTGCTGACTGGTCGTCAGCCGCTCTTCCTCGGACGACACCGGTGCCGCCAGCCTCAACCATCTCCAGCCAGCGCTCGGGCAATTTCTCGCGAGATCGTGACACTGCGCGTATTGCCCTCCATAAACCGCCCATGCGCGCCGGGGCCGATGCCCGCATATTCGCCATAGCGCCAATAGACGAGGTTATGCCGGCTCTCCGCGCCGGGCGCGGCGTGGTTTGACACTTCATAGGCTGGCAGTCCGCGCTGTGCTGTCACCTCCTGTGTCAGCGCGTAGAGATCGGCGGCGTGGCCGTCGTCCAGCATCTTGATCTTGCCAGCCTTGTGCAGCGCCGCAAACGGCGTGCCTTGCTCGATGGTCAGCTGATACATGGACAAGTGATCGGCGGCAAAGCCGATGGCTTCATTCAGCTCACGCTCCCATTCGCCCAGGGTCTGGTCCGGACGCGCATAGATCAGGTCAAAAGACAGTCTCGGAAAAATCTCCCGCGCCAGCCCGATGGCCTTCAGCGCTTCCTCCACATTATGCAGCCGCCCGAGGAATTTCAGGTCACGGTCATTGAGCGCCTGCACGCCGAGCGAGACGCGGTTGACGCCCGCGCTCCGATAACCCCTGAACCGCTCCGCCTCGACGCTGGACGGGTTGGCTTCCAGAGTGATCTCGATATTGTCCGGCACGGTCCAGAACTCGGACGCCGCATCAAGCAGCGCTCCGACTGTCTGCGGCTGCATCAGGCTCGGCGTGCCGCCGCCGAGGAAAATGCTCTTGACGGTTTTCGGGCCGGTGCGCTCGCGCATGGTTTCCATCTCGCGGCGGAAGGCGGTGGCGTAGCGCTTCTGGTCGATGGCCTGATGGCGCACATGCGAATTGAAATCGCAATATGGGCATTTGGCGGCGCAGAACGGCCAGTGCAGATAGACGCCGAAGCCCGGCGCGCCATCATCGGGCGGGATCATTTTGCTTGAAGCACGGAACGGGCGAAGAGCTGAAATGCGCGCGCCCGGTGCGACAGCGCCGTCTTCCATACCCGGCTTCCAGCCATGCTTTTCATCTGCGCTCATTTCCCCGAATGTGCGCGCATGGCCAAGCGGTTGAAACACCGGATCGTAGCCGAAGCCGTCATCGCCGCGTGGCGGCCAGACGAGATGCCCATCGGCTTCACCACGAAAATATTGCGCCTGTCCATCCGGTGCGCACAGGCAAAGTACAGCCACGAACCGGCCCCTGCGCATGTGCTTTTCAACGGCCCCGGCGGCAAGCAAAGCATCCTCGATCTTTGCCATCGCCATTTGCCAATTGCGAGAACCATCCGGCTGAATCGCCCAGTCCGCCGTGTAAACACCCGGCGCACCGCTCAATGCATCGACGCATAGCCCGGAATCATCCGAGAGTGCCGTCAGTTCTGTCGCCTGCGCGGCAGCATGCGCCTTGATAAATGCGTTTTCCTCAAAGCTCGTACCGGTCTCTTCGGGCTCGGCGAGGCAAAGCTCGCCTGCGGACACCACATCCAGACCAAAGGGTTGCGTCAAATCGCGGAATTCGCTGAGCTTACCTGCATTGTGTGTGGCAAGCACCAGTCTTTGTCCGGGGGCGAGCATCATGAAAGCCCCCAGATTTTCGGCTCGCCAAACTCGAGAGAATTGCCGGATGGGTCGCGGAAATAGATTGACCGCCCGCCATTGGGCCATTCAAAGTCCGCCTCTATTTGGACACCGGCTGTTTCAAGCTTTTGCTTCCAAAGATCAATTTCAGGCCCTTCAGCCCGAAAACACAAATGCCCGGCGCCGCTTGCGCCATGCACGGGAACCGGCAAGACGGTGTTGGCGGATGCAATGCGTGTCGCCTCGGCATTGAAGAGAAGCACAATCACCTGCCCGCATCTGAAGAACACATGCCGTCCGGCCATGCGCGAAATGAACTCAAGTCCGAGAACGCGGCCATAAAAATCCTCGGCGCGATCAAGATCATCGACATAGAGCGCGGTTTCGAGAACGGCTTTCGGCTGCATCTGTTCTACATCACGGCAAGTTTTTGCAATTCGACAAGACGGCCAATGCCCGTGCGGGCAAGCGCCATCAGCTCGAGAAATTCAGCTTCCGAAAACGGCGCGCCTTCGGCCGTGCCCTGAATCTCGACAATGCCGCCCTTGCCGGTCATGACGAAATTCGAATCCGTGCCGGCGCTTGAATCTTCAATATAGTCGAGGTCCAGCACCGGCTTGCCGTCAATGACGCCGCAGGATACGGCGGCGACATGGTCTTTGAGGACATTGGTCACGGTCAGCATCTGCCGCGCCTGCATCCATTTGAGGCATTCATGCAGCGCGACCCAGCCGCCAGTGATTGCGGCGGTGCGCGTGCCGCCATCCGCCTGGATAACATCGCAGTCCACGGTGATCTGCCGCTCGCCCAAGGCTTGCAAATCAACAACGGCGCGCAGCGAGCGGGCGATCAGGCGCTGGATTTCCAAAGTCCTGCCGCCCTGTTTGCCGGAAGACGCTTCGCGGTTCATCCGGTCGCCAGTCGAGCGCGGCAGCATGCCGTATTCGGCTGTAACCCAGCCCTTGCCGGAATTGCGCATCCATGGCGGCACCTTCTCGAGAAGAGAGGCGGTGCAGAGCACATGCGTGTCGCCAAACTTGACGAGGCACGAGCCTTCCGCATGTTTGGAGATGCCTTTTTCAAAGCTGACGGCGCGCATTTCGTCTGCATCGCGTTTGGATGGCCGCATCAGTCTTCGCTCCCATTTTTCAAGATTGGCTGGCTTCTATGGCCTGACGTTTTCAAATGCAACGCGCAGCGGCTTTGCATAGCGGGTTCCATGCGGCTATATTGCGTTTGAAGGAATAATTGTCCCTATCTCATGCAGGCTTCCGTTATCCCAAAATCCACCGGCGGGCTCGACCAGCGCTCACGCGATGTGTTCAAGCTGCTCGTCGAGAGCTATCTGGCCGAGGGAGAGCCGGTCGGGTCCCGCAATTTGTCACGCATACTGCCGCATTCGCTTTCGCCAGCCACGATCCGCAATGTGATGTCGGATCTTGAAAATCTCGGCCTCATCTACGCGCCACACGTCTCAGCCGGCCGGATGCCGACGCAGGCGGGGTTGCGGTTTTTTGTCGATGGCATCATGGAAGTCGGGGATTTGTCGGCCGATGAGCGGCGCAATATTGAAACCCAGATCAAGGCGTCAGGCGAAGGCAAGCCGGTCGAGAACCTTTTGACTGAAGCGAGCCAGATGCTGTCCGGCCTGTCGCGCGGCGCGGGTCTGGTGCTGGCGACCAAGAGCGAAAGCCCGCTCAAACATATCGAGTTCATCCGGCTCGAGCCCGCAAGAGCGCTTGCCGTTCTGGTTACCCAGTCTGGCGAAGTAGAAAACCGCATTCTTGATCTGCCGCCGGGGGTGACGGCGTCACAGCTTATTGAGGCATCGAACTTTTTGAACGCGCATATCGGCGGAAAGACGATATCCGAAGCCCGCAAGGAGATAAGCCGGCTTCTGAAGGAAACACGGCAGGCTCTGGACGGACTGAGCCAGAAGCTGGTGGAAAATGGCCTTGCCGTCTGGTCCGGGGCCAATAATGACGAGCCCGGGCAATTAATTGTCCGGGGACGTTCTAACCTTTTGGGTAAAGTGACGGCGGCAGAGGATTTTGACCGGCTGAAATTGCTCTTCGATGATCTGGAAACCAAGCAGGGCCTGCTGCAATTCCTGGATCTGGCGGAAACCGGGCCGGGCGTGCGCATTTTCATCGGCTCGGAAAACCGGCTGTTCTCGCTTTCCGGCTCCTCGCTCGTCGTCGCGCCGTTCCGCGACACCGAGCAGCGCGTTATTGGCGCGGTCGGGGTGATCGGGCCGACCCGGCTGAACTATGCACGCATCGTGCCCATGGTGGACTTCACCGCCCAATTGGTGTCACGCCTGATCAAATGATCCCGGTTAGAGTCCGTTTGGAAACTTCGCCTGACCGGCCATCTGATGCGATTTTCTGCGCTTCCGGTGCTCACGAACTTGAGTTCGCTCCGCTCCGGTTCTTAAAAAGTCGCACCAGATGGCCGGTCAGCCGAGTTTCCAAACGGCCTCTTAACCCGGCCTTAAACCGCCGCAATTAGTTTTAAACACCGGGCTCGTCTGGCGAATCCGGTATTCGCGTCCATTTGTGTTGAGGTATCGGTTTGGCAGCGCGCGGCAAAAACAGGGTCGAACCGGGCTTTGAAAGCAATGGCCGCCGCAGTTCTGCGGACTTTTCTGTCTCTAACTCCGACCGTTCAGCGCCACGGCGCAAACGCGGCAGATCGAAGAAAACCAGCCGCTCGCGCAGCCGCCGGGGCGTTACCCTTTTCGGCCGTCTGTTCTACTGGGCGCTGATAGCGTGTGTGTGGGCAGGCATCGGCATCGCGGCCGTCGTGGGTTACTACGGTTCGCGCATGCCGAGCGCCACGACCTGGGCGGTGCCTGACCGGGCGCCGAATGTGAAAATTCTCGGCGTCGGCGGCAAGCTGATCGCCAACCGGGGCACGACGGGCGGCGAAGCGGTGGGCTTGCATGAAATGTCGTCCTATTTGCCGCAGGCGGTTGTCGCCATTGAGGACCGGCGCTTTTACAGTCATTTCGGTTTTGACCCGATCGGCTTTGGCCGCGCCATGACGCGCAATGTCATGGCGGGCCGCATGGTCCAGGGCGGCTCAACGCTGACGCAGCAACTCGCGAAAAACCTGTTCCTGAAGCCGGACCGCACACTGGAGCGCAAGGTGCAGGAAGTCCTGCTCGCCGTCTGGCTCGAGCACAAATATTCCAAGGACGAAATTCTCGAAATGTATCTCAACCGGGTCTATTTCGGCTCAAACTCCTATGGCGTGGAAGCGGCCTCCCGCCGCTATTTCGGCAAGAGCTCGAAAAATGTCTCGCTGCAGCAGGCGGCGCTTTTGGCCGGCCTGTTGAAAGCGCCTTCCCGCCTGTCTCCCGCCAATGATCCAAAAGCCGCCAATGCACGCGCTGAGCTTGTCATGGCGGCGATGCGCGATCAGGGCATGATTGGCGAGAAAGAGCTCGGCGATGCGGTGGCAAGACCTGCCTCCAAGGCTGCTGCCTATTGGACAGGATCGGAGAACTATGTGGCGGACGCCGTGATGCGCGAGCTTCCCGGGCTGATTGGCGATGTGAAGGAAGATGTCGTTGTCGACACGACAATTGACCTCAATCTCCAGAAGACCGCTGAGAAGTCGATCAAGGCGCTGCTCACGAAGAACGCCAAAGCGATGAAGGTGCGCCAGGGCGCGCTGGTGTCAATTGACGGAACTGGCGCTGTGCGCGCGCTGGTTGGCGGGCGGGATTATTCCGGCAGCCAGTTCAACCGCGCCACCGAAGCGCGGCGGCAGCCGGGCTCGGCCTTTAAACCCTTTGTGTATCTGGCAGCGCTTGAAGCTGGCCGCACACCGAATTCGGTGCGCAATGACGCGCCGATCCAGATTGGAAACTGGACGCCAGACAATTATGAGGGCCGCTATCTCGGCGACATCACGTTGACGGAAGCCCTGGCGAAATCATCAAACTCGGTGGCGGCGCAGCTCGCCATGGAAGTCGGACCGGACGCTGTGGTGGAAGCGGCAAGCCGTCTTGGCGTTCGCTCGCCGCTCGCCGCCAACCAGTCGCTGGCGCTTGGAACATCCGAGGTGACACTCATGGAAATGACCGGCGCGTTCGCGAGCTTTGCCAATGGCGGTTATGAAACGCCAGTGCACATCATCAAGCGTGTCACCACAGAGAGCGGCAAGGTCCTTTACGAAAACACATATGACAGCGCCAAACGGGTCATGCAGCCTGAAATCGCCGGCATGATGAACCGCATGATGAGCCATACGCTGACGCAAGGCACGGCGAAGAAGGCAGCGTTTGGCTGGCCGGCCGCCGGCAAGACAGGCACCAGCCAGGATTTCCGCGATGCGTGGTTTGTCGGCTATACGGCAAACCTGACCACCGGCGTCTGGTTTGGAAATGACGACAATTCGCCGATGAAGAAGGTCACAGGCGGATCCTTGCCAGCTATCGTATGGAAGGACTTCATGACCGCTGCGCATAAGGGCGTCGAAGTTGCTTCTCTGCCCGGAACTAATGGCGCCAAAGCGGCGGCAATTGAGGAAATGCCGGCGCCTGCTACCAAAACTCCCGCAGTCATACGCCCGCAGGCGCCTGTTGCGGACGCGGAAACGGTCGCGCCCAAGGTGCCCGTAAAGCGCCCCGCAGCGCCGCTGATTGCTCAAGAGAAACAAAATCCGGCTCCCCTGAAGCGCCCGTCAGCGGCACTTGCAACGTCACAGGAAAAGACAGGCTCGACCAGTCATCCGGTTCCAAAGGCCGATATCGGCAGGCGGCAGAAGGCCAAAGAGACCACAATCATGGATTTGATCCTGGCAGAGTAGTCTTTTGTCAGTCTGTTCCGCTGTGGTCAGGCAGCCCTTTGCAGCCGCTCTGCGGGCATGCGGTAGGATATCGCTTCCGCAAGATGAATGCGGCCAACGCGTTCGGCGCCGTCAAGATCCGCCAAGGTGCGGGCAACTTTCAAAATGCGGTGATAAGCGCGGGCGGAGAATTTGAGCTGTTCGCTGGCGTCCGAGAGAAGCGCCATGCCTGCCGGGTCGGGCGCGGCGACTTCCTCCACTAACGCCGTTGAGCATTGCGCATTGGTGAGAATCATCGGCAGCCCGCGTTTTTCGAACCGTTCCCGCTGCATTTGCCGGGCAGCCGATACGCGCGCGGCAACGACGGAACTGGATTCCGGTTTGTTGGGCCGGATGAGGTCGCCTGGCGTCAGCGCGGGAACTTCAACGCGCAGATCAATACGGTCCATCATCGGTCCGGAAATGCGCGCCTGATAATCGCTCTGGCATCGCGGGCCGCGCGCGCATGTCATGCCGGGCTCGCCGGCCATGCCGCAGCGGCACGGGTTCATCGCGGCGATAAGCTGGAACCGCGCGGGATAGGAGATGCGGTGATTGACCCGCGCGATCATGCAGTCACCCGTCTCCAGCGGCTGTCGCAATGAATCCAGCACTTGCGGGGTAAACTCGGGAAACTCGTCGAGGAACAGGACGCCATTATGCGCAAGCGACACTTCGCCCGGCCGGGCACGGATGCCGCCTCCCACCATGGCGGCCATGGACGCGGAATGATGCGGGGCGCGGAAGGGCCGGCGCAGCGACAGTTTACCGTCGCCAAGTTCGCCCGCCACGGAGGCAATCATTGACGCTTCGAGAAGTTCCCGCGGTGATAATGGCGGCAAGATCGATGGCAAGCGCTGCGCCAGCATGGACTTGCCCGAGCCGGGTGGTCCGATCATGAGAAGATTGTGCCCGCCTGCGGCAGCCACTTCCAGCGCTCGCTTGGCTGTTTCCTGGCCCTTGATATCGGCAAGGTCGAGGAAATCCTCCGTCTGTGGCCGCACCGCAGGTTCGGGCCGCCGCAGCACTTGCGTGCCGCGAAAATGATTGGCGAGCGCAATCAGGCTGCGCGGCGCGATGATGTCCATATCCTCGCCCGCCCATGCCGCCTCCGGGCCGCACTCGTGCGGACAGATCAGGCCTTTGCCGGCGGCATTTGCGCCGATGGCAGCGGGCAGCACACCCGCCACTGCAGCGATTGTCCCGTCCAAAGACAGTTCGCCAAGCACTACAAACCCGTTCAGGGAATCCGATGGCACAGCGCCGAGCGCTGCCATCAGGCCAAGCGCAATCGGCAGATCATAATGGCTGCCCTCTTTGGGAAGATCGGCGGGCGCAAGATTGACTGTGATCTTTTTCGGCGGCAGCGACAGGCCGGACGCATGCAACGCCGCCTGAACCCGCTCACGGCTTTCGGCAACCGCCTTGTCGCCAAGGCCGACTATGTGCATCGCCTGTTTGCCCGGCCCGAGCATGACCTGAACATCAACGGGAACAGCCTCAATTCCCTGAAACGCAATCGTGCTGATACGCGATACCATGCCGTCCCCCTGATACAACCGGGCGAGTGGCAACCAGCGCCGCATTTGGTTGCAATACCCGAAAACAGCTCAAGATAAGCATACCTCAAAGCGAAAGAAAAGAACAAAAATAGAACTAACTAACTTTTGACGTGCAATAGGGTTGAAGGCGGTTTCAATTCTGGAACAAATGTTCTTGTGACCACGCCCGCAAACACGATCTTCCTGTGGTGAACTCAGCTGCGCTTTGGTGTCAGTGCGCGTCCGGTATCAGCACCTCACCGCCGAGGGCAAGAAGTTTGCGGCTGCTTTCGCCAACGGCTTCAAACGCATTCTTGCCCAGAACACCCAAAGCGGAAGACACGAGCTTGGAGCCTATCAAATAGATATGCGGCGTCTCCTCATCGCTGTCGCGCCCATAGACCCACATGGTCTTTTCGAACCCTTCGTCGTCCTGCGTTTCGCATGCCTTTCTGCACAATTGCAAAAGCGCCTCATCGCTCATTGAGGACTCTTTTGGCAGCGGTTTATCACCGAAAGCGCTTTCCGCCGACATTGCGAGCCCTTCCAGAACCACAAGTTCACCGACGTTCCAAACTGCGACGTGACGGTATCGGAGGCAATGGTGCACCTCATGCAGAATGAGTGCAGGGAACTCAATTTCAAATCGTTTGGCAAACAGGCTGTGCTTGGGGTTGACGCTTATCTCAAGGCAGTTTGCGCTGAAGGTAAAACCGCCGCGATACCCTTCAGGGTGCGTATAATTTTCAGTCGGAAATATAACCAAATCGAGATCGCCGAGCGCGCAATAGGTCTCAACCTTTGCAAGTGTGTCTCTGAGAACATTCAGGACCATGCTATGCTCAGCATCTGAGAAGAGCTTCGCCTTGTCCATGATATGCAGGTCAACCGGCACGCTTGCCTACTTTCCAGCTTTGACTTCCACCGCATCCCAGAACAGGGCCGCGACATCCGCGCCGCCGAACTTCTTTATTTCCCGCACGCCCGTCGGCGAGGTCACATTGATTTCTGTCATATAGTCGCCGATGACATCAATGCCGACCAGGACAAAGCCGCGTTCGCGTAGCGAGGGGCCGATGCGCGCGCAAATCTCGCGCTCCCGCGCCGTCAACTCAGTCTTTTCCGGCCGTCCGCCCGCATGCATGTTGGAGCGGGCGTCGTGCTCGGCGGGCACGCGGTTGATCGCGCCCACCGGTTCGCCTTCGATCAGGATGATACGTTTGTCTCCAGCGCGCACATCATGCAGATAGCGCTGTGCAATGATCGGCTCGCGCGACAGCGCGTTGAACATTTCCAGAAGCGAAGACAGATTGCGGTCGTCCTCACGCAAATGAAACACGCCCGCGCCGCCATTGCCGTAGAGCGGTTTCAGGATGATGTCGCCAAACTCGCGGCGAAAGGCAAGGATTTCGTCCGTGTCGCGGGTGATGAGCGTTTCCGGCATCAGATCGGCAAACTCGGTGACGAAGATTTTCTCCGGCGAATTGCGCACCCATTTCGGATCATTGACGACGAGCGTTTCGGGATGCACGCGCTCAAGCAGATGCGTGTTGGTGATGTAGTGCATGTCGAAGGGCGGATCCTGGCGCAACAGCACCACATCCATCTCGGCCAGATTGCGCCGCTGCAGGCTCGCCCAAATCGTAATGCGAGCCCTTCTCATCGCGGACGTGAAGGCTTTCAAGCTTTGCAAAGAGTTCGCCGCCGCGCAGCGAAAGCTGGTCGGGAACGTAGTGAAACAGCTCATGTCCGCGCTCCTGCGCGGCAAGACAGAGCGCAAAGGTCGTATCGCCTGCAATGTTGATCTTGCTGATATGGTCCATCTGGACGGCGATTTTCAGCTTCATGTCTGCACCTTGGGTAGGCCGGTTGGCGGGGCTTGTGTGGGGCCTCAAGGTGATCAAAATCAAGGGACGCAGCCTTGACTTCGCGCCTGCCTCATCGCGATAACAGAAAAATTCTCATCAGCCTGAAATCCTTCGGAGCGATCGATGCCTGCTGCCTCAACCGCAATATGCCGCAGTGGACTGGGGCACCAGCAATATGCGCGTCTGGCTGATGGCGAAGGATGGCGCCGTTCTTGGCGAAATGCGCGGCGAAGAGGGTCTGACGCGGGTTCAGGACCGGAAGTTCGAGGGCGTGCTGGAAGCAAAACTCGCCGCCCTTGGCGCGCCGCTGACATTGTCGGTGATCATGTGCGGCATGGTTGGCTCCAAACAGGGCTGGGTCGAGGCGAAATATGTCGAAACACCTGCGAGCCTCAGTGAGGTGATGCGGCAGGCGGTCAAGGTTGCGCATCCGGCCCGGGACATCCGCATTCTTCCGGGTATTTCACACAATGATGCCGATGCGCCGTCGGTGATGCGCGGGGAAGAAACCCAGCTGCTTGGCCTGACTTCTCATGCCGGAAACCAGACAGTGTGCATGCCGGGCACGCATTGCAAATGGGTGAGGCTGGAGGGCAGCACCGTCGTCGGCTTTGTCGACCTATCTGACCGGTGAACTGTTCCATTTGTTCTCGACCGCCTCGCTATTGAGGCATAGCGTCGATCCTGCGGCAAGGACAGAGCCAGACCATCCGGATTTCCTGGCCGCTTGCACAAAAATGCTCGCTGATCCGGGAGAGCTGACGGGAAACCTGTTCGCCATCCGCGCCGCCAGCTTGCTGCAGGGGCTGGATGCGGACCGTGCGAGCGCGACTTTGTCGGGGCTGTTGATCGGGTCGGAAATCGGGTCGGCTCGCAAGAGCTTTGCCAGTGAGCGCCTTACTCTGGTCCGGTCAGGACGGTTGGGCCGGCTGTATGAGGCGGCGCTTGGCATTGCGGGATATGCAGTCAGTCCGGTTGATGCCGAGGAGACGGTCAAGGCAGGGCTTGCCGCCGCGGCGAAAGCCATTTGGCCAAAGGGAGATTTGAGATGAAATCGCATGTCTGGCCAAATCTGAAGCGCGGCCTCGTCGCCATTTTGCGCGGGGTCAAGAAGGACGAAATCACTGCCATTGGCGAGGTTCTGATTGAAGCCGGGTTTGAGGCCATCGAAATCCCGCTGAACTCGCCATCGCCTTTCGATTCCATTGCAATGCTTGCCCGCATGGCGCCGGAAAATGTCTGGGTTGGCGCGGGCACGGTGCTGACGCCTGAAGATGTGGACCGGCTGCATGATGCGGGCGGAAGGCTGCTGGTGACGCCGAATGTCGATCCGCATGGTTCTGGCGCGCGCGGCGCATCACCACATGGTTTCGATGCCGGGCGTGCTGACGCCCACCGAAGCCTTGCTCGCCATCAAATCCGGCGCGTCGGCGCTGAAGTTCTTCCCGGCCAGTGTGCTGGGTCCATCCGGCATCTCGGCGGTCAAAGCCATATTGCCGCGCGATTGTGTTGTCGGCGCGGTGGGCGGTGTTTCCGAGACGAACTTTGGAGATTACGTCAAGATCGGCGTGCGCACATTCGGCCTCGGCTCCAGCCTTTACAAGGCTGGGATTCTCCGCAGCCGAAGTCAAACAGCGGGCGCTTGTCTCGGTGCAGGCTTATGACGAGGCGGTCAAGTGAGCAGCGTCCGAATTCTCGATGAGCGGGCCTGCAAGATTGGCGAAGGCCCGAGCTATGAAGCGAAACCGATACGCTGTTCTGGTTCGACATCCTGGACCGCAAGCTGATCGAACATCGCTTTGGCACGGGACAATCGCTCATCCATGACCTCCCCTTCATGGCGAGCGCCATCTTTGCCGTGGACGCACAGCGTCAGCTTGTCCTCAGCGAAAACGGCCTGCACGTCAGAGACCGCGCATCCGGCGCGCTTGCCCTTCACACGCCCATCGAGGCGGATAATCCGGTCACCCGCTCCAATGACGCCCGCAGCCATGCCTGCGGCGCGATCTGGCTCGGCACGATGGGGATAAACGAGGAGGCGGGCGCGGGGGCGATTTACCATTTCTTCCAGGGCAGACTGACCAGGCTCTATGCCGGCATCACAATCCCGAATTCGATCTGTTTCTCGCCGGACGGCGCGGCCGCCTATTTCACCGACACTGTGACGCAAAACCTGATGCGGGTCGCCATTGACCCGGCAACGGCGCTGCCTGCGGGGGAGCCGTCACGTGTTCTTCACCAATACCGGTGACGGCTATATTGACGGCTCGGTCTGCGATGCCGACGGCAATGTCTGGAATGCGCGCTGGGGCGCGGGCGCTCTCTGCCGGATTTCGCCGGATGGACGCCAGACATTGACCATCAAGGTGAGCCATTCACCGCAGACCTCGTGCCCGGCTTTCGTCGGCAAGGCGCATGAGCGCATGATTGTCACCAGTGCCAACAAGCTGATGAGCCCGCAGGCGCTCGCGGCCAATCCGGATGCGGGAAAGACATTTTACATCGACCAGCCCGTCCGTGGACGGGCCGAGCCAAGGGTCTTGATCTGAAACCTACTTGATCCGCACGTAGCAGATTTTGGCGTGGCCGGTCTTGATCATGCCGATGGACCGCGCCGCAGCTTTTGACAGATCAACAATGCGGCCGCGTATGAACGGGCCGCGGTCATTGATGCGCACCACAACGCTTTTGCCGTTCGCCTTGTTCACGACGCGGATTTTCGTGCCGAAAGGCAAGGATTTATGCGCCGCCGTCATCGCCGAGGGATTCATGCGCTCGCCATTGGCGGTCATGGAATGCAAAGCATACCAGGAAGCCCGCCCGCATTCAGCGGCCTGCGCGCCCGTCATCATGAGAAGAGACACAGAAACTGCGCCAAGAAGTGTGGCTTTGAATGTCATCTGCCCCCGGACCCGTGCTGTTAACCTTTGCGCCTAGGAAGGGGCAAGTGTGGCGGGAAAGGGGCAAGTTCAGGTCACGAATTGCGACCCGATGTAACGAATATCTTTCTAGACCGTCCGCTAGAGGCTCTTCATATACTCGACCAAAGCCATCCGATCTTCCTCGCTAAGCTGCGCGGTTCCATAGTCATGCCCGGAGTTATAGTTGCCCGGGATGGGCGCGCCGGTGTCATCCTTGACCCTGAATACAAACTTGTTGCCGGGGTCATTCAGGTCAGTTGCGAAGCCGCCTTTGACGGTATCATATTTGCGCGATCCAACTCCAAACACATCCGGCCGCGGGGCCGCATTCGACGGGCGGTCAGGATCGTCAATTGTCAGCTTCACGTCGGACATGCCCAGCAGATCATAGAGCGTCGGCACGGAACCGTTGTGCAGATAGGGGGCGGTTGCCCAAATTCCATTGAGCGGCCTGGACTTATAGGAGAGAATATCGTCCTCCCCGGGGTTGAATTTGGCGTTCAAGCAATTGAGCGCGTGAAATTTCTTGGCCGGGTCTTTTGCGCCTGGCAGATATTTGCTGTTATCGAAATCGCGCGGTTTGACACCAAGGCCGGTGGGTGCGATTTTGTCGACCCAGCTGTCAACGATGCTGTCTGCCTTCCCGATCATTGTCCCTATGGTTGAGTTTATCAGGATGAGGCGTGTCGGCACCGATTTGGGTTCCGGACGGCCTTCCTCGGCCTTTCCGATTTCATCACCCGCCAAGCCGAAGACTTTTTGACCTCTGAAATTGCCCGGTGCTGTCTCGTGAAGGAACGTATTGCACGCGAGAAAAATGTCGGTGCGCACATCCTTTATCGGTGTCATCTCCTCCTTCATTTTGGTTTCGATATCATTCGGCTCCATATGGGAATGGCATGTTGCGCAACTTGCCTTTCCGCTGGCAAACTCCCGTTCTTCTTCAAAAAGTTCGCGGCCGCGTTTGACCTTCTCCGGGTCGAGCGGCGGAAAATATGACGGCCAACGAGGCGACTGCAGGTCTTTCAGCTGTCTCTCAAGACCAATGAGGTTTTTGGCGCGCGCGGTTGAGTTGTAGCCATCGGTCGCCTTGCCGCTTTCCACATCGATTTGAGCAAAGACCCCAATTACCTCTGTCATGTTACGAATAAGGGCGCCAAAATCGGTTTCATTGCCGAATAACTCCACCCGCGCTTTGTTGGTGGCGATTCCGTTCCATTGGATGCGGGTTTGCTGGGATGTATTCCAGATGTGCGGATAGCTCGCTGGCGCGTCGGCTTTTACCGTGGCGATCTTACCGGCTTGGCCTGCCGCCAGAACAACTTTGTTGAGAATGTGCCCTTGGGCATCAAGGCGTCCGTGGCCATACAACACGTCGCTCGCATTAATGTCTTTGAGCGCCGCATACCAGGCGACTTGTTCGCCGAGCTGGCTCTTCAGGCTTGTCTTTGCAGCGTCATCACCCTCGCCGCCCAAAATAGCTGTGGCAAACCGATCAAACTTCTGAACGTCGTTGAACGTGGCCTCAAGCGAGGCTAGCATGTCCAGTTCAAATGTCTGGAAATCCGCCAATGTCGGCGCGCCTTCAATGCGAATCCGCTTGCCGTCATGCTCAATCTCATTGGTGTGGCAAGCCGAGCAGTTCATCCCTACCCAGCTTGTATCGAGCGTCCCTGCCTTGCAGGTTTCCGGGAAGCGGGCACACATGGGCGGAGTACCGTCCGCCTTTTTTCCAACGCCAAAAACCGGCAATATTTTCGCGGTAACGTCAGCGAGAATTGTGCGATCCTCGACGCCATCCTTATCGATGGTGAATCCAACAGGCAGTCCTTCCGAATTGGATGAGGAAACCGGCGAAGCGAGATAACCCAGACGGGTCAAATTTTCGGAAGACCCGAAATAGGCGGGAGCAGAGCTGGTGGATTGGGGCGTTTCAAGCGCCTTGAACCAGGCCAGCGGCAAAAGGCGGGAGCCTTGTGACGTCGTGTACCACCAGTTCCGGTTTATGTCGGACCAGCCCTGATCGAGACATTGCAAACCATCCGTGCAAACCGGCGTCCGGTAATTCGCGTAGTCGCGAATTGTGCTGTAATTCAAGGTGACGCCCAAGCCGATCACGGCAAGCGAAACGAACAAAATAGACTTCAAACCGAAGCGCATAGAGTCCCCCATACCAAAGCGCAGCTACAAGCCGCCATGATCGAACAGTATCAAGACAACCCGCCGTTTCATCCCCCATTTGGGTGAGACGGCTCCAAAACAAACGACGAGCTGATATTTGTCGCAAGGCGGATGGCCTGGGTGCGGTTGGCTGTGCCGGTCTTGATCAGCACGGACTTGACCTGACTGTTGACCGTTTCGACCGATTTGGAGCGGCGCTCGGAGATCTGCGCGTTGGTGAGGCCGTCGGCCATCAATTCGAGGATCGATGATTCCGCCTGTGTCAGATCAAACATGTCGGCCAGCACGGCTGCGTCGATCTTGTAGGAATTGCCGGTATCCATGCTGTAGATGATGTGCCCGTCGAGCGCATTCTCGCCAAACTCGCTGGCGCTGTGCAAGGGGATGATTTCAACACACAAAGTGTGCGGGTCGCCGCCGACATCCGAAATGATCGCTTCCTTGCGGGGCCGCGCGCCGAACCGTCCGTGATTTCCGGCGTCTTCGCGCAAATGCATGGAGCGTGCGCTGCGCCGAATCCGAGCGCATGACGAGCCTGCCATTGGCATCCTTGCGGAACACCGTGTGCCAGTCCATCTGCCGGTTGAACTCATGGTTCGAGAACACGATCGCGCCATTGGAATCCAGAATGCAGATGCCAATCACAAGCTGGTCAAGACAATCGGCAACGGTGCCGGAATTTCAGGGCAAGCTCAGTCGTCGGGCGGCTGACATTGAGCGCCTTGGCCATATGCGGAAGGATCAGCTCGGCCTTTCTGCGCCTGGTCCGTGGATATCGGTCCGCCGCGTTTTGAGAACTGCAGGGCGAAGCGGTCATGGTTGGCGACATCCTTGTTGAGCAGCGCCCCGGCGCGGTAGCGCAGGCCATTGCGCATCATCTCCTGCACATTCGGTCTTGCGATCAACTCCTCCTCAGTGTCGGCCAGGACATCGTCGCCAATGAGTTGTATCCGGTCCGTCCGGCGGGACAGGCGGGCAAAGATTTCCTGATCGGCAACTTCCTGCTGATTATGCTTCTGTAAGTAAGCCCGCACCAGATCGGGATCGTATGAGGTGGAGAAGAAGGGCGCGTATATGCGCTGTGAGGCGCCAAGCCCTTGAAGCTCGAAGATGAACGCCCCGCGTGCGCCGACATAATGGGCGATACGCTCAAGCACATCCGGCCAGCGGCCCGGATCTATGGCCGTATCGTATATTTGCAGAACGAGATCACTCAGCTCCTGCAGTTCACTCACGAATGACCCCCTAAAATTTTACCTAGCGGCACTCTAGCTGGGATTTTGGGAAACGAAAGCAACTTTGCGTGCGTGAATGGTTTCAATCTGGGGTTAAGGCCATTGGCGGCTCTTCAGAATTTCCATCAATCCACATATTGCGGATTACTTTGATTGTGGCTGCCCTGACCTCCGGAATGGCCGCGCCCAATATTTCGAGCCGGTCAAAGGCTTGTGGTTTTGCTTGCAGGAAGTTGCGCACGGCGCCTCCGAACGCCATGCGCAGTTCCGTGCCTATGTTGAATTTGGCCACGCGGGTTTCACGGGCGAGCCGCCGGCGCATTTCGTCCGGAATCCCGCTTCCCCCATGCAAAACGAGCGGAAGCCCTGTGACTTTCTCAATTGCACGCAAAGCGGCAATATCTATGCCCGCAGTTTTTTCGGTGCTCAGATGCACATTGCCGACCGAGACCGCCAGGGCGTCCGCGCCGCTTTCCCGGTCAAAGCGCGCCGCTTCCTCTGCCAGCGTGTGCGCCGAAGCGGCTCCCGCTGTGTAGCCGACAAATCCGACTTCACCTTCCACCGATATGTTGTGCGGATGGGCGAGCTCCACGACCTTTTGGGTCAGTTCGATATTTTCGGAGACCGGCAGTTTCGATCCGTCGATCATCACCGAAGTAAACCCATGGTCGATGCCCTCCCGGCATTCATCAATGGTATAGGCGTGATCGATATGGCACACGACCGGAACACGCGCTTGCCCGGCCAAATGGCGGAACATCTTGCCGAGAACGGGAACCGGCATGTGCCTGCGGCAGCCGGGTCCGGCCTGCAGAATAATGGGTATGCCGGTCTCATCAGCCGCTTCGACAAATGCGCGGGCATCTTCCCAGCCCAGGACGACAAGGCCGGCCACTGCGCAGTTCCGCTGATTTGCAAGAATGAGAACGTCTGTGAGATTGGCCAGAGTCATTTGAACTTCGCGATCATGTCCTTGATGCCCGGGATGGTTTCGACCTGGTAGGCATGCGCCGGCTGGAAGAACTGCACCAAAGGCCGCTGGCTCAGCCCGCCGAGTATCGTGAAGTAATACATCTCGTAACCGGGCGCGGCGACGCAGGGGTGATAGCCTTTTTCGAGTATGACGGTGGAGCCATCGACAATGTGCCAGGCATTGCCGACCTTGCCGTCTTCCATCTGCACAAGCTGCATGCCGAAGCCGTGATTGGGCCGGAAGCGGAAATTGTAAGTTTCATCATGCCGCGTTTCGAGCGGCAGCCGGTCCGTATCATGCTTGTGCGGCGGAAAGCCGGACCAGCCGCCAGCGCCGACGGTGAACAGCTCCGAAACCAGCAGGCGGCCGACGCGATCCCGGTACTTGGCGCCGAGGATGTGCTTGATCTTGCGGTGTGTCTTGGTCTCGTCCGAGCCGTACTGCACACTGTCAATATCTGCCGCGCGCACGGCAAACGGCTCCAGCGCGCCGTCAAACTTCGCACCTGCGATAAAAACCTCCGCAGTCTGTGAGAGACAGATGAGCCGAGCCTTCGCAGCCACAGGGCAATAGACGCCCTCCGGCTCGCCATCCCACACATCGGCTCCGCGATTGCCTATGGCATCGAACTTGACGCCTTCGATCTCAACATCAATCGTTCCTGTCGCGGGAACGATGGCGGTCTCATAGCCGGGAACCTGATAGTCAAACGCCTGTCCGCGCTTCAGTTTGACAATGTTGAAATAGTTCAGCGGCACGCGCGCGTCGTCCACATTGATGATGGGAGCGTTGCGGTTTTCAAACGGAGCAATGTGCATGAGCGGTCTGTTTCAAGAGCGGGTTTCGATGAAAGCGGCGAGTTCCTGCTGCGTCGGACTGGCGGGCGCGCATCCGACTTTGGTGACGACAATGGCTGCGGCCGCAGATCCGCGCCGCACTGACTCTGCAATGCCAAGCCCATCCGCCAGGCTGGTGCAGACTGCACCGAGAAATGCGTCCCCGGCACCCGTCGGCTTGAGGGCAGCGACCGGAAAAACCGGCGTTTCAAAGCTTGTGCCGCCGCTGAAGGTGATGGAGCCGTCTCCGCCCATTTTGTAGACGCAGATAACGCCTTCACGCGCTGCCAGCTGCCCGGCTTTCTCCCGCCCGGCTCCCGCAGCACCGGCGATCAGTTCAAACTCCTCATCATTGCCGATCACGATATCACACAAGCCTGCAGCACGGCCGCAAATCTCTTTGGCTTGCGTCACGCTTGCCCAGGAATAGGGCCGGTAGTCTATATCCAGAATGACCGGAAGGCCGCTGGATTTTGCCCGCATCAAAAGATCGGTCACCGCGCCGCGCGAGGGCTCCAGGGCGAGGCTTGTGCCCGTCAAGACGAGCGCGCCAAAGGGATCGAGGTCGACAGCCCTGCCTTGCCCAATGGAAAGCTGAAAGTCTGCGGCATTGTTGCGGTAAATCACCGACTGGCAGTTCTGGCTGCGCGTCTCGACGACCGCCAGCGAATTGCGAACTTCGCCTGCCTGCTCAAAAACGAGGCTGTCATCAATTCCGTATCTGGAAAGCTGAACGCGCACGAACCGCCCGACCGCGTCATCCGAGATGCAGGTGAGCAAAGAAGCCTTGCCGCCGAGCCGGGTTATGCCCGCGGCAATATTGGCGGCTGAACCGCCAAGGGCAGATTGAAAATACGCGGCCTCTTCGAGCCGTGTGCCAGGCGGATGGGCGTAAATATCCATGCCTGCGCGTCCAACGACGAGGAAATTGTTGCGGGCAAGGCGCTGGCTTTTGACTGCATCAAGCTGACCGCTCGCCATCGCTTTTTTGATCACCCCTGTTTTCACCTTGACGCCAGAGGTAGTTGGCGTTTCAGGTGTTGGCAAGATGTGGCGGAATTTGAAGGGAATCATTTTGAGCGGGATCGGCATCGGCATTATCGGCGCGGGCTATATGGGCAAGGCGCATTCTGTGGCCATGGCCGCAGTCGGGGCCGTGTTCAACACAGCTTTGCGCCCGCGGCTCGAAATGATTTGCACAACCACTCCTGAGGGCGCAGACGAAAAGGCCAAGGCTTATGGCTTTGCAAGCTCGACCAGCGAGTGGAAAACGCTGGTCGACAATCCGAGGGTCGAGGCAGTCATTGTCGCCAGCCCACAGCAGACGCATAAGGAAATATCACTGGCGGCCTTTGCGCTGGGAAAACCCGTGCTGTGCGAAAAGCCGCTCGGCATGGACCTTACCGAGAGCCGGGAGATGGTTTCGGCGGCGGAAAAGAGCAGCTGCGTGAACATGGTTGGGTTCAACTATATCCGTACGCCCGCCTCGCAGCTGGCGCGGGAGATTATTGCAGCGGGCGAGATTGGCGAGATCATTTTTTTTCGCGGCGAGCATACGGAGGATTTTCTCGCCGATCCGAAAGAGCCTGCCAACTGGCGCACCAAGGCGCGGTCGAACGGCAATATGGGCGATCTCGCCCCACATCCGATCAATGCGGCGCTGGCGCTGGCGGGTCCGATCCGCGAGCTGATTGCGGAGATCGACATTGTGCACAAGGTCCGGCCTGGCGCTTCGGGACCCGAAACAGTGACCAATGACGATCAGGCGCAGATCATCTGCCGGTTTGAGAGCGGCGCGATGGGCAGCCTCTTTGTCAGCCGTGTCGCGACGGGGCGGAAGATGGGCTATGCCTATGATATTTACGGCGCCAAGGGCGCGATCCGGTTTGACCAGGAAGACCAGAATGCGCTGTGGCTTTACAAAGGCGATCAGAGGCCAGACCGCCAGGGGTTCACGAAAATCCTGACCGGACCATTGCACAAGGATTACAAGCCGTTCTGCCTTGGCCCCGGACACGGCACGGGCTATCAGGACCAGATCATCATCGAGGCCAAGGATTTTCTCGAAGCCATCCATGCGAAAAAAAGTCTCTGGCCGACATTCCGCGACGGGATGAAAGTGGACGAGATTATCGAGGCCTCGTTCCGTTCGCATGCGGAGCGGCGCTGGGTTTCTGTCAGCGAAGTTTGAACACTCTTGAAGCGGAAGATTGAGATGACAAAGCTCAACTGGGGCATGATCGGCGGCGGCGAGGGCAGCCAGATCGGACCGGCGCACCGCATCAGCGCGGCGATGGACGGGCTGTATGTGATGGCGGCGGGGGCGCTCGACATTGATGCTGCCAAGGGGCGCGATTTCGCAGCCCGGCTCGGCATTGCGCCGGAGCGCGCCTATGGCGATTGGCGGGACATGCTTGATGGCGAGCGCGACCGTCCGGACCGGATTGATCTTGTCACGGTCGCGACGCCCAACTCCACGCATTACGAAATCACCAAGGCGTTTCTGCAAGCCGGAATCCATGTCTTGTGCGAAAAGCCGATGACGATGACTGCTCTGGAAGCCAAGGACATAGTCGCGACGGCGGAGCGAACGGGCGCGATCTGCGCGGTCAATTACGGCTATTCCGGCTATGCGCTGGTGCGGCATATGCGGGCCATGGTGGCGCGGGGGGATCTCGGCAAGGTCCGGCTGATCAAGGCGGAGTTCGCGCATGGCTTTCATGCCGATGCCGCGGACGCGGACAATCCGCGGGTGCGCTGGCGCTATGATCCGGCGCTGGCCGGCATATCGGCGCAGTTCGCCGATTGCGGCATCCACGCGCTGCACATGGCGAGCTTTGTGGCCAATCAGGAGCCGGTTGAACTGTCGGCCGATTTCATCTCCTGCCTGCCGGGCCGCGCGCTGGAGGATGATGCCATGGTCTCGTTCAAGATGAGCGGCGGGGCGGTGCTGCGGCTCTGGACGAGCTCGGTCGCCATTGGCCGCATGCACGGGCTCAACATCCAGATTTTCGGCGAAAAGGGCGGCCTGCGCTGGGCGCAGGAATGGCCGAACCAGCTTTATTGGACGCCCTTGAATGGCAGGACCGAAGTGATGGAGCGCGGCGGGCCGGGGCTTTCGCCCGAGGCCGACCGGGCCTCGCGGGTCACCATCGGCCATGCGGAGGGCATGCCGCTGGCCTTTGCCAATATCTATGCCGACCTGTCTGAGGTCATCCGGGCAAGGCGGGAGGGACGCGCGCCCGATCCGCTTGCCACCCATTATCCTAAAGCCGATGATGGCCTTTTGTCGATGCTGGCGATCGAGGCGGCGGTTAAGTCTGCGGACGCCGGAGGCAAGTGGACCGCGCTGAAATGAATACGCCAAGCCTGAAACGCAAGATCGTTCTCACCGATGGCGGCATGGGCCAAGAGCTTCTGCGCCGCTCCGGCGCCGCGCCAACACCGCTTTGGTCCGCCCGCGTTCTGATCGATGAGCCGGACGTCGTGCGCGATCTGCATGTGGACTTCATCGAGGCCGGGGCGCAGGTGATCACGATCAACACTTATGCTGCCACACCCGAACGGCTGGAGCGCGAAGGCGTGGGCGATTTGTTTGCGACCTTGCAGCGCCTTGGGATCGACCTCGCCAGACAGGCCCGCGACAAGGCGGGCAAGGATGTGCGCATGGCCGGGTGTCTGCCGCCCTTGTTTGGCTCTTACAAGCCGGAACTGACCCTCTCCTTTGACAAGACGCTGGCGATTTACCGGCGTATCGTTGACGAGCAGAAGGATCATGTCGATCTTATCCTCTGCGAGACAATGGCGAGCGCTGAGGAGGGGCTTGCGGCGGCCACTGCCGCTTCGGAAAGCGGGCTGCCGGTTTGGATTTCATGGACTTTGAGGGATGACGCGCAAGCCCCGCGCCTGCGCAGCGGTGAAACGATCACCGGGGCTGCGGCTGCTGTCGCACATATTGTTGCGGAGGCAAGACTGGTGAATTGCTCGACGCCCGAGGTCGTGACGGCGGCGATGAGCGAGCTGGCTTCGCTTGGCGGCGCGGTTGGGGCCTATGCCAACGGCTTCACGTCGGTTGCGGCGCTCAAACATGGCGGGACTGTCGATGTCTTGTCGGCGCGGAAGGATCTTGGCCCGCAAAGCTATGCGGATTTCGCCATGCGCTGGGTCGAAGCGGGCGCGGCGATTGCCGGTGGCTGCTGCGAGGTCGGGCCGGGACACATCGCGGTCCTGCGCGACCGTCTGGTCGGGAGCGGGTTTGAGCTTGTGTCCACTCCGGTGTGAGCGGAGCAAATCCGGTCTTGAGCCTCAACTGTGGTATCGCTAACATGGCGGACAGTTCGAGGCTCCATCCACCCCATGAACACGCCCGTTTCCGCCACGTTTGACTGACGGCCAGATGCCGACAATGGCCGATGTCGCCCGCCATGCGGGCGTCTCGTCCATGTCCGTGTCGCGGGCGCTGCGGGATTCCTCGCTTGTCTCGGAAGCCACCCGCGCGCGCATTTTCAAGGCGATAGAGGAACTTGGCTATGTGCTTGATCTGTCGGCCGGCAGCCTTTCGTCCAAGCGCACCGGCTTTGTCGCCGCCATTGTTCCGTCCATCAACAACTCCAATTTCTCCGACACGGCGCGCGGGATCACCGAAGGGCTGGAAGGGACCGGACTGCAACTCCTGCTCGCCTATAATGACTATTCCGCCGAGCGCGAGGAGGGATTGATTGAGGCGATGCTGCGGCGGCGCCCGGAGGGGATCATTCTGACCGGCGGCATTCATACCAGCCGCGCGCGGCGCATGCTTTTGAATGCGGGCATTCCGGTGGTCGAGACATGGGATGTGCCCACTGAACCGATTGATCAGGTTGTCGGATTTTCCAATGCCGAAGCGATGGCTGCACTGGTCAGGGCGCTTGCGGCCAAAGGCTATGAGAGGTTTGGCTATATAGGCGGCACGAGCGAGCGCGACACGCGCGGCAATCAGCGCCGGGAAGGATTCAGGTCCGCGCTCAACGCGCTGGGGCTTGCGATTCGGACCGGGTGATTTCGTTTGGCGTGCCGCCGATTTCGATGGAGCAGGGCGGGCAGGCCATTGTCTCGCTGATTGACCAATGGCCGGATACGCAAATCGCCATCTGCGTGTCCGACCTGTCCGCCTTTGGCGCGCTGATGGAATGCCACAGGCGCGGCCTGAACGTGCCCGGCGACATCGCCATTGCCGGTTTCGGCAATTACGAGATCGCCTCATGCTGCCACCCGCGCATCACCTCGGTGGATATTGAGTGCCATGAAATCGGATTGCTCGCGGCGCACAAGATCATCCAGTCGATTCAAAATCCCGACGCTGTGGCGCGCAAGGCGCCGGTCATGACCCATATTCGCGTGATTGAGCGGGAGAGCACGTGACATGACCCCCGCCGCCTGGGTTCAGACGCCGTTCAATGTCCGGATGCTGGAAGCCGCCGCCCCTTACGACGTATCCTGCTCCTTGCGCAGTTCGCGCAGAAAATAGCAGCAGTCGCTGAGGACCCGGTCGACCTCATGGATCTGTTTCTTGCGATGGCCGAGCGGATAGCCGGGACGGATGGTCGAGATGCGCGAGCCGCGTTTGCGCGCGGTGAGTTTGCGGATTTCGAGTAACATCTTGCCGCGCCAGCGCACATAGCGCCGCGCCTGTTTGGGCAGCGTTGCCAGCGCGTGTTTGAACGCTGTAATGCGCCGGATGATCCGCGCGGCGTTGATCGGGTCCTCGCCGGTGAGGGGAACCGGTTCGGGCGGAAAATACGGCGTGGACCAGCCCGGCACGCTGATGCGCGGAAACGAGGTGGGCCTGCCCTGGAACGGCTTGCGATCCGCCGGGCCGGGCGAAATGCTTGAGCGGCTCGATCAGGTTGAACACCGGAATGCGCGCTGGCGTATCCGAAGCCGCATCTGAAGCCGCGCTCCATCTTCTTCAGCTTCGCCGCCAGTTCCTTCGGAAACGGACCGCTGGGCCTGACCTTCAGCACAATGCCGCGCGCGGCTATGATGATCAGCCGGCGCAGCGCCGCTTCCGCCGGGCGCAGCAGGATCAAGATACGCCGGTAAACCCGCCGCGTCAGCACCGTCACCGGCACACCCTTGTTGAGACCGGCCATGAAGAACATCTCTGTCATGACAAAGAACAAGTCCCGCGACTGCCGCTCAATCACCCCTTTCCAGTCAATATCCGACATATCCCGCCTTTCTGCACACGGGGCGGATTATGGGGCAGGTTTGGAGGGCGGGGACAAGTGTTTTTTGGTGCAGTGCCAAGATATTGAAATATATATAAAATAAATTTTCTGACGCGTGAATTTATCCCCAAAAGACGTCAACCTTGCACTCCGCTAGGCCCCAGGCAAACCCACTGACCGTCTGCACCGCCGTCACAACCGCGCCTTCTGACCATTCCAGAAACTCCGCATCGCCCCGCAGCTCCTCCAGCCCGCGCGGCGCGGGCGGTGTCCAATCCTCAAACGCAAACGCCAGAACCTCCGCCGCCTGTGTCAGGGCCTCGTCCAGCGTGTCGGCGGCGGTGATGATGCCGGGGAGATCGGGGAAGGAGACGCCGAAGCAGGTGGGGGATTTGTGGATGAGGGCGATGTAGGGGCGGGCGGGCATGGAGCTCCTCACGGTTCGTCTTGCTCGGGCGGCGAAGCCTTGAATATGACAGCTGGGTGGCAGGCATGATTATTACCGTGTCATTTTACCTTCCGAGCGCTTCATAACTGCAACGCTACGTGCGTGACTGCAAGCGAATCCCAGTGCGGGGAATCATGGGCTGCAATCTGTCTCGCGAAGTCGCCAAGACTTGATCGTACAAGTCAACGGCCTTGTTCTTTAGCGTCAAGATCAAAGCAAATTTTATGAGTGGTCGTCGTCCCGCACTGTGGCCATGCGACCTCGTGATATGGCTAACATCAAATGCCGGGTCATATAAAGAACTCCCCCGTTTTGTCTTCGTGCGAGAAATAGTCGTTTCCCATTTCTGAGCGTCATCTCTTCGCTTAAACTCTGGGGTATAGAAATCGTCAGCCTGAAAGAATGTGTCGGTGGGTGGCAACTTGGGTGTTATTTGCTTGCCGTCTTTCATGTAAGGAGGAGCAACCTTGTGTGTGTCAGGTCGAAATTGAATCTCCAATCCTCCGCGCGTGTAATTTATCGAGTTCTTCTGGGTCCACGTCGCAAAAAAAGCAAAAGGTTGCCTTTATCTCCACATTCCCGCTAAGACCTTGAGGGATTGGCAAGAAAAGCCTTACAGCACCGCTCGTCGGCATTTGACGTTGGTATACAATATGAGCTTCACCGTCGGCACAAGTAATCAAATCAGATAGCTCGTGCGAAACGCGACCCCATCCGACTTCCTCCCTGTCGTTGTTTCCGGCATGCGCTTGATGAATCAGAAGTCCCTTAATCGTTGGTGCCCAAAGCGCGTCGTTGAATTGGGCCCGCACCGATACTCCGCTACGCATCGCCAACGGGGCGGCAAAGCTCGTCCCTTGTTTGCCGGAGCCGGAGGACGGACCTTCAAGCACTAGAAAGGGAGATGCCGGAGTCCCTCCAAAGCTTACGATATCTGGCTTTACAAAGCCGGGGCTGCGGCCCGGCCCACAGGCGCTATATGGCGCTCTTTGCCAATCAGAATTCATGTTGCCAGCGGCACCCACTGCAATCATGTTCACCCCATCAGAAGGCGGTTGGATACGATGAAGTCCGAGCGTTCGGTCTCCTTCTCCGTTGTTCCCGCAGGCCACGGTCGCGACCGTTTCACCGTCAGCGAGCAACGTATCGAGGGTGGAAGTCCACGAATTCACATCATCATCTTCAATGGCACAATTCGGTCCGACACTGATGTTAACAAAATCATATGGTCTACTATCGAGGATTGATTCAATTCGATCCAGCACGGAGTACAGCTCAAAATCATCATGAGTTGTATCATCTCCCAGCACCCGCCAGTGATCAACGTTTGCAGACGGTGTTGGCAGCGTGGTATTTGGGATAAGCGGTCCAAAGAGAAATGCGGACGTTACAGCTAGGCCATGAGATTGAGCCGCCGGAATTGGACCGCCGACGCCGGGAGCCTTTTTCCGGCTAACCCAGCGTTCCAGACCGTGGTCGTTTGGCAATCCACCGTCAAAGATTGCCACTTTGAGTTCAGGTGCAGTTGCGGCGGTGGAAGGCAAATTTACTTTGAAGCCAGCGACCAAGCTGCGAACGATTGGATCAAGAGGCACAATGCGAGGCATGCTCCGAAGCGCACGCAAGAAGGAAAATTTCAGTAGGTGCGGGACCGCCGATTTAGGAGCGTGCATCGGTAGGAAACATAGACCGCCAATCTGGCGCCTGCGTGCCAAATCAACGTCAAGTTCTAAGGATCGCACAAATTTTAGAAACCCCTCCAATATATACCCACCGTCTTCGGCATCGGCATGCAGCACAATCTCAAGTGGTATAACCTTGGCAGAAGGGACGTCCGGCAACTGCTTTGCCCGACCTTCATCCGGCAGTGCTATCCTTTCAATCTCTCGAAATTGGCTACGAACTGATTGCTCAGCGGGACGCCAACTTGGGAGCGCTTCTGCAAATCTCAGAAGCCTTTCCCGACGACCTGCAAGATATAGAAGTGGGGCGGGCCGAGATCTCTCATCTTCAATGATTTTCTCAGATTTTTTGCTATCAAGCTCAACATGCACCGCCCGGCTTCCCAAGTGTCTAAGCTTTAGCTCCGCGAGAAGCTCCGACGGATAGTGGCTCTTTGCCAAATAGGTTGGATGTAGAGTCACTCCAACAACGGCATCCCCTGACGGAAAAGCCAAGTCAGGTAGCTTTCGGAGCTCGTTTTGCATTTCCTTAAATTGTGGCGTCAGACGTTCGACAGCCTCATCGAAGGTGTAAGGGTGAGCCTTGTCACCATAACCACGCGATGGACGAGCTACCTCCACTGAGAGCTTTTCTCCTCCGCCAATCAAATATCTCGGCGCAGCCATCACTCGTCTTCCTCTGTATCAATCGTATCGATTTTAACTGCGTCAACCCGATACTTCCTTAGGGTGTCCCGTGAAATCCCAGTAGCGGCGCTGATACGGCGGTCAGCCAGTTTCAAACTTGCAATCAATGGCAACAGCTTCTTGCGATTAGCAGCTGGCTTTTGCTTTAGGTCTCGTCCAATCACGTCCAACAGAGCATCTTCAAGTGACACTTGGGCAATGACCGCTCTCCGGCGCATCCAGTTGGCCGAGCGCGCAATGTCACTGCTTGACTTCCCTTCCCAAAGATCGACGAGCATATTCATCTGGGGTTCAATCACAGCCGCATCATCAGAGAAAGCCATTCTGATTACTTCAGCTCTAAGCTCGCGATCAGGAAGTGGAAAAAATACAACGTCGTCAAACCTACGCCAAACCGCAGGATCCAAGAGTTCGGCATGATTGGTTGCAGCAACAAGCAAATTACTTGACGGCCACTCGTCAATCTCCTGCAAAAGAACAGTAACTAATCTCTTCAATTCCCCCACGTCACTTTGATCATCTCTTTTCTTGGCAATTGCATCAAGCTCGTCGAGCAAGAGAACACATTCAACTCCCTTTGCATAGTCCAAGACCGCGCGAATGTTGGTGCCCGTCTTTCCTAAATAACTACTCATAACAGTTGCTAAGTCTAAAATTAACAATGGCTTTCGTAACGTATTAGCTATCCATCTCGCTGACATTGTTTTCCCGACGCCAGGAGGTCCAGAAAATAGTACTGTCCTAGTTGGAGAAAGCCCTGCTTCTCCTAACGACTTAAGATTTATTCTCTCAGATATTATTTGATTCAATTGCAAGGAAACATCTTGCTGAAGAATTGGACTGATGTTCAGTTGGGTCGGCCACTCTTGACGCAATAGTGCCAGCCTTGAGTTCGAATCCACGGGCACAGAGCTGACATTCATATCTCGCATTGCGCCCGCTGCGAGGGGGCGGTCCGCCAGCAGAGCGACTAAGCTTTTTGTAAGACTCTCGTCCGACTTGCCCAGCTTTTTGGCGATGCGCTTGACGTACGCCTGAACGTCGTCTGGTTTTCCTGCCAAACCGAGTCTAGCAAGATGGACCACAAAATCGCGAGTCGCGTCATGGTCGTCCATATCCATCAATTTATGCCTATTTTGTTGAGATATTTTGGCACAATATGGTGGACTAAATATTATTTCAAGTGGATTTCTCGTCCACGCCTCGAATTACCTGCTCCAGCCTTGAGTTCTGACCATGGGGTGCCACCCGCTAAACATCCAAATTCGCCACATTCAGCGCATTGTCCTGAATGAACTCCCGCCGCGGCTCGACTTCCTCGCCCATCAGCCGCGAGAACAGCTCGTCGGCGTCGGTGGCTTCATTGTTCTTGACCTGCAGGAGCGAGCGGGCGGAGGGGTCGAGCGTGGTTTCCCAGAGCTGCGAGGCGTCCATTTCGCCGAGGCCTTTGTAGCGCTGCAATGACAGGCCCTTGCGGCCGGCGGCGAAGACGGCTTCGAGGAGGGCGATGGGGCCGGAGATGCACTCGGACTGGTCGCGGCGCTTGAGGACGGGCGAGGCGGCGAAGACGTCGCGGAGTTTTTGCGCGGCGCGGTCGATGGCGCGGGCGTCGGCGGAGCCGAGAAGGCCCATGTCGAGCGTGCGCCAGCTCCTTGACGCCGCGCACCATGCGCTCGAAGCGCAAGCCGCCGCTTTCGGGGACCAAGCCGGTCCAGCCTTTTTCGGATTCTTCGGCGATGGCGTCGAGGCGGCGGGCAACGTCCGCTATGGCCGGGCGCGGCGCGGGCTTCGTCGCCGGTGACTTCCGGCGTCATGGCGCCCGCAATGGCGGCCTGTTCGACCACGGCGCGGTTATAGCGGGTGTGCAGGCCATGAGATGAGGGCGCGGAGCGTCAGCGACTCGTTTAGCAGGGCGCGCAGGTCGCGGCCGGTGCGCTGCTCGCCGGTGGAGAGCGTCAGCACGGCGTCCTCAATGCCGGTCTCGATCAGATAATCCTCCAGCGCCGCCTCGTTCTTGACGTATTGGAAGCTCTTGCCGCGCGAGACTTTGTAGAGCGGCGGCTGGGCGATGTAGAGATAGCCCTTCTCGATGACTTCCGGCATCTGGCGGAAGAAGAAGGTGAGCAGCAGCGTGCGGATATGGGCGCCGTCGACGTCAGCATCAGTCATGATGATGATCTTGTGGTAGCGCATCTTTTCGATGTTGAACTCATCCTTGCCGATGCCCGCGCCCAGAGCCATGATCAGCGTGCCGATCTGCTCGGAGCCGAGCATGCGGTCAAACCGCGCGCGCTCGACATTGAGGATTTTGCCGCGCAAAGGCAGGATCGCCTGGTTCTGCCGCGAGCGGCCGCCCTTGGCCGAGCCGCCGGCGCTGTCACCCTCGACGATGAAGATTTCGGACTTGGCGGGATCGCGCTCCTGACAATCGGCGAGCTTTCCCGGCAGGGAAGAAATATCGAGAACGCCCTTGCGCCGCGTCAGGTCCCGCGCCTTGCGGGCAGCTTCGCGCGCGGCGGCGGCTTCGATCACTTTGCCGACTAACACTTTTGCTTCCGCCGGATGCTCTTCCAGCCAGGTGCCGAGCGCGTCGTTGACGAGGCTTTCGACGACGGGGCGCACTTCGGAGGAGACCAGCTTGTCCTTGGTCTGCGAGGAGAATTTCGGGTCCGGCACTTTCACCGAAAGAACGCAGGTCAGCCCCTCGCGGCAATCGTCGCCGGTGAGCGTGACTTTTTCCTTCTTGGTCAGACCCGACTTATCGGCATAGCCGGTGATCTGCCGCGTCAGGCCGCCTCTATAGCCGGCCAGATGCGTGCCGCCGTCGCGCTGCGGGATGTTGTTGGTGAAGCACAGGACGTTTTCGTGGTAGGAATCGTTCCACCACATGGCGACTTCGACGGTGATGCCGTCCTTCTCGGATTTGAGCGCAATCGGCGAGGAGACCAGCGGTTTTTTCGAGCGGTCGAGATAACGCACGAAGGCTTCAAGCCCGCCCTCATACATCAATTCGGTCTGCACGACATCGGCATGGCGCTTGTCGGTCAAGACGATGCGCACGCCGGAATTCAGAAACGCCAGCTCGCGCAGGCGGTGCTCCAGCGTGGCATAGTCGAACTCGACCTTGGTGAAGGTCTCGGTCGAGGGCAGGAAGGTGACTTCCGTGCCAGTATAAGTTCCGGCGTCTCCCGTGACCTTCAACGGCGCGTCGGCGACGCCGTGGGTGAAGCTCATCTCATGCCAGTCGCCGCGCCGGGCGATTTTCAGCTTCAGTTGCACCGACAGCGCGTTGACGACGGAGACGCCGACGCCGTGCAGGCCGCCGGAGACCTTGTAGGAATTCTGGTCGAACTTGCCGCCCGCATGCAGCTGCGTCATGATGACTTCCGCCGCCGAGACGCCTTCCTCATGCATGTCGGTTGGAATGCCGCGGCCATTATCGGTGACGGTGCAGGAGCCGTCGGCGTTCAAGGTGACGGTGACGAGATCGGCATGACCGGCGAGAGCCTCGTCGATGGCGTTGTCCACGACCTCATAGACCATGTGGTGCAAGCCGGAGCCGTCATCCGTGTCACCAATATACATGCCGGGGCGCTTGCGCACTGCGTCGAGGCCCTTGAGGACCTTGATGGAATCGGCGCCATATTCTTCCGGGTCGAATGCGTCGTCCTGCGGGCCGTTTTGGGGGATGTCGGTCATGCGTCTTTAATTTCTTTCCGTCGATCAGGCGCGAAAAAACCAGCACCCGAATCACGTGGATTGGAAGTGTTTTGTTCTAGCCGATGGCGGGTCAAATGACCAATTTCAGCCGCGCGAAATCGCCGCAAGCATTTGGAATATATGGGGATGCACTCGACCTTTTGCGAAGCGGCCACTACATGTGCTCAGATTGAGAGCGCCTGACATGGATGCGACGCCAAAACCCTTCACGCCACCCGCGCCGAAACCGCGGACAAAGCCGATCGGCACGTTCGATCTGATTTTCACCGCCTACCGCAATCCGCTCGAAATCTGGGGCGTGCCGTCTTACAACGAGCCTTATATGACAGTGCGCTCGTTTGGCGTGGAGACGCTGATTGCCAATGATCCGGGCCTGGTGCGCCATATCATGGTGGACAATGTCAAAAACTACGTCATGGCCCCGATCCGCCAGCGCATATTGCGTCCGATCCTGCGCGACGGCTTGCTGACGGCGGAGGGCGAGATCTGGAAGCGCTCGCGCAAGGCGATGGCGCCGGTGTTCACGCCGCGGCACATATTCGGCTTTGCCGGTGCGATGCGCCAGTCGGTCATGGATTTCATGCAGCACTACGAAGCGGCAGACGACACGCCCGTGGACATGGCGCATGAAATGACGCTGCTGACCTATGATATTCTGGCGCGCACGCTGTTTTCGGGTGAGATTGCGGGCGAGGCGGGCGATTTTGCGGCGCAGGTCGAAAAGCTGTTTGAGACGATGGGACGGGTTGATCCGCTTGATCTGATGGGCGCGCCGGCCTTCCTGCCGCGCTTCACCCGGATCAAAGGCCGCAAGGCTCTGGCGTTTTTCCGCAAGATCGTTGCCGACACAGTGGAGATGCGCAAGCAGAAGCTCGCGCAGAACGGCGCTGAGGCGCCGAATGATTTTCTGACGCTGCTTTTGAAGGTTGAAGGTCCGGAAGGCTTAAGCCGGGCGGAGATCGAAGACAATATCATCACCTTTATCGGAGCGGGGCATGAAACGACGGCGCGGGCGCTCGGGTGGACGCTGTATCTGCTCAGCCAGGCGCCGGAGGAGCGCGCCAAGGTCGAGGCGGAGATTGACGCGGTGTGGGAGACGCTGGGCGAGCCTTCGACATGGCTCGACAAGCTGCCGGTCACGCGCGCGGCCTTTGACGAGGCGATGCGGCTCTACCCGCCCGCGCCGGCGCTGCACCGGATGGCAATTGAAGACGATGCATATGGCGATTTGAAAATCAAAAAAGGCACAGTGTGCGTCATGCTGCCCTGGCTCATTCACCGCCACAATCTCTTGTGGGATGATCCCAACGCCTTCAAGCCCGCGCGCTTCCTGCCGGGAAACCGGGAGAAGCTCGACCGCTTTCAATACATCCCGTTCGGTCTCGGACCGCGCATCTGCATCGGCATGAGCTTCGCCATGCAGGAAGGCGTCATTGCACTGGCGTGTTTGCTGAAGCGGTTCCGGTTTGACCTCGTCGAGGGGTTTCAGCCATGGCCGGTGCAGAAGCTGACCACGCAGCCGCAGGGCGGGCTGCCGATGGTGGTGAGCCGGCGATAGGCGTTTGCCGCCTCGATAAGGGTCCGGCTTTCAGCGCCTGCGATTTTTTTCATACTGCGGTATGATTTTTTGTATGGATTATCATACTGTGATATGATACTCTGCAATGCATTATCAGTCCAAGGACTGAAGCTTGCCGGGAACTCGGGACTGTTTGTGACCATGGAAGCTGGGCGGAAGGCAAGAGAACGGCTTGACGAACGCCTGATGCGGCTCAAACCCGCCGATCAGTTCAAAATGCCGCCAAAGGGCTGGATAAAGGCAATCCGCGAAGCGCTGGGCATGTCGGGCGTGCAGTTTGCCAGACGGCTTGGGGTTTCGCCTCAGAGCGCCAACGCGCTCGAAAAGTCGGAAATGAATGCCTCGATAAAGCTGGAAACGCTAAAGAAGGCGGCAGAGACACTCGACTGCACTTTGGTCTATGCTTTGGTGCCGAATTCCTCACTTGAACAAATGGTCCGCGCCAGAGCCAGAGCCATCGCGATAAACGAGATCAACAGGGTTTCACACACGATGAAGCTGGAGGACCAAAGCGTTGGCAACAAGGAACTCGAAAAACAGGTGGAAGCCTACATTCGAAATCTGTTGAAAGACCGGGACATCTGGAGCCAGATTTGAGCGGCTTGTTTCAGGAGCCGGAAGAGGCAACTCCGCTTGAGCCGGAAGAGCGCGAAGGACTGATACCCTCATGGGTAACCCATCGCGGCGACTTGAACGAAGTGGAACAAGACAATATTCTCAAAGGAGCGGCCTGGGCCAGGCGCGGGCGCGGGCTCACCCATCGGACGCTGTTGAATGTAAGCTTTGCAAATGCGCTTCATAAGCGCATGTTCGGCGCGGTCTGGAATTGGGCCGGTCAGTTTCGAAAGACCGAGCGCAATATTGGAATTGCCGCTTACCGAATTCCGCAAGAGCTCGTCAGTCTGCTCGGCGACACGCAGTTCTGGATCGAACAGAAGACTTACCAATTTGATGAAATCGCGCTGCGGCTGCATCACCGGCTGGTCGCTGTCCATCCATATCCGAACGGCAATGGCCGGCATGCAAGAATGATGGCTGACCTGTTGATTGAGCAGCTGGGAGGGCAGAATTTCAGTTGGGGTGGGGGAAGCCTTCTCGATACCGGCCCATTGCGCGAACATTACGTTTCCGCACTTCGCGCCGCCGACGCACATGACATCCAGCCGCTTATTGCTTTCGCGCGTTCTTGATGCAGGAGATAACTGAACTGCTGACGCAAAATCATAGCACGCAATCTGCCGATGCCTGTGGCGGCACGGCAGCTGTCTTCAAACTGTCATATCTGCGGTTTACCGGGCAGAGAATCCAACAGGCGATTTCCCATGTCTGCTCCCATTTACAACGTCCTCTTCCTGTGCACCGGCAATTCCGCCCGCTCTATCCTTGCCGAAGCCATCCTGAACGAGATCGGCGCGCCAAACTTCAAGGCTTGGTCCGCAGGCTCGCAGCCAAAGGGCGCGGTGCATCCGATGTCGCTTGATCTCCTGCGCCATCTCGGCCACGATATCGGCGGACTGCGGTCGAAGAGCTGGGATGAATTCGCCCTGCCCGGCGCGCCGGAATTCGATTTCATCTTCACGGTCTGCGACAACGCCGCAAACGAAGCCTGTCCGGTCTGGCTCGGCCACCCGGCGAGCGCGCATTGGGGCATTCCTGACCCGGCGGCGGTCGAGGGGAATGAAGCTGAAAGGCGGCTGGCGTTCGACGAAGCCTACCGGCAGATGAAAAACCGCATTTCGGCCTTTGTTGCGCTGCCGATTGCCAGTCTGGACAAAATCAAGTTGAAAAGCAGTATCGATGAGATTGGTCTTTTGCGGGACTGAGCTATGGAAAATCTTGCCCGCCGCATGGCCGCAGAGTGTATCGGCACCTGCCTGCTCGTTGCCGCTGTCGTCGGCTCCGGCATCATGGCCGACAATCTGACAGATGACATTGCGCTTGCGCTTCTTTGCAACACAATCGCCACAGCGGCGGCGCTGGTGGTTTTGATTTCGGTGTTCGGCCCGCTGTCCGGCGCGCATTTCAATCCGGCGGTGAGCCTGATCATGCTGCTCATGAAAGAGATGCCGATCGCCGCGTTCGCGCTGTATTGCGCAGCGCAGATTGCGGGCGGCATCGCTGGCGCGCTGCTGGCGCATGCGATGTTTGAACTGCCGCTTGTGCAGTTTTCGACGCATGTGCGCACAGGAGGCGGGCAGTGGCTGGCCGAGGCGGTTGCGGCCTTTGGACTGCTCCTGACAATCCTGTCAGTGCGCCGGTCGAAACCGGACACTATCCCAATGCTGGTCGGACTTTACATCGCCGCCGCCTATTGGTTCACCGCCTCGACCAGCTTTGCCAATCCCGCTGTAACAATTGCACGGACGCTGACGGACACGTTTGCGGGCATAAGGCCGGCGGATGCGCCTGCCTTCATTGCGGCGCAGATCGCGGGCGCGCTTGCGGCAATGGTAATTTTCAAGCTCGTGTTCACCGCGCGGACGGACGCGCCACAATAGCCCGGGCAGACCGTCTGACTTCACTTTTATCCTCTATTTCCTGGACGCCGAAGCCAGCAGGCTGCGCATCTGCTGCGCAAGCCGGTCGAGGTTCTCTTCGCGCGCAACATAGATCACTTCCCGGCCTTCCCGCGTGCCGGATATGAGGTTGCTGCGGGCGAGGTTGGCCAGATGCGGTGAAAGCGAGTTTTGACGAACGCTCAGACTGTTGGCTATCCTGCCGGCAGGCAATCCGCCCGGAGCGGCGAGCAGCTCTCTGACAACGCGAAGGCGCGTTACATGACCGAGGGCCGCAAGCTGCTCAACGAGGTAGTTTTCATCCATTCATCGCGATTAATCGATAAGCGTGACAATCGCATGACACTTATGTGACACCTCATCATGTGCCCAAATAATGGGCGTTCAGAAGAGGTGTGCCGGTAGATGAGTAACAAGAAAACAAATGCAAAGAAGGACACGATGGCCGCTGTGGCGCTGACAGGCCGTGTCGCGGGGATGAAGATCGGACAGGACTCCTGCGAGTTTTACATGAAAGACGGCAAAAACGGCATCCGGCAATTTGTGGTCAACGGCAAAGGAGGCTTGCAATTCAATGCCGTGGTCGAACTCCTCAGCGCTGCATGGGCAGGCAACCGCAAGATTACAGTGCATCCGGCTAGCGCAGACGCGCTGGAAAAGACCATTGTATCGATTACTGCCGGAACTCTGCCGAAGCCGCCAAAATCGGAAAAGCCCGCAAAAGTGAGCGCCATTGAGCTGGCGGCAGTGGCGTAACGCGCCCAAACCCGCGCATGATGCAGCACCAAATGTGAAGGCTCGGCCGTTTTTGGCTGCTGAGTGCATTTGCAGGGCCAGTCATTCGTAGCTCACCACCTCAATCTCCAGCCCTTCGGGTCCGTCAAAGTAGAACCTTCGGCCCGGCTCATAATCCGCGTGCGAATGCGGCGTAAAGCCTTCGGCTGCTATTCTGGATTCGGCCGCCTCCAGATCGCTTACCGCGATGCCAATATGGTTCAAGCCAGTACGGGTTGAATAGCAGTCCGCTGGTTCTGCGAGTTTGATCGACGGACGGCCTCCGTAGATGGCGAGGTAGGTGCCTTGTGCGCCCACATGCACGGTGTGGCCGCCATGGATGGCGCTGCCTTGCCAGCGGATGCTCCAGTCAAACACGCGGCAGAGAAAATTGGCCAGAGCCAACGGGTCCGAGACGGTGAGATTGAGGTGTTCGACGCGCGCTTCCATGCCGGTCTCCTTGGTTGCTTTTGCAGGGAGACACTGGTCTAGTCCCTCAACCATACTTTAGGTCAAGGGTTTTTTTCATGACGCTTCCAACGGAGATTTCGATCGGGCAAATGGCGGCGCGCACGGGTCTCGCGGTATCGGCCATCCGCTATTATGAGGCGGAAGGACTGGTGGCGCCGGAGCGCAGCCGCGCGGGCCAGCGGCGGTTCCGGCGGGCGGACATAAGGCGGCTGTCGTTTGTGCTGATAACGCAGCGGCTCGGGTTTTCGATTGCCGAAATCCGCAGGATGCTGGCCTCACTGCCGGAAGGGCGCACGCCCAATCAGGCCGACTGGAGCAAATTGAGCAAGGTCATCCGCGTCGATCTGGACCACCGCATCGCGATGATGACGCGGCTGCGTGACAATCTTGACGGCTGCATCGGCTGCGGCTGTCTGTCCCTGTCGAAATGCAAACTTTACAATGCCGATGACCACAGATCGTCGGAAGGGCCGGGGCCGCGCTCTATTGTCTAAGCGGCCAGTGTTGCCGCGGCTTAAGCCGCAACCTTCTCCAGCCGCTCCAGCGCCTTTTCCAACGCCGCGAAACACGCCGCGTCTATCGCGGTGCCGATATCGAGCCGCATGATGCCCAGCGCCTTCGACACCGGCATGGCGGCGCGGTAGGGGCGGTCGGCGGTGAGCGCGTCGAATATGTCGGCGCAGGTGATGATGCGGGTTTCCAGTGAGATGTCACGGCCGGCTATGCCGCGCGGATAGCCCTTGCCGTCGAGACGCTCATGATGATCGCCGGCAATGCGCGCAAGCTCGTCAAAGGCAGAGACGCGCGAGAGGATCAGCTGGCTTTTGGCTGGATGCTGGCGGACGGATTCGAACTCTTCATCGGTCAGTTTCGCCGGCTTGTCCAATATCTGGTTTGAGACGCCGAGCTTGCCAAGATCGTGCAGCAAGGCGGCGCGCTTCAGGAAACGGCGGCGTTCCTCAGTCAGACCCAGCTCTTCGGCAATCAGGTCAGTGAACAGCGCGACCCGGTCGGAATGACCCGCGGTGTAGGGGCTCTTGGAATCGACCACCTGCGCAAAGGCGGAGGCGATCTCGTCCAGATAATCCTCATCCACCGTCTCGCCATTCTCTTCAGGCGCAAGAGCGATGATGGTCTCCTGCAAGTCAGAACTGGCCAGGACCTTCCAAAAGGCAGGCCGTGCCGCAGCGCGCTCAAAGGCCTCGACCAGCATCGGGTCAAACCATGTGCCGGAGCGCTCGCGCACTTCGCGCAGCGCAGCGGCGCGGCCATCCCCCATGTTGAAGACATCCGCGACCTGCGCAATGAGCGCTATGCGGGCGAAAACGGATATCTTGTCCGCGGCAATATTCATCGGCTTGCCCTTGCCGTCCCAATGCTCGTCAAGATCAAGTATGCCGCTGGCCACTTCCTCGGGAAAGCGCATGCGTCGGGCAATGTCCGCGCCGCGCTGGCAGCGGGTTTCGATGAGTTCGCGCGAAATCTGCCCGCCTTGCGTGACGATCGTCAGCAGCGAGCGGAAGCGCTCGGTCATGCCCGCTTTCAGGCCGGTATGAGACAGAACGAAACGCAGTATCTGCGGCAGGCTGTCATTGACCGACTTCACATCACGTTTGAAGGTGAGATCGTCCGCCAGATAGAGCTCGCAAATGCGCGCCGCATTTGACGAACAGCCAATGTCCTTCAAAAGCAGCGTGTAATAGAGATGGGCAAGGTCCTTATCGCCAAGCTTGGCTTCGCGGCCGATATTGAGGCCGATCCAGGCGCAGCGTATGCCGTGGCCTTCAGGCTGGCCTTCCGTCATGTCGAGCGCGTGGCTCAGCGAGGAAACAAGTTCCGCGCGGCTGATGGAGGTGCGTTTGCTGGGCTTTTGCGCCGTCATGGCCTGTCCTTTATGTCTCGCGCGCGAGAATAGATAATTGTGGTTACCAATTCCTGACTACGGGATCAGCGGACACCGGACGCGGTCTGTCTCAACTTTCGATCACAATCTTTTGTCGAAGTCTGCATTGACCACCCCTCGTCTGCGTGGTCTTGCGGGAAGACCAACAAATGAAGGTCCGGTCCGTGAACAAGCTTATCACCGCATTCTCTCTTGCCCTTGCGCTTTCAACCTCGGCGTTTGCCGCTGACCCAAACCCTGCGGACTGGCCGTCCGTACTCGCGGACGCCAAGGGTGAGACTGTTTACTGGAACGCCTGGGGCGGATCGGAGAACATCAACGCCTATATCGGCTGGGCAGGCGCCGAGATCGAGAAGCGTTACGGTGTCAAACTTGTCCATGTGAAGCTTGATGACACGGCCAATGCCGTTGCGAAGGTTGTGGCCGAGAAGGCGGCGGGAAAGGCTGAGGGCGGTGCGGTTGACCTGATCTGGATCAATGGCGAGAACTTCGCCTCCATGAAGAAGCAGGGCCTCTTGTTCACACCCGGCTGGGCGGAGAAGCTGCCGAACTGGAAATATGTCGATGCGGAGGGCAAGCCGACCATCCGCACCGATTTCACCATTCCGGTCGAAGGTCTGGAATCTCCCTGGGGCATGGCCAAGCTGGTGTTCTTTTATGACAGCGCGCGCACCAAGGCGGAAGATCTGCCGAAGTCATCAAAAGAGCTCGTTGAATGGGCGGCGAAAAATCCCGGACGGTTCTCCTATCCGCAGCCGCCGGATTTTATCGGGACGTCTTTTCTCAAGCAGGTGCTGAGCGAGACCATCGCGGACAAATCCAAACTGCTGGCGCCGGTCAAGGAGGAAGAGTTTGCAGACGTGACCAAGCCGATGTTTGAGTTGCTCGACAAACTCCACCCCAGTCTCTGGCGGCAGGGGAAAACCTATCCGAAAAACTATCCTGATATGAAACAGCTGATGAATGATGGCGAGCTCGACATCACATTTGCCTTCAACCCGGCGGAAGCAACGGCAGGGATTGCGGCGGGCGAGCTGCCTGACACCGTGCGCTCATTCACTTTTCCGGGCGGCACGCTCGGTAATACGCATTTCCTGGGCATTCCCTACAATGCCAACGCTAAAGCCGGCGCGCTTGTCCTTGCCGACTTTATGATCTCGCCGGAAGCGCAGGCGCGCAAACAGGACCCGAAAGTCTGGGGCGACCCGACAGTGCTCAATATCAATGCGCTTCCAGAGGCGGACAAAGCGGCCTTTGCCGCGCTGGACCTCGGCATTGCGACGCTGAAGCCCGAGCAGCTTGGACCTGCGCTCGATGAGCCGCATCCAAGCTGGATGGAGCGGATCGAGACCGAGTGGAAGCGGCGATACGGCGCCGCGAACTAAGCGCGATGCGGCGGGAAGACAAGGCGCTTGCGCTTGTAACAGCCGCAGCGCCCTATGCCGTTTTTCTGGTCGTTGGCCTGCCCGTCATTGCGGGGCTTGCCGGGACAATGCTGCCCGCCTTTGGATATCTCCCTGCTCTGGGCGGGCGGGCGTTTACACTCGAATGGTTTGCCAAGCTGTCGGCCGAGCCGGGACTGCTGCGCTCGTGCATGCTCTCGCTGTTCACCGGATTGGCAGCCACGGCCCTGTCGCTGCTGATTGTGATGTTGGCGATTGCGGCCGGGTCCGGCACGCGCAGCTTTGCCTGGCTGACACGGCTGATTTCGCCGATGCTCGCCGTGCCGCACGCGGCGGCGGCATTCGGGTTTTTGTTCCTGTTTGCGCCATCGGGATTTCTGGTGCGGCTGGTCTCGCCGGAACTGACTGGCTGGACGCGCCCGCCGGACATTCTGATTCCAAACGATCCGATGGGGATTTCGCTGATTGCGGGTCTCATCCTCAAGGAAGTGCCATTTCTGTTTCTGATGGCGCTTGCCGCGCTTCCGCAAATACACGCGGCCGAGACCTGCCGGGTCGTCACCAGTTTCGGCTACGGGCGCATTGCGGGATTTGTCCTTGCCATATGGCCACAGCTTTACCGGCGCATCCGCCTGCCGGTGCTTGCGGTCTTGGCGTTCTCGGTGAGTGTCGTCGATGTCGCGCTGATACTTGGGCCGACAAATCCCGCGCCGCTTGCCGTGCGGCTGGTGGGGTGGATGAATGATCCCGAGCTTTCAATGCGATTTCTCGCGTCAGCGGGGGCCATTGTTCTCGTTGCGATCACAACCATTGCCGGGCTGATATGGATGCTGATCGAGCGGGGATTTGCATCAGCGGCGCTGCGCGAAAGCCATCGGGGACGCAGGTTCGCGCATGACGCTGCGCTGCGGCACGGCGCGCTTTGGCTTGCCGGCCTGACGGCCATCATTGTCTTTGCCGGGCTTGGCCTGATTGCTGTCTGGTCAGTCTCCGGTCTTTGGCAGTTTCCCGATGCGGTTCCGCAACGCATTACGGCGTCGGGATGGATCGGCGCGCTGCCCCAGCTTGCAGGGCCGGCGCTGACGACAGTCCTTATCGCCACTTTTGCCTCGGGGATTTCCTTGATCGCGGCCATTCTGGCGCTTCGGCTTGAAGATGGAAATCGCAGTTCAATGCTTCTCCACCCCCTTATCCTCTACATGCCGCTGATCGTGCCGCAGGCTGCGTTTCTGTTTGGCCTGCAAATCCTGCTGCTTGCCGCATCCGTGCCGGCGTCTTTGGCGGTTCTGATCCTGACACATGCCGTGTTTGTGCTGCCTTACATGTTCATTTCACTGAGCGGCCCCTGGAAGGGGTTTGACCGGCGCCATGAGCAGATCGGCTTTGGCCTTGGGCATTCGGATTGGACTGTCTTCTGGAGGCTGCGGCTGGCCATGATGGTGCGCCCGCTGCTCGCCGCGTTCGCGGTGGGGTTTGCGGTGTCGGTTGGGCTGTATCTGCCGACCTTGCTGATTGGCGCCGGAAGACTGCCGACGATCACGACGGAAGCGGTGGCGCTGGCCTCGGGCGGCAACAGGCGCACCATTGGCGTTTATGCTTTCCTGCAAACGCTGCTGCCCTTCATGGTGTTCATGCTCGCCGCATTGATACCGGCATTGCTTTTCGCCAACCGCCGCGCCATGAGGCACTGAAAAGAGCGAACGCGCATGGCCGACGGATTGGTATTGGACAGGGTGGCAATTGCGCTTGGCGGCACGGTTCTGCTGTCGATCAGCGCCACGGTGCCCAGAGGCGAAGTGCTCACGGTCATGGGCCCGTCCGGCTCGGGCAAGTCGAGCCTGTTGTCCTATATTGTCGGATTTCTGGACCCGGTGTTTTCCGCCTCAGGCAGCGTGCTGGTGGATGGTGTTGACCTTGTGAGCCTGCCGCCGGAGCAACGGCATGCGGGCATATTGTTTCAGGACCCGCTTCTGTTTCCGCACATGTCGGTAGGCGGCAACTTGACCTTTGCCCTTGCGCCCCGTTACGTGGGCAAGACGGCGCGGCGGGCGCGCTGCGAGGAAGCGCTGGAGAATATCGGGCTCGGCGGGTTTTTCGACCGCGATCCTGCAACGCTGTCCGGCGGTCAAAAGGCGCGGGTGGCGCTGGCGCGCGTGCTGCTGTCCGAGCCGCGCATGCTGCTGCTCGATGAGCCGTTCTCAAAACT
Organism: uncultured Alphaproteobacteria bacterium; assembly: GCA_963792485.1. Classification (GTDB taxonomy): domain Bacteria; phylum Pseudomonadota; class Alphaproteobacteria; order Rhizobiales; family Rhizobiaceae; genus JANOYJ01. The sequence continues at coordinate 112,671 of CAWBWL010000006.1, forward strand.
CGATCATGATCTGAAGGCGCAGATGCGGGAACTTGTATTCTCAAAAGCCCGCGCGCGCGGCCTGCCGGTGATACTGGTGACTCACGATCCGTCCGATGCCGAGGCGGCGGGCGGGCAATTGATCAAGATTGGCGGATGACCATCACGCTGCCTGAGCTACCCGTCAGTGACCGGCTGGACGCGCTCCAAGCGGCGCTTTCGGCAAACGGAACGGCCGTGCTGGTGGCACCGCCGGGCGCAGGCAAGACGACGCTTGTGCCGCTCGCATTGCTTGATGCGCCATGGCGCGGCGATGGCAAGATCATTCTTCTCGAACCGCGCCGTCTTGCCGCCCGCGCCGCCGCGCGGCGGATGGCGGCATTGCTTGGCGAGGAGGTCGGCGGCACGATTGGCTACCGCATGCGGCTTGAACTCGCGACAGTCGGCGAAAACCAAGGTGCTGGTCGTCACCGAGGGCGTGTTTGCCCGCATGGTTCTGGATGACCCGGAACTTGGCGGGATTGCGGCGGTGATTTTTGACGAGTTTCACGAGCGCAGCCTTGATGCGGATTTCGGCCTTGCCTTGGCGCTTGATGTGCGCAGCGGATTGCGGCCCGATCTGCGGCTTTTGGTCATGTCGGCAACGCTTGACGGCGCGCGGGTGGCGCGGCTGCTTGATGATGCGCCGGTGATCGAAAGCCTTGGCCGCAGCTTTCCGGTGGAGATCCGGCATGAGGACCGGCAAGGCGGATGAGCGGATCGAAGAGGCGATGGCACGGACGATCCGGGCGACGCTGGCAAAAGAAGCGGGGAGCATATTGGCGTTCCTGCCGGGAACGCGGGAGATCAACCGCGTGGCCGGGCTGCTTGCCGGAAACATTGCGCCCGATGTCGATGTGACGCCGCTCTATGGAGCGCTTACGCCCGCAGAGCAGGACGCGGCAATCAAGCCTTCGCCGGAAGGGCGGCGCAAGATTGTGCTGGCCACATCCGTGGCCGAGACTTCGATCACGATTGACGGGGTCCGCACGGTCATCGATTGCGGACTGCAAAGGCTGCCGAAGTTTGAACCCGCCTCAGGTCTGACGCGGCTCGAGACGGTGCGTGTGTCGAAAGCGTCGGCCGAACAAAGAGCGGGGCGCGCCGGGCGGACCGCTGCGGGCATCGCCATCCGGCTTTGGCGCAAGGAGCAGATGGCGGCGCTGCCCGATTTCACCCCGCCTGAGATTCTGGAAGCGGATCTGAGCGGGCTCGTGCTGGATGCCGCCGCATTCGGCGTCACAGACCTTGCGCAACTGAAATTTCTCGATGCGCCGCCAAGACCTGCATTGAATGAGGCGCGCAAACTGCTCTGCGATCTGGATGCGCTGGATGGTGACGGCCGGTTGACGAAGACCGGCGAGGCGATGCGTAAACTCGCTTTGCCTGTGCGGCTCTCGCATATGGCGGTGCGCGCGGCTGAGGAAGGACACGGGATGGCGGCAGCGGAACTTGCCGTGCTCCTGACCGAGCGCGGGCTGGGCGGCAATGACGTTGATCTCGACAGCCGCTGGGCAAATTTCCGCCGCGACCGCTCGCCGCAAGCCAATGCCGCGCGAGGCCTTGCGCGGCAGATCGCCAGCGCTTTCCCGAAGGGTTCAGGAGATGCTGTGAATGCGGGCGGGCTCTTGCTGCTTGCTTATCCGGACCACGCCGCCAAGGCGCGCGGCAAGCCGGGGCAGTTTCTGCTGGCGAATGGGCGCGGGGCGGAGATCGATCCGGCGCATCCGCTGGCCGCCAGCCTGTTTCTGGTGGTTGCGGACATGCAGGGGACGGCGGAGCGGCAGCGGATACTCAGCGCCGCCGGGATTGATGAAAGCGCGCTATTGGAGGCGCTGAAGGAGAAGATTATCAGCGCGACAGAGATCAGTTTTGACCCCGGCAAGCGGCAATTGCGCCAGCGCAGAACGACGCGGCTTGGCGCTGTCACCTTGTCCGAGCAGATGCTGCCGCCGCCTTCCGGCGATGAGGCGGACAGAGCGATGCTGGCGGCGATCCGTCTCCAAGGGCTTGCAATACTGGACCTGCCCAAGGAGGCCCGGGTTTTGCGTGCGCGGCTGGGCTGGCTGCACAAGGGGTTGGGAGAACCATGGCCGGACATGTCGGATGCGGCGCTCATGGACCGGTTGGCGGATTGGCTTGCTGCCGTGGCTGAGCGGCGTCAGCGATCTGTCCAGAATTCCGGCGCAGAGTTTTGCGGAAGGGCTGCGGGCGCTTGTGCCGCATGATCTGCAGCGGAAGATTGACACGCTCGCGCCGACGCATTTTGCCGTGCCGACCGGCTCCAGCATTCCGATCCGCTATGAGGCGGACGATCCGGTTCTGGCCGTGCGGGTGCAGGAGCTGTTCGGGCTGAAAGAGCATCCCGCCATTGCCGGCGGCAAGGTGCCGCTTTTGCTCGAACTCCTGTCGCCCGCGCACCGGCCCATCCAGCTGACGCGCGATCTGCCGGGCTTCTGGCGCGGGTCATGGGCGGATGTGCGCGCCGATATGCGCGGGCGCTATCCGAAACATGTCTGGCCGGAGGATCCGGCACATGCAGCGCCGACAGCACGGGCGAAGCCGCGCGGGACGTGACACAGTTGCCACTTGGAGAGCGCCCCGCTTTACCGCATAGAAGCGGTATGACGACCGATATTGAAATCCGCGACCGGCGATTGCCGCAGCGCCTGCGCCTGTCGACCCTGATCCGACTGCGCTGGCTGGCGGTGTTCGGTCAGATGGCGGCGGTTCTGTTCGTGGCCTATTGGCTGGAGTTTCCGTTTCCAGCCGGGATCTGCCTCATCCTGATCGCGGCCTCGGCATGGCTCAATCTTTTCCTCGCCTGGCGTTATCCGCCTGCCGTTCTGCTCGGGCCCGAAGCGGCATTTTCGGTGCTGGCCTTTGATGTGCTGCAGCTTGCCGGGCTTCTCTACCTGACCGGCGGCATGACCAACCCGTTCGCCATGCTGATGATTGTGCCTGCCATCATATCGGCGACGTCGCTGCCGCGGCGGCTTACGGCGGCCTTGGCCGGGCTTGTCATTGTATGCGTTGTCCTGCTCGCATTTTATCATCTGCAATTGCCCTGGTATGCGGGAGTGAAACCCGACACGCCGCTGGTGCTGGTCATCGGCACGCTGACTTCGGTTATTGCAAGCCTTGTATTCACCTCGATCTATGTGTGGCGCGTCGCGGAAGAGGCGCGGATGCTGGCGGGGGCGCTGACGGCGACGGAACTCGTGCTCCAGCGCGAGCAGCACATCACCGCGCTGGACGGTCTGGCCGCCGCCGCGGCCCATGAGCTTGGCACGCCTCTTGCCACAATTTCGCTTGTTGCAAAGGAACTCGACATCGCCATGCGCGCCGATGACGCGCACAAGGAAGATATCGAACTCATACGCTCGCAGGCCGCGCGCTGCCGCGAGATATTGCAACGGCTTTCCGACCGCTCCATTGACAGCGAGACGCATCTGATGCGGCTGCCGCTGAGTTCGCTGATTGAAGAGGTCATTGAGCCGCACCGGCTATTTGGCATTGAGATCAAAACGGTTGCAGGATTGGGGGACGGCGCGGAGCCGGTCCTGCAGCGCAATCCGGGCATCGCCTACGGGCTTGGCAATCTTGTCGAGAACGCTGTGGATTTCGCCGCCAGCCAGGTGACGATTGAAAGCGGCTGGTCGGGTCATGAAGTCATGATCTCTATCCGCGATGACGGGCCGGGGTTTCCCGCCGACATTCTCGACCGCATTGGCGAGCCCTATGCGCAAAGCCGCATCCGCAATGAGCGCAAGGGCGGCGGCGGGCTCGGGCTTGGCTTGTTCATCACCAAGACCTTGCTGGAGCGGTCAGGGGCGTCTCTCAGTTTCTCCAATCGGGGAAGGCCGGGCGAGGGCGCGGACATCCGCGTGACCTGGCCGCGAAAGGTTATCGACGCAGGGCCGGTGCGATTTGGGATGTGACACTTCCACTTTCTCCCCTATATGGAGCATCATGTCAGACATTCACGCAGACAATCTGGACAAGATCGGACCGGACCGGAGCTTGCTTCTGGTTGATGACGACAAACCATTCCTGACCCGGTTTTCCCGCGCCATGGAAGCGCGCGGGTTTGACGTGAGCGCGGCCGACAGTGTCGAAACGGGCGTCGCCTCAGCCAAAGCGCGCCCGCCCGCCTTTGCCGTGGTTGACCTGCGGCTTGGCGATGGCAACGGGCTGACGATCATAGAGGCGATCCGCGAGAAACGCCCTGACGCCAAGATCATCGTGCTCACCGGCTATGGCAATATCGCAACGGCGGTGACTGCGGTGAAACTTGGCGCGGTCGATTATCTCGCCAAGCCTGCGGACGCGGATGAGGTGTTTCTCGCTTTGACGCGCAAGGGCGGCGAGAAGGCGGAACTGCCCGAAAACCCGATGTCAGCGGACCGCGTGCGCTGGGAGCATATTCAGCGGGTCTATGAAATGTGCGAGCGCAATGTGTCGGAAACCGCACGGCGCCTCAACATGCACCGGCGGACACTGCAGCGGATACTCGCCAAGCGAGCGCCCAGATAGCCGCCGTTAAAACAGCGTCTTCAGCTCGCCGAGCTTCTCGTTCACAAGCCAGCCATAATAGTTTTCTTCCGGCACGCGCTCCGGCTCGCCTGCGGCCCGTCGCGCTTCATTATCCGCCGCAAGGGTACGCGCCCGCGCTTCCGGATCACCGGTGTTGTAGAGCGTCGCCGTGAGGCCCGGATTTCCGGAGATGTCGAAACCGGCGATACGCTCATAAGCGTCGATAGAATTCTTCAGCGTCGCAGCCATGTAAGGCAGCGTCAAATCCGGATCCATGATTGTGCGGTAAACTTCCTTGCCGTCGCTGGCGTCGATTTTGGGCAGTCCCGAGATACGGTTGACCATGTCGGTCATCTGCAGGGCTGTGAGGGGATTAAGCTGGCCGAGGCCGAATGTCTGGCCGGCGTAGAATGGCTGAAAGAACACAGCGCTGAACCGGTTGCGCGGATAGGACACGCTATCAACCGTTTTTCCGCGAAACGCGCTGTTCCAGATATTTTCGCGGCAATCCCACAGCGCATAGCTGCCCTTGGCCGAACCGCACTCATCAAATTCAGGCCGCTGCACAAAATCAGCGATGGACTGGCCTTCATAGGAGAAGGAAATATCCTCGCTGACATAGGAGACGGCTTTGACATAATAGGTCTGCAGGCGGTCATAGGCGTCGACATTATAGGTGTGCTCGCCAACAATGGCGCCGACCATGTGCAGCGGATCAATGCCGTATTTGGCCGAAACCTTGCGGATTTTTCCGCGCAGCTTCGGGTCATTCTGCAAGAGGCGAAAAACCTTCTGATATTTGGCCTCAAACGAGGATTTGGTCGCCGCAGTGCGCTTGGCCGAGCCTGCAGGGATGTCGGGCTGCGCCTCATGCCGGTTTCCGGCAGGCACAATCGTCGCGGCCTGCGCTTGGGCAAGCCCGGCGTAAAGCGCGAAGAGCGGAAGCAAATGTCTAAGTGTCGGCATTTTCGAATCTGACGCTTGGGGAGGCTGCGGCTCGATACAAGCTCGCGCCCCGCCAAGTCGAGGGCAAACAGGCCACACCCTCAAGAAAACACGATGCTGGCCTACAAAATAAATCGCGACAGGTCCGTGTTCTTGGCGAGCGCGCCGACGCTCTTGCGCACATACTCCGCATTGATCTTGAACTTTGTCCCGGATTTGTCCGGCGCATCATAGGAAATCTCGTCGAGAACCCGCTCCATCACGGTTTGCAAACGCCGGGCGCCGATATTTTCCACCGATGTGTTCAAATCAACAGCGATGTCAGCGAGCGCGTCAATGGCATCGTCCGTGATGTCGAGTTCGACGCCTTCCGTGCCCATCAAGGCGATGTATTGCTTCAAGAGACTGGCTTCAGGCTCGGTCAGAATGCGGCGCATGTCTTCGCGCGACAGCGCATTCAGCTCAACCCGGATCGGCAAGCGGCCTTGCAGTTCCGGCAACAGGTCGGATGGTTTGGCGACGTGAAACGCGCCGGAGGCGATGAACAGGATATGATCCGTCTGGACCGGGCCATATTTGGTGGCGACTGTCGTGCCCTCAATGAGAGGCAGAAGATCGCGCTGAACCCCTTCGCGCGACACCCCGGCCCCAATGCCGCCCTCGCGGGTGGCGATCTTGTCGATTTCGTCGAGAAACACAATGCCGTCATTTTCAGCCGAGCGCACGGCCTCGCGGTGGATTTGGTCCATGTCCAGCAGCTTGTCGGATTCATCGTCCACCAGGAAGGAATAGCTTTCCTTTACGGTTGTTTTGACCGTTTTGGTGCGCCCACCCATGGCTTTCCCAAGCATGTCGTTGAGGTTGATCATGCCGAACGAGCCGCTTGGCATGCCGGGCAGCTCAAAACTCGGCTGGCCGGAATCCTTGACGTCCACCTCGATGTCCTTGTCGTCCAGCTCGCCCGCCCGCAGCTTCTTGCGAAAACTTTCGCGCGTCGCCGGGCTCGATGTTTTGCCGACAAGCGCGTCGAGCACCCGCTCTTCGGCATTGGCGTGAGCTTTGGCCTTTACATCCTCACGCCGCTTGGCGCGCACGAGCAGGATTCCGGCCTCGACAAGATCGCGGATGATCTGCTCAACGTCGCGCCCGACATAGCCGACTTCGGTGAATTTCGTTGCTTCCACCTTGATGAACGGAGCACCGGCTAGCTTTGCCAAGCGCCGCGATATCTCGGTCTTGCCGACGCCCGTCGGTCCGATCATCAGAATGTTTTTCGGCATGACCTCTTCACGCATCTGCCCGGTCAGCTGCTGGCGGCGCCAGCGGTTTCGCAAGGCGATCGCCACAGCGCGCTTGGCGTCATTCTGGCCGATGATGTAGCGGTCGAGTTCAGATACGATCTCGCGGGGAGAAAAAGTTGTCATGAAGTTTCCGGATTTGCCTTAAGAGAACAATCAGGCTCAGATAGGCGATGGCGCGGGCAAATTCCATATGGCAATGGAAAAGGGTGGCTACGAGACTGGATTAAATGAGAAAGCCGGTTCTTTGGTTTGTAGCGGGCGCCGATGGTGTTGGTAAAACGAGCTTTGCGCTCAGACATATAAACGCCGTCTCCGGGTCCAAGTCTTTTGTGAATCTGGACGAGATTGCTCGCGGGTTATCTCCAATTGATCCTGAACTGGAACGCGTGAGAGCCGCGCGCTTTGCCTTGCAGATATTGCGAGAGACTCTGCGAGAGGGGGATGTGGGGGCGAACTCTATCACGGTTGAGACAACACTTTCAGGGCGCACACACCTGAAAACCATTGAAATGGCGCATGCGGCAGGGTGGCCAGTGCATATTCTGTATTTTGCAGTCAAGACGCCAGAGCTGGCGCTGGCCCGCATATCGAGACGCGTAAGTGAAGGCGGCCACAATGTTCCTGAAACAGATGCCCGCCGCAGGTTTTCGCGGTCTTTGGCGAATTTGCCGGAGTATCTGTCGGTGTGTGACTTTTGGCGTGCCTATGACAATAACGGGCAGAACCCAGTTACTGTTGCAGAAGGCAGGCAAGGATGCCTTGCATGGCGCAATGGTGACTGGTCGGGCCTGCCGGAAGCGCTGCCGGAGTTGCTGGAGGCTATGCCGCGCTGCCCGGAAGTTTAAGCCGAACTGTCTGGCGGCCAGTTTTCAGGCGGCGATATCGCGCTTTGGCAGGGGCTTGAGCTTCGACAGATCGATTTTGCGCTCGGCGTGCCAGAGGTCGTGCGCCTGCTGCATTCGAATCCACAGGCCGGGGCCGTTGCCGAGCACATGGCCGAAGCGAACCGCCATTTCCACGGTCACCGGATACTTTTCCGACAGAATGCCGTGAAGCATCTGCCGGGAAATGCCAAGCGCAGCGGCGAATTCGGTTTTTGTGATCTTGAGCGCGGGAAGACTGATTTCACGGAATAGTGCGCCGGGGTGCGACGGACACCGGTTTGGATCTCGCAGGCTTTTTCGTTCAGCGGCCATGGCCGGCATCCTCAGTGATAATCTTCATAGTCAACCGCAAGGGCGTCTCCCGAATCAAAGCCAAATGTCACACACCAGTTTCCATTCACATGAACCGACCACCGGTTAGGCCTCTCCCCAGTCAGCTTATGAAAGTCAAAGCCGGGAGAATTCATGTCCTCAGGAGCAATCGCCAGATCCAGCGCCGTCAGCAACTGTTCAATCTTCAGAAGATGCTGAGGGTTCAAACCCCGAGGATCACTGTTCTCCCAAAACCGTTTCAACGCCTTATTTCGATAAGAAACAATCATCGATCTTGCCCCGCCAATGCTGCAACCTAAACGGCAAACATTTGCGTTGGCAAGTTGATCAACTCTGCAAATAGTAAAGTAGCACTTTACAGTCAATTGTCAAATGTTACTTTACAAGCAAAATCATCGAACAATCCGTCACCATCGTTCACCTCTGTGCAATCGCGCCGCATCGCGCCTAAATATGGCCCAGCTCACCAACGCAAAGGACTCCTCCCCATGTCCATCCGCCCCGTCAAACATATCTCCGGCACCTCGCCCCATGTCGAGGGCGCGGGGGTCAATCTGCAGCGCGTTTTCGGCTTTGGCGATCCTTCGCTCACCGATCCGTTCCTGATGATGGATGATTTCCGCAATGATGATCCGCGTGATTATCTCAAGGGCTTTCCCTGGCATCCGCACCGCGGCATCGAGACGATCACCTATGTGCTGGCCGGCTCGGTCGAGCATGGCGATTCGCTCGGCAACCGGGGCACGCTCGGCGCGGGTGATGTGCAGTGGATGACGGCAGGGTCCGGCATCATGCATCAGGAAATGCCGAAGGGTGATTTTGCCGGGCGCATGCACGGGTTTCAGCTCTGGGCCAATCTGCCCTCCAACCTGAAAATGACCACACCGCGCTATCAGGATGTGAACTCGACCGAGATTCCGGAAATTGTCGAGGATGACGGCACGCGGGTGCGTGTTGTTGTCGGCTCGTTCCGTGATCACAAGGGACCGGTGGACGGCATAGCGGCCGATCCGCAATATCTCGACATCTGGGTTCCGCCCGGCAAGCGCAAGGTGTTTCCGGTGGACACCTACCGGTCAGCTTTCGCGTATATCTTCGAGGGCTCGGCAACGTTCCGCGATGCGTCCAAGCCATTCGGCGTCCTTGTCGAAAAGGAAGTCGATGGTGAAGAAATTCACCTGCGCGACATGTCGGGCAACCGCACACTCGTCGTGTTCGACACGGGCGACGAGGTCGTGGTTCAGGCGGGTGAAAAAGGCGTGCGCTTTCTGCTTGTCTCCGGCGCGCCGATCAAAGAACCGGTCGCCTGGCACGGGCCGATTGTCATGAACACCCGCGAAGAGCTCGTCACCGCCGTCAACGAGCTGCGCGCCGGCACCTTCATCAAGGAAGGTGTGCGGATGGTCTGATTGCACCTGATCCGTTTGCGGCCACAAAATATATTTCCTGAGCCGCCGGCCTGTGTCCGCTCAAATAGAGGGCGCAGGTCGAGCGCAGCATAGATGCGAAATTGTGGATTTCACCGTTGATTTCAATTGCCTCGGAATAGAGGGTTGAGATGAATTTCGGCGTTGTCATATGCTGTGACTGCGCAATCTCGTCCAGTAGTTCCCAGAAAACGGCTTCGAGCTGGATGCTGGTGGAATGTCCGCCAATGCGGATGGACCGGTTTATGCTCTTATAGCCTCCGGGGTTTTGCCCCGCATAGACTTTACACATTTGCTGCTCCCTGTGTGGCTGCGCTCCCAACGCAGCCTGCATGCCTTTCCCCCGATTGACCCGCGCCATCATACTTGCCGCACTTTATGGCGAGCGCAAGGGCGACTTTGGTTCATGGCCGGCTGCACGGAAGAAAATCTCGCCCGTGGTAGCCGATTGCCACCTGCTTTGAGGCGCAGCGTTGCACAATTCCTATGAAATTTTGCCTGATCAGCGCAAGAAAGAGCAATTCATGGCCAAAGCCATCCATTCCATGATCCGTGTGCTGGAGGAGGCGCGCTCCGTTGGCTTCTACCAGAATGCCTTCAGCCTGAAGGTTGCCGAGCGCATTGATTTTGACACATTCACGTTGATCTATCTTTCGAACGCCGAAAACGATTTCGAGCTGGAGCTCACGGTCAACAAGGGCCGCGAAGAGGCATATGACCTCGGCAATGGCTACGGCCATATCGCGTTCTGCGTCGACAATCTTGAAGCCGAGCATGCGCGCCTGGAAGGCCTGGGTTACGCCCCCCGCAAGCTGGTCGACTTCAACAATAACGGAAAGCTCCTGGCGCGGTTTTTCTTTGTGGCTGACCCTGACGGCTATCAGATCGAGGTTCTGCAGCGCTACGGCCGGTATCGCTGACACATATGGGGCAATGAGGAGGAGACAAGATGGTCACGGTTTACAAGAAGGAAGAAGGCCTGTCGCGGCGCGAACTTTTAAAGCGCGGCGGCGTCCTGGGCGCAACGGCTATTCTGGTCGTCTCGGGCTCGGCTGTTCTCAGCCCGCCCAACGCCTGGGGCATGGAGGTCAAGGCGTTGAAGCCCGAAACCATGGCGACGCTCATTCAGATGGCGCGCGACGTTTATCCGCACGACCATGTGCCGGACAAATTCTACGCGCTCGCCATGAAGGGCTATGACGACAAGGCGGCGACGGATGAAGCCGCCAAGAAAATGGTTGAGGACGGCATTGCCGATCTTGACGCCAAGGCGGGCGCTGGCGGCTATCGCGGCCTCGGCTGGGAGGAGCAGCGCGTTGCGGTGCTCAAGCAGATTGAGACGACGCCGTTCTTTCAGGCGGTGCGCGGCGGCCTGGTGACGGGTCTTTATAACCAGAAGGATGTGTGGCCGCTGTTTGGCTATGAGGGCGAGTCCTATTCCAAGGGCGGCTATATCGAGCGCGGTTTTGCCGACATTGAATGGCTGTGACCGCTTGAACCATTTGAACTGAAATCAATTTCCGGGAGGAAACCATGGCTGCGCCATATGATCTCAACGACGGCTCGGTGGTCGTCATTATCGGTTCGGGAGCGGGCGGCGGCACGCTCGGCAATGAGCTTGCGCAAAAGGGTGTCGATGTCGTCATTCTGGAAGCGGGCAAGCGCATCGAATATGAGGAGTTCGTCAACGACGAATGGGACAGTTTCGGTCAGCTCGCCTGGCTCGACAACCGCACCACATCCGGTGACTGGCGGGTGGCGAAAAATTTCCCGAACCTGCCGTCCTGGATCGTCAAGGCGGTGGGCGGCACGACCACCCATTGGGCCGGCGCGTCGCTGCGCATTCAGGAGCATGAATTCAAAGCTTTGACCAATTATGGCAAGGTCGAAGGGGCGAACCTTCTCGACTGGCCGATCACGCTCGCCGACCTTGAGCCCTATTACGCCAAGGCTGAGGACAAGATGGGCGTGACGCGCACCAACAACATCCCCGGCCTTCCCGGCAACAGCAACTACAAGATCCTTGAAAAAGGCGCGAAGGCACTGGGCTATAAAGAAGTCCATACCGGCAATATGGCGATCAACTCGCAGGACCGGGACGACCGCATGTCTTGCCAGCAGACTGGCTTCTGTTTCCAGGGCTGCAAATGGGGCGCCAAATGGTCGACGCTCTATACGGAAATCCCGAAAGGCGAGGCGACCGGCAAGCTGGAAGTGCGCCCGCAGGCCCACGTCGTCAAGATTGAGCATGACGACAGCGGCAAGGTGACGGGCGTCACCTATGCGGACAAGGACGGCAAGCTGAACACGCAGAAGGCGCGCATTGTCTGCGTGGCGGGCAATTCGATTGAAAGCCCGCGCCTGCTGCTCAACTCGGCCTCGTCCAAGTTCCCGGACGGACTTGCCAATTCCTCCGGCATGGTCGGCAAAAACTACATGCGTCACACGACCGGTTCGGTCTATGCGACGTTTGACAAGAAAGTGCATTTCTACCGCGGCACGACCATGGCCGGCATCATCCAGGATGAGGCCCGCCACGATCCGTCGCGCGGCTTTGTCGGCGGTTACGAATTGGAGACGCTGGCGCTCGGCCTGCCCTTCATGGCGGCGTTCCTTGATCCGGGCCAGTGGGGCCGCTCGTTCACGGCGGCGCTCGACGCCTATGACAGCATGGCCGGCATGTGGATTGTCGGCGAAGACATGCCACAGGAGAAGAACGCCGTCACGCTGCACAAGGAGCTGAAGGACGCCTATGGCATGCCGATCCCGGATGTGCATTTCGATGACCATCCGAACGACATCGCCATGCGCAATCATGCCTACAAGCAGGGCATGGCGATCTACGACGCCGTCGGCGCCACCCGCTCGTTCCCGACCCCGCCCTATCCGTCAACACATAATCTGGGCACCAACCGGATGAGCGCCGAGGCCAAGGACGGCGTCTGCAACAAGAATGGCCAGACGCATGACATCAAGAACCTGTTCATCTCGGATGGCAGCCAGTTCACCACGGGCGCGGCAGAGAATCCGACGCTCACCATCGTGACGCTGGCGATACGGCAGGCGGATTTCATCGCCGCAGAGATGGCGAGTGGAACGATCTGAACTTGCAGACCATGACGGCAGGCCCGACCGCCTGCCGTCTGCCGCAAGGGATATCTGCAGTGCGGCCTGTCGCCGGTTGGCGCCTACGGGGCAACCCTTGCGGGCGTGAGGCCAGGGGCCGGGGCTTCTCCGGCCTTGGCAGTCGGCGCAAACACGGTCACGGCTTTTGGATGAATCTCAAAGTGCGCGGGCGTGTGCGTTTTCAATTCACCATCCAGATTGATCGGCTGCGGGCGGCGCGTTTTGACTTCGAACCCGGTGCAGCGCGCCGTGCGCACTGCTTCCCAAAGCCCGTGCTCGCCGAGCCGGAATTTGCGCAAGAGCAGCGCCAATTTCCAGACCTCATCAATCTCGAGCGAATAGAGATCAAGGTGCCCGTCATTGATCAGGGCTGAACTCTCGACCGTCATGCCGCCGCCATAGAAGCGGCCATTGCCAATGCCGATCTGCAGGGTCTTGACCTTGGTCACCTCGCCCTTGTTGATGATTTCGGCGGTAAAGGGCCGCGCCTCCTTCAAGACTTTAAAGGCGGCGATGGCATAGCTCAGGCGGCCAAAACGTTTCTTGCCCTGTTTGGTGAGTTTGCCCGCAAGGTCCGCCGCCAAACCAATGCTCGCGACATTGAAAAAGTAGTGGCCGTTCACCGAGCCGAGGTCAATGCGCCGCGTATGACCGCTGGCGATGATTTCGGCGGCTTTGCGCGGGTCCTCCGGAATGGCGAGCGTGCGGGCAAGGTCATTGGCGGTGCCTGACGGTAAGACGCCGAGCGGCAGTCCGGTTTTGACCAGCGCTTCGGCAGCGGCGTTCATTGTGCCGTCGCCGCCTGCGACAATGATGCCGTGCGCATTGGCGGCGTTTTCGATGATGAGTGCGGAAACGTCGCCAGCTTTTTTCGGAGCAAGCGAAAGGACGTCCATGCCTGCTGCATTCAGCACCTCCATTGCCGGCGCAACCTGACTTGCGCCACGCCTGCTGTGCGGGTTGGACAAAAGCAGGAACCGTTTCCGCCTGGGGGAAGCCATGAATGATCACTCTTTGAGTTGGATATCCACTCAATTAGGAAAGGCTTAGCCAGGTTCCAACCAATTGGCGTGGTTCCAATGATTAACGATTAGACAGCTTCGGCCTCGCAGGCGTTTGCCGCCTTCACATATCGCTCGGAAAATTCCAGGATTACTTTGTCCCTGAGGCCGGAGCTTTCCAAAAGCCCACCGCCTTCTTTGCTTTCGTCAGCGCCGCTGTTCCACTTACGCCTGATGCCGAAAACGCCAAGCTTGCGCGCGGCCTCGGTCACTTTTGCTGCGACGTCCGGTCCGGCCTCGTTGATCAGGCGTCCGGAGAGGCATCCGCAGCTGCCTTTCGTCATCTTCTCAAGCTCAGCCGCCGCAGCATCATTGAGGCGCAGCGCAGCCGTCCCCATGGCGCAAACGCTGGTGAGGCGAAACTTGACGTTATTTGCTGTGACGGGTGCGAGAAGCACATAAGAGGCAAACGCCCCGCCAATGAGCGCCAGGGCAACGAGGGCAATAAAGACAAATTTGAACGCACGCATTTCCGCTCTTTCACGAGACGTCAAAAACTCCCGCTGTTTAGAATGCTAGCGGCTCGCGCGGGATCGCACAACCTGCCCCAGGGGGCGTGATGGCCGTCCTTCGGCTGGTTCCAAAGATCAAGCGAAAACTTGGTGCGGGTTCACTTCACCGCCGCAACGTCGCACTTCTTGCCAACGCGATCAAATATCCTCGAATACTGTCTCAAGTCAGACTGCGAAACTCCGGCTTGCGAAAGGGTCTGCTTATCACCGCGAACACCCGTGACCCAAAGCTTCAGTGCAACCGTGAGCGTTTTACGGAATGTATTCGCTGTTCGCGCGGCGGCCGCTGGACCATTTTCCTCAATGATTTTTTCGGCAACGCAGCTGCAGCTGAAACTTCCCAGGCTAAGGGTACGAATTCTGTCGCGCTGATCAAGCTTGAAAGCATTCAGACCAATCAGACAAAGGCTTGTAAACCTGGATTCTACATTGCCGGGGGTCACTTGCGTCAACATAACATTCATAAAGTAGCCCGCAGCAACAGCCATGACGAGCAACAGGCCCGCAAAAGTGCTCGCAACCAATCTCATGCTCACCCTCATTCTCGGACGACGCGTAGCATTCGAATATTAAGAGAGGGATGCGTGACGCGAAGTCAAACCGCCTGCCCCGCGACCCAGCCGCTCGACCAGGCCCATTGGAAATTATACCCGCCAAGCCAGCCGGTCACATCAACGCATTCGCCGATGAA